>NZ_JOGX01000021.1 GCF_000719555.1 Streptomyces sp. NRRL F-5727
GGCGGGGCGGGTGGGGCGGAGGGGGAACGGGGTGGGTCGGGGGGTGTGCGGCAGGTGTCCGGGCCGGACGGCGGCGGCGGGCAAGACGGTACGCATTCCTCCGCGTTGCCCCGCCTTGTGCGGTTTCGCCCGGCCCGCTTCCTCACGCTCCGCCGCGCCGGCGTCACCCGGGCCCCGCTCCCGGCCGGAGGGAGGGCGTCCGGGAGAGGACGGGCCTGCCGCGGTGGCGTTGCGGACGTTTAGGGTGGGTGGGGGCGCGGCGGAGGATCCCTCGGAACGTTCGCCGGGTCCGAGGGGAGAGCCGGCCCGATCGGCAGTGAACGGTGGCCCCGACGCACGACGGCACAAGGGTGCTCGACCACACCAGGAGGCAAAGTGAACGGCGATCGCGACGACATCCGCGGGGGCTGGAACGTGCCCGCCGACGAGTCCGACGCGGATCCCGCCGAGATGACGGGTGAGTTCACCATCGACTACACCCCGCCGGCCTGGTACACGCAGAACGCGCCGGGCGGTCCGGGGGGCGCCGGTGTCACTCCCCCGCCGCCGACGGGTGCGCCGGTCCCGGTGCCCGGGGTGCCCCCGGCCGGCTTCCAGCAGGGCTGGACGCCCGCCCCGCCGCCGCCCGCACCCGGGCAGGTCCCGGGCCGGCAGCCGCCCCCGCCCGGACCGTACGGGGCCCACGGCTCCGAGCCCGGCGCCCCCGGCACGCCTCCCGGCTACCCGGCGCCCGCGCCGCACCAGGCCCCCGGGCCGTACGCGGGCCAGGTCCCCGGTCAGGTGGCCCCTGGTCAGGCCCCTGGTCAGCAGGCCGCCGCGCCCGGGCCGTACGGGGCGTACGGCCCCGAGGCCGGCGCCGCCCCCGGCACGCCCGCCGCGCCACCGGCCTACCCGGCTCCCGCCGCCGCTCCCGTACCCGCCCCCGCTCCCGCTCCCGGCGCGCCCTTCGGCGGCGGGGAGGTGGAGAGCGGCGCCACCGTGCGCTTCAACCCGGCCTCGCTGCGGCCGGACGCGGCCCCGGAGCCGGCCCCCGCGCCCGCCGCCGAGCCCCTGCCGGGCTCCCCCGAGGCCGCGGGCCTGGCCCGCGCCGACGTGCCCCCGGCCCCCGCCGCGGACGAAGCCGACTCCGCGCCCGACGCCGAGCGGGAAGCCGACGCCGCGGCCGACACGACCGACACGGAGCCCCGCGCGGACGCCGGGGAGACGGCGGCTCATGAGCCGGAGCCGGACGCTGAATCTTCTGACGTGGAATCCGAGCCGGCCCCCGCCGGGGAACAGGACGACGCCGACATCGCGGCCGAGGCCGAGGCGGAGGCCGTGACCGGCGCCGAGGAAGAGACCACGGATCCGGAGGACGAGCCCGACGCGCCCGCGGCCGAGGCCGAGGCCGCCGACGCCGTCCCCGCCGCGCTGCCCCCCGCCGCCGCGCTGCCCCCCGCCGCCCCGCTGCCCGCCGAGGGCGCCCCGGGGGCGGCCCCCGGAGCGCTCCCGCCGCTGCCGCCCGAGTTCCCGCCGGCCTCCCCCGAGGCCCAGCAGCCGCAGCAGCAGCCGCAGGCCGCTCAGGCCCCGCAGCCCGCGCCGCAGTGGCCCGGGCAGCCGGTGGCCGGCGCGCCCGGAGCCGTACCGCCGCAGGGTGGGTACGGGTACCCCCAGGGCCCTGGCGCTCCCGGGCAGCCCCCGCAGCCGCCCGCCGGGTACGGCTACCCGCCGCAGGCCCCGGCCGGTTACGGCTACCCGCACCCGGGCGGGCAGCCCCAGCCCCAGCCCCAGCCGCCGGCGCCCGGCGCCGAGCAGCCCCCCGCCGGGTACGGTCTCCCGCCGCAGGCGCAGGGCGGTTACGGCTACCCGCAGGCTCCGGGCGCGCCCGGTGAGCTGCCTCCGCAGGGCCCGGAGGGGTACGGGTACCCGCCGGGCGGCGTGGACCCGCGGACCGGGGCGGCCTGGCCGCAGCCGGTCACGCACGACCAGCGCGAGCGCTCCGTGCCGGGTGCCCCGCTGGGCTACACGGCGGCCGTCGAGCTCTCCTCCGACCGGCTCCTGCGCAACAACAAGCAGAAGGCGAAGTCGAGCCGGAACCCGGGCGCGGCCTCGCGGTTCAAGCTGGGCGGCAAGAAGGAGGAGCAGGAGCGGCAGCGGAAGCTGGACCTGATCCGCACGCCCGTCCTGTCCTGCTACCGGATCGCGGTCATCTCGCTCAAGGGCGGTGTCGGCAAGACCACGACGACCACCGCGCTCGGCGCGACCCTGGCCATCGAGCGGCAGGACAAGATCCTGGCGATCGACGCCAACCCGGACGCCGGCACGCTGGGCCGCCGGGTGCGGCGCGAGACCGGGGCGACCATCCGCGACCTGGTGCAGGCGATCCCGTACCTCAACTCGTACATGGACATCCGCCGGTTCACCTCGCAGGCGCCGTCCGGCCTGGAGATCATCGCCAACGACGTGGACCCGGCCGTCTCGACGACCTTCAACGACGAGGACTACCGGCGGGCGATCGACGTCCTCGGTAAGCAGTACCCGGTGATCCTCACCGACTCCGGCACGGGTCTGCTGTACAGCGCCATGCGCGGGGTGCTCGACCTGGCCGACCAGCTGATCATCATCTCGACGCCGTCCGTGGACGGCGCCTCCAGCGCCTCGACGACGCTGGACTGGCTGTCGGCGCACGGGTACGCGGATCTCGTGCAGCGCTCGATCACGGTCATCTCGGGGGTCCGCGAGACCGGCAAGATGATCAAGGTCGAGGACATCGTGCAGCACTTCCGCACCCGGTGCCGGGGCGTGATCGTGGTGCCCTTCGACGAGCACCTGGCGGCGGGCGCCGAGGTGGACCTCGACATGATGCGGCCGAAGACCCGGGAGGCGTACTTCGACCTCTCGGCGATGGTGGCCGAGGACTTCGCGCGGGCGCAGCAGGCGCAGGGGCTGTGGACCGGCGACGGCCAGGGCGGCCTGCCGCCGCACATGGCGCCGCCGATGCCGGGCCAGTACGCCCCCGGCCCCTATGGCCCCGGGCAGCCGGTGCCGGGCCAGCCGGTCCCGGGACAGCCGGGCCAGCCGTCCCCGGGGCAGCCGTACGGCGCCCCGCCCGCGCCGGGCCAGCCGTACCCCGGGCAGCCGATGCCGGGCTCGTACGCCCCCGGTCAGCCCGCGCCGGGGCAGCCGTACCCGCCGCAGGGGCAGCCGCAGCCGTACCCCCAGCCGGGGCAGCCGATGCCGGGTCAGCCCGGGGAGCCGATGCCGGGTCAAGCCGGATATCCCGGACAGCCGTACGGGCAGCAGCCGTATCCGCCGGCGGCGACTTCCGGCCAGCCGGGGCAGCCGGGGCAGCCCGCGCCGCCGTACGGGCAGCAGCCCGCGCCGGGCCAGCCGTTCGGTCAGCCGCTGCCTCCGCAGGCCCCGCCGCAGGCGCCCGCGCAGGCGCCGCCAGCCCCTCAGCAGTAGGGCGTCACAGGAGTAGACCAATGAGGCTCCGTACCGGGTCACCGGTACGGAGCCTTCCTGCATTCCCGCAGCCCACACGGGGTTTGAGTCATCGTTGACGACGGCAGACCACCGCTGATACATCTTCGCTTCACTTGACGTCAGCCCAAGATCCACGACTCCACGACAGATCCCCCGACGCGAGGTCACGTCCCATGGTCATGGTCACGAAGGTTCCATCCCGTCCGCTCCCCCGCCGGCCGCACCGGCCCCACCGGGCCGCCCGACTGCTGCTCGCCGCCGGCCTCGCCACCGCCTCGCTCGCGGCCCTCCCCGCCACCCCGGCCGCCGCCGAGGACGAGAAGTCCGGCGGCACGACGCTCACGGTGGCCGTCTCGCAGAGCATCGACTCGCTGAGCCCGTTCCTGGCCCAGAAGCTCACCTCGACCAGCATCCACCGGCTGGCGTACGAGTACCTCACCAACTACGACCCGAAGGACGCCAGAACCGTCCCGGCCTTCGCCACCGAGTGGTCCGCCTCGGCGGACAAGCTGACGTGGACGTACAAGATCCGCGAGGACTCCACCTGGTCCGACGGGAAGCCGGCCACCGCCGAGGACGCGGCCTGGACCTTCAACAAGATGATGACCGACCCGAACGCGGCCACCGCCAACGGCAGTTTCACGGCCAACTTCGCCGAGGTCACCGCCCCCGACCCGCGCACCCTCGTCATCCGGCTGAAGAAGCCGCAGGCGACGATGACCGCGCTCGACGTGCCGATCGTGCCCAAGCACGTGTGGGAGAAGGTCGGCGACTTCTCGAAGTTCAACAACGACCAGCAGTTCCCGATCGTCGGCAACGGCCCCTTCGTCATCACGGACTTCAAGGTCGACCAGTACATCAAGCTCAAGCCGAACAAGAAGTTCTGGCGGGGCGCGCCCAAGTTCGACGAGCTGGTCTTCAAGTACTACAAGGACGGGGACGCCGCCGTCGCCGCCCTCCAGAAGGGCGAGGTCTCCTTCGTCCCGAACCTGACGCCCGCCCAGGCCGCCGCGCTGCGCACGCAGAAGGACATCAAGGTCAACGACGCCCCCGGGCGCCGCTTCTACGCGCTCGCCACCAACCCCGGCGCCCGCGCCAAGGACGGCAGGACCTTCGGCAACGGCCACCCGGCCCTCCTCGACCCGGCCGTCCGCAAGGCGCTCTTCCTCGCCGTCGACCGGGCCACCCTCGTCGACAAGGTCTTCCAGGGGCACGCCGTCGAGGGCGAGGGGTACATCCCGCCGCGCTTCGGCTCGTACTTCTGGAAGCCCGGCCCCGAACAGAGGCGGGCCTACGACCCGGCGGCCGCCGCGAAGACGCTCGACGACGCCGGGTACCGGAAGAACGGCGACGGGAAGCGGCTCGGCAAGGACGGCAAGCCGCTGAACTTCCGGATCCTGTGTCACGCCACCGACCCCAACGACAAGGCGGTCGGCAAGTACCTCCAGGAGTGGTGGGGCGAGCTCGGCATCGGCCTGACCCTCGAGTGCCTGGACAGCGTCTCCGACCCCTGGGTCAAGGGCGACTACGACCTCGCCTTCGACGGCTGGTCAGTCAACCCCGACCCGGACTACGTCCTCTCCATCCACACCTGCGGCACCCTCCCGGCCACCCCGAAGGACACCGGCGCCACCGACAACTTCATCTGCGACAAGGAGTTCGACTCCCTCTACGCGCAGCAGGCGGTGGAGTACGACACCGCCAAGCGGGCGGACCTGGTCAAGCGGATGCAGTCCCGGCTGTACGACACGGGGTACATGAACATCATGGCCTACCCCAACGCCCTGGAGGCGTACCGCACCGACCAGATCGCGTCGATCACCACCATGCCCGAGGCCGCCGGGAACCTGTGGGGGCAGGACGGCTACTGGAGCTGGTGGTCGGCCGTCCCCGCCGCCTCCGCGTCCGGGTCGGGGGACGGCTCCGGCTCGTCCTCGACCGGGATCGCGATCGGGATCGGCGCGGCCGTGGTCGTCGTCGCCGGCGGACTGCTCCTCTTCCGGATGCGCCGGCGCGCCACCGCCGACGACCGCGAGTAGCGAT
Organism: Streptomyces sp. NRRL F-5727; assembly: GCF_000719555.1. GTDB lineage: Bacteria > Actinomycetota > Actinomycetes > Streptomycetales > Streptomycetaceae > Streptomyces. The sequence goes on from NZ_JOGX01000021.1 coordinate 5,509, forward strand.
GACGACGGCAAGCACCCCCGCCGGCGTGGCGCGGGCCGAGGAGGCCCGCGCCACGGACGGCGCACCCCGCACCGGCGTCGCCTCCGGCTATCTCCGCCACGCGGCGGGGAAGCTGGGCGGCGCGCTCGTCTCCCTCTTCGCCGTGCTGGTCACCAGCTTCTTCCTGTTCCGGATCATCCCCGGTGACCCGGTCAAGGCGATGACCCACGGCGTCCCCACCTCGGCCGAGCAACTGGCCACCCTAAGACGCCAGTTCGGACTCGACCTGCCGCTGTGGCAGCAGTTCACCGACTACTGCGCCAAGGCGCTCGGCGGCGACCTCGGCACCTCCTTCCAGTTCCGCGCCCCGGTCGGCGAGCTGATCGCGGCGAAGCTGCCCGCGACCCTGCTGCTCACCGGGGTCGCCGTGGTCCTCTACTCGGCGCTCGGGCTGTGGCTCGGCACCCGCTCGGCGTGGCGGCACGGCGGCCTCGGCGACCGGGTGAACACCGGCATCGCGCTCACCCTGTGGTCGGTGCCGTCGTTCTGGCTCGGGCTGCTCCTCATCATCGTCTTCTCGGTGGGGATGGGCCCCGTCCCGGGACTCTTCCCGACCGGCGGCATGGAGTCCGGGACCGGCGAGACCGGCTTCGCGTACGTCCTCGACGTCGCCCACCACCTCGTGCTGCCCGTGGTGACCCTGGTCGCGGTCGGCTACGCGCAGACCCTGCTCGTGATGCGGTCCTCGCTCCTCGACGAGATGGGCGGCGACTACCTGACGACCGCCCGGGCCAAGGGCCTCAAGGACGACGAGGTGCGCCGCCGGCACGCGGTGCCCAACGCGCTGCTGCCGACCGTCACCATGGTCTTCATCAACCTGGGCCATGTGGCGGCCGGTTCGATCCTGGTGGAGACCGTCTTCTCCTGGCCGGGACTCGGCGGCCTCTTCTACCAGGCGCTCAGCGTGCCCGATCTGCCGCTCGTCCAGGGCCTGTTCGTCGTCTTCGCCGGAGCGATGATCCTGATGAACCTGATCGCCGACCTGCTCTATCCGCTGCTCGACCCCCGGGTGGGCCGATGACCTCTCTCGCGTGGGAGCGCCGCCGGGGCTCCGCGGCGCGCTTCTGGAAGACGTACCGGACCCACCGGGCTGGCCTGTACGGGCTCGCCGGACTGGCCGTGATCGCCCTGCTCGCCCTGACCGCCCCGTGGACCGTCGGCGCCGACGTGCAGTCGGTGACGAACGCGCCCGGCACCGCCCTGGAGCCGCCGAGCGCCGAATTCCCGCTCGGCACCGACCAGTTCGGGCGCTCGCTGCTCGGCCTGCTGATCTGGGGCGCCCGGATCTCACTGCTCGTCGGACTGCTCGCGGCGACCCTGTCGGTCGCCATCGGCACCCTCGTCGGGGTCCTCGCGGGCCACTACGGCGGCTGGCTGTCCACGGTCGTCATGCGGATCACCGACTGGTTCCTGGTGATGCCGACGCTGGTCCTGGCGATCGTGCTCGCCACCGTGATGTCCCGGTCGATGTGGACGGTGGTGCTCGCCATCGGCGTCACCTCCTGGCCGACCACCGCCCGGCTCGTCCGGGCGCAGACGATCGCCGTCGAGTCCCGCCCGTACATCGAGCGGGCCACCGCGCTCGGCGGCGGCCACCGGCACGTCATGGCCCGGCACGTGCTGCCGAACGTGATGCCGCTGGTGCTCGCCCAGACCACCCTCGGCATCTCCACCGCGATCCTCACCGAGGCCACCCTCGCCTTCCTCGGTCTCGGCGACCCGACGGTCGTCTCCTGGGGCGGCATGCTCCAGGACGCCCGCGAGGCCGGCGCGGTCTCCTCCGGGCACTGGTGGTACCTGGCCCCGCCCGGGATCGCGATCGCGCTGGTCGCGCTCGCCTTCACGCTCTGCGGCCGGGCCGTCGAATCCGTGCTCAACCCGAGGCTGGGGGTGGGGCGTTGAGCCTCCTGGAGATCAGGGACCTGCGGGTCACGTACGGCTCCGGGGCCGGCGCCGTACCCGCCGTGCGCGGGGTCGACCTCACCCTGGAGGCCGGGTCGAAGCTGGGCGTGGCCGGCGAGTCCGGCTGCGGGAAGTCGACCCTGGCGCTCGCCCTGCTGCGCCTGCTGCCCACGACGGCCCGGCTCGACGGGGAGATCCTCCTCGACGGGGAGGACGTCCTCACCATGAAGTGGGGGCGGCTGCGGGCGGTCCGCTGGGCGGGTGCCTCGATCGTCTTCCAGGGCGCGATGCACTCGCTGAACGCGGTCCGCCGGATCGGCGACCAGATCGCCGAACCCCTCCTGGTGCACCGGCGGGCCACCCCCGCGGAGGCCCGGAAGCGGGTCGCCGCCCTGCTCGAACAGGTCGGGCTGCCCGCCTCCCGGGCCGCCGGCTATCCGCACGAGCTCTCCGGCGGCCAGCGGCAGCGCGTGATGATCGCGATGGCACTCGCCTGCGAACCCCGGCTGATCGTCGCCGACGAGCCGACCACCGCCCTCGACGTGATGATCCAGGCGCAGATCCTGCGGCTGATCGAGCGGCTGGTCGCCGAGGAGTCCATCGGCCTGATGATGATCAGCCATGACCTGGCGGTGCTCGCCGACACCTGCGACCGGCTCGCCGTCATGTACGCGGGGCGGATCGTCGAGGAAGGCCCGGCCGCCGAGGTGTACGGGGCGGCCGCCCACCCCTACGGGCGGGCGCTGTCCTCGGCGTTCCCCCGGATCGGCGACCCGGCCTCGCGGCGGGCGCCGCGCGGCCTGCCGGGCGACCCGCCGGACCCGGCGGCGCTGCCCGCCGGCTGCGCCTTCCACCCCCGCTGCCCGGTGGCGGTGGCGGAGTGCGCCGAGGACGACCAGGAACTGCGAGCGGCGGGCGACGGGCGGCGGGCCGCCTGCGTCCACGTCGGAAGGGACAGCGGATGACCTTGCTCACTGCCAGCGGGGTGCACGTCACCTTCCCCGGGCGGCGGGGCGCGCCGCCCGCCCGGGCCGTCGACGGGGTGGACCTGGAGATCGGCGCGGGCGAGATCGTGGCCCTGGTCGGCGAGTCCGGCTGCGGCAAGACGACCCTGGCCCGGACGCTCCTCGGCCTGGTGAGGCCGCGGACCGGCACGGTCTCCTTCGCCGGGGAGCCCCTCGCGTACACCTCCCGGGCGCTCAAGGCGTACCGGCGGCGCGCCCAGCTCGTCCTGCAGGACCCGAGCGGCTCCCTCAACCCCCGGCACACCGTGTACGAGGCGGTCGCCGAGGGCCTGCGGATCCACGGCGTCCACCGCGACGGGGCGGACGAGCGCGCGGCGGTCGCGGAGGCCCTCGCCCGGGCCGGGCTGCGGCCGCCCGAGCGGTTCTTCCTGCGCTACCCGCACGAGCTGTCCGGCGGGCAGCGGCAGCGGGTGGTGATCGCGGGCGCGCTGGCCCTGGAGCCCGAACTCATCGTCGCGGACGAGCCGGTGGCCTCCCTGGACGCGTCGGTACGCGGCGAGATCCTGGCGCTGCTGCTCCGGCTGCGCGACGAACTCGGGCTCTCCGCCCTGGTGGTGACCCACGACCTGGGGCTCGCCTGGAACATCGCGGACCGGGTGGCGGTCATGTACCTGGGCCGGGTGGTGGAGACGGGGCCGGTCGAGTCGGTCCTGACGGCGCCCCGGCACCCGTACACCCAGGCCCTGCTGTCGGTGCTGCCGGAGTCGGAGGCGGCGCCGGTGGTGCTGAGCGGCGAGCCGCCGGACCCGGCCCGCATCCCCGGCGGCTGCCGCTTCCACGCCCGCTGCCAGGTCCTGGCCTCGGGCGCGGCGGCCCCGGTCGCCGACCGCTGCCGGACGGAGCCCCTGCCGGTCCTCCGCGCGGGCGGCGGGGAGCGGGGGGTGGCCTGCCACTGGGCGGCGCGGGAGCAGGACTGACGGCGGACGGCGAACCGCCCGGCGACCCTGGGGGGCGGCGGGTCGCCGGGCGGTGGTGCGGGGGGACGGGGTCAGGCGGCGGGCCCGGCCGGCTGCGCGGCCGGCTCGGCGCCCGCCGGGGCCGCGGGCTTCGCGCCCGTGGGGGCCTGCGGCTTGGCGCCCGTCGGGGCCTGCGGCCTCGCCTCGGACGGGGCGGCCTTCGGCAGCACCTCGCAGGCGCTGATCGAGGTCCGCGTCGAGACCGACTTCACCGTGCAGGTGTCCTTGCCGACGCCCGCGTCGACCATGCCCCAGTGCGGGCCGACCGTGAGGATCGCGCCGCCGGGGCCGCTGATCGTGTCGTCGCCGGGGCCCGCCTGGATCAGGCCGCCGGACTCGGGGCCGAGGCCGGCGGCCTCGATGGTGTCGGCCTCGCTGCCGCCCAGCACCCGGCCGGAGAAGTCGACGACCCCGACCTTGATGGTGTCGGCGCCGTCGTTGCCGGTGACGATCCCGCCGCCCCGGTTGAACTTGCCGGGCGCGCCGCTCACCGATCCGGTGGTGATCTTGTCGTCGCCGTCGTCGCCGTGCACGACGGCCCCGTGCTCGGCGCCCTCGCCGACGACCGTGGCCACCTTGATGACGTCGTTGCCGCGGTTGCCGCGGACCATGCTGGAGGCGTTCTGCGGCACCAGGTGCTTGGCGCGGATGACGTCGTCGCCGTCGCCGCCCATCACGGCCGAGTCGATGACCAGACCGCGCACCTCGATCATGTCGTTGCCGCCGCCGCCCCAGACGGTGACGTTCTCCAGGTCGCTGTCGCAGAAGATGTTGTCGTCGCCGGAGGAGCCGCTGACCATGGCGCCCGGCGGGGCGGAGACACCGTTGACCCAGCACTGGTGCATCGGCACCCGGGCCGCGCCGGGGGCCGCGGCCTCGGCGGGCGCCACGGCGAGCGAGGCGGCGGCCGCTCCGGCGAGCAGCGCGGCGAGCGCGACGGGGCCGCGTGGCCGGCGGCGGGAGGGCGGTGTGGGGGACATACGACTCTCCTTGGCGGGTGTGCGTCAGGGGGGGTGACCCGCCCGGATCGGACCGGGCGGGGTGGGACGGAAGGAGCGCGGGAGGGGCGGCGGGGCGGTCAGGCCCGGCTGCGGGCGTGCTGGAAGCGCGGCGAGTAGCCGACGATCCGGCGAGCGCCGAGCTGCGGTTCGGCGGGGCGGGGGGAGGTGGTCCAGCGGCCCAGGCACATCTCGGCGGTGATGCCGGGTCCGAAGCCGGCGAGGATGCCGCGCGCGCCCTCCGGCTGCCCGCCCTCGTCGAAGAGCCGCCGGACCGCGTCGAGGACGACGGCGCTGGCGATGTTGCCGTACTCCGTGAGGGTCGCCCGGCTGAACCGGAAGGCGTCCGAGGGCACTTCGAGGAAGAGGCTGAGGTCGTCGAGGATCCGCGGCCCGCCCGCGTGGATGATGTAGAAGTCGAGGTTCCCGGCGTCCCAGCCGTGCGCTCCGGCGATCTCGCGGAGCGCGGGGGCGAGCGGCTCCATCGTCGTGGGCACCCGCTTGTCGAGCAGGAAGTGGAAGCCGGTCGCGCGGACGCTGTAGGCGATCCAGTCCTCGGTGTCGGGCACCAGGTGGGAGTTGTTGCGCTCCAGGACGATGCCGGTGCCGCCGCGGCCGCGGACCACGGCGGCGGCGACGGCGTCGCCGAAGAGGCCGTTGGAGAGCAGCGAGCCGACGCCGAGGTCGGTCGGCTGGTAGCAGAGCGAGCAGAACTCGCAGGCCACGATGAGGACGTTGGCGTCCGGGTAGGCGGTGCAGAAGTCGTGCGCCCGGTTGATCGCGGCCCCGCCGGCGGCGCAGCCGAGCTGGGCGATGGGCAGCTGCCGGGTGTGGCTGGGGAAGCCCATGGTGTTGATCATCCAGGCGGTGAGCGAGGGCATCATGAAGCCCGTGCACGACACGTAGACGATCATGTCGATGTCGGCCGGGCGCAGTCCGGCGTGGCCCAGGGCCTCCTGGACGACGGCCGGGACCCGGGCCTTCGCCTCGGCCTCGTACAGCTCGTTGCGTTCCTGGAAGCCGGGGTGGGCCAGGGTCTTCTCGATGGGCTGCACGATGTGCCGCTTCGCGACCCCGGTGTTGCCGATCAGCCGCAGCGCCAGCGGGAGTTGGGGGTGGTCGGCGTGGCGCGCACGAGCGAGGTCGAGCGTCTCCTCCATCGTGATCACGTGCTCCGGCACGGCCACGGCGGGTTTGCACAAGGTCACCACGGCACTCGCTCCTTCTTCTCGATCGGCGAACTGCGGCCCACACTCACCCGCTGATCGTCAGCCCGCAACCGCGAGCGTGCCCGGCTCGTCACCGTGGGTGAGTGCGGGTGTCGGCCGTCCGAGGGGCTGTACGGCCTCCGGCGTGTCGCGTCCGCCCGCCGCCGGGAAGGTCCTCCGCATGACCTCCGAACCGCTGACGTCCGGCCCCCCGGCGTCCGGAGCTCCGGCCTCCGGTCACCCGGCGCCCGGATCCGCCCCCGCCGGCTGCCCCGCCGCCACCCGTCCGGCCCGCACCTGGTCCGTCGACGACCTGCCCGCGCTCGACTTCGACCCGCTCCTGACCGAACTCCTCGCGAAGGAGCCGGTCTCCCGGATCCGGCTGCCGTTCGCCGCCGAGAACGAGGCGTGGCTGGTCACCCGGTACGCCGACGTCCGGGCCGTCACCTCGGACCCGCGGTTCAGCCGGACGGCCCTGCTGGACCGGCAGGTGACCAAGATGACCGGCCACATGGTGGCCTCGAAGGCGGCGCTGAACTACGCCGATCCGCCGTACCACACCCAGCTGCGCAAGGCGGTGACCAGGACCTTCACCGGCCGGGGCGCCCAGCGGCTGCGGCCGCTCGCCCAGGCGGCCTGCGACCGGCTCCTCGACGCCATGGAGGCGGCGGGACGGCCCGCCGACCTGATGCGGCACCTGCACGGGCCGCTGCCGATGGCGGTGGTCTGCGATCTGCTCGGCATCCCCGAGGAGGACCGGGCCGAGCTGGCGTCCTGGCCGGACCTGATCCTCTCCTCGGGCCCCGGCCCGGAGGGCAGCCGCGCCGCCAAGGCGCAGATCCACGGCTACATCACCCGGCTGCTCGAACAGCGCCGGGCCGAGCCGCGGGAGGACCTGGCCGGGGAGCTGGCCGAGTCCCTGGCTGAGGGCCGGATCAGCCAGGACGAGGCGGTCTCGCTCGCCATGGCGATCCTGATCAGCGGCGCCCACGCGGTCCGCAACAACAGCGCCAACATGGTGTACGTGCTGCTCACCCGCCCGGACCTGACGGCCCGGCTGCGCGCGGAGCCGGAGCTGCTGCCGCAGGCGGTGGACGAGCTGCTGCGCTGGATCCCGCACCGCAACGGCGTCGGACTCCCCCGGATCGCGACCGAGGACGTCGAGATCGGCGGGGTCGTGATCCGCGCGGGCGAGGCGGTGTACGCCTCCTACCTGGCGGCCAACCGGGACCCGGAGGTCTTCGCCGACCCCGACGTCCTCGACTTCGACCGCACCGGCATCGGGCACGTCTCCTTCGGCCACGGGCCGCACCACTGCATGGGCGCGATGCTGACCCGGATGGAGTCCGAGGTGATGCTCTCGACGCTGCTGGCCCGCTATCCGGAGCTGCGGCTCGCGGGCCCGGCGGAGGACGTGCCCTTCCAGTCCCAGGGCCTGATCCGCGGCCCCCGGGAGCTGTACGTCACCTGGTGACGGGTCCGGGCGGGGTCACTCCCCCGCGGCGTCGTACCCGGCGGTCAGCGCCCGGCACTTGTCGACGTCGCCGGCCATGGCCACCAGCAGGTCGTCGAGGGTGTCGAACTTGAGCATGCCGCGCACGTAGGCGAGGAAGTCGACGGAGACGTGGAGGCCGTACAGGTCGAGGCCCTCGCGGTCGATCGCGTACGCCTCCACCGTCCGCTCGGTGCCGTCGAACTGCGGGTTGGTGCCGACGGAGATCGCCGCCGGCATCCGCTCGCCGTTCGCCGTCAGCCAGCCGGCGTAGACGCCGTCGGCGGGGATCGCGGTGTGCGGCAGGGTCTCCACGTTGGCCGTGGGGAAGCCCAGCTCGCGGCCGCGCTGCGCGCCGCGCACGACGATGCCCTCGACCCGGTGCGGCCGGCCGAGGATCTCGGCGGCGCCGGTCATGTCGCCCTCGGCGACCAGCCGGCGGGTGAGGGTGGAGGAGAAGGGCTGCCCGCCGCCGGCGGTCCCGCTGACGTACAGGTCGATCACCTCGACCTCGTAGTCGTAGGTGGCGCCCAGCTCGGTGAGGAAGTCCACGTTGCCCGCGGCCCGGTGGCCGAAGCGGAAGTTCGGTCCCTCGATGACGGCCCGGGCGTGCAGCTTGTCGACGAGCACCTTGACGATGAAGTCGGCCGGCGACAGCTGAGAGAACTCGGCGGTGAACGGCAGCACCAGCACCGCGTCCACGCCCAGGTCGGCCATCAGCTCGGCGCGCCGGTGGTGCGGGGCGAGCAGCGGCGGGTGGCTGCCGGGGCGCACCACCTCGGAGGGGTGCGGGTCGAAGGTCACCACGACGGCGGGGACGCCCAGCTCGCGGGCGCGCTCGACGGCCCGCCCGATGATCAGCTGGTGTCCGCGGTGCACACCGTCGTAGGAGCCGATGGTGACGACGCTGCGCCCCCAGTCCTGGGGGATGTCCTCCAAGCCACGCCAGCGCTGCACTGTGACCGCTCCTCGTCCGCCTGTTCGCCCTGTGCGCCCATTACGCAGGTCTAAGACTGCCATGCCCGGGCCCGTCGGTCCGCATCGGCATGGACACCGCCGGGTGCGCGGGGTGCGGGCACGGTCTCCGCGAGCAGTGCGGCGAAGGCCGGGTGTTCGGCGGCGAGCGCGGCGAGCAGCCGGTCGCGGTGGGCGGGGCCGCCCGGATCGCGGGCGTAGAGGGCGGTGGTACGGGTCAGCAGGGCGTGGCTGCGGGGGCGCGGGCGGCGGGCGGCGCCCTCGGCGGCGGCGGTCAGCAGGGCGTCCGGGACGGTCCGCTCGCCCGGCTCGGCGGCGTAGGTCTCGTGGTCGAGGAGGACGTCGAGGAGTTCGGCCCGCAGATGGCGGGAGGCGCCGGTGCCGGGGGCGGCGAGGACGGGGGCGAGGGCGCGCCGGACGGCGGCGGGCCGGCCGTGGATCAGCCCGACGACCAGGGGGAAGAGCACGGCCCGGGCGGTCGGCCCCTCCTCGAACCGCCGGTCGAGGTAGTCGGCGGCGTGGACGGCGCCGTCGGGGTGCCGGGTGACGTAGGCGCGGACGAGGAGGGCGATCCGGCGGGTGAGGGCGGGCGTGTCGACGGCGGCGAGGGCCCGCAGGACGGCGCCGGGGTCGCGGCCCTCGTCCAGCCGGTCGCGGAGGGCGTCGAGGACCGGCCCGGGATGGTCGGCGAGCGCCGCGACGAGCGCGTCGGCCGGCACCCGGGGGTCGGCGACGGCGCGGGCCAGGTACAGGCCGCGGGTGTGCGGGTCGCGGACGAGGATGCCGAGGGCGGCGCCGTGCAGGGGCCGGTCGGCGGGGCGGGCGAGCAGCGCGCCGGCCGCGTACCGCAGCAGTTCGCGGTCCTGGCCGTGCGGGCCTCGGGTGGCCAGCAGGCTGCCGTACGCGGCGGCGGCGAGCCGCCGCTCGGGGCGCAGGTCGTCGTGGGCCCAGCGGTCGACGGCCCGGCAGAGCGCGGCGGGCTCGTCGTCGACGAGCGCGCCGAGCAGCCCCTCGGCGAGCGGGTGGCCGGTGCCGGCCAGCGCCTCGCACAGGTCGTCGACGGCGGGCGCCCGGTGGGTGTGGAGCAGTTCCTGGGCGGTGCCGGCGACGGTGGCGTACGGCCGCGAGGGCAGCGTCCGTCCGTCGGTGAACCAGCGGCAGAGCAGCGGCTGGACCTCCCGGGGCCGGGCGGCGAGCAGCTCCTCGACGGCGCCGAGGAAGGGCGCGGGGCCGGGGGGCGGCGGATCGGCGGTGACGAGGCGGCGCAGCAGGTCGAGGCGCTCGTCCTCGCCGACGGCCGCCGCCCGCCACCAGTCGGCCCCGAAGCCGTCGAAGGCGCCCGCCCGGTCGCCGCCCTCCCCCATCCGGTCGGCGAGCCGCCGCAGGACGGGCAGGTACGGGCGCGGGTCGCCGATCCCGGCGAGGGTCCGGGCGAGCAGGGTGCTCCCCCACCAGACGGCGTCCTCGGGTGTCTCCTGGCCGGCGTCGGCCAGGAAGTCGACGAGCCCGGTCAGCCGGGGCGCGAGGGCGGCGGGGCCGCCCTGGCGGTGGGCGAGCAGCAGCGCGTGGACCACCGTCCCGATCCGGTGCCGGGGCACGGAGAGCCGCGCGGTGCCCGGCTCCGCCCCGGCGCTCCCGTCCGGTTCCGCCGCCGCGCGCCGCCGGCGGCGGGAGCGGCCGGCGGCGGGAGCGGCCTCCGCCGCGGGCTCCGGGTCCGGCGCGGGCGGGGCCGGCCGGTCGGGTGCGGCGGGGCGGGCGTGGACGAGGGCGTCGAGGGCCGTGTCGAGGTCGAGGTGGGCGGCCTGGAGCCAGTCGGCGACCTCCTCGTGGGCGAAGCGGTAGCCGGTGCCGGCCGGGACGAGCAGGCCCTCGGTGAGGACGGCGGAGGCCCAGCCGTCCCGCCACGGGAAGAGCTCCTCGAAGGAGGCCCGGTCGAGGAGGCCGTGGCCGGGGCCGAGGCAGCGCCGGGCGGCCTCGTGGACCTGGCCGGTGACCCGGGCGGCGAGCCGGCGGACGGCGGGGCCGCCGGGCAGCGGGCGGGCGTCGGCGGCGATCCGGACCGCGATCCGCAGGCACATCAGGTCCAGGTGGGCGGTGAAGATCTCGGTCCGGCCGGGCCGGCCGGGCACCTCGCCGGGGAGCGCGGCCCGCACCTCGGCGAGCAGCCGCAGGGCGAGCGGGTGCCGGGCGTCGGCCGGGGCGAGGTCGTCGTCCCCGAGCCCGTACCCCTGGCGTGCGGCCCTGGCCTCGGCGTCGGTGAGGTCGCCGAGCGGCAGGACGGCGGGGGCGGCGCTCCAGAGGGCGGCGGCCCGCTCGGCGTACTCGGGGCGGCAGGCGAGGACGAGGCGGGTGCCGTGGGCGCGCAGCCAGCGCTCGGTGGCGCCGGTCCAGTCGGCGAGCCGGTGGCCGAGGAGCGGGGGCATCTCCTCGGGGGCGTCGAGGACGACGAGCAGCGGCCGCCCGGCCGCCCGGGCGAGGGCGGCGGCCCGCTCGGGGGTGACGGGGTCGCCGGCGGCCCCGGAGGCGGCGGCGATCCGGGCCGCCCGCTGCAGCAGCCGTCCGACGGCGTCGGCGACCGAGCCGTCGGTCTCCAGCAGGTCGGCGCCCCGCAGCCGTACGGTCGGCGCGGACGCGCCCCGGGCCGCCCGCTCCTCGCAGACGGCGCCGAGCAGGGTCGTGCGCCCGCTGCCGGGCTCGCCGACGACGGTGAGCACCGGGACGGCGGGGTCCGCGCCGGCGGGGCCGGGGTCGGGTCCGGCGAAGCGGGTCAGGGCGCCGAGGGCGTCCGGGCGGGTGACCGGGGCGGGCCAGGGGGACGGGTCGCGGGGCGGGACGGCGGTGGGGGTGGTGAGTTCGAGGACGGCGGCGAGGTTGAGGTCGGGGCCGTAGGCGGGGACGGTGGCCGCGTTGCGGCGCAGCAGCTCGCCCAGGGGTCCGTCCGGGCGGAGCGGGACGGCGTGTCCGGCGGCGCGCGGGTCGCCCTGGAGCGCGGTGCCGACGACGCCGAGGACGGTGCCGGTGGCGCTGTCGACGACGGGCCCGCCGGCGGCCGGCCCGCCGAGCCGGAGCGCCTCGGCGCCCTCGGTGCCGATGGCGAGTTCGAGGGCGTCGGCGAGGACGTGGAAGCGGTCGGTGGCGGTGTACGTGACGGCGGCGGGGCCGAGGACGCGGGCCTCGCGCCAGCCGTGCGCGGCGATCCGGACGTAGGTGCCGGGTTCGACGGCCGCGCGGGTGGCGAGCGGCAGCGGGCGCACGCCCAGGCCCTGGGTGCGGATCAGCGCGAGTCCCTGCTCGGGGAGGGAGGTGACGGCGTCGGCCTCGGCGAGCCAGGTCCGCTCGCCGGGCGCGTGCAGCACGACGCGCGTGAGCCCGTCGACGGCCTCGTGGCTGGTGACGAGGGTGCCCTCGTGGTCGGCGAGGAAGCCGGTGCCGCGCGGCCGGCCCGCCAGATCGCAGATGCGCACCAGCCCCACCGGCTCCGCCAGGTCCCCGCGTCCCATGGTGTGGAGGGTAGGTCGGGGCGTCCCCCGCCCGGCGCGGATCGGCGAACGCGCCCCCTCCCGCGCCCGGGGTTCACTCCGAGCGCTTCCCCGATGGGGTGAAGAAACACGGAAGGGCGGGCGCGCCGTGCGCACCCGCCCTTCGTGTCCGTCGGTCGACCGTCGGTGACTCAGCCGAAGACGGCCAGGCTCTTCGCCCTGCCCCGCTGGGCCTCGACCAGCGCGAGCAGCTTCCCGTCCGGCCCGAAGACCGCGACCGGGCCCTCGGGGTACTCCGGCATCTCCAGCCGCACCCCGTTGAGCAGCAGCCGGGCCCGCTTCTCGTCGACGTCCCAGCGCGGGAACGCCGCCCCGGCGGCCTCGGCGACCGGCATCACGGTCAGCTCCTCCTGGAGCTGGTCCAGGGTCCGGGCGCTGTCCAGCCGGTACGGGCCCACCCGGGTGCGCCGCAGCGCGGTGAGGTGCCCGCCGACGCCGAGCCCGGCGCCGAGGTCCCGGGCCAGCGCCCGGATGTACGTACCGGAGGAGCAGACCACCGAGACGACCAGATCGATCACGGGCGTGCCGTCCTCGGCGGTCTCCTCGCGCACGTCGTACACGCGGAAGGAGGAGACGGTGACCGGCCGGGCCGGGATCTCGAACTCCTCGCCGCCGCGCACGCGCGCGTAGGACCGCTTTCCGTCGATCTTGATCGCGGAGACCTTCGACGGGACCTGCATGATGGCGCCGGTCAGCTCCGCGACCCCCGCGTCGATCTGCTCGCGGGTGACCTTCGACGCGTCGACCGACGCCGTGATCTCGCCCTCGGCGTCGTCGGTGATCGTGGTCTGGCCCAGGCGGATGGTGCCCAGGTACTCCTTCTCGGTCAGCGCGAGGTGACCGAGGAGCTTGGTGGCCCGCTCCACGCCGAGGACGAGGACGCCCGTGGCCATGGGGTCGAGCGTGCCGGCGTGGCCGACGCGACGGGTCTTCGCGATCCCGCGCATCTTGGCCACGACGTCGTGCGAAGTGAAGCCCGACGGCTTGTCGACGATGACAAGGCCGTCGGGCGTCTTTGCTGCGGTGCTCATTCGGCGGCTTCGTCCTCGCCCGGCTTCTTGTACGGGTCGGCTTCGCCCGCGAAGGTGGCGCCCGAGGACGCCTCCCGCACCTGGGCGTCGGAGGCGCGCGCCTTGTCGAGGAGGTCCTCGATGGTCCGCGCGTTCTCCGGGAGGGCGTCGGCCACGAAGGCCAGGGTCGGGGTGAACTTGGTCCCCGCCGCCTTGCCCACGGCCGAGCGGAGGATGCCCTTGGCGCTCTCCAGGCCGGCCGCCGCGCTCGCCCGGTCCTCGTCGTCGCCGTAGACCGTGTAGAAGACCGTGGCCTCCCGCAGGTCACCGGTGACGCGGGTGTCCGTGATGGTCACGTGCGTACCCAGGCGCGGGTCCTTGATGCCGCGCTGCAGCTTCTCGGCGACCACCTCCCGGATGAGGTCCGCCAGCTTCTTCGCCCGCGCGTTGTCGGCCACTGGTCCGTCTCCTTCTTTGCCTTGCTCGTTCAGTCTTCATCAGTGTGGAGCCTTCGGCGCACCGAGAGCAGCTCCACCTCCGGCCGCGCGGCGACCAGCCGCTCGCAGCGGTCGAGGACGCCGTTCAGGTGCCCCAGGTCCCCCGACACCATGGCGACGCCGATCTCGGCCCGCCGGTGGAGGTTCTGGCCGCTCACCTCCGCCACGCTCACCGAGAACTTCCGTTGGAGCTCGGCGACGATCGGCTTCACGAGGGAGCGTTTCTCCTTGAGCGAATGGACGTCGCCGAGGAGCAGGTCGAAGGACAGAGTCCCCACATACATGTGTGTCCGGATGTCCCGCCGGTTCGGGGTCAGTGGCCCCGCCAACCGCTGGACGGGGACACCGAAACCGTACACGGAACGGCCGGGGCCGATCGACGGAATAACCTCCGCCGACCGGCCCCGGCACTTCACCGCGTGTTACGCGCGCGGCTTCTCGCGCATCTCGTACGTCGCGATGACGTCGTCGACCTTGATGTCGTTGAAGTTTCCGAGGTTGATACCACCCTCGAAGCCCTCGCGGATCTCGGTGACGTCGTCCTTGAAGCGACGCAGACCCTCGATGTTGAGGTTCTCGGCGATGACCTTGCCGTCGCGGATGAGGCGCGCCTTGGTGTTGCGCTTGACCTCGCCGGAGCGGATGAGGACACCGGCGATGTTGCCGAGCTTGGAGGAGCGGAAGACCTCGCGGATCTCCGCGGTGCCGAGCTCGACCTCCTCGTACTCCGGCTTGAGCAGACCCTTGAGGGCCGCCTCGATCTCCTCGATCGCCTGGTAGATGACCGAGTAGTACCGGACGTCCACGCCCTCGCGCTCGGCCATCTGCTGCGCACGCCCGGCGGCGCGCACGTTGAAGCCGATCACGATGGCGTCGGAGCCCATCGCCAGGTCGATGTCCGACTCGGTGACGGCACCCACGCCGCGGTGCAGGACGCGGATGTCGACCTCCTCGCCGACGTCCAGCTGGAGCAGGGAGGACTCGAGGGCCTCGACGGAACCAGAGGCGTCACCCTTGATGATCAGGTTCAGCTGCTGGATCTCGCCGGCCTTGAGCACCTTGTCCAGGTCCTCGAGGGAGACACGGCGGACGCGCTTGGCGAAGGCCGCGTTCCGCTCGCGGGCGGCGCGCTTCTCGGCGATCTGGCGGGCGGTGCGGTCCTCGTCGACGACGAGGAAGTTGTCACCGGCACCCGGGACGTTGGTGAGACCCAGGACGAGGACGGGGGTCGACGGGGTCGCCTCCTCCACGTTGTTGCCCTTGTCGTCGAGCATGGCCCGGACGCGGCCGTACGCGTCGCCGGCGACGATGGTGTCGCCGATGCGCAGCGTTCCGCGCTGGACCAGGACCGTCGAGACGGCGCCGCGACCGCGGTCGAGGTGCGACTCGATGGCGATGCCCTGCGCGTCCTGGTCCGGGTTGGCCCGGAGGTCGAGCGAGGCGTCGGCCGTGAGGATGACGGCCTCCAGCAGGGAGTCGATGTGCAGACCCTGCTTGGCGGAGATGTCGACGAACATGGTGTCGCCGCCGTACTCCTCGGCCACCAGACCGAACTCGGTCAGCTGACCGCGGACCTTGACCGGGTCCGCGCCCTCGACGTCGATCTTGTTGACCGCGACGACGATCGGGACGCCGGCGGCCTTGGCGTGGTTGAGCGCCTCGATCGTCTGCGGCATGACGCCGTCGTTGGCCGCGACCACGAGGATCGCGATGTCGGTCGACTTCGCACCACGGGCACGCATGGCGGTGAACGCCTCGTGACCCGGGGTGTCGATGAAGGTGATGCGACGCTCTTCGCCGTTGACCTCGGTACCGACCTGGTAGGCACCGATGTGCTGGGTGATGCCACCGGCCTCGCCCGCGACCACGTTGGTCTTGCGGATCGCGTCGAGGAGGCGGGTCTTACCGTGGTCGACGTGACCCATGACGGTCACGACCGGCGGACGGGAGACCAG
Organism: Streptomyces sp. NRRL F-5727; assembly: GCF_000719555.1. Taxonomy (GTDB): domain Bacteria; phylum Actinomycetota; class Actinomycetes; order Streptomycetales; family Streptomycetaceae; genus Streptomyces. Next base: position 21,105 of record NZ_JOGX01000021.1, read on the forward strand.
GGCCTCTTCGCCGCCCTCGTCCTCGCCGAACTCGATGTCGAAGGACTCGAGAAGCTCGCGGTCCTCCTCCTCCGGGCTGACGACCTGGACGACGTAGTTCATCTCCTCGGCCAGCATGACCAGCGTGTCGTCGGAGACGGACTGCGTGGCCGTGACCATCTCGCCGAGGTTCATCATGACCGCGACGAGCGACGCCGGGTTGGCGCCGATCTTCTCCGCGAAGTCGGTGAGGGACGCACCGCGCGACAGGCGAATGGTCTCGCCGTTGCCGCGAGGCAGCATCACGCCGCCCACGGACGGGGCCTGCATGGCCTCGTACTCCTGGCGCCTCTGCCGCTTCGACTTGCGACCGCGACGCGCGGGACCGCCGGGACGACCGAAGGCGCCCTGCGTGCCACCACGGCCACCCGGGCCGCCGGGACGGCCGCCGAAGCCGCCGGGACGACCGCCGAAGCCGCCGCCACCGCCGCCGGGACCACCCGGACGACCGCCGCCGCCACCGGGACCGCCGGGACGGCCGGCGAAGCCGCCGCCACCGCCGCCGGGACCGGCCGGACGACCGGCGAAGCCGGGACGACCGCCGCCGCCGCCGGGACCGCCCGGACGACCGCCGGGGCCACCGGGGCCACGACCGCCGGGGCCGGGACGCGGGCCGGCAGCGGGACGCTGCGGCATCATGCCCGGGTTCGGACGGTTGCCGCCGGGCGCGCCACCGGGACGCGGAGCCTGCGGACGGGGCATGCCGCCCGGGGTCGGACGCGGAGCGCCGCCCTGGGGACGCGGGGCGCCGCCGGGGCCGCCCTGCGGACGCGGGGCGCCCGGAACGGCACCGGGGCCGCCGGGACGCGGGGCGCCGCCGCCGGGACGGGGCGCCTGCGGGCGCGCCATGCCGGTGGAGCCGCCGGAGGTGAAGGGGTTGTTGCCCGGACGCGGGCCGGCCGGACGCGGGGCGCCCGGACGCGGGGCCTGCTGGCCGGGACGGGCGGACTGCTGACCCGGGCGCGGCGCGGCCTGGCCCGGACGGGCACCGGTCGGACGCGGGCCGGGGGCGGCACCACCGGGACGCTGACCACCCGCGGCCGGGGCCGCCGGAGGCGCGGTGAACTCCGGGTTGGTCGGAGCCGGGGCGGCGGGGGCCGGCTTGGGGGCCGGGGCCGCGGGCTTCGGACCCGGGGTCGGACGCGGGCCGGGGGCGGCCGGCGTCGAGGGCTTCTCAGCCGCCGCGGGCTTGGGCGCCGGGGTGGGCGCACCAGGCTTCGGGGCAGCGGGACGCGCGGCAGCGGGCGCCGAAGGCGCCGGCGCGGCCGGCTTGGGGGCGGGCGCCGCCTTGCGGGGCGCGCCGGGCTTGGCAGCGGTCTTGCCGGCGGAACCGCCGGGACCCTGCAAAGCGTCAGTCAACTTGCGCACGACCGGCGCCTCGATCGTCGAGGACGCCGAACGGACGAATTCACCGAGTTCCTGGAGCTTGGCCATGACGACCTTGCTCTCCACACCGAACTCCTTGGCGAGTTCGTATACCCGGACCTTAGCCACATCGCTCCTTTGTAGGTCCGGTTACCGCCGGACCGTCGCTACTTCATGGGCGTACTCATCGCGTACTCATCGAGTGCTCATCGCAATCTCGACCTACTTCCGACTCGCGAGGTACCTGACCGCACGGTGTTCCGTGCCGTACTTCCTGTTCACTGCGGTGCCGCCTGGGCGGCCTGCTCGATGTGTTCCCGCAGCGCCGCCGTGTCGAGCGGGCCCGGGACCTTGAAGGCCCTCGGGAACGCCCGGCGGCGGGCCGCCAGGTCGAGACAGTGCAAGGCGGGGTGCACGTACGCACCCCGGCCGGGCAGCGTACCGCGATGATCGGGGACGCACTCGTCCTTATCCATCACGATCCGCAGCAGTTCGCTCTTGGCCGCTCGCTCCCGGCATCCCACACAGGTTCGCTCAGGGCACGCGCGGGCATGCGTCCGGCCAGACACGATTAAGTCTACCTCCCCGTACCGACCTCACCCGTTTGGGGCAAAAATCGAACAGCTGTTGGCCAAAAACGATCTCCGGCTTGCGCCGGGGCCGCTCAGCCCTCTTCGGCCACGGACTCGGTGTCCGGCCGGATGTCGATCCGCCAGCCGGTGAGCCGCGCGGCCAGCCGGGCGTTCTGGCCCTCCTTGCCGATGGCCAGGGAGAGCTGGTAGTCGGGGACCGTCACCCGGGCGGACCGGGCGGCGGCGTCGACGACCTCGACCTTGGAGACCCGGGCCGGCGAGAGCGCGTTCGCCACCATCTCGGCCGGGTCGTCCGACCAGTCGACGATGTCGATCTTCTCGCCGAGCAGCTCGGCCATCACGTTCCGGACCCGGCTGCCCATGGGGCCGATGCAGGCGCCCTTGGCGTTCAGACCCGAACGGGTGGAACGGACCGCGATCTTGGTGCGGTGACCGGCCTCACGGGCGATCGCCGAGATCTCGACCGAACCGTCGGCGATCTCCGGCACCTCCAGGGCGAAGAGCTTCTTCACCAGGTTGGGGTGGGTGCGCGAGAGGGTGACGGACGGACCGCGGACACCCTTGGCCACCCGGACGACGTACGTGCGCAGCCGCAGGCCGTGCGTGTACTCCTCGCCCGGCACCTGCTCCTGCACCGGCAGGATGGCCTCCAGCTTGTCGTCCAGCTTGACGAGGACGTTCTTCGGGTCCTTGCCCTGCTGCACCACACCGGCGACGACATCGCCCTCGCGGCGGGCGTACTCGCCGAAGGTGACGTCGTTCTCGGCGTCGCGCAGCCGCTGCTGGATGACCTGGCGGGCGGTGCTCGCCGCGATGCGGCCGAAGTCCGACGGGGTGTCGTCGAACTCCTTGGGCTCCTGCCCCTCCTCCAGGTCGGCCGGGTCCTCCTCGGCCCACACCGTCACGTGACCGGTGTGCCGGTCCAGCTCCACGCGCGCGTGGCGGCGGGCGGACGGGGTGCGGTGGTACGCGATGAGGAGGGCCGACTCGATGGCCTCGACCAGCATCTCGAAGGAGATCTCCTTCTCCTGCGCCAAGCCCTTGAGAAGCTTCACGTCGATGTCCACGGCTACGCCTCCTCTTCCTTCTTGTCCTTGCGGTTGAACTCGATCTCGACACGCGCCTTGGCGATCTCGGCGAACTCCACGCGGCGGGCGGTGGCCTTGCGGCCCTTCACGCCCGGGACCTCGGTGTCGAGGCCGTCCTCGTCCACCGCCAGGATGCGGGTGACCAGGTCCCCGCCCTCGGCGAGCTGGAGCTTCACCAGCCGGCCGGTGGCCCGGACGTAGTGGCGGTGCTCGGAGAGCGGACGGTCGGCGCCGGGGGAGCTGACCTCCAGGACGTACTCGCCGTCGCCCATGGCGTCGGTCTCGTCCAGCTTCGCGGAGATCGCGCGGCTCAGCTCCGCGCAGGTGTCCAGCTCGACGCCCTCGTCGGAGTCGACGACGATCCTCAGCAGTCCGCGGCGGCCGGCCCGGGACACCTCGATCTCCTCCAGATCCAGGTTCTCCGCGTGGACGAGCGGCTCAATGAGTCCGCGCAGCCTGTCGCTCTGGGTGGTGCTCATCCGGGTGACTCCTCGGCCGCGTGTGCTGTTGTGGGTACGTCGCTTGTCGCTGCGTGTCGGATCAAGGGTATCCGGTCCCGGAGGGTGTTGCCGTCCACGGCCGGGGCCCCCGCGGGTACGCTCGCCTGCGGTGATCTTCGAAGGGCGGCCGGGAGGGGTCCTGAATGCTGAGGGAGAGAGCGTGACGACGACGGGCAGACGCGCCGTGCTCGTGGCCGGGGCCTCGGCCGCCGCGGCGGCCCTGACGGGCTGCACCTCGGACGGCGCGGGCCCGCGCCGTCCGAGCGCCGCGGAGGAGGCGGCGGCCCGCGAGGCCGAACGGGTGGCCCGCGCCGAGGCCGCCCTCCGCCGCCGCGCGGTGACCGCCTCACGGACCCTGCTGGAACGTTACGACGCCACCCTGGCCGCCCATCCCGCCCTGCACGCGCGCGTGGCCCCCCTCCGTGCCTCCGCCGCGGCCCACGTGGCCGCCCTCGGCGAGGGCACCCGCCCGACCCCGGGCCCCTCGTCCGCGGCCCCGGGCACCGGTACGGGGTCCCCTTCCGCGACGCCGGGCGGCGGGACCGGCGGCGTGCGGGCCGTGTCGGGCGACCCGAAGGCGGCGCTGCGGGAGCTGGCGGGGGCGGCACGGGCCGCGTCCGACGCCCACACGGCCGAGCTGCTCGCGGCGCCGCCCGAGTACGCCCGGCTGCTCGCCTCCGTGGCCGCCGCCGGCGCCGCCCACGCCTACCTCCTCACCGAAGGGGCCCGCGCATGAGCGCCCTCCAGGCCGCCCAGGCCGCCCTCGCCGCCGAACACGCGGCGGTGTACGGCTACGGCGTCGTCGGCGGCCGGGTCGCCGAGGGCCGCCGGGCCGAGGCCACCGCCGCGTACCAGGCACACCGGGCCCGCCGCGACGCGCTGCGCCGCACCGTCCGCGACCTCGGCGGCACGCCGACCGCCGCGGCCGCCGCGTACGAGCTGCCGTTCCGGGTGGCGGACCCGGCGGGCGCGGTGCGGCTCGCGGCCGTCCTGGAGGACCGGGTGGCCGGCGTCTACTCCGATCTGGTGCGGGCCGCCGACGGCGCGCTGCGCCGGGAGGCCGCGGCCGCGCTCCGGGAGGCGGCGGTCCGCGCGGTGCGGTGGCGCGGCAGCGACGTAACCTTTCCTGGGCTCGCCGAGCGGGTGTGAGTCCGGCCCCCACCAGCCCTGATCACCCCGCCCCAGCAGAAGGAACAACGTACGCATGGGTTTCGAAGCGCCCCGGCGACTGGTGACGGCGCTCCACGAGAGGTACGGCGAGGCCGCCGCCGACTGGCTCGGACGGCTCCCCGGCCTCGCCGAGCGGGTGCCCGCGGAGGCCGGTCTGACCGTCGAGCGGGTGGTGGCCCCCGGCGGACGCGGCAGCCTGGTCCTGCTCGTCCGCGACGCCGCCGGCACGCCCGCCGCGCTGAAGATCGCACCGCCGTACAGCCGTCCGGAGCAGGAGCGGGACGCGCTCGCGCACTGGAACGGCTGGGGTGCCGTACAGCTCCTCGGGGAGGGCCCCGAGGGCGCCCTCGTCCTCGAACGGCTGCACCCCGAGGTGTCGCTCCGCTCGCTGCCGGAGGCCAAGGCGCTCCTGGAGGCGGCCGGGACCGTACGGAAGCTGTGGGTGGACCCGCCCGCCGGGCACGGCTTCGACACCGTCGCCGGCCGCACCGCGCGCCAGGCGGAGGCGATGGAGCGGCACCGCGCCGACGCCGACGCCGGGGAGCTGACCGCCGCCGCGCTCGCCGCCCGCGAGGAGCTGCTCGGCGGGTCCGCCGAGGAGCTGCTGCTGCACGGCGACTTCCGGCAGGGCAAGGTGCTCGGCGGCGACCGCGCGCCCTGGCTGGCCGTCGGGCCCGACCCGGTCGTCGGCGAGCGCGCCTACGACCTCGCGCGGCTGGTCCGCGAGCGGGTCGAGGACCTGGTCGCCTCCTCCGCCGGCGCCCCGGCGGCCCGGCGGCGGGTCAACAAGCTGGCCGACTCGCTCGACGTCGACCGGGAGCGGCTGCGCGGCTGGACACTCTTCCGGACCGTCGAGTCCGGCACCCGGGCGCTGGCCGGCGGGCGCCGGCAGGAGGCCGAGTGGCTGCTGGAGTTCGCGAGCTGGCTGTGAGTCCCCGGGCCTTCTGAGGGGAATACCCTTTTTGTATCCCTTCCTCAGGGGGCCCGTGATGATCGAAGACATCCTCCTGGCCGTGGCGGGAGCGGCTGTGGCCGCCGCCGCCTACGTCGGCGCGGCGGCGCGCGTCGTGAAGCAGTACGAGCGGGGCGTCGTGTTCCGCTTCGGCCGGCTGCGGGGCGACGTGCGGCCGCCCGGCTTCACGATGATCGTCCCGGCGGTGGACCGGCTCCACAAGGTGAACATGCAGATCGTCACGATGCCGGTGCCCGCGCAGGAGGGCATCACCCGGGACAACGTGACGGTCCGGGTCGACGCGGTCGTCTACTTCAAGGTGGTGGACGCGGCGGAGGCGCTGGTGCGGGTCGAGGACTACAAGTTCGCGGTCTCGCAGATGGCGCAGACCTCGCTGCGGTCGATCATCGGCAAGAGCGACCTCGACGACCTGCTGTCCAACCGCGAGAAGCTCAACCAGGGGCTGGAGCTGATGCTCGACTCCCCCGCGATCGGGTGGGGCGTGCAGATCGACCGGGTCGAGATCAAGGACGTCTCCCTGCCGGAGACGATGAAGCGCTCGATGGCGCGGCAGGCGGAGGCGGACCGGGAGCGGCGGGCGCGGCTGATCAACGCGGACGCGGAGCTGCAGGCGTCGAAGAAGCTGGCGGAGGCGGCGCACCAGATGGCGGAGGCGCCGTCGGCGCTGCAGCTGCGGCTGCTGCAGACGGTCATGGCCGTCGCGGCCGAGAAGAACTCGACCCTCGTGCTGCCGATCCCGGTCGAACTCCTCCGCTTCCTGGAGCGCGCCACGCCGGAGTCCGCGCCCGCGGCCACGCCTCCCGCGCCGCCCGCGCCTCCGCTGGAGCCGCTCCCTCCCGTCGAGGACCTCACGGGCTCCTCGGTGGAACCGTCCCCCCGACACACCCGGGGCGACATGGCGGCGTGACGCGCCCCCCCCTCCGTGTGGGCAGGCGTTCCGCAGGGCTGGGGGTGCGCCTGAACCCGCACCCGGTGTACGGCGCCGTACGGGTGCGGGTCCAGGCCAGGTCGCGGAGGCACCGCTGACGGTGCCGTTCCGTTGTGCCCACCCTCCCCCAAGCTCTCGGCTTCGCTCGAGCAGGGGGACCCCCATCGCCCCAGCGGAACGATTGCCCACAACGGGGTCCAGCCGGGCTCAGCGCACAACGGAACGGCGGTGGCGAGAGGTCAGGCCGTCAGGGCTTCCAGGGCCTGCTCCACCGTGACTTCCTCGCGCTCGCCGGTGCGGCGGTCCTTCAGTTCGAGGAAGCCCTCCGCCGCGCGGCGGCCGGCGACGAGGATCTTCGGGACGCCGATCAGCTCCGAGTCGGTGAACTTGACGCCCGGCGAGACGCCCGCGCGGTCGTCGACCAGCACGCGGAGGCCCGCGGCCGCGAGCTTGTCGGAGACCTCCAGGGCCAGCTCGGTCTGGAGCGCCTTGCCGGCGGCGACGACGTGGACGTCGGCGGGCGCGACCTCGGCCGGCCAGCACAGCCCCTTGTCGTCGGCGGTCTGCTCGGCGAGCGCGGCGACGGCGCGCGAGACGCCGATGCCGTACGAGCCCATGGTCACGCGGACCGGCTTGCCGTTCTGGCCGAGGACGTCGAGCTTCAGCGCGTCCGCGTACTTGCGGCCGAGCTGGAAGATGTGGCCGATCTCGATCGCGCGGTCCAGCTTCAGGCCGGTGCCGCACTTGGGGCACGGGTCGCCGTCCTGGACGACGACGACGTCGACGTACGCGGAGACCTCGAAGTCACGGCCCGCGACGACGTTCTTCGCGTGCATGCCGTCCTTGTTGGCGCCGGTGATCCAGGAGGTGCCGGGGGCCACCCGCGGGTCGGCGATGTAGGTGACCTTCTCCAGGCCCTGCGGGCCGACGTAGCCGCGCACCAGGTCGGGACGGGCGGCGAAGTCGGTCTCGGTGACCAGCTCGACGACGGCGGGGGCGAAGTGCGCCTCGACCTTGTCCATGTCGACCTCGCGGTCGCCGGGGACGCCGACCGCGACGATCTCGCCGTCGACCTTGACGAGGAGGTTCTTGAGCGTGGCGGAGGCCGGCACGCCGAGGGAGGCGGCGAGGGTCTCGATGGTGGGGGTGTCCGGGGTGGGGATCTCCTCGGCTGCGGGAACGGCGGAGCCGTCGACGGCCTTGACCTCCTGGTAGACCGCCTCCGTGTTCGCCGCGAAGTCGCAGTTCGGGCAGTCGGCGAAGGTGTCCTCGCCGGCCTCGGCGGGGGCGAGGAACTCCTCGGACTTGGAGCCGCCCATGGCGCCGGCGGTGGCGGCGCAGATGCGGTAGTCGAGGCCGAGGCGCTCGAAGATCCGCTGGTACGCCTGGCGGTGCACGGCGTACGACTGCGCCAGGCCCTCGTCCTCGGTGTCGAAGGAGTACGAGTCCTTCATGAGGAACTCGCGGCCGCGCAGGATGCCGGCACGGGGGCGGGCCTCGTCCCGGAACTTGGTCTGGATCTGGTACAGGATGACCGGCAGGTCCTTGTAGGACGAGCACTGGTCCTTCACCAGGAGGGTGAAGATCTCCTCGTGGGTCGGGCCGAGGAGGTAGTCGCCGCCCTTGCGGTCCTGGAGGCGGAAGAGCTCGGCGCCGTACTCGTCCCAGCGGCCGGTGGCCTCGTACGGCTCGCGGGGCAGCAGCGCGGGGAGGGAGACCTCCTGGGCGCCGACGGCGTCCATCTCCTCGCGGACGATCCGCTCGACGTTGGCGAGCACCTTCTTGCCCAGCGGCAGCCAGCTCCAGATGCCGGCGGCGGTGCGGCGGACGTAGCCGGCGCGGACGAGGAGCTTGTGGGAGAGGACCTCGGCGTCCGCCGGGTCGTCGCGCAGCGTCTTCGCCATCAACTGGGACATGCGCTGGACCGGTGCGTTGGCCATGGTTCTCGTACTCCTGCCGGGACTGACGTTGATGGCTAGGAGGTTAGCCGGGCCGCCCCGTCCGCGAGAAATCAGTTCCGGCGCGGGAGCGGCAGCGGCGCGCCCATCACCGCGTACGGGCGGGCGGCGCTCGGGAAGTGGACCTGGCGGGCGAGGTCCCGGTAGCCGAGGGAGTGGTAGAGGCCGCGGGCCGGGGAGTCGGTGTCGATCGCGGAGAGGATGGAGCGCTTCTCGTCGGCGGTGTCGGTGATGGCGGTGATCAGCCCGCGGCCGACGCCCCGGCCCTGGAAGGCGGGGTGGACGTGGAGCTCGGTGATGACGAAGGAGGCGTCGAGCCAGTCGGCGGTGCCGGTGGCGCGGAGGTACGGCTCCACCACGGTCGACCACCAGTGGGTGCGGTCGTTGGGCATCCCGTACACGAAGCCGGCGAGCCGCCCGTCGGGGGTGCTGGCGCCGAAGGCGCGGGCGCCGGGGTTCATCAGGTGGCGCAGCACGATGTGGCGGCGTACCGCGACCTCGGCGGCGTCGAGGCCGAAGGCGACCGCCTGCACGGCGAGGGCCTCGTCCACCCGGGCGGCGAGGTTGACGGGTCCGATCACGGTGGGGGCGTCGTCCATGCGGCGCACCCTACAAGTGCCCGGCGGTTCAGAACAGGACGCTCATGAAGGCGCCGGTCTCGCGGAAGCCGACGCGGCGGTACGCGGCGCGGGCCGGGGTGTTGTAGTCGTTGACGTACAGGCTGACGACGGGGGCGACGTCGGCGAGGGCGTACTGGAGGACGGCGGCCATGCCCGTCTCGGAGAGGCCCTTCCCCCGGTGCTCGGGGGCGACCCAGACGCCCTGGATCTGGCACGCCTGGCGGGTGGCGGCGCCGATCTCGGCCTTGAAGAGGACCTTGCCGTCCTCGATGCGGGCGAAGGAGCGGCCGGCGGCGACGAGCTCGGCGACCCGGGCCTGGTAGAGCAGTCCGCCGTCGCCGGCGAGCGGGGAGACGCCGACCTCCTCGGTGAACATGGCGACGCAGGCGGGCATGATCACGTCCATCTCGTCCTTGCGGACGCGGCGGACGAGGGGGTCGGGGGCGACGTCGGCGGAGGGCTGCTCGGTGACCATGAGGGGCTGGTGGGCGCGGACGTCGCGGGCGGGGCCCCAGGAGGGTTCGAGGAGGCGCCAGAGTGCGGCGGTGGGTCCGGCCGGGCCGACGATGGAGGAGCAGCGGCGGCCGATCCGGCGGGCCCGGTCGGCGAAGGCGCGGACGGCCTCGGGGGTGGCGCAGATCGGGACCAGATTGGCGCCGGAGTAGCAGAGCGAGGTGAGCCGGCCCTCGGTGTACCAGCCCCACATCTCGCCGCCCAGGCGCCAGGGGTCGAGTCCGGCGATCCGGACGCGGGCGGTCACGAAGGCGTTCTCGACCGGGGCGCTCTCCAGGACGGCGAGGGCGGCTCCGAGGTCGGCGGGTTCGAGGACCCGGGTGGTGGTCTGTGTCAACACGAGGGGGCCTCACCGTGCGGGTTCTGCTGGTCCTGGCACTGTACCCCCAGGCTCTGCGGCGAGGCTCTCCACGCATGACGAAACCCCGCCGCCCTGACGGGCGGCGGGGCGGAGCGGCGAGTGAGCCGAAGGGGCGCGCCGGGGGAACAGGACCGGGCGCGCGCAGGCCCGTGAGGAACGAGCGGGCCGAGCACGGCCGGTCCTGTGAGCCCGGCTGAGGCGCGCCCCGGTGGGGGTCCCCCCGGCGAAGCCGGGGGAGAACCGAGCCTCGAGAAAGGGGGTTCAGCCGGCGACGGCGACGGACGGCTCGCCGCTGGCGACGCCGTCCTTCTCCATCTGCTCGGCGATCTTGAGGGCTTCCTCGATGAGGGTCTCGACGATCTTCGACTCGGGGACGGTCTTGATGACCTCGCCCTTGACGAAGATCTGGCCCTTGCCGTTGCCGGAGGCGACGCCGAGGTCGGCCTCGCGGGCCTCGCCGGGGCCGTTGACGACGCAGCCCATGACGGCGACGCGGAGCGGGACGGTCATGCCGTCGAGGCCGGCGGTGACCTCCTCGGCGAGCTTGTAGACGTCGACCTGGGCGCGGCCGCAGGACGGGCAGGAGACGATCTCCAGGCGGCGCTGGCGCAGGTTGAGCGACTCCAGGATCTGCATGCCGACCTTGATCTCCTCGGCCGGCGGGGCGGAGAGGGAGACCCGGATGGTGTCGCCGATGCCCTGGGAGAGGAGCGCGCCGAAGGCGACGGCGGACTTGATGGTGCCCTGGAAGGCGGGGCCGGCCTCGGTGACGCCGAGGTGCAGCGGGTAGTCGCACTGGGCGGCGAGCTGGCGGTACGCCTCGACCATGATCACCGGGTCGTTGTGCTTGACCGAGATCTTGATGTCGCGGAAGTCGTGCTCCTCGAAGAGGGACGCCTCCCAGAGGGCGGACTCGACGAGCGCCTCGGGGGTGGCCTTGCCGTACTTCTGCAGGAGGCGGGCGTCGAGCGAACCGGCGTTGACGCCGATGCGGATCGGGGTGCCCGCGTCCTTCGCGGCCTTGGCGATCTCCTTGACCTTGTCGTCGAACTGCTTGATGTTGCCCGGGTTGACGCGGACGGCGGCGCAGCCGGCGTCGATCGCGGCGAAGACGTACTTGGGCTGGAAGTGGATGTCGGCGATCACGGGGATCGAGGACTTCCGGGCGATGGTGGCCAGCGCGTCGGCGTCGTCCTGGGTGGGGCAGGCCACCCGGACGATCTGGCAGCCGGAGGCGGTCAGCTCGGCGATCTGCTGGAGGGTGGCGCCGATGTCGGAGGTGCGGGTCGTCGTCATGGACTGCACCGAGACGGGTGCGTCACCGCCGACGGCCACGCTGCCGACCTGGATCTGCCGGCTCTTGCGGCGCTCGGCGAGCCGGGTCGGGACGGAGGGCATACCGAGAGAAATCGCGGTCATCTGTAGTGCAACCTCAAAGGTCGTGCGTCGGCGGGCTCAGGCTTCCGAGGTTACCGCCCCGGGGGCGGGGGGCCGGACACGGTGGTGCCCGGCCCCCCGGGGAGCTACGTCAGCTTCACCGGGTTGACGATGTCGGCGGCGAGGACGAGCAGCGTGAAACAGACGAAGACGCCGGCGACCACGTAGGCGGCGGGCATCAGCTTGGCCACGTCGAACGGGCCGGGGTCGGGGCGCCGGAAGATCCGGGCCGTGTGGCGGCGGACGGACTCCCACAGGGCGCCCGCGATGTGGCCGCCGTCGAGCGGCAGCAGCGGGAGCATGTTGAAGAGGAACAGGGAGACGTTGAAGTACACCAGCAGGTTCATGAACATGACGAGGATGCGCTCCGGCGGGAGGTCCAGGTTCATGAGTTCGCCGGTGATGCGGGCGGCGCCGACGACGCCGACGGGCGAGTCCTCGGCGCGTTCGCCGTCGCCGAAGGTGGCGTCCCACAGGCCGGGGATCTTGCCGGGGAGCGCGACGACCGACTCCAGGCCGTTCTCCATGAGCTCGCCCATGCGGTCGGTGGTCTCGCCGAAGGTCAGCGGCGCGACCTCGGTCTTGGACGCGAAACCGAGGTAGCCGGCCTTCTCGTAGGCGAGCGGGCGGGCGACCTGGCCGTTCTCGTCCTTCTTCAGGACCTCGTTGGCGACGAGCGTGGGGTGCAGGTCGAGGCGCTGTCCGGCCCGCTCGACGGTGATCGTGGCGGGGCCGATGGTCTTGCGGATGTGGTTCGAGAGGGTGTCCCAGTCGGAGACCGGGGCGCCGTTGAAGGCGACGATGGTGTCGCCGTCCCGCAGCCCCGCCTTGTACGCCGGGGAGACCGGGTCGCCCGCGGCGCAGGCGTCGCGGTTCGCGCTCTGCTCGATGACGCACTTCTGGACGCCGGCGACCTTGGTGGTCTGGCCCTCGATGCCGAGGGTCATCAGGGAGCCGTAGAACAGGCCGAGGGCGAGGACCAGGTTCATGAACGGTCCGGCGAACATGACGATCACGCGCTTCCACGGCTTGCGCGTGTAGAAGAGCCGGGTCTCGTCGCCGGGCTGGAGCTCCTCGTACGACGCCTCCCGGGCGTCCTCGATCATGGAGCGCCAGGGCGAGGTGGAGCGGGCCTCGATCTTGCCGTCCGCGCCGGGCGGGAACATGCCGATCATGCGGATGTAGCCGCCGGCCGGGATGGCCTTGATGCCGTACTCGGTCTCGCCGCGCTTCCTCGACCAGATGGTGGGGCCGAAGCCGACCATGTACTGCGGCACGCGGATGCCGAAGAGCTTGGCCGTGGAGAGGTGGCCGAGCTCGTGCCAGGCGATGGAGACGAGCAGTCCCAGCGCGAACAGGACGATCCCGAGGATCGTCAGGAGCACTTCCGTCATGCGCGCGCCTCCGCGGTTGCCTTCGCTGCGAGCTCTCGGGCCCGGGCCCGGGCCCAGGTCTCCGCTTCCAGGACGTCCGGCACCGTCAGGGAGGTTCCCCCGCTGGGCCGTCCGTGTTCGGTGACGACCGCCGTGACGGTGTCCATGATGCCGGTGAAGGGGATCCGTCCGGAGAGGAACGCCTCGACACATTCCTCGTTGGCGGCGTTGAAGACGGCGGGGGCGGTGCCGCCGAGCTCGCCGACGTGCCGGGCCAGGTTCACCGAGGGGAACGCCTCGTCGTCCAGCGGGAAGAACTCCCAGGTGGAGGCGGTGGACCAGTCGAAGGCGGGGGCGGCGTCGGGGACCCGCTCGGGCCAGCCGATGCCGATGGCGATGGGGCCGCGCATGTCCGGCGGGGTGGCCTGGGCGAGCGTCGAGCCGTCGCTGAACTCGACCATCGAGTGGACGTACGACTGGGGGTGGACGACGACCTCGATGCGGTCGAAGGGGATGTCGTAGAGGAGGTGCGCCTCGATGACCTCCAGGCCCTTGTTGACCAGGGTGGCGCTGTTGACCGTGATGACCGGGCCCATCGCCCAGGTCGGGTGGGCGAGCGCGTCCTCGCGGGTCACGTGCTCCAGTTCGGCGCGGGTGCGGCCGCGGAAGGGGCCGCCGGAGGCGGTGACGACCAGCTTGCGGACGTCGGCGCGGGTGCCGGCGGCGAGCGCCTGGAAGAGGGCCGCGTGCTCGGAGTCGACCGGGATGATCTGGCCGGGCTTGGCGAGCGCCTTCACCAGGGGGCCGCCGACGATCAGCGACTCCTTGTTGGCGAGGGCTAGGGTGCGGCCGGCCTCCAGGGCGGCGAGGGTCGGCGCGAGGCCGATGGAGCCGGTGATGCCGTTGAGCACGGTGTGGCACGGGGAGGCGGCGAGCTGGGTGGCGGCGTCGGGGCCCGCGAGGATCTCGGGCAGCGGCTCGGAGCCGTACAGCGCCGTGAGGGCGGTACGCAGCTCTCCGACGGTCTCCTCGCGGGCGACGGCGACCTGGGCGACCCGGAGCCGGTGGGCCTGCTCGGCGAGGAGCCCGACCCGGCCGCCGGAGGCGGCCAGGGCGGTGACCCGGAAGCGGTCGGGGTTGCGCAGCACCAGGTCGATGGCCTGGGTGCCGATGGATCCCGTCGAGCCGAGGACGACGATGTCCCGGCGGCCTTCGGCGCGGTCGAAGGCGATGTGCGGATCGGCGAGAGGAGAGGGGCGGTCGCTCATGCCCCCCATTCTTGCCGCAAACGCTGTGCGCTCTTCACGGGGTCCGGGCGAACGCGCCGAACACCCGGTGGAAGTCCGGGAAGGTCTTCTTCACGCAGCCGGGGTCGTCGAAGGCGATGCCGGGGGTGCGCAGGGCGGTCACCGCGAAGGACATGACGATCCGGTGGTCGCCGTGGGTGGCGATCTCGGCGGGTCCGGCGGGGGTGCCGGGGTGGATCTCGATCCAGTCGGGGCCGGTCTCCACGGTGACGCCGAGGCGGCGGAGGTTCTCGGCGCAGGCGTCGAGCCGGTCGCACTCCTTGACCCGGGTGTTGGCGACGTCCTCGATGCGGACGGGTCCGTCGGCGAAGGGGGCGATCGCGGCGAGCGTCGGCATGGTGTCGGAGATGTCCCGCATGTTCACGGTGAGTCCGCGCAGGGTGCCGGTGGAGCGGACGGTGGTCGCCCCGGCCGTGACCTCGACGTCGGCGCCCATCCGGCGCAGCACGTCGACGAAGGCGAGGTCGCCCTGGAGGGCGCCGGTGCCGAGGCCGGGGACGGTGACGGAGCGGCCGGGTTCGAGGGCCGCGGCGGCGAAGAAGTAGCTGGCCGTGGAGGCGTCGGGCTCGATGCCGTAGGTCCGGGCGCGGTAGCCGGTGGGGGCGACGCGGTAGGTGCGGCCCTCGCGGGTGACCTCCGCGCCGAAGTCCCGCATCATCGCGAGCGTGATCTCGACGTACGGCTCCGAGACCAGGTCGGTGACGGTGATGTCGAGGCCCCCGGCGGTGAGCGGGCCCAGCATCAGCAGGGCCGTCAGGTACTGGGAGGACTGGCCGGCGTCCAGGGTGAGCGCGCCGCCCTTGACGCCGTCGGCGTGCACGGCGAGCGGGTGGTGGCCGTCCTTCTCCCCGTGCCGCAGGTCGACGCCGAGCTCGCGCAGGGCGGTGCTGAGCGGGCCGAGCGGGCGGCGGCGCATCTGCGGGGAGGCGTCGAAGCGGAAGGTGCCGTGGCCGGCGGCGGCGAGGGTGGGGAGGAAGCGGGCGGTGGTGGCGCCGTCGCGGCAGTAGACGTCCGTGTCGGAGACCCCCGGCCCGGCGGGGCGGCCCTCGACGTGCCAGGCGCCGGGCTCCTTCCGTACGGCGTACCCGAGGGCCCGGAGCCCTTCGGCGAAGCCCTCGGTGTCGTCGGAGACGAGCGGGCGCAGGAGGGTGGTGGTGCCCTCCGCGGCGGCGGCGAGGAAGAGCGCGCGGGCGGTGACGGACTTGGAGCCGGGGATGTCGATGACGGTCACGCCGGTCATCCTGCCGTGGCCGGCCGCGCCGTCGCCGCCCGGTCCGCCTGCTGGACGCGGACACGAGGAGGCGGCCCGGGCCCCCGCACAGTGGGCCCGGACCGCCTGGTCTCGTGGGACGGATCGCCTAGAGCGCGAGGCCCGTCAGGACGAGGACGCGCTCGTAGGTGTAGTCGTCCATGGCGTACGCGACGCCCTCGCGGCCGACGCCGGAGCGCTTGGCGCCGCCGTACGGCATCTGGTCGGCGCGGTACGAGGGGACGTCGCCGACGATCACGCCGCCGACCTCCAGCGCGCGGTGGGCGCGGAAGGCGGTCTGCAGGTCGTGGGTGAAGACACCGGCCTGGAGGCCGAAGTCCGAGTCGTTGACCGCGGCGAACGCCTCGGCCTCGCCGTCGACCTTGGCGACCGTGAGGACCGGGCCGAAGACCTCGGCGCGGGCCAGGGTGACGTCGGCCGGGAGGTCGGCGAGGACGGTCGGGGCGTAGGTGGCGCCCTCGCGCTTGCCGCCGGTGAGGAGCTTCGCGCCGGCCGCGACGGCCTCGTCCACCCAGGACTCGACGCGCCGGGCGGCGTTCTCGTCGACGAGCGGGCCGACGTCGGTGGCGTCGTCCGCCGGGTCGCCGGTGACCTGGGCCTCGACGGCCGCGACGATCTTCGGCAGCAGGCGGTCGTAGACGGTGGCGTCGGCGATCACGCGCTGCACGGAGATGCAGGACTGGCCGCCCTGGTAGTTGGAGAAGGTCGCGATGCGGGTCGCGGCCCAGTCCAGGTCGGCCTCGGAGGACCAGTCCGGGAGGACGACGGCGGCGGCGTTGCCGCCGAGCTCCAGGGTGCAGTGCTTGTGCGGCACGGACTCCTGGATGGCGTAGCCGACCTTGTCGGAGCCGGTGAAGGAGATGACCGGGAGGCGCTCGTCCTGGACGAGGGCCGGCATGCGGTCGTTCGGCACGGTGAGGATCGACCAGGAGCCGGCCGGCAGGTCGGTCTCGGCCAGGAGCTCGCCCAGGATGAGGGAGGAGATCGGGGTGGCCGGGGCCGGCTTGAGGATGATCGGGGCGCCGACGGCGATGGCCGGGGCGACCTTGTGGGCGCTGAGGTTCAGCGGGAAGTTGAAGGGCGCGATGCCGAGGACGACGCCCTTGGGGATGCGGCGGGTCACGGCGAGGCGGCCCACGCCGCCGGCCTCGGTGTCCAGGCGCTGGGCCTCGCCGGCGTTCCAGCGGCGGGCCTCCTCGGCGGCGAAACGGAAGACGGAGACGGCGCGGCCGACCTCGCCGCGGGCCCACTTGATGGGCTTGCCGTTCTCGGCGGAGATGATCTGGGCGATCTCCTCGGTGCGCTCGGCGAGCCGCTTCGACACGTGGTCGAGGGCGGCGGCACGGACGTGCGCCGGGGTGGCGGCGAACTCGTCGACGACCGCGTGGGCGGCCGCGACGGCCTCCTCGACCTGGGCCTCGGTGGGCACGGCGACCTTGCCGACCAGACGTCCGTCGTACGAGTTCGTGACGTCGAAGGTGGTGTCGCCGGTGGCCTCGCGGCCGGCGACCCAGAAGGCGTGGGTGGTCGTCATTGTGCGTCCCGGCCCTTTCCGTTTCGGGGTGCGAGCGGTTGCTCTCCAGACACGTTAGGGCCGGGACCGGCGAGTGACGTTTGTCCGTGATGGAGTGGTGGAGGCCGCGGTCTGTCCGCTTCGGCCGAACGGGTGGTGCCGTCGGGTGCCGGTCAGCGCTCCTCGTACGCGGTGAAGGGCGAGAGGTACCCCTCGCTCCAGCGGACGGCGATCAGCCGGTCCTGGTGGCCGAGGACGTCCTTGATCTCACCGGACGAGCCGCCCACCGAGTCCGGGAAGAGACGCGCGTCGCGCTCGTCGCCGTCGTCGGCGTCGAGGACGAGGAGCCCGTCCTCCCCCGCCGAGCCGTAGAGGTCGACCAGGGCGGTGACCCGGCCGCCCGCGACCCGCAGTCCCATGACGTCCTCCAGGTCGCCGACCTCCATGCGCCACAACCGCTGCCCGCTGCGCAGGTCGAAGGCGGTGACGACGTCGTCGTAGTCGGACTCCATGGCGACGGTGTAGAGGCGGCCGTAGGCGACGCGGGTGCGGGCCGGCTCCTGGGCCGCGGAGCTGATCTTGCCGTTGACGGTGCCGGACGCGATGGTGCCCTGGGCGCGGCCCTCGTCGTCGAAGGAGAGGAACGTGGCGTAACCGGTCTCGTCGAGGCTGTCCACGCCGACCACGATCGGGTCGGCGGAGACGAAGGCCGGCGCGTGGGTCAGGGGGTCGACGACCCGCCGCGGGTCGAGCGGGGTGACCCCGCGCACCCGCCCGTCCGCGGGGTCGAGGACCGCGAGCCGTACGTCCCGGCGGTCGCAGACGAGGAGCGCCGCGACCCGGCGGTCGCCCGCGGCGACGCCGTACGGCACGCAGTCCCGCGGCATCCGCGCCGACCACCTGGGCTTGCCGGTCCGCAGGTCGAAGGCGCGCAGGGCGCGGTCGGGGTCGAGCCGGCCGGGGCTGTCCAGGGCCGACGCGTACTGCCAGTCGGCGTCCTCGTCGCGCAGCACGGCGAGGCCGCCGCCGACGGCGACGAGGTCGCGCTCGGCGCGGATCTCGCCGCCGTCGGCGGCGGTCCGGGTGGTGCGCCACAGTTCGCGCCCGGCGGTGAGGTCGAGGGCGACGACGGTGGTGCAGCCCTCGTCCGCGTCGTCGGCGGCCGGGCTGCCCGGGAGGCCCGGGACGCCCTGGGCGATCAGGGCGACTCCGTCGGCCGCGGTGCGGCCGGCGGAGCAGATCGCGGCGCCGCCGGCCGGCTCGTACCGCCAGCGCCGCTCGCCGGTGCGGGCGTCGAAGCCGGTGACGCCGGCGGCGTTGCTGTGCACGAGCGTGTCGCCGGCCGCCCAGGCGGCGTCGCCGGACGCGGGGGTGCCGCCGTCGGTCGGGGTGCTCCAGACCTGGCGCATCGAGTCGCCGGGGAGGTAGCCCTCGCCGGCGAGGACGCCGGCGGTGATGCCGCCGCAGCCGGCGAGGACGGCGAGGAGGAGGCCGCCGACGACGGAGTAGCGGACGAGGCGGGAGCCCGGCTTCGGCGTGCCACCGTCGCGGTCGCCCGTGCCCTTGCCGCCGCCTCCGCCCGGCTTCCCGCCGGCCGTTCTGCCGGCCTTCGTCGCT
Organism: Streptomyces sp. NRRL F-5727; assembly: GCF_000719555.1. GTDB lineage: Bacteria > Actinomycetota > Actinomycetes > Streptomycetales > Streptomycetaceae > Streptomyces. Next base: position 39,730 of record NZ_JOGX01000021.1, read on the forward strand.
GTCGTCATCCGGACCCCACCCCTTGTCGCCGTGCTCACGACCGATCGATACGAGGGATCAGGGTAGGGCCACGGCGATCTGCGCCGTCACCGCCTCCGCTCGGTGGAGACGATCAGGCAGACGGCCGCCACGACGATCGCCCCGCCGAGGACGATCGGCCAGGTCAGGGCCTCGTCGAGGATCAGCGCGCCGAGCAGGACGGCGACGACCGGGTTGACGTACGCGTAGGTGGCGGCGAGCGAGACCGGGGCGGACTGGAGCAGCCAGGCGTACGCGGTGAAGGCGATCAGCGAGCCGAAGACCACGAGGTAGCCGAGGGCGGCCCAGGAGGCGGTGGAGACCGAGCCCGGGTCGAAGCCGTGGTGCTCGCCGCGGAGCAGGCCGACGGCGATGCCGGCGAGACCGCCGGCCAGCATCTCGTACACGCTCGCGGTGAACGGGTTGGCGGGCATGGGGAGACGGGCCGAGGAGACCGTGCCGAGCGACCAGAGCAGGGCGGCCAGGAGGACGAACAGCACGCCGGCGATGCCGACCTCGCCGCTGAGCCCGGGGAGGGTGAGCACGGCGAGACCGGCCACGCCGAGCAGGACGCCGCCGTAGCCGCCGAGCCCGGGGCGCTCGCCGGCGACGGTGCGGAGCAGCACGACCCAGACGGGGACGGCGGCGACGAGGAGGGCGGCGAGGCCGGACGGGATGTCGGTCTCGGCGAGGTTGACGAGGCCGTTGCCGCCGAGGATCAGCAGCAGGCCGACCAGCGCGGCGGAGCCGAGCCGGCGCCGGTCGACCCTGAGGGCGGCGGGGCCGTGCCGCCAGGCCACGATCGCGGCGAGGAGCACGGCGGCGGCGACGAAGCGGGAGCCCGAGGCGAGGAAGGGCGGGATGGTGTCGACGACGATCCGGATGCCGAGGTAGGTGGAGCCCCAGACGACGTACACGATGGCGAGGGCGGCCCAGACGGCGCCGCCGATGCGGCGGGCGGGCTTCGCGGGTGCGGCCCCGGGGAGGGCGGTCGGGACGGGGGCGGGTTCGGCCGTGGTGGGCGTGCTGGGGGAAGGGTCGACGGCGGGGCTTGTCATGAGCAGGAGATTAGGCACTCGACCCACTTCCGGCCAGGAATTCTGCCCGACTCCGGGCAGGAAGGGCCGAGATCGTCTCCCGGAACCGCTACTTCTCGCCCTCGCCGGTCGTCTTGAGCGCCAGCCACAGCTCCATGCGGACGTCCGGATCGTCGAGCGACCGCCCGAGGATCTCCTCGACGCGCCGCATCCGGTACCGCAGTGTGTGCCGGTGCACCCCGAGGTCGGCCGCGGCGGCGTCCCACTGACCGTGCCGGGAGAGCCAGGCGCGCAGCGAGGCGACGAGGTCGCCGCGGCCCGTCGCGTCGTGCTCGCGCAGCGCCCGGAGCATGCCGTCGGCGAAGGCCCGTACGGCCTCGTCGGCGAGGAGCGGCAGCACGGAGCCGGCCGCCAGGTCCTCGTGCTCGACGAGGGCGCGGCCCCGGCGGCGGGCCACCGAGAGGGCCTGCTCGGCCTGCTTGTACGCGACGGCGGCGGTGGCCGGGCCGGCGGAGGCGGAGAGCCCGACGACGAGCCCCGCGTCCTCGGCCTCGCGCTCGGCGTACCCGGCGCAGGCCGAGACGACCGCGCCGCCGTCGCCCGCGAGGACGACGAGCCGGCCGTCGCCCTCCGGGACGGTGAGCACGGCCTCGCCGGCCCGGGCGGCGGCCGCCTCCAGGGCCTCGGCGAGGACCGGCAGCGGGGGCTCGGCGGCCGCCTGCTCGCCGCCGGCGGGCTCGGCGACGAGGAGCCGGAAGGGGGCGTCGAGGAGGCCGCCGTAGACGTCGCCGGCGACGGTACGGGCGTGCTCCGGCTGCCCGGCGAGCATCATGCGCAGCACGGCGCCGCCGAGCCGGTGCTCGGCGGCCTGGAGGGAGCGGGAGCGTTCGGTGGTGAGGGTGAGCAGGGCGATCGCCGAGTGGACGGCGTACCGCTCGGCGGTGCCCAGGGGGGCGCCGGTGCCGACGGCGAGGGCGCCGCGGACCCGGCGGCCGGTGCCGAGGGACTGGAGCTCGATCCGGTCCTCGGTGCCGCCGACGACGGCGCTGGCGGGCGCGGGCCGCTCGCGCAGCCGCTCGACGTCCGGGGTGAGGCGGGCGGCGCGGCGGGCGGCCCACTCGGGCGAGACGGCGACGACGCTGCCGGCGGCGTCGTAGAGCGCGGCCCAGCCGTCGACGTGCGCGGCGAGCCGGGCGACGACGGCGTCCGGCCCCTCGGCGAGGGCGGCCCGGGTGAGCTCGCGCTGCGCCTCGAACCCGGCGGTGACGGCCCGGTACTGGTCGGCGGCGATGGCGGCGGACACGGCCTTGCTGATCGCGAGGAACGGGGTCCGGCGCGGCACCTCCAGGAGCGGCAGGTGCTCGGCCCGGGCGGCGTCGAGCAGCGCCTGCGGGATGTCGTCGTAGTTCACCCCCACGGCGAACCCGAGCCCGACCACCCCGGCCCCGAGCAGCCGCCGCACGTACCGCCGCATCGCCTCGGCGTCCTCGGCGTCGAGCGTCAGGGCGGTGGTGAGCAGCAGCTCCCCGCCCTCCATGTACGGCACGGGATCGGCGAGCTCACTGACGTGCGCCCACCGGACGGGCGTGTCGAGCCGGTCCTCCCCGGCCCGGACGACGAGCCGGAGGGAGGAGTGCTGAACGAGCGAGGCGAGGGTGGGCGGCATCGGAAACCGGCGGACCTTTGAGCGGGACCGAACACGGACGACTCCGCACCCGGCGAGGTGACGCCGCTGGGGAGGGCGGCGCGTCCGATTGTGCCAGGGCGGGCGGGGGGTCGCGCTCAGCTGCGCAGGTCGACCAGGAGGGGCGGCGTGTGCTCGCCCCGCACATCGGTGAGGGAGAGCACCGCGTGGCCGGGCGGCACGCCGTGCGCCAGGTCGGAGGCGGACCAGCGTTCCCGCTCGACCTCGCGGACGGTCACCGCGTCGGTGGTGACGGCCCGGCCGGTGACGAGCTTGCGCACGGCGTGTGCCACCCGGGTGAGCGGTTCGTCGGACCGGACGGTCCGACGGGTGACGTCCCGGGTCTCCACCCACTCGGTGCCCCAGGTCTCCGCGAACCGCTTGCCGTCCCAGGTGGTGATCCCGGCGAGGGCGAACCGGCAGCCGACGGCACCGAACAGCGCGGTGCGCAGGTGCTCGGGGACGTCCTCGACGGTGCGGAGTCCGAGGACGACACCGGCGTGGGCGGAGCGCAGCCGCTGCAGGCCCCGCACGGTCTCCGAGGTCAGCGTGTGCGCGGCGTCGTCGAGCACGAGGCAGGCGAAGCGGGAACGGTCGGTGCGGCCGACGGTCCGGCCGAGGAACTGGGCGAGCACGAGCCGGGTGAGCAGCCGGGAGGCTTCGGCGTGGCCGGATTCCGGCAGGTCGATCCGGACGCGTACGGGGTGCTCCAGGGCCCGCATCGTGAACGGCGCCGTCGCTCCCGAGGTGTCGAAGAAGCCCGCGAACGCGGGGCGGTCGAGCAGGGCGATCCGGTCGGCGAGGGCGCCGGCGGGGTCTCCGGCGGCACCCTGCTGCCGGGCGCGGGCGTCGAGTTCCCGGACGAGGGAGGCGTGTCCGGCCCGTTCGAGGGCCGCGCGCAGGGTCTGGAGGACGGTGGGGGCGCCGTCGAGGAGTTCGCGGAGCTCGGGGACCGAGGGGAAGCGGCCGTGGACGGCGTGGAAGGGGCCGAGGAGCTGGGCGAGCGTGGTGGTGGCCCGGCGGGTGTCGGTGGTGTCGGTCGCCAGGACGTCGGCGAGCAGCGCGGCGGCGCGGTCCGGGTCGGAGGTGCCGCCGTAGAGGTCGAGGTCGTGCGGTGAGGCCGGGTCGCCGACGCGGATGACGACGTCGTAGGACTCGTCCGGGCCGAGGGGCGCGGTGTCGGAGCCGACCACGACGACGGCGGCCTGTCCGGCGAGCGCCTGGAGGGAGAGGGACTCGACGAGGGGGCGGACGAGGCGGGTCGTCTTGCCGCTGCCCGAGGGGCCGACGACGAGCATGCCGGTGCCGAGCACGTCGGGGTCGAGGGCGAGGCCGGTGGTGCGGCGCGCGTACGGGTTGCGGTCGGTGTCCGTGACGGTGCCGAGGCGCACCTGCCGGAGGGCGAGGTCGTGCGTGGCCCTGCGGCCGGCCAGGAAGCGGGCGCCGGACGGGTGCAGGAAGGCGGCGGCGCCCCGCGCGTGGACCTCGCGGACGAAGGCGGCCTGCCGGTCGGGGGCGTGCCCGGTGTTCTCCCAGGCGGTCTTGATCCGGGCGTAGTCGACGTCGTTCATGGCACCGGAGGCGGCCTCGGCGGCGAGCCGGTCGGCCGCCTCGGCGAGCCCGGCGGCCCTCAGGTCGGGCCAGGAGACGAGGTCGGGGCCGGAGGGGGCGGCCATGGCGGCGGTGGAGCCCGGTCGCGGCGTGGCGCGCCGCAGGGCGAGCCACACGAAGGGCAGGGCGGTGGCGATGGTGAGCAGCAGCGTGGCCGTGTCCTCCATCTCCTGGTTGGCGAAGACCGCGTCGGGCGCCGTCAGCTCGTACGGCAGCATCGAGAGGACGAGGGGGCGCAGCGGCAGCCAGTCGCCGCGGACGAGGGCCACGGTGAGGAGGCCGGCGAGTGCGGCGAGGACGAACTGGGCCCGGCGTCCGTACTCCAGGGCGAGCCGGTTCCAGGCGTACGGCCAGCGGCCGAAGCGGCCGATCCCGCCGAAGATGCCGGCGAAGAGGACGAAGCGATAGACGGCGAGGGCGACGGGCCCTCCGGTGCCGGGTACGGGCGCGCCGCCGAGCGGGCGCCACCAGTCGCCGGGCGTGAAGAGGCGGATCGGCACGCTCCAGTACGGGATGTAGCCGTTGCGGAGCAGCGACCAGAGCAGGACCGCGACGAGGAAGGAGATCGTCGCGCCGGCCAGCACGGTCCGCAGCGGGGTCTCGTCGGGCGCGCGTTCGGGGCGGGGCACGTGACCGAACCGCCAGATGCCGGGCGCGGCCTCGGGGCGAGGTGTCCGCAGCCAGTCGACGAGCGTGGCCCGGCCCGGGGCGACGGGGGGCGCGCCGGTCGGTCTCGGCGGCGCGGAGGGCGGTGCGGCCGCGGGCACCGGCGGGACGGCGGCGGGCGCTCCCGCCGGGCGGGGGATATCGGCGTGCGGCGGCCCGTCGTGGGTGCTCCGCGAGCCGTGCGTGCCCTCGAACTCCATGTCCCCTGCCCCCTGGCCCTTCGACTCCGCGGCGCTGTCGTCCGGGCCCAATCTAGAGCCTCGGTCCCGGATCATGCCCCGGATCAGGGCGATGGCACGGCGTCGCCCGGGACAACTGCGCGTATGGCCGATACGGACAAGGACACGCCGGGACCACTCCCATCCGTAGCATGCGCCGGGCCGGTGCCCGCGCCTAGCCTGCGGAGGAAACCCGCAAGAGCGTCCAGAACACCCCAGGAGCCCCGCATGAACGCTGTCCCGCAGGAGCGGCGCGTCGTCACCGCCATTCCCGGTCCGAAGTCGCAGGAGCTTCAGGCTCGCCGGCTGGACACCGTCGCCGGGGGCGTGGGCTCCACGCTGCCGGTGTTCACCAAGCGCGCGGGCGGCGGCATCATCGAGGACGTCGACGGCAACCTGCTGATCGACTTCGGTTCCGGCATCGCCGTGACCTCCGTGGGCGCCTCCGCCGAGGCCGTCGTGCGCCGCGCCTCCGCGCAGCTCCAGGACTTCACCCACACCTGTTTCATGGTGACCCCGTACGAGGGCTACGTCGAGGTCTGCGAGGCGCTGGCCGAGCTGACCCCGGGCGACCACGCCAAGAAGTCCGCGCTGTTCAACTCGGGCGCCGAGGCCGTCGAGAACGCCGTCAAGATCGCGCGCTCGTACACCAAGCGCCAGGCCGTCGTCGTCTTCGACCACGGCTACCACGGCCGCACCAACCTCACCATGGGCATGACGGCGAAGAACATGCCGTACAAGCAGGGCTTCGGTCCGTTCGCGCCCGAGGTGTACCGCGTGCCGGTCGCCTACGGCTACCGCTGGCCCACGGGTGCCGAGAACGCCGGCCCCGAGGCCGCCGCGCAGGCGATCGACAACATCACCAAGCAGATCGGCGCCGAGAACGTCGCCGCGATCGTCATCGAGCCGGTCCTCGGCGAGGGCGGCTTCATCGAGCCGGCCAAGGGCTTCCTCCCGGCGATCGTGAAGTTCGCCAACGACAACGGCATCGTCTTCGTCGCCGACGAGATCCAGGCCGGCTTCTGCCGCACCGGCCAGTGGTTCGCCTGCGAGGACGAGGGCATCGTCCCGGACCTCATCACCACCGCCAAGGGCATCGCGGGCGGTCTGCCGCTCGCCGCCGTCACCGGCCGCGCCGAGATCATGGACTCCGTCCACGGCGGCGGCCTGGGCGGCACCTACGGCGGCAACCCGGTGGCCTGCGCCGGTGCGCTGGGCGCCATCGAGACGATGAAGGAGCTGGACCTCAACGGGAAGGCCAAGCGCATCGAGGAGGTCATGAAGGGCCGCCTCACCGCGATGCAGGAGAAGTTCCCGGTCATCGGCGACATCCGCGGCCGCGGCGCCATGATCGCCATCGAGCTCGTCAAGGACCCGGAGACGAAGGAGCCGGCCGCCGAGGCCGCCGCCGCGCTCGCCAAGTACTGCCACAACGAGGGCGTCCTCGTCCTCACCTGCGGCACCTACGGCAACGTGCTCCGCTTCCTCCCGCCGCTGGTCATCGGCGAGGACCTGCTCAACGAGGGTCTGGACGTCATCGAGGCGGCGCTCGCGGCGCTCTGAGCCGCGACCGTGGTCCACACGGTGTGAAGACTCTGTGGGGGGCCGATGGCGGGATGCGTTTCCCGCTGTCGGTCCCCCTCTTCGTGCCGTACGGTCTTCCCCAGATGAGAGAAACACCCAGGGCGGAGCCTCCCCAGCCCCGCCCGCACCGTGCCGAAGCGCACACCACCGGAGCCTCGTGCTCCGGGACTCCTCACCGATCGGATGGCCGCCCGCCCCACACCCCCCGGGGCGCGCGGCAGCCCGATCCCCTCGGCCGCCCCGGAACCACCCCCCCTGTTCCAGGGCGGCCGGCTCTCTTCTCGGCGCTCGTCGCCCTCGCCGTCGTGACCTGGCAGGTGCTCGTCCACGGCCCCTTGGCCAGGCTCGACGAGCGGGTGTCCGCGGCCGTGGTGGACACGCTCCCCCGGCGCCTCACCGAACTCGCCTCCGACCTCGGCAATCTGACGGTGGCCCTGCCCGTGCTCGCCGCCGCGATGGCGTACGCGGTCCGGCGCGGCCGCCGCCGGCAGGCGCTCTTCGCCGGTCTCGCCATGGTCTGCGTACCGCTGCTCGTCGTCCCCCTGAAGGAGTGGACGGCCCGCCCCGGACCGCTCGAACCCTGGGCCCACGGCTACTACCCCTCCGGCCACACCGCCACCGCGATGGTCGCCTACTTCGGCGCCGCCCAGCTGGTGTCGCGACGGCTCGTTCCCGTCGCCGCCGTGCTGACGGCGGTGACGGGAACGGGCCTGATCCTGCGGGGCTTCCACTGGCCGCTGGACGTGCTGGCCTCCGTCGCCCTCTGTCTCCCGCTGCTGTGCTGGCCGGTCCTCGCGGCGCGGTACGGTCGGGGCCGGATCCGGGGAGGGGACGCATGGCGGACGGGGAGCGGCGGTACGCCGTCACGATCGACGGACGGGCCTACGAGCTGAGTCCTTCGCCGGGGGAGGTCATCCTCCCGGCACACGGGTTCAAGATCCATCACTCACCGGGCTGCGGGCACCTGACGGACTCCGACAGCCTCCCGCGCCACCCCGACCCGGACGGGCTCCTCTGGCGCCGGCTGCTCGACGCCGAGGACCCGGCCGCGTTCGCCACCTCCTCGGGGCTGCTCAACGGCCGCAACCGGCCCGTCGTCGGCGTCTGCTCCTGCGCGCTGCGTCCGGTCACCGACAGCCACGCCGAGACCCTGCCGTACTGGCCGGTCGACGACGCCCTGCGGGTCTTCGACGCCGAACGGCACCGCGCCGCGGTCGAGGCCGCGGACCGGGACGCCGAGCGGATCCGGACGGAGTTCCCCTGGGAGGACTGGGCCGAACTGCCGCTGGAGCGGTACGCGCTCGGACAGCCGGACAGGCCCGGCCACCAGGTGTACAGCTACCTGCTGGAGTTCGGCAGCAAGGCACTCGGGAGCATCACCGGCGGCACGGCGAAGAAGCACTTCGTCTACCGGCAGAACCACGGAACCTGGTGGTTCGACAAGCGGTACGCCGACGTCGACGAGGCGTGGCGTCAGGTCAGGGCCGGCCTGGTCGCCGCCGTGACCGCGGCCCGTGAGGGCCGGGTCCGGGACATCGACGACATCACCTCGGTCCGCTCCGGGATCATGGTCGTGGCGAAGACCCTGCGGATCTACGCCCCCGACTCCGTGCTTCCCGTCTACTCGGACAGCTTCACCCAGCACTGTCTGAACCGGCTCGCTCCCGGGACGGCGACGGCGAAGCTCCAGCCGTTCGCGCGCAAGGAGCTCCTGAAGTCCCTCGTGGACGAGGATCCCCGGTTCGCCGGCTGGCCGCCGCAGCTCGTCTGGCGCTTCCTCGACTGGTGGGCCCCGGCCCGCCGGACCAGCGCCCGCATCGTACGGATCGGGGTCCCCGGACTCCCGGCGGAGTGGGAGCCGTTCTTCACCGAGGGCTTCGTTCCCGTGGCGGCGGACCGGGTCGGCGACCTGCACTGGTACGCCGACGAGGACGAGTTCACGGCCGCCTTCGACGAGGCGTACGCGGACGCCGGGCCGTCCGGCACCAGGCCGACGGCCCGCGCGGCCGAGCTGTGGAGCCTGCTCGACCTGCGGGACGGCGACCGTGTTCTCGCCACGCGGGGCCGGAGCGAGGTCCTCGGAGTCGGCCGGGTCCACGGCGACGGCTACCTGTGGATCCCTTCGAGCGAGGCGGGGCCGTCAGGCCACGCGGTACAGGTCCTCTGGGACGAGGGTCGCGCGGGCAGGCTGGCCGAACCCGTGGCGGACTGGGGCGACCGCCTCGTCTCGGACGTGCCCGCGGCACTCTGGAACAAGATCTTGAGCCGGCTCCTGGACGTCCGGGCAGCGGGGGCCACGGCCGGTGCCGAGCCGGGCGGCCTCGTCGAGATCCCGCCGCTCGACGCCGCCCTCCAGCGGATCGACGACGCCCTCGAACGCCGGGGGCAGGCCGTGCTGTTCGGGCCGCCCGGCACCGGGAAGACGTACCACGCGCTGCGGTACGCCGTCCGGCGGCTCGGCGAGCTGTCCGCCGATCTGCCGGGCGTCGATCCGCTGGCCGAGCCGGGGACCGCCGCGTTCGCCGCGACGATCGAGGCGCTGACCGAGGCCGGGCGGCTGACCATGGCCACCTTCCACCCGAGCTACGGCTACGAGGACTTCGTGGAGGGGCTGCGCCCCGTCAAGGGCGCGTCCGGCTTCGTCCTGGAGCCGGTGGACGGCGTCTTCAAGCGGGTCTGCGCGACCGCCGCGGCGGACCCGGGCCAGCTCCACCTGCTGGTCGTCGACGAGCTGAACCGGGGCAATCTGCCGAGCATCCTGGGCGAGTCGATCACCGTCCTGGAGAAGGACAAGCGGGGTCTGCCCGTCACGCTGCCGCTCTCGGGGGCACCCTTCCGGGTCCCGCCGAACGTGCGTCTCCTCGGCACGATGAACACCGCCGACCGGTCGATCCGGATGCTGGACTCGGCCATCCGGCGGCGCTTCGCCTTCATCGAACTGCTCCCGGACCCGGGGCCCCTGCGCGGCAGCCAGGTCGACCAGCTGGACCTCGGCGTCTTCCTCGACCGGCTCAACGCGCGCATCCGGACGCGGCTCGACCGGGAGAAGCAGATAGGGCACGCCTTCTTCCTCGCCGGGGGTGTCCCCGTGGCGACCGCCGCGGAGTTCGCCGCGATCGTGCGCGGCGAGATCCTTCCGCTGCTGCAGGAGTACGCGTACGACGACTACGGGCTGCTCGCCGGGTTCCTCGGCGAGGAACTGGTCGACGTCGCGGCCCACACCCTCCGGGACCTCACGGACGAGGACCTCGTCAACCGTCTGTACGAGGAGCTCCAGGTCGGTTCCGGTGGGGAGTGACGGGCCCGTTCCGCTCGAACTGACCGAGTACGCCACCCGGGTCTTCAACGGGGTGCGGCTGACGGAGGCCGACCGGCGGCTGGTGGCCGGTGGCGCCTTCGACGGGCGGCTGCGGCTGCGGGAGCTCCGCGGGGACCGGCTGGAGGTGGCCGCCGCGCAGTACGTGGGGACGGTACGGCTGGAGGCCGCCGAGATCAGGGTGGTCCCGAAGCACCTCGGCGGGGAGCTCGACGTGCTGCGGATGGTCGACCACGCCTGGGGCCGGGTGCGGAACCCGCTGCCGACCGCGCAGGGTCTGGCCGGCGGACGGCCGCACCTGAGGGACCTGGTCTGTCTCATGGTCGTCGAGCACGGCGAGCGGCTGCTGCGGCACGGGGTGCGCCGTGACTACGTGACCACGGAGGACGACCTGCGGGTGGTCCGCGGCCGGCTGCTCCCCGACCGGCAGCTGCTCCACCACCACGGCCGGCTGGACCTGCTGGCCTGCCGGTTCGAGGAGCACGAGGCGGACGTCACCGACAACCGGCTCTGCGCGGCCGCCCTCGCCCTGGCCGCCCGGACGGCGCGCGACGAGGGGGTGCGGGCGCGGGCCCGGCGGGCGGCGGGGCTGTTCGCCCAGCACGCCCCGACGCCGCTCGGCGACGTGCGGGCCGCGCTCGCCGGGCTGACGTACCACCGGCACAACGAGCACTACCGGCCCGCGCACCTGTGGGCGGGCCTGCTCCTGACCGGCGGCGGCCTCGACGGGCTGTTCTCCCCGGGCCCGCTGGTCTCGGGTGCCTTCCTGATCGACATGAACCTCCTCTTCGAGGCCTTCGTGACCCGGCTCCTGGAGGACGGCGCGGAGGGCTCCGGGCTGCGGGTGGAGCGCCAGACCTCGCACTCCTCCGTGCTGTTCGACGAGCGGGCCCGCCACGGCTACGGCACCGTGCGGCCCGACGTGCTGGTGTCGGGCCTGCGGTCCGGGCTCCCCTACCGGCTGCCGGTGGACGTCAAGTACAAGCTCTACGCGGAGAGGAAGGTCTCCCCGGCGGACCTGTACCAGGCGGCGTTCTACGCCCACGCGCTCGGGCGGCGGGCGGACGGGCGGCCCCCGGTCTGCGCCCTGGTCCACCCGGGCCCGGCCGGATCGGGCGGTGGTGACCGGGTGGCGGCGCGGACGCTGGAGGGGGCGGTGACCGCCCGGGTGCGGGCCGTCCCGCTCGATGTGCGGGCGACGCTGGCGGAGTTGGGCGGGCCGGATCCCGGGGCGGTTCCGGCCCGCCTGTTCCGCGAGGTGACGGGGTGACCCGTCACCCCGCGGAAGGCCGGGTCAGCTCCAGTCGTACGCGTCGAAGTTGCGGCTGAACTCCCACTGGTTGTAGCGGTCCCAGTTGATCGACCAGGTCATCAGGCCGCGCAGGGAGGTCCACGTGCCGTGGGGCTGGTAGGTGCCGCAGTTCCGCCTCTTGGTGAGGCAGTCGAGGGCCTTGGTCACCTCGGCGGGGGCGGTGTGGCCGTTGCCCGCCTGGGTGGAGGCGGGGAGGCCGATGGCGACCTGGTCGGGGCGGAGGGCGGGGAAGACGCGGTCGGTGTTGCCGGCGACCGGGAAGCCGGTGAGCAGCATGTCGGTCATGGCGACGTGGAAGTCGGCGCCGCCCATGGAGTGGTACTGGTTGTCCAGGCCCATGACGGGGCCGGAGTTGTAGTCCTGGACGTGGAGCAGGGTGAGGTCGTCGCGCAGGGCGTGGATGACCGGGAGGTAGGCGCCGGCGCGCGGGTCCTGGCCGCCCCAGGGGCCGGAGCCGTAGAACTGGTAGCCGAGCTGGACGAAGAAGGTCTCCGGGGCCATCGTCAGGACGAACTTCGCGCCGTACTTGGCCTTGAGGGTCTTGAGCGCCTGGATCAGGTGGACGATGACCGGGGTGGCGGGGCTGCGGAAGTCGGTGTCGCCGGTCTGGAGCGAGAGCGAGTGGCCCTCGAAGTCGATGTCGAGGCCGTCGAGGCCGTACTCGTCGATGATCTTCGAGACCGAGGTGACGAAGGCGTCGCGGGCGGCGGTGGTGGCGAGCTGGACCTGGCCGTTCTGGCCGCCGATGGAGATGAGGACCTTCTTGCCGGCGGCCTGCTTGGCCTTGATGGCGGCCTTGAAGTCGGCGGGGGACTCGACGTTCGGGCATTCGGTCGCCGGGCAGAGGCTGAAGCGGATGTCGCCGGAGGTGACCGAGGTCGGCTCGCCGAAGGCCAGGTTGATGACGTCCCAGGAGTCCGGCACGTCGGCCATGCGGGTGTAGCCGGAGCCGTTGGCGAAGCTGGCGTGGAGGTAGCCGACGAGGGCGCGGGCGGGGAGCGCGCCGCCGGGGTCGCCGCCGCCTCCGGAGGTCGTGGTCGCGGTCACCGGGGCCGACTTCGGGGACTCGCCGGCGCTGTTCGCGGCGCTGACCTGGAAGGTGTACGCGGTGGAGGCCGTGAGCCCGGTCGCGGTGGCGGTGGTGCCGGTGACCGTCTGGATCCTCGTGGTGCCCCGGTAGACGTGGTACGAGGTGGCGCCGGGGACGGCGGTCCAGCTCAGCGGCACGGAGGTGGCGGTCGGGGAGCCGGCGGTGAGGCCGGTGGGGGCGGCGGGGAGCTGGACCGGGTCGCCGCCGGGGCCGTAGAGGGAGAGGTCGTCGGCCTGGTAGGCGGGGGTGCCGTACCAGCCGTGGGTGTAGACCGTGACCGAGGTGGTGCCGGCGCCGGTGGTGAAGGTGGTGGAGAGCTTCTGCCAGTCGGGGGCGGACTGGGTCCAGGTGGAGGTGTCGGCGGTGCCGGTGCCGGTGACGCCGAGGTAGACGTAGCTGCCGCGGACCCAGCCGCTCAGCGTGTACGCCGAGTTGGGCTTGACCGTGATGGTCTGGGAGCACTTGGCGTTGTCGCTGCCGGCCGGGGTGGCCTGGAGCGCCTTCGTCCCGCTGTGGACGGGAGAGGAGACGACGGCGCCGCTGCCCGCGGTGCAGGTCCAGCCGTCCAGGCCGGCCTCGAAGCCGCCGTTGCGGGCGAGTTCGGAGTCGGCGGCCTGGGCGGCCGGGGTGAGCGCGGCGAGCCCGCCGACGGCGAGCGCGCCCGCCAGCAGCAGGGTGAGAGGTCTGGTGCGGTCCACGACTGCCTCCGGGGGTGGGGGATCGGAGTGGAGCGCGGCACAGCATGGTCCAGACCAATCGAGTGGTCAAGACCTCTGGACGGGACCGGAGTCGGAGGAGGGGATATCAGGAGGCGGCCCCGCCGGGCGTCTGTTCGCGGGCCAGTTCGCCCGCGGCCTCGTGCATGGCGAGTTCGAGCAGCGAGGCGTCGGTGAGCGTGCCCTGCCCGTCCGGCATCACCAGCCAGCGCCCTCCCCCGGTCGCCCGCCCCGGATAGGGGACGGCGATCCAGGTGCCGGACCCGGCGCCGCGGACCCCGGTGCCGAGCCAGCGGGCGGCCGTGCCGGGCGGGACGAAGAAGCCGATCCGGGCGTCGCCGAAGTCGGCGAGGACCGGGCCCGGCCGGTCGACCAGGCGGGTCAGGACGTCGAGGGTGGGGTGGCCGAGCCCGCCCGGCAGGATCAGCACGTCCCAGCGCCGGCCGGCCGGCAGCAGGGCGATCCCGTGCGGGTTGCGCTCCCACTCCCAGCGGCAGGCGTCGGGATCGGGCGCGACCGCGGCCAGCCATTCCACCGCGGCCCTGACGCCGGAGGCCCCCGTAGCTGTCATCGTGCGTACTCCTCTCCATGGGGACGCGCGGAGGTGCGCGTCCACACGGAGAGAGCGCGAGGGTTCCCCGCTCTTACGCGGGTTTCCCTACCCATCGGTTGTGATCTGAATCACATCGAGGGTGGCGGGCGGTTCAGCTGTCGAAGCCGAGGCCCAGCTTGTCCATCGCCTTCAGCCACAGGTTCCGCCGCCCGCCGTTGGCGTCGGCGCGGGCCAGCGACCACTTGGTGATCCCGATGCCGGCCCAGGCGATCGGCTCCGGCGGGAAGGGCAGCGGCTTGGAGCGGACCATGGCCAGCTCGGTGCGCTCGGTGCGCTCCCCGGCGAGCAGGTCGAGCATCACCTCGGCGCCGAAGCGGGTGGCGCCGACGCCGAGCCCGGTGTAGCCCTGCGCGTACGCCACCCTGCCCTGGTGGGCGGTGCCGAAGAAGGCCGAGAAGCGCGAGCAGGTGTCGATCGCGCCGCCCCAGGCGTGGCTGAAGCGGAGCCCCTCCAGCTGCGGGAAGCAGGTGAAGAAGTGCTCGGCCAGCTTGAGGTAGGTCTCCGGGCGGTGGTCCATCTCCGCCTGCACCTTGCCGCCGAAGCGGTAGACGGCGTCGTACCCGCCCCAGAGGATCCGGTTGTCGGCGGTGATCCGGAAGTAGTGGAACTGGTTGGCGGAGTCGCCGAGGCCCTGCCGGTTCCTCCAGCCGACGGAGGCGAGCTGCTCGTCGGTCAGCGGCTCGGTGACCAGCGCGTAGTCGTAGACCGGGACGGTGTACGGGCGCAGCCGCTTGACCAGCGACGGGAAGACGTTGGTGCCGAGGGCGACCCGGCGGGCGGCGACCCGGCCGTACGGGGTGCGCACGGCCATGCCGGCGCCGGCCGACACCAGGTCGAGGCCCGGGGTGTTCTCGAAGATCCGCACGCCGAGGTCGAGGCAGGCCCGCTTGAGGCCCCAGGCGAGCTTCGCCGGGTGGAGCATGGCGACGCCGTCGCGGTCCCACAGACCGCCCCGGAAGGTCGGCGAGTTCACCTCGGCCCGGACGGCGTCCTGGTCGAGGAGAGTGAGGCCGCCGGCGAGGCCGAGCCGCTCGGCCTCCTCGTACCACGCGTGGAGCTCCTCCAGCTGGTACGCCTCGGTGGCCACGTCGATCTCGCCGGTGCGCTCGAACTCGCAGTCCAGGGAGTAGCGGGCGACGGCCGCCTCGATGGCGTCGAGGTTGGCCGCGCCGAGCCGTTCCAGCTTCGGCAGCTCGCCCGGCCAGCGGGAGAGGCCGTTGCCGAAGCCGTGGGTGAGGGAGGCGGCGCAGAAGCCGCCGTTGCGGCCCGAGGCGGCCCAGCCCGCCTCGCGGCCTTCGATCAGCACGACGTCCTGGCCGGGGTCGCGCTCCTTGGCGAGGAGCGCGGTCCACAGTCCGCTGTAGCCGCCGCCGATCACGAGGAGATCGCACTTCTCGGTGCCGGTGAGGGCGGGCAGGGCGCCGGGCTTGCCGGGGTCTTCCAGCCAGAAGGGGACGGGCTGGGCGTCGGAGAGAGATGATGCAGCGAGACGCATGGCGACTGGGGCCATGGTTTCCAACTCCTTCGGTGCCTGGGCTTCCTACGCTCAGGCTGTTGCTGTTTTCCTGCGCCGGTTCGTGATGATCTGTCCGGCCACGACGATCAGTACCGCGAGGGCGAACATCGCGGTGCCGATGACGTTGATCTGAACGGGTGTTCCGCGCTGGGCCGAGCCCCAGACGAACATGGGGAAGGTCACCGTGGAGCCCGCGTTGAAGTTGGTGATGATGAAGTCGTCGAACGAGAGCGCGAAGGCAAGCAGCGCGCCGGCGGCGATGCCGGGCGCGGCGATCGGCAGGGTGACGCGCAGGAAGGTCTGCGCCGGCCCCGCGTAGAGGTCGCGCGCGGCCTCCTCCAGGCGCGGGTCCATGGACATGACCCGGGCCTTGACCGCCGTCACGACGAACGACAGGCAGAACATGATGTGGGCGATGAGGACCGTCCAGAAGCCCAGCTCGATCCCCATGTTGAGGAAGAGGGTGAGCAGCGAGGCGGCCATGACGACCTCGGGCATCGCCATCGGCAGGAAGATCAGCGAGTTGATCGCGCCGCGCGCCCGGAAGCGGTAGCGGACCAGCGCGAAGGCGATCATCGTGCCGAGGACGACGGCGCCGACGGTGGCCCAGGCGGCGAGCTGGAGCGAGAGCGTGAGCGACTCGCACATGTCGGCGACGCCGCAGGGGTCCTTCCAGGCGTCGAGGGAGAACTGCTGCCAGGAGTAGTTGAAGCGCCCGTTCGGCTTGTTGAACGAGAACACCATGACCACGACGTTCGGCAGGATCATGTACGCGAGCGTCAGCAGGCCGGCGATGACGACGAGGTTCTTGCGCAGCCAGGTCATCAGACGAGGTCCTCCGTTCCCGCCTTGCGGATGTAGACGGTGACCATGAGGAGCACGATCGCCATGAGGATGAAGGACAGGGCGGCGGCCGTCGGGTAGTCGAGGACGCGGAGGAACTGCGACTGGATGACGTTGCCGATCATCTTGGTGTCGGTGGAGCCGAGGAGTTCGGCGTTGACGTAGTCGCCGCTCGCCGGGATGAAGGTGAGCAGGGTGCCGGACACGACGCCGGGCATCGACAGCGGGAAGGTCACCTTGCGGAAGGTGGTCGCCGGGGAGGCGTAGAGGTCCTGGGCGGCCTCGTGCAGCCGGCCGTCGATCCGCTCCAGGGAGGTGTAGAGGGGCAGGATCATGAACGGCAGGAAGTTGTACGTGAGGCCGCAGACGACCGCCATCGGGGTGGCGAGCACCCGCTCGCCGTCGGTCCAGCCGAGCCAGCTGGTCACGTCGAGGACGTGCAGCGCGTTGAGCGCGTCCACGACGAGGCTGTCGTCGGCGAGGATCGTCTTCCACGCCAGGGTCCGGATGAGGAAGCTGGTGAAGAAGGGCGCGATCACCAGGACGAGCAGCAGGTTGCGCCAGCGGCCGGCCTTGAAGGCGATGAGGTACGCGAGCGGGTAGCCGAGCAGCAGGCAGAGCAGGGTCGCGGTGCCGGCGTACAGCAGGGAGCGCAGCAGCTGCGGCCAGTACTCGGTGAAGGCGTCCAGGTAGGTCTGGAAGTGCCAGGTGACCTGGAAGCCCTGTTCGAGGGAGCCGGTCTGCACCGAGGTGGACGCCTGGTAGACCAGCGGCAGGGCGAAGAAGACCAGGAGCCAGAGGATGCCGGGGAGCAGCAGCCAGTAGGGGACGAGCCGCTTGCGGGTGGGAGGCTTGCGCAGAACCGGTTCCTCGACCGGCCCCGGCGCCTCCTTCGTCAGGGTCGTGCTCACGCGGCGTCCTCCACCGTCTCCACGCCGGCGTCGATGTCCTGGGCGGCGTCGAGGCCGAAGGTGTGGGCCGGGTTCCAGTGCAGGACGACCTGGGCGCCGGGGACGAGCCGGGAGTCGCGCTCGATGTTCTGCTCGTAGACCTGGAGCTCGGCGCCGGCCGGCGAGTTCACCACGTACTGGGTGGAGACGCCGATGAAGGAGGAGTCGACGATCCGGCCGGTGACCCGGTTGCGGCCGTCGGCGATCGAGCCCGCGTCGTCGGCGTGCGCGAGCGAGATCTTCTCGGGGCGGACGCCGACGAGGAGCTTGCCGCCCTGGCGGACGGCGTCCGTACAGCGGTCGCCGGGGACCCGGAGCTTGCCGCCGCCGGCCGTGACGACGACGTCGGTGCCCGTCTCGACGACCTCGGCCTCGATGAGGTTGGAGGTGCCGAGGAAGTTGGCGACGAAGGTGGTCTGCGGGTTCTCGTACAGGTCGGCGGGGGCGCCGAGCTGCTCGACCCGGCCGCCGTTCATGACCGCGACCTGGTCGGCCATGGTCATGGCCTCCTCCTGGTCGTGGGTGACGTGCACGAAGGTGATGCCGACCTCGGTCTGGATCCGCTTGAGCTCCAGCTGCATCTGGCGGCGCAGCTTGAGGTCGAGGGCGCCGAGCGGCTCGTCGAGGAGGAGCACCTGCGGGTGGTTGATGAGGGCGCGGGCGACGGCGACGCGCTGCTGCTGGCCGCCGGAGAGCTGGTGCGGCTTGTGCTTCGCCTTGTCGCCGAGCTGGACGAGCTCCAGCATCTCGTCGACCTGCTTCTTCACCGACTTGATGCCCCGGCGGCGCAGGCCGAAGGCGATGTTCTCGGAGATGTCCATGTGCGGGAAGAGCGCGTAGGACTGGAAGACGGTGTTGACCGGCCGCTTGTAGGGCGGGAGGTCGGTGACGTCCTTGTCGCCGAGGAAGATCGTGCCGGTGGAGGGGTCCTCCAGGCCGGCGATCATGCGCAGGGTGGTGGTCTTGCCGCAGCCGGAGGCGCCGAGCAGGGCGAAGAAGGAGCCCTGCGGCACGGTGAGGTCGAGCGGGTGGACGGCGGTGAAGGAGCCGTAGGTCTTGCTGATCCCGGTGAGTCGGACGTCGCCGCCGGTGGTCTTGTCAGTCATGGATTGCGGTCCCGGATCTTCGTAAGAGGGTGGACGACGGCTCAGGCGCCGATGAGCTTGGCGAACTTCTCCTCGTACGCCGTCTCCTCGTCGCCGGTCAGCGAGCGGAAGGCGCGGGACTTCTTGGCCATGGCCTTGTCCGGGAGGATCAGGGTGTTGGCCGCGAGCTCGGGGTCGATCTTGGCCAGTTCGTCCTTCACCCCGTCGACGGGACAGACGTAGTTGATGTAGGCGGCGAGCTGGGCCGCGTTGGGAAGCTCGTAGTAGTAGTCGATGAGCTTCTCGGCGTTGGCCTTGTGCCGGGCCTTGGTGGGGACGAGCAGGTTGTCCGTCGACGTGATGTAGCCGGCGTTCGGGATCGTGTACTGGATGTCCGGGTTGTCCGCCTGGAGCTGGATGATGTCGCCGGCCCAGGCGAGACAGGCGGCGATGTCGCCCTTGTCCAGGTCCGAGGTGTAGTCGTTGCCGGTGAAGCGGCGGATCTGCTTCTTGTCGACGGCCTTCTGGAGGCGGCCGATCGCCGCGTCGAAGTCGGCGTCGGTGAAGGTGCCGGGGTCCTTGCCCAGGTCGAGCAGGGTCATGCCGACGGTGTCGCGCATCTCGGTGAGGAAGCCGACCCGGCCCTTGAGCGCGGGGTCGTCGAGGAGCTGGCTGACCGAGTCGACCTTCTTCCCGCCGGTCGCCTTGGTGTTGTAGGCGATGACGGTGGAGATGCCGGTCCACGGGTACGAGTAGGCGCGGCCCGGGTCCCAGTCGGGGCGGCGGAACTGGGCGGAGAGGTTGGCGTAGGCGTTGGGCAGGTTCGCCGGGTCGAGCTTCTGCGCCCAGCCGAGCCGGATGATCCGGGCGGCCAGCCAGTCGGTGACGCAGATCAGGTCGCGGCCGGTGTCCTGGCCGGCCGCGAGCTGCGGCTTGATCTTGCCGAAGAACTCGACGTTGTCGTTGATGTCCTCGGTGTACTTGACCTTGATCCCGGTGCGTTCGGTGAACGCCTCCAGGGTGGGGCGGGACTTCTCGTCCTCGCTGACGTCCATGTACTCGGTCCAGTTGGAGAAGCTGACGCTCTTCTCCTTGGCCGAGAAGTCGGTGGACGCCGGGCCCTGTCCCTCTCGCTTGGCCGGCGGGATGCCGCAGGCCGTCAGGCCGGCCAGGCCGCCGACCGTGAGCGCGCCCACGCCTCCGGCCCGCAGCAGCGAGCGGCGGCTGAGGGCACCACGGCCGCTCGTCATGCTGCGCCGGATCGCCGCCAGCTGGGCGGCGGACAGGCGGTCGGGCTCGTACTGCTCCATGCGCTGTGCCCTTTCGGGATGGTTGCGCCGCTGGTCGGGCGGCTGGTTGCTATCGGTCCCCGAAGATCGTGCGGTGCCAGTCCTTGGCCGCCACCGCCGTGTTGTCGAACATCACGTGCTTGACCTGCGTGTACTCCTCGAAGGAGTAGGAGGACATGTCCTTTCCGTAGCCGGACGCCTTGTATCCGCCGTGCGGCATCTCGCTGATGATCGGGATGTGGTCGTTGACCCAGACGCAGCCGGCCTTGATCTCACGGGTGGCCCTGTTCGCCCGGTAGACGTCGCGGCTCCAGGCGGAGGCGGCGAGGCCGTACGGGGTGTCGTTGGCGAGCCGGATGCCCTCGTCGTCGGTGTCGAAGGGCAGGGCCACCAGGACCGGTCCGAAGATCTCCGACTGCACGACCTCGCTGTCCTGCGCGGCGCCGGTGATCAGGGTGGGCCGATAGTATGCGCCGTTCTCGAGCTCTCCACCAGGGGCTTCGCCTCCGGTGACGACGGTCGCGTAGCCGCGGGCCCGCTCCACGAAGCCGGCCACCCGGTCGCGCTGGACGTGCGAGACCAGCGGGCCGAGGTCGGTGGCCGGGTCGGCGGGGTCGCCGAGCCGGACGGTCTCCATGAGCTCCGCGACCCGGGCGACGAACGCGTCGAAGAGCGGCCGCTGGACGTAGGCGCGGGTGGCGGCGGTGCAGTCCTGGCCGGTGTTGATGAGGGAGGCGGCGACGGCGCCGTGCGCGGCGGCCTCCAGGTCGGCGTCGTCGAAGACGACGAAGGGGGCCTTGCCGCCGAGCTCCAGGTGGAGCCGCTTGACGGTGGCGGTGGCGACCTCGGCGACCCGCTTGCCGACCGGGGTGGAGCCGGTGAAGGAGGTCATGGCGACGTCCGGGTGACCGACGAGGTGCTCGCCCGCCTCGCGGCCGGAGCCGGTGACGATGTTGACGACGCCGTCCGGGATGCCCGCCTCCTTGGCCGCCT
Organism: Streptomyces sp. NRRL F-5727; assembly: GCF_000719555.1. Classification (GTDB taxonomy): domain Bacteria; phylum Actinomycetota; class Actinomycetes; order Streptomycetales; family Streptomycetaceae; genus Streptomyces. Next base: position 60,271 of record NZ_JOGX01000021.1, read on the forward strand.
GGGCGAACATCAGGGAGGTGAGCGGGGTCAGCTCGGCCGGCTTCAGGACGATGGTGTTGCCGGCCGCGATCGCCGGGAGGATCTTCCAGGCGGCCATCTGGAGCGGGTAGTTCCAGGGGGCGATGGAGCCGACCACGCCGATCGGCTCGCGCCGCACGTACGAGGTGTGGTCGCCGGAGTACTCGCCGGCGGACTGGCCCTGGAGGTGGCGGGCCGCGCCGGCGAAGAAGGCGGTGTTGTCGATGGTCCCGGGCACGTCGAACTCGGTGGTGAGCCGGATCGGCTTGCCGCACTGGAGGGATTCGGCCAGGGCGAAGTCCTCGGCCTGCTCGGCGAGGACCGCGGCGAGGCGGTGCAGGGCGCCGGAGCGCTCCCCCGGGGTGGCGGCCGCCCAGCCGGGGAAGGCCGCCTTCGCGGCGGCCACGGCCTCGTCGACGTCCGCCGTGGAGGCGAGCGCGTAGGTGTAGACGCTCTCGCCGGTGGCGGGGTCGACGACGCTGTGCGTCCTCCCGGAGGTCCCGGGGCGGAGCCGTCCGCCGATGTACTGCGCGCCGCCCGCGAAGCGGTCGGTCACCTGGAAGCGGTTGCCCATGACGCTCTCCGTTGTCCCAGCTCGAATTGAGTGCCGATCCTGACAGAGGGACCCGGTTCGAACAAGGGATTCCGTTGTTGCCTTTTGGTTACTCGACGGATTCGGTCGACCAAGTGTCGAGGACCCGGGAAAATCTCCGTACGGAGTGTCACTCGCGGATGCCAGACTCGCGTGCATGATGACCATCGAGGAGCTGACACACCAGGTCAGCAGGGGTGAGAAGGTGAAGTGGCTGCACTTCTGGGGCCATCGGCCGGCCCCGGACGGACGGCTCACCCAGAGCTGTCTGAGCCAGTGGTGGCCCTCACCCTTCGAGGTCGACGGCGTGCGCTACGCGACGGCCGAGCACTGGATGATGGCCGCCAAGGCCCGCCTCTTCGGCGACGCCGAGGCGGAGCGGACGGCGCTGGCCGCCCGCACCCCGGCCGAGGCGAAGAACGCCGGCCGACTGGTCCGCGGCTTCGACGAGACCGTGTGGGCGCGGGAGCGCGCCGGGATCGTGGTGGCCGGCAGCGTCCACAAGTTCGCCTCGGACGAGGGGCTGCGGGACTTCCTGCTCGGAACCGGCTCCCGGGTGCTCGTGGAGGCGAGCCCGCTGGACCGGATCTGGGGCATCGGCCTCGCCGCCGGCGACCCCGGCGCCCACGACCCGGCCCGCTGGCGCGGGCTCAACCTGCTGGGCTTCGCGCTGATGGAGGCCCGGGAGCGGCTGCGTACCGGAGCCGGTTCAGGCCCGGTCGCCGACGACGAGGACCGCTGAGGTCGACACGCCGTCCTCGGTCTTCTCGTACTCGCCGTAGCTGGCGACGGCCCACACCACGAGGGCGATGACGGCCGCACCGAGGACGGTGGAGATGACGCCGAGGACGATGCCGGCGGTGGCGGCGCCGCCGTTGCTCGCCTCGCCGCGGTTGACCCGCTTGCGGCCGAGGATGCCGAAGATCAGGGCGAGGATCCCGAGCACGATCGACGGGACGCCGTAGAACCAGAAGAGGCAGGTGCCGATGATGCCGAGCACCATGCCGGCCGTACCTATGCCGTTGTTCTGGCCGGGGACCGGCCCGTACGGCATCGGGTGGGCCGGCGGGTAGCCGTACGCGGCGGGGCCGGGACCGGCGGCCGGATAGCCGTACGAGGTCGTGGCGCCGGGCCCCGCGGCCGGGTAGCCGTAACCCGACGCGACCGTGGGCGGGCCGTGGACCGGCCGGGGCGGGGGCGTGCCGTACGCGGCGGGGCCGCCGGGGGCGACCGGGGGCGGCGGCAGTTCGGCGCCGGCCGTCTCCCCGGTGGGTATCGAGGTGACCGTCGGCTGCTCGTGCACCGGGCGGCGGTCGGCCGGTGCCTGCTTGGCCGGCTCCACCCGGGACTCCGCCCGCTCCGGCGGGGCCCACGGGTCGGTCGTGCCCCGGTCCTGCGGGCGCGGCTCGGCGGTGTCGGACATTCGGGGCTCCCTCCGTGGTCCCGTCATGCTACGGCGTGCCGACCGCCGCGTCCCCGCCCGGCCTACGATGATCCGATGACCGATCTCCACCCCTTCATCGCGGGCCTGCCCAAGGCGGAGCTGCACGTCCACCACGTGGGCTCCGCCTCTCCCCGGATCGTCTCCGAGCTGGCCGCCCGGCATCCGGACTCCAAGGTCCCCACGGACCCGGAGGCGCTGGCCGACTACTTCACCTTCACCGACTTCGCGCACTTCATCGACGTGTACCTGTCCGTCGTGGACCTGGTGCGCACCCCGGAGGACGTCCGGCTGCTGACCTTCGAGGTCGCCCGGGACATGGCGCGGCAGAACATCCGCTACGCCGAGCTGACCATCACCCCGTACTCCTCCACCCGCCGCGGCATCGACGAGCGGGCGTTCATGGCGGCGATCGAGGACGCCCGCAAGGCGGCGGAGGCCGAGTTCGGCACCGTGCTGCGCTGGTGCTTCGACATCCCCGGCGAGGCCGGACTGGAGGCCGCCGAGGAGACCGCGCGGCTCGCCACCACGGACGGCATCCGCCCCGAGGGCCTGGTCTCCTTCGGTCTCGGCGGCCCGGAGATCGGGGTGCCGCGCCCGCAGTTCAAGCCGTACTTCGACCGGGCCAGGGCGGCCGGGCTGCGCTCGGTGCCGCACGCCGGCGAGACGACCGGCCCGCAGACGGTCTGGGACGCGATCCGCGACCTGGGCGCCGAGCGCATCGGCCACGGCACCAGCTCCGTCCAGGACCCCGAGCTCCTCGCGTACCTGGCGGAGCACCGGATCGCCCTGGAGGTCTGCCCGACCTCGAACATCGCGACCCGGGCGGTGGCCACCCTCGACGAGCACCCGATCCGGGCCATGGTCGACGCGGGCGTACTGGTCACGGTCAACAGCGACGACCCGCCGATGTTCGGCACCGACCTGAACAACGAGTACGCCGTCGCCGCCCGCCTCCTCGGCCTCGACGAGCGCGGTCTGGCCGCCCTGGCGAAGAACGCGGTCGAGGCGTCCTTCCTCGACCCGGCGGGCAAGCGGCGGCTGGCCGCCGAGATCGACACGTACACGGAGGAGTGGCTGGCGCGCTGAGCCCCGGCCGAGAATGGGCGCCATGCGATCTGTCACTGTCGTAGGCCATCGCGGCGACCCGTACCGCGCCCGGGAGAACACCCTCCCCTCGATCGGCTCCGCCTTCGAGCGGGGGGCGGACGCGGTCGAGGTCGACGTCCGGCTGACGAAGGACGAGGTGCCCGTCCTCCTCCACGACGACACCCTGAAGCGGCTGTGGGGCCACGACCGGCCGCTCTCCTCGCTCACCCACGAGCAGCTGCGCGAGCTGACCTACGGCGGGGTGCCGACGCTCCGTGACGCGCTCCTGGCGGCCGGGGCGCGCCGGCTGATGCTCGACCTGCCCGGCGGGAACGAGGCGTCGGTCCGGAAGATCGTCGGCGCGGTCCGCGAGGCGGGCGCCGGGGAGCGCGTCTACTACTGCGCGGGCGCGGTCGCGATGCTCCAGGTGCGGGCGGCCGACCCGCACGCCGAGATCGCGCTCACCTGGACCTCGCTGGCCCCGCCCCGCCGGGTGCTGCTCGACGCGGTCCGCCCGAAGTGGCTCAACTACCGTTTCGGGCTGGTCGGGGAGGCGCTGGCGGAGCGGGTGCACCGGGACGGGCTGCTCGTCTCGGCCTGGACGCCGGACACCCGCAGGACCATGCGTAGGCTGATCGCGAACGGGGTCGACTCGATCACCACCAACCGGGTCGACGTCCTCGCCGCCGTCCTGCGAAAGGCTCCCTGATGAACGACCGGATCCGGACCGACATCGCCCACAACGCCCGGGTGTGGAACTACTGGCTGGGCGGCAAGGACAACTACCCGGTCGACCGCGCCGTCGGCGACCAGGTCGTCTCCTTCCACCCCAGCATCGGCGAAGTCGCCCGCGCGGACCGGGCGTTCCTCGGCCGGGTGGTGACCCGGCTGGCCGGCGAGGGGGTGCGCCAGTTCCTCGACATCGGCACCGGGCTGCCGACCGCCGACAACACCCACGAGGTGGCGCAGCGGGTCGCGCCGGACGCCCGGATCGTCTACGTCGACAACGACCCGATCGTCCTCACCCACGCCCGGGCGCTGCTGACCAGCTCCCCCGGGGGTGTCACCGAGTACGTCGACGCGGACGCGCACGACCCGGAGAAGATCGTGGAAGCGGCCGGCGAGGTGCTCGACCTGGGGCGCCCGGTGGCGGTGATGATGCTCGGCCTGCTGAACTTCGTGATGGACACCGACGAGGCCCGGTCGATCGTGCGGACGCTGATGGCCGCGGTGCCGTCCGGCAGCTATCTGGTCCTCACCCATCCGACGCTCGAACCGGAGCTGGGCGGCGAGGGCAACAAGGAGGCGATGGCGTTCTGGAACGAGAACGCCACCCCGCCCATCACCGCCCGCACCCGGGAGGAGTTCGCCTCCTTCTTCGACGGTCTGGAGCTCCTCGAACCGGGCGTCGTGTCGTGCGCGCGGTGGGGTGCGCCGGAGGCCGCCGCGGTGGCGCAGTTCGGCGCGGTGGGCCGCAAGCCGTAATGCGGATACGGGGGGTGGCGCAGGCCCGGGAGTGGGGCGCGGCGCATCCGCGAGCGGTGGACGCGGGGCTCGCGCTGCTGGTGCAGGCGGCGGTGACGATGCCGTTCGTGGTGCCGCGCGGGCCGGAGCTCCGCCGGCGACCTGGCAGGCGTACGGGCTGACGACGCTGACCGTGCTGCCGCTGGTGTGGCGGCGGCGGGCGCCGATGGCGGTGCCGCCGGCGGTGCTGGCCGCCAGTGCGCTGTACCGGCCGGCCGTCGACGGTCCGGGGGTGGGCAGCCGCTGCCGTACCAGGGGTTGATGTGCCTCCACACGGTCGCGGTGCTCGCGCCGGCCTGGCAGCGGGCGGTGGCGGGGGTGCTGATGCTGGTGCCGGTGTCGGTGTGGCTCAACTCCCGCTCGGTGCGGGAACTCGCCTTCTCACTCTTCGTGTTCGGCGCGGCCTATGTGTTCGGCCGGCTCACCGACGCGCGGCAGCGGTGCGCGGCCCGCTCCTGGAGGAGATGTTCACGCTGTCGAAGGTCACGGACCTCGGGTCCGGCGACCCGGCGGCGTACTCCGTCGGCCTGTCGATGAAGAGGCGGGGCGGGCGCGAGGTGTGGGGCAAGACCGGCGGCCGCTGGGGGTACAACGCGGCCGTCGCCTCGACCCGCCACGGGGAGCGGACCCTGGTCTACAGCGTCAACTCGACGGACGCGAAGGGCCAGGAGATGAACCGCACGGCGCTGGAGCTCATGCTGGCGACGTACGGGCTGCCGTCGGAGTGAGGCCCTGGGCGGCTTCGAGCCGCTTGATGAGCCGGCGGACGTGGAGCAGCGGCAGGATGCCGAAGACCCCGAAGGACATGTCGATGACCGACCACCAGAAGGGGATGTCCCGGATCGGGCCGCAGATCAGGGCGAGGGGGATGATGCCGACGCAGGCGATCATGCCGAACTCGACGACCCAGATGTTGCGGACGGGGTCGCGGTAGGGCCCGTGGAAGGCGACGGCGATGACGAGGTGCGCGAAGGCCAGCCAGTCGGTGCCGTAGAGGAGGTACGGGGCGTCGGCGCCGGCCGCCTCGACCCCGCCGGCCACCTTGTGGATCCACTCGGCGAGCCCGGGGAGGGCGTCGGCGACGGGCGAGGCCCAGCCGGTCAGCGAGGAGTCGAGCCAGCGGAGTTCGGTGACGAGCGGGAAGGCGGTGGCGCCGCTCAGGACGAGGCAGACGACGAAGAGGATCAGCCAGGCGCGGATCCGTGCGAGAAGGGCTCTCGGCCCGTTCGGGTCGCTCATGGGGGTAGCGTACGCCCCTCTTGAACGCGTTCAGAAACGGGGGGCGACCCGGCGCGCGACGGCGTGCGCGAGGACCGTCGCCCCGGCCGCGAGGGCCAGTCCGACGCCGGCGTCGCGCGGCCGGGCCGGCCGCAGCACCCCGGCCCTGCCGAGCCGGCCGCGCGCCCAGAGGGAGAACGGGATCACGACCAGCGCCGAGGTGACCGAGCCGGGGGTACGGCCCCGGACCGCGGCGGCCTGGGCGAGGTGGACGAGTCCGTGCAGGCCGAAGCCGTCCAGCGCGCCCTGGTAGAAGGCGGACCGGCCGCCGGACCGGGCCCCCGCCACGGCGGCCGCGCCCACGATCGCCCCCATCACCGCGACGGCCAGGGCGAACTCGCGCGCGTCGACGCCCTCGGCGGCCCGCCAGACCGCCTCCGGCGCGGCGGGGAACCGCTCCCGCAGACCGGGCAGGTTCTCCCTCAGCCAGCGCGGCCCGGCGGCCAGTTCCTCGAGGTCGTGGACGGTCCAGGCGAGCAGGAGGCCGTAGGTGGCGAGCGGGGTCACGGTCGTCTCGGTCATGCCCGCCCAACTCGCGGACCGGCACGGGAGTTCCGCGCTCCGTCGCGCGACGGAGCGCGGCCCCCACCCCCTGCCGGACAGGGTGTGGGGGCCGCGCGGGGTCCCGGGGTGCGATCAGCCCAGGGAGGTCATCACGTGCTTGATGCGGGTGTAGTCCTCGAAGCCGTACGCGGAGAGGTCCTTGCCGTAGCCGGACTTCTTGAAGCCGCCGTGCGGCATCTCGGCGACCAGCGGGATGTGGGTGTTGATCCACACACAGCCGAAGTCGAGCGAGCGGGACATGCGCATCGCACGCTGGTGGTCCTTGGTCCAGACGGAGGAGGCCAGGGCGTACTCGACGCCGTTGGCGAACTCCAGGGCCTGCGCCTCGTCCGCGAAGGACTGGACGGTGATGACCGGGCCGAAGACCTCGTTCTGGACGATCTCGTCGTCCTGCTTCAGGCCGGAGACGACGGTCGGGGCGTAGAAGTAGCCCTTGTCGCCGACGCGGTGACCGCCGGCCTCGACCTTGGCGTGGGCCGGGAGGCGGTCGATGAAGCCGGCGACCTGCTTCAGCTGGTTGGCGTTGTTCAGCGGGCCGTAGAGCACGTCCTCGTCGTCCGGCTGGCCGGTCTTGGTCTCGGCGGCGGCCTTGGCGAGGGCGGCGACGAACTCGTCGTGGATCGACTCGTGCACGAGGACGCGGGTGGCGGCCGTGCAGTCCTGGCCGGCGTTGAAGAAGCCGGCGACGGAGATGTCCTCGACGGCCTTGTCGATGTCGGTGTCCTCGAAGACCACGACGGGGGCCTTGCCGCCCAGCTCCAGGTGGACGCGCTTGACGTCCTTGGCCGCCGACTCGGCGACCTGCATGCCGGCGCGGACGGAGCCGGTGATGGAGGCCATCGCCGGGGTCGGGTGCTCGACCATGGCGCGGCCGGTCTCGCGGTCGCCGCAGATGACGTTGAAGACGCCCTTGGGGACGATCGAGCCGATGATCTCGGCCATCAGGACCGTGGAGGCCGGGGTGGTGTCCGAGGGCTTGAGGACGACCGTGTTGCCCGCGGCGAGGGCCGGGGCGAACTTCCACACGGCCATCATCATCGGGTAGTTCCACGGCGCGACCTGCGCGCAGACACCGACCGGCTCGCGGCGGATGATGGAGGTCATGCCCTCCATGTACTCGCCGGCCGAACGGCCCTCGAGCAGCCGGGCGGCACCCGCGAAGAAGCGGATCTGGTCCACCATCGGCGGGATCTCCTCGCTCGCGGTGAGGGCGACCGGCTTGCCGGTGTTCTCGACCTCGGCGGCGATGAGCTCCTCGGCCCGCTCCTCGAAGGCGTCCGCGATCTTGAGGAGCACCTTCTGGCGCTCGGACGGCGTGGTGTCGCGCCAGGCGGGGAAGGCGGCCGCGGCGGCCTCCATGGCGGCGTCGACGTCGGCCTGGCCCGAGAGCGGGGAGGTCGCGTACGCCTCACCGGTGGCCGGGTTGATCACCTCGATGGTGCGGCCGTCGGCCGCGTCGCGGAACTCTCCGTCGATGTAGTTACGCAGCCGGCGCAGCTCGGTGGTCACTTGCCACCCCTCCTGTCACGTTCTGTCTTCGCACGACCTTGTGCGACGTCCCGATGGGTGAGACACCCCAGCGTACTTGTTCGGCTGACGCTTTCAACAGCCCCGAGCCCCCTCGACTTCGGATTCAGTGCCTTCGAGGGTCCTCGACAACGAATTACATCGCTTCGGGGTTGCGCGACTGCGCATCTCGGTGCACAGTGAAGTCGTGGCCAGTCGAAGCACAGACTCCAGAACCGGAACCGGTTCGTCCCCGACGATCGATGCCGTCTCCCTGGCGATCATCGAGCAGCTCCAGGAGGACGGCCGCCGTCCCTACGCCGCGATCGGCAAGGCCGTCGGCCTCTCCGAAGCGGCCGTGCGGCAGCGCGTCCAGAAGCTCCTCGACCAGGGCGTCATGCAGATCGTCGCCGTCACCGACCCGCTCACCGTGGGCCTCCGGCGACAGGCGATGGTCGGCATCCACGTCGAGGGTGACCTGGATCCGGTCGCGGAAGCGCTGACGGACATGCCCGAGTGCGAGTACGTGGTGATGACCGCGGGCTCGTTCGACCTGATGGTGGAGATCGTCTGCGAGGACGACGACCACCTTCTGGAAGTGATCAACAAGCGGATCCGCACGCTCCCCGGCGTGCGCTCCACCGAGAGCTTCGTTTACCTGAAGCTCAAGAAGCAGACCTATATGTGGGGAACCCGATAACCGTGACCCAGTCCCGCAGCGACCTGTCAAAGTCCGCCTACGACCACCTGTGGATGCACTTCACCCGCATGTCGTCGTACGAGAACAGCCCCGTCCCCACCATCGTCCGAGGTGAGGGCACCTACATCTTCGACGACAAGGGCAAGCGCTACCTCGACGGTCTCGCGGGCCTCTTCGTGGTCAACGCCGGCCACGGCCGCCAGGAGCTGGCCGAGGTCGCGTACAAGCAGGCCCAGGAGCTCGCCTTCTTCCCGGTGTGGTCGTACGCCCACCCGAAGGCCGTCGAGCTCGCCGAGCGCCTCGCCGACTACGCCCCGGGCGACCTCAACAAGGTCTTCTTCACCACCGGTGGCGGCGAGGCCGTCGAGACCGCGTGGAAGCTCGCCAAGCAGTACTTCAAGCTGCAGGGCAAGCACACCAAGTACAAGGTCATCTCGCGTGCGGTCGCCTACCACGGCACCCCGCAGGGCGCCCTGTCCATCACCGGCCTGCCGGCCCTGAAGGCCCCCTTCGAGCCGCTGGTCCCCGGCGCGCACAAGGTGCCGAACACCAACATCTACCGCGCGCCGATCTTCGGCGACGACCCCGAGGCGTTCGGCCGCTGGGCCGCCGACCAGATCGAGGCCCAGATCCTCTTCGAGGGCCCCGACACCGTCGCCGCCGTCTTCCTGGAGCCGGTGCAGAACGCCGGCGGCTGCTTCCCGCCGCCGCCCGGGTACTTCCAGCGGGTCCGCGAGATCTGCGACCAGTACGACGTGCTCCTCGTCTCCGACGAGACGATCTGCGCCTTCGGCCGCCTCGGCACGATGTTCGCCTGTGACAAGTTCGGCTACGTGCCCGACATGATCACCTGCGCCAAGGGCATGACCTCGGGCTACTCCCCGATCGGCGCCTGCATCATCTCGGACCGCATCGCGGAGCCGTTCTACAAGGGCGACAACACCTTCCTGCACGGCTACACCTTCGGTGGCCACCCGGTGTCCTCGGCGGTCGCGCTCGCCAACCTGGACATCTTCGACAAGGAGGGCCTCAACCAGCACGTCCTCGACCAGGAGGGCAACTTCTTCGACACCCTGAAGAAGCTGCACGACCTCCCGATCGTCGGCGACGTCCGCGGCAACGGCTTCTTCTACGGCATCGAGCTCGTCAAGGACAAGGCCACCAAGGAGTCCTTCAACGACGAGGAGGTGGAGCGCGTCCTGTACGGCTTCCTCTCCAAGGCGCTGTACGACGCCGGCCTGTACTGCCGCGCCGACGACCGTGGCGACCCGGTCATCCAGCTGGCCCCGCCGCTCATCGCCGACCAGGGCACCTTCGACGAGATCGAGGGCATCCTGCGCAACGTCCTCACCGAGGCGTGGACCAAGCTGTAGGCCCCCCCTGCGCCACGCCGCCCTCACGGCGTGACCCCCGGCCCGGGCATGCCGCCATCCGAGTGGATGGCGGCGGCCCGGGCCGCGTGCTGTCCGTACAAACGGATCCGAATACTTACGGTGCCCAGTGACCGACAGGCCCGCTCGTCGTTCCCCCGGACGGGGGAACGCAAGAATCGGATCCGACATCGAGGTGTACGCGATGGCCCCACCGGACAACGACGTGCTCTGGGCGCGTTCCCTGCACTGCTCCCTGGGCGGCACGGAGGCCCTCAGCGGCGTCTCCGTCGGCGTCCGCGAGGGCGAGATCCTCGCCGTCACCGGCCCCCGCGGCAGCGGCAAGACCACCCTGCTGCGCTGCCTCTCCGGCGAGCTCCCCGCCCAGCAGGGCGAGGTCTGGTTCAACAGCTCCCCCGTCCACACCCTCTCCCCCGCCGGCCGCGAACGGCTCCGCCGCGAACGCTTCGGCTGGATCGGCCCCGAACCCGGCCTCGTCCCCGAACTCACCGCCTGGGAGAACACCGCCCTCCCGCTGCTGCTGCGCGGCGTCCCCCACAAGGCCGCGAAGACCGCCGCCGGCGAATGGCTGGACCGCCTCGACATCGGCGCCTGCGCCCGGACCCGCCCGCACGGCCTCACCCGCTCCCAGCGCCAGCGCACCGCCATCGCCCGGGCCCTCGCCGCGGGACCCACCGTCCTCTTCGCCGACGAACCCACCGCCGCCCTGCACCGGGCCGACGGCGCGCAGGTGCTCCGCACCCTCACCGCCGCCGCCCGCTCGCACGGCATCACCGTGCTCCTCGCCACCCACGACGGCGAGGTCGCGGCGCTCGCCGACCGGGCGATCACCCTGCTCGACGGACGCCGGGCCGGCAGCGTGCCGCCCGCCTCGGGGGCGGAGGGCGTCGCCGCGTGCTCGCTCTCCGTCTAGTCCGCGGCTCCCACCCGCTGGTCCAGCTGCGGCGACTGCTCGTCGCCGCGGCCGCCGCCGGCGTGGGCTTCCTGCTGCTGTGCACGCTCGGCTACGCCGTCGGCCACCCCGAGCACTCCTCGGCCTCCGCGCTGCGGCTGCTCTGGTGCGCGCTGCCGGTCGCCGCCACCGTCCAGTTCGCCGTCGCCGTCGCCCGGACCGACCCGGCCACCCGGCCCCGCCCCGGGCTCTCCTCGATCGGCCTCGGCCCGGCCCGGCTCACCGCCATCGCCGCCACCTCGACCGCCGTCGCCTGCACCCTCGGCTCCATGGTGGCCCTCCTGGTCTACCTGCACCTGCGCGGCGACCTCACCGGCCTCCCCTTCGACGGGGCGGCCGCCGACCTGCTCGCCGCCGGACAGCCGCTGCCGCTGGCCGCCGCCCTCACCCTGCTCGCGATCGTGCCGGTCGCCGGCGCCACCGCGGCCGGCCTCGCGCTCCGCCCCCGCACCGGCACCCCCGCCCCCGAGGGCGCCGCCCGGCCGGTGCCGAGCGGCCTCCCGTGGGGCGTCGCGCTGGTCGCCGTCGGCCTCGCCGTGGAGACGTACGCGGGGCGCGGCGGCGGCGCGGGCGTCGCCCTGCCCGGCCGCTTCGACGGCTCCCCCGCCGGTGTCCTGGCCGGCTGGATCCTCACCGCCGCCGGGCTCGCGCTGGCCGGCCCCGGCCTCACCCACCTGTGCGGCCGGCTGCTCCAGACCGCCCGGCCCGGAGCCGTACGCCTCCTCGCCGGCCGGGTCCTCATGGACGAGGCCACCCGCATCGGCCGCCCCCTCGGGGTGGTCTGCGCGGTGCTCTCCGGCACCCTCGCCGCGGCCACCGTGTACGGCGCCGGGGACGGCGGCACCGCGTTCGGACCGCTCACCGGGCTCGGCGCCGGCGTCGTCATGACGTGCACCACGGCGACCCTGCTCTCCGCCGCCCTGGAGTCCCGCCAGTGCCGGGCCCACACCGCCGAGGCGCTGGCCCGGCTCGGCGCCCCGCCGACCGTGCTCCGCACCGCCGCGCTGCTGCGGGCCGGGGCGCTGCTCGTCGTCTTCGTCCCCCTCACCTGGCTGATCGGCGAACTCGCGGCCCTGCCGCTGACCGGCTGACCGGCCCGAAACCCGCAGGGCCGCGTCGCCAGGGGCCTCCTGTCGTGGGCCCCTGGCGACGCTCCGGCCTCCGTGTCCGCGCGGGCACGGGCACCGGGCTCCTAGGCGTCCTCGTCCCCGTCCAGCACCACGACCTCCTCGGCGCGGAACGCCACCGCGACCTCCGCGCCCTCCTCGGGCACCTCCCGCAGCGGGAACTCGGCCTCCAGCGGCGGCCCGTCCGCCGGCCGGAGCACCACCGTCACGTGATGGCCCCGGAAGGTGCGGGACTCGACCCGGCAGACCAGGCCCTCGTCCGCCACCCGGACGCCCGCCGGACGGACCAGCAGCCGCCGCTCGCCCTGCGGCGCGCCGGCCGGGACCGGGATCCGGCCCCACGCGGTCTCCGCCACCGCCCCGGACACGGTCGCCGGGACGACGTTCTCGAAGCCGAGGAAGCGGGCCGTGAACTCGGATCCCGGCCGCTGCCACACCTCCACCGGCGTCCCCGACCGCACGATCCGCCCGTCCCGCATGACCACCACCCGGTCCGCCAGCGCGAACGCCTCCCCCTGGTCGTGGGTGACCGCGAGGACCGTCGTCCCGAGCCGTCCGAACAGCGACCGCAGCTCCACCACCAGCCGCTCCCGCAGCCCCCGGTCCAGCTGTCCCAGCGGCTCGTCCAGCATCAGCAGCCGCGGCCGCGGCGCCAGCGCCCGCGCCAGCGCCACCCGCTGCTGCTCGCCGCCGGACAGCGCGGCCACCGACCGCCGCCCGGCCCCCGGCAGCCCGACCAGGTCGAGCAGCTCCTCGACGCGGGCGGCCCGCTCCTCCTTCGGCACGCCGTGCATCCGCGGCCCGAAGGCCACGTTCCCGGCGACGTCCCGCTGCGGGAAGAGCTGGTGGTCCTGGAACATGAGGCCCACTCCGCGCCGGTGCACCGGCACCCCGGCCTGGTCGGCGCCGCCGAGCAGCACCCGGCCGGCGTCCAGCGCCTGGAGTCCGGCGACCGCCCTCAGCAGCGTCGACTTACCGGAGCCGCTCGGCCCGAGCACACACACGATCTCGTGCTCGGCGACCGCCAGGTCCACCGCGTCGAGGACCGCCCGCGCCCCGAACCGTACGGTCGCTCCCTCAAGGGTCAGCATCAGAACTCCCCGGTGGTCCGGTCGGTGCGCAGCCGTTCCAGCAGCAGCAGGGAGACCGCGCACACCACCATCAGAATCGTCGACAGGGCCATCGCCTGCCCGTAGTTGAGCTCGCCCGGCCGGCCGAGCAGCCGCGCCACCGCGACCGGCAGGGTCGGACTGTCGGGCCGGGCGATGAAGACGGTCGCGCCGAACTCGCCGAGCGACACCGCGAAGGCGAACCCGGCCGCGATCAGCAGCGCCCGCCGCACCAGCGGGAAGTCGACCTCGCGCCAGGCCCGCCACGGCGACGCGCCCAGCACCGCCGCCGCCTCCCGCAGCCGCTGGTCCACCGCCCGCAGCACCGGCAGCATGGTCCGGACGACGAACGGCACGCCGACCAGCGCCTGCGCGAGCGGGACGAGGATCCAGCTGGCCCGCAGGTCGAACGGCGGCTCGTCGAGCGTGATGAGGAACCCGAAGCCGACGGTCACCGCCGACACCCCGAGCGGCAGCATCAGCAGCGCGTCGAAGCCCCGCACCAGCCGGCCGGCCCGCCGGGTGAGCGCCGCCGCCGCGAGCCCGCCGATGACGACGGCGATCGCGGTGGCCGCGACGGCGTACTCCAGCGAGTTCCCCACCGCCTCCAGCGGCGGCACCAGGAACGTACCGGCCTCGTCGAGCGAGCCGAGCGCCCGGTAGTAGCGGAGCCCGTACCCCTCCGGGGTGGCGACGGACCGCTCCACGAGCACGCCCAGCGGCAGCAGGATCAGCACCGCCACCGAGGCCAGCACCCCGCCGAGCAGCGCCCACTGCCCGACGCCGCGCGGCCTGCGGGCGGTCAGTTCCGGGGAGACCAGCCGCAGCGCGGTCTCCCGCCGCCGCACCGTCCGCGCGTGCACGGCGAGGATCGCGCCCACCGCCACGAACTGCGTGAGCGTCAGCACGGCCGCCGTCCGCAGGTCGAGCAGCCGGGCCGTCTGCCGGTAGATCTCCGCCTCCAGCGTCGTGTACGCGTCCCCGCCGAGGATCTGCACGACGCCGAAGGAGGTGAAGGTGAACAGGAAGACCATCAGCGCCGCCGCCGACACCGCCGGCGCCAGCGCGGGCAGCGTCACCGTCCGCCACGCCGTCCACCGGGACGCGCCGAGCACCCGGGCCGCCTCCTCCTGGCGCGGATCGAGCTGCGCCCACAGCCCGCCGACGGTCCGGACGACGACCGCGTAGTTGAAGAAGACGTGCGCGAGGAGGATCGCCCACACGCTGGTGTCGAGCCGCAGCCCCCACAGCGCGTCGGTGAACCCGCCTCGCCCCACCAGCGCCAGGAACGCGGTGCCGACCAGCACCGTGGGCAGCACGAACGGCACGGTGACGACGGCCCGCAGGGCGTTCTTGCCGGGAAAGGCGAAGCGGGCGAAGACGTACGCCCCCGGCAGCGCCACGAGCAGCGTCAGCCCGGTGGAGGCGGCCGCCTGCCAGACGGTGAAGCCGAGCACGTCGAGGATGTCGGACCGGCCCAGCGTCGTCCCGACGGCGCCCAGGTCCCAGGCGCCGTCCGGCCGCAGCCCGCGCTCGACGATCGAGGCGACGGGCCAGGCGAAGAAGACCGCGAAGAACGCGACGGGCAGGGCCATCAGGGCCGGCCGCGCCGCGCTCCTCAGGCGGTCACGCCTCACGTGAGGAGCGACGACCACTGCTGGATCCACGCCTCGCGCTTCTCGGTGATCTTCTCCGGAGCCATCGTCTCCGGCTTCTCGATCACCACGCCGTGCTTCGTGAACAGCTCGGGCAGGGTGGCGTCCTTCGCCACCGGGTTCACGAACATCTGGAGCGGCATGTCGTCCTGGAACGTCTTCGAGATCAGGAAGTCGATCAGCGCCTTGCCGCCCTCGGGGTTCTTCGCCCCGTCCAGCAGGCCCGCGAACTCGATCTGCCGGAAGCAGGTGCCGGTGGACACCCCGGTGGGGGCCTCCTTCGGCTGCGGCTCCGCGTACAGCACCTCGACCGGCGGGCTGGAGGCGTAGGAGACGACCAGCGGGCGGTCGCCCTTGGCCTCCTTGCCGCCGGCCGAGCCGGAGAACTCCTGGTTGTAGGCGAGCTCCCAGCTGTCGACGGTCTTCACGCCGTTGGCCTTCAGCTTCGACCAGTAGTCCTGCCAGCCCTCGTCGCCGTACTTCGCGACCGTGCCGAGGAGGAAGCCGAGGCCCGGGGAGGACCGCTCGGGGTTCTCCACGACGAGCAGGTCCTTGTACTCCGGCTTGGCCAGGTCGTCGAAGGTCTGCGGCGGCGCCAGCTTCCTGTCCGCGAAGTACTTCTTGTCGTAGTTGACGCAGATGTCGCCGGTGTCGATCGGCGTGACCCGCTTGTCGAGCTTGAAGGTGTCCGGGATCCGGTCGGCGCCCTTCGCCTCGTACTCCACGAAGATGCCGTTGTCGACGGCGCGGGAGAGCAGGGTGTTGTCGACGCCGAAGAAGACGTCGCCCTGCGGGGAGCCCTTGGTGAGGATCTCCTTGTTGACGGCCTCGCCCGCGTCCCCGGCCTTCAGCACCTTCACGGTGAAGCCGGTCCGCTTCGTGAACTCGGCCAGCACCTCCTTGGAGGCGTTGAAGGAGTCGTGGCTGACGAGGGTCACGGTCTTGGGCGCCGGCGTCCCGCTCTTGCCCGCGGCCCCGCGGACGTCCTCGGTGGAGCAGGCGGCGAGGCTCGTGACGCCGAGCGCCGCGGCCAGCGCGACGGCGGCTGCCTTCTTGGTGTGCATGGTGGTTCTTCCTCCTGGGTGGGACCAGGAAGAGACGCGGCCCTGCCCGCGGCCGGGGACCGGACGCGGGCAGGGCGCAACAGCTCGAGTTACGACCGAACTTCCTACCCAGAATGACCTGGGCGAGGTTCAGAGGGTCTGCGGTCTACGGTTACCGCACTCTCAGCGCTGTGGCGCTCCCCTGTCGGAATATGCAGATGTGTTCGAGCACAGGGTACAAGGTCAGCGCTCGGCGGCGGCCAGCTGTCCACAGGCGCCGTCGATCTCCTGGCCCCGGGTGTCGCGGACGGTCACCGGCACGCCGTGCCGGGCGATGGCCTCGACGAACGCCTTCTCGTCCTCCGGGCGGGACGCGGTCCACTTCGAGCCCGGCGTCGGGTTCAGCGGGATCAGGTTGACGTGCACCCGCTTGCCCTTGAGCAGCTTGCCCAGCAGGTCGCCCCGCCACGCCTGGTCGTTGATGTCCCGGATGAGGGCGTACTCGATGGAGATCCGGCGCCCGGACTTCTCGGCGTACTCCCAGGCCGCGTCCAGCACCTCCCGGACCTTCCAGCGGGTGTTCACCGGCACCAGGGTGTCCCGCAGCTCGTCGTCGGGCGCGTGCAGCGAGACCGCGAGCCGGCACTTGAAGCCCTCGTCGGCGAAGCGCAGCATGGCCGGCACCAGGCCGACCGTGGACACGGTGATGCCGCGCTGGGAGAGCCCCAGGCCGTCCGGCTCCGGGTCGGTCAGCCGGCGGATGGCGCCGACGACCCGCTTGTAGTTGGCGAGCGGCTCGCCCATGCCCATGAAGACGATGTTCGACAGCCGCGCCGGGCCGCCGGGCACCTCGCCGTCGCGCAGCGCGCGCATGCCGTCGACGATCTGGTGCACGATCTCGGCGGTCGACAGGTTCCGGTCGAGACCGGCCTGCCCGGTCGCGCAGAACGGGCAGTTCATGCCGCAGCCGGCCTGCGAGGAGATGCACATGGTCACCCGGTCCGGGTAGCGCATGAGCACCGACTCGACGAGGGTGCCGTCGTGCAGCCGCCAGAGCGTCTTGCGGGTGGTGTCGTCGTCGCACGAGATGTGCCGCACCACCGACATCAGGTCGGGCAGCAGCTCCCCGGCGAGCTTCTCCCGCGCGGCGGCCGGGATGTCGGTCCACGCGGCGGGGTCGTGCGCGTACCGCGAGAAGTAGTGCGTCGACAGCTGCTTGGCGCGGAAGGGCTTCTCGCCGATCGCGGCGACGGCCTCCTTCCGCTCGGCGGGCGTCAGGTCGGCGAGGTGCCGCGGCGGCTTCTTGGCTCCGCGCGGGGCGACGAAAGTGAGTTCTCCGGGCAGCGGACGAGCCACGACGGCGTCTCTCCTCAAACAGGCACGAGGTCGGACGTCCCGCGACGGCGGGGAGCACGGCACTGCTGCCGGAGCGACCTCACTGGACCGTCCCCGCGGCGGCGAGGACGACGAAAGGGCCCGGGGCACCGCCCCGAGCCCTTCCAGAGTACCCGCTGTCCGTCAACCCGTTCCGACGAAGAGCGCGAGCAGCAGCCACACCACCGGCGCCGTCGGCAGGAGCGAGTCCAGGCGGTCCATGATGCCGCCATGGCCGGGGAGCAGCGTCCCCATGTCCTTGATGCCGAGGTCCCGCTTGATCATCGACTCGCCGAGGTCGCCGAGCGTCGCGCTCGCCGCCACCGCCAGGCCGAGGATCAGGCCCTGCCACCAGGTGCCGTCGTCGATCAGGAACTGCATGCACAGCGCGCCGGCCGCCATCGCGAAGGCCACCGCGCCGACCAGTCCCTCGCGGGTCTTGCCGGGGCTGATCCGCGGCGCCAGCTTGTGCTTCCCGAAGCGCCAGCCGACCGCGTACGCCCCGGTGTCGCTGACCACCGTGAGCAGCAGGAAGGTCAGCACCCGCCACGGCCCGTCGTCGGCGGTGAGCAGCAGCGCCACGAAGGTCGCCAGGAACGGCACGTAGAACGCGGCGAAGACGCCCGCCGTGACGTCCTTCAGATACCCCTCGGGGGGTTCCGTCATCCGCCAGACGAGCACCGCGAGCGCCGTCAGTGCCATCGCGACCCAGGCGCCCTCGGGGCCCCGTACGTACCCGGCGACGACCATGGCCGCGCCGCCGACCGCGAGCGGCACCAGCGGCGCCTTGATGGCCTTGCGCTCCTGGAGCCGGGAGGTCAGCTCCCACAGGCCGACGACCACGGCGACCGCGACCACGCCGACGAACGCCGGCTTCCAGATGAACAGCGACGCGATGATCACGGCCCCGAGACCGACGCCGACCCCTATGGCCGCGCCCAGGTCCCGGCCCGCGCTCTTCTTCTGCCGCGGCGCGGGGGCCGCGGCGGGCGGAGGCGGCGGTACGGGGCTGGGCATGGGCTCCTGCGGGTGCTCGTGCGGGGTCTCGTCACGGAACAGGGGACCGCCCGTGTGAGCGGCCCCCCGTCCGTGTCCGTCCTGGAATCCGCCGGCGGGTACGTCGGGCACGATGGGCATGGGGCGAGTCTGCGCCGCCTGGTGCCGATCGTGGGCGGGACCCGCCGGGGCAGGCCCCTGGTCGGGTCCGCCGAGACCTGAACCGGCCGCCGGCGCCCCCCAGGATGAGTCGTTCATCAGACCTCGAGGAGCTCGGCTTCCTTGTGCTTCAGCAGCTCGTCCACCTGCGCGACGTACTTCGCGGTGGTGTCGTCGAGCTCCTTCTCCGCACGGCGGCCCTCGTCCTCACCGACCTCGCCGTCCTTGACGAGCTTGTCGATGGTCTCCTTGGCCTTGCGGCGCACCGAGCGGATCGAGATCTTGGAGTCCTCGGCCTTGCCCTTGGCGACCTTGATGTAGTCGCGGCGGCGCTCCTCGGTGAGCTCGGGGAACGTCACCCGGATGATGTTGCCGTCGTTGCTCGGGTTGACGCCGAGGTCCGAGTCGCGGATGGCCTGCTCGATGTTGCGCAGCGCGCTCTTGTCGAACGGGGTCACCACGGCCATGCGCGGCTCCGGCACCGAGAACGAGGCCAGCTGGTTGATGGGGGTGAGGGCGCCGTAGTAGTCGGCCACGATCTTGTTGAACATCGCCGGGTGCGCACGGCCGGTGCGGATCGCGGCGAAGTCCTCCTTGGCGACCACGACGGCCTTCTCCATCTTCTCCTCGGCCTCGAGGAGGGTCTCTTCGATCACCAGTTGCTCCTGCGTGTCGTCGCGTTGTGTCGGTTGAGAGCGGGCTTCAGGCCCGGGTGCCCTGGTCGCTCACGAGTGTGCCGATCTTCTCACCCGTCACGGCGCGAGCGATATTGCCCTCGGCGAGCAGTTCGAAGACGAGGATCGGGAGCTTGTTGTCACGGCACAGGGTGATGGCGGTGGCATCGGCGACCTTGAGGTCGCGGGTGATGACCTCGCTGTACTCCAGGGCGTCGAACCTGACCGCGGCGGGGTTGGTCCTCGGGTCGGAGTCGTAGACGCCGTCCACGCCGTTCTTGCCCATGAGGAGCGCCTCGGCGTCGATCTCCAGGGCCCGCTGGGCGGCGGTCGTGTCGGTGGAGAAGTACGGCATGCCCATGCCGGCGCCGAAGATGACCACGCGGCCCTTCTCCAGGTGGCGCACGGCGCGCAGCGGGATGTACGGCTCGGCGACCTGGCCCATGGTGATGGCGGTCTGGACGCGCGAGTCGATGCCCTCCTTCTCCAGGAAGTCCTGGAGGGCGAGGCAGTTCATCACGGTGCCGAGCATGCCCATGTAGTCGGAGCGGGCCCGGTCCATGCCGCGCTGCTGGAGCTCGGCGCCGCGGAAGAAGTTGCCGCCGCCGATGACGATGGCGATCTGGGCGCCGTCGCGGACCACTGCCGCGATCTCACGCGCGATGGCGTGCACGACGTCCGGGTCGACACCGAGACCGGTACCGCCGGAGAAGGCCTCCCCGGACAGCTTCAGCATGTAGCGGCCGAGCTTCTTGCCGCTCTTGTCGTTGTCGCCCTGTACGGCGCCCTGATTCATGGAGATCTCCTCGTGCACATACGAAGAAGGCCATTGCCCTGGGTCCTCGTGGGTTTCCCGTACGGCAATGGCCTCCTCGTCACATCTGCGGTCGTCCCGCGCGGGGCGGAACGACTGTCTCAGACCCTACCCGGGTCCGGTGTCCGTCGCGTGGGCGCGAAGGACTCAGATGCCGACCTTGATGCGGGTGAAGCGCTTCAGGGTGACACCGGCCTCGTCCAGGATCTGCTGGACGGACTTCTTGTTGTCCAGGGCGTACGGCTGGCCGAGCAGCGTGGCGTCCTTGAAGAAGCCGTTGACGCGACCCTCGACGATCTTGGCGATCGCGGCCTCGGGCTTGCCCTCGGCGCGGGTGGTCTCCTCGGCGATGCGACGCTCGGACTCGACGACCTCGGCCGGGACGTCCTCACGGGTGAGGTACTTCGGCGCGAAGGCGGCGATGTGCTGCGCGACACCCTTGGCGACCTCGGCGTTCTCCTTGTCGAACTCGACGAGGACACCGATCTGCGGCGGGAGGTCGGGCATGGTGCGGTGCATGTACGCGGAGACGTAGCCGTCGGCGTACGCGGCGAAGCGGTCGAGGACGATCTTCTCGCCGAGGTTGGCGTTGGCCTCGTCCACGAAGGCCTGCACGGTCTTGCCGGCCTCGATCTCGGAGGCGAGCAGGGCCTCGATGTCGGCCGGCTTGGTGGCGGCGACGTGGGCGGCGAGGGCGTCGGCGACGGCGAGGAACTTGTCACCCTTGGCGACGAAGTCCGTCTCGCACTTCAGCTCGACGAGGACGCCGGAGGTGTTGTCGTCGGCGATGAGGGAGACCACGGCGCCGTTCTCGGCGGAGCGGCCCTCGCGCTTGGCGACACCCTTCTGGCCCTTGATGCGCAGGGCCTCTACGGCCTTGTCGACGTCGCCGTCGGCCTCTTCGAGGGCCTTCTTGCAGTCCATCATGCCGGCGCCGGTGAGCTCACGGAGCTTCTTGACGTCAGCGGCGGTGTAGTTCGCCATGAGTCTGTTTCTCTCTCGAAGTCAGAAAGATCTACGAAGATCTACGGCGGGACGGCGGGGGCTTCATGGGCCCCCGCCGTCACCTCCGTGGTGTTCCGGAGTGCGGAAGGGGTCAGGCCTGCTCGGCCGGAGCCTCGGCCTCGGCCTCGGGGGCCTTCTCGGCCTCGGCGGCCGGGGCCTCGGCGGCCTCGTCCTTCTTCTCGCCCTCGAGCAGGTCGCGCTCCCACTCGGCGAGCGGCTCGCCGGCGGCCTTCTCGCCCGGCTTCGAGTCGCCGGTCGCGGCGCCGGAGCGGGCGATGAGGCCCTCGGCGACGGCGTCGGCGATCACGCGGGTGAGCAGGGTGACGGAGCGGATCGCGTCGTCGTTGCCCGGGATCTTGTAGTCGACCTCGTCGGGGTCGCAGTTGGTGTCGAGGATCGCGACGACCGGGATGTTGAGCTTGCGAGCCTCGCCGACGGCGATGTGCTCCTTCTTGGTGTCGACGATCCAGACGGCGCTGGGCACCTTCTGCATCTCGCGGATACCACCGAGGGTCTTCTCCAGCTTGGCCTTCTCGCGCGAGAGGACCAGGAGCTCCTTCTTGGTGAGACCCGAGGCCGCGACGTCCTCGAAGTCGATCTGCTCGAGCTCCTTGAGGCGCTGCAGACGCTTGTAGACGGTCGAGAAGTTGGTGAGCATGCCACCGAGCCAACGCTGGTTGACGTACGGCATGCCGACACGCGTCGCCTGCTCGGCGATGGCCTCCTGGGCCTGCTTCTTCGTACCGACGAACATGACGGAGCCGCCGTGGGCAACGGTCTCCTTGACGAACTCGTAGGCGCGGTCGATGTACGACAGCGACTGGAGCAGGTCGATGATGTAGATGCCGTTGCGCTCGGTGAAGATGAAGCGCTTCATCTTCGGGTTCCAGCGACGGGTCTGGTGACCGAAGTGGACGCCGCTCTCCAGCAGCTCCCGCATCGTGACGACGGCCATGGCCGTATCTCCTTGGATTTCTCGGTTGTGTTCCTGACGCCCCGGCGCGCCGTGCCACGAAGGACCGAAAGGCGCTGCCACCGCGCTCTGGGAGTCGAGTGGCGGGGCGTGCGAAGTCGACCCGGTGACCCGGGTCGCCATAGGAAGTGTACGGGACCCCGGGAGCGCCGGGTGACGGCGTTGTCCACAGGCCGCCGCCCGTCCACAGAAATCGGCTCCGCCCGCCGGGTGCCGCGCTGCCCGGGGAGGCTCTCCCCATGCAGCTCACGACCGTCTTCCTCGTCCTCGCCCTGCTCTGGCCGGTGGGCCCGCCGCCGCCGGAGATCCTGCGCGGCTGGCGGCCGCCGCCGGGGCCGTACGCCGCCGGTCACCGCGGTGTCGACCTCGCCGCGCCGCCGGGGGCGCCCGTCCGGGCACCGGCGGCGGGGACGGTCACCTTCGCCGGTCCGGTGGGCGGCCGCGGGGTGGTCACGCTCACCCTGGAGGGGACGGGGACTCCCCCGCTGCGGACCACCTTCTCCCCGGTGACGCCACTGGCCGGCCGGGGCGCCCGGGTCCCCGCGGGGACCCCGATCGCCGAGGTCGCCCCCGGCGGGCACTGCCCCGTGTCCTGCCTGCACTGGGGGCTGCTACGGGGCCGGGTCTATCTGGACCCGCTCCTGCTGACGGTCCGGCCCCGGTCCCGCCTGCTGCCGCTGGTCAGGGACGCGGGCCGGTGACGCCGTGCAGGGCCAGGCTGACGGCGGCCTCGGCGATGCGGTCGGGGTCCTCGGCGGCGCCGAGCTCGATACGCCGGACTGCGGCGTCGACGACGCCCTGGAGGAGCATGGCGCCGAGCCGGGGTTCGGTCATGCCGAGGTCGGCGAGGGCGTCGACGACCATGGCGACGAGGCCCCCGTGGGCGGCGCGGATCTTCTCGCGGGCGCCGTCGTCGAGCTCGCCGGCGGAGATGGCGACGACGGCGCGGTGGCGGCGGTCGCCGACGAGCTCCAGCTGCTTGCGGACGTAGGCGGCGACCTTGGCCTCGGGGGTGTCGGCGCCGGCCATGGCGAACTCGACCTCGGCGGCCCAGACGGGGAAGTCGACCGCGCACAGTTCCTCGACGACGGCGGCGCGGGAGCGGAAGTACTCGTAGACCGACGAGCGCGCGAGTCCGGTGCGCTCGGCGAGTGCGGGGAAGGTCAGCGCCTCCGTCCCGCCCTCGGACAGCAGGGATCGCGCGGCGTCCAGCAGGGCGCCGCGCTGCATGGTCCGGTGCTCGGCCACGGAGGCCGCTCGAATCCTGGGCACGGCTCCACTGTACGACCGGTGGGGCGGGGTCAGCGCCCGACGTCGGCGAGCTTGGCGCGAAGCTGCAGGACGGACTTGGTGTGGATCTGGCTGACGCGGCTCTCGGTGACGCCGAGGACGTGCCCGATCTCGGCGAGCGTCAGGCCCTCGTAGTAGTAGAGCGTGACGACGGTCTTCTCCCGCTCGGGGAGGGTGTTGATCGCGCGGGCGAGCAGCCGGCGCAGCTCGCGGTCCTCGGCGACCTCGACGGGGTTGTCGGCGGCCGTGTCCTCCAGGGTGTCCATCAGGGAGAGCCGGTCGCCCTCGCCGCCGACGTGCAGCAGCTCTTCGAGGGCGACGACGTTGGCCAGGGACAACTGGCTGAAGACGGCGTGCAGTTCCTCCAGCGGGATGCCGAGCTCGGCGGCGACCTCGCTCTCGCTGGGGGTGCGCCGGAGCTGGGCCTCCAGGGTGGCGTAGGCGCGCTCGACGTTGCGGGCCTTCTGGCGCACGGAGCGGGGGATCCAGTCGAGGGCGCGGAGCTCGTCGATCATCGCGCCGCGGATGCGGGTGATGGCGTAGGTCTCGAACTTGATGGCGCGCTCGACGTCGAACTTCTCGATGGCGTCGATGAGGCCGAACACCCCGGAGGAGACGAAGTCCGCCTGTTCGACGTTGGACGGCAGGCCGACGCTGACGCGTCCGGCGACGTACTTGACGAGGGGCGAGTAGTGCAGGATCAGCTGCTCCCGCAGCCGCTCGTCGCCGGTGGCCTTGTACGAGCGCCACAGCTCTTCGAGGGAGGTCGGCGCGGCCGGCCGCACGGTGCCCCGGGCTGCTGGGGGCACCGCAGCGCGGTCAGACCCGGAGGTGTGCTGGGGCATGCGTTGCCTTGAGCCGTTCTGCTGTCGGGTGCGTCGGTCTGGGTGTCCTGTGGGGAATCCTGGTGAGCGTAGCGTGAGTGCGGTGTCGCGGTGAGCGAACGGGAGCGGATCGCGCCGGTCCGGGTGGACGTGGTCGGCCACATCTTCGAACCGGGGCCGTGGCGCGCGTCGGCCCCGCGGGTGCGGCCGGGATGACTCGGTTCCTCATCGGCTTCACCTTTTCACCCGAATGCGCCAGGTCAAGGATCGCCTCGCCGCGCGTTCGACAGCGGCTTGCCGCTGTTCGTCAACCTCCATCCGTCGCCGTCCCGTTCGGCGTGACCGAGTGCGTGGAGTTCATACAGCCGGGCGAGGGCGTCGTCGGGGGTGGTGCCGGCCCGGCGGGCGATCTCGGTGGTGGGAGCGGGCGGGTGGGCGGGGGGG
>NZ_JOGX01000022.1 GCF_000719555.1 Streptomyces sp. NRRL F-5727
GCCCGCCGGGGGGCGGGACGCTTTACTTTCCCCCGCCGGGCCCCTCCCCTCACGGGGTGCCCGGTGCCCGGTACGCGGCGAGGAAGGCGCGGATGCCGGCCGTCGCGTAGAGGTCGAGGTCGGCCTCCGTGTGCTGGACGCCGCCGTGGAACATGGCCCGGTTCACGGGGATCCACAGCAGCAGTCCGGCGAAGTGGTGGGCGGCCAGCGCGGGGTCGTCGGTCTTGAGCACTCCCTGGTCGGTCAGTCGCTCGAAGGTGGCCGCCAGGGTGGCCAGGACCCGTTCGAAACCGTGCTCGTACCAGGCGGCTCCCAGGGCGGGGAAGGCGTCGGCGTTGGCGATGATCAGCCGACGCAGCTGGATGACCTGGGGCTGGGTGAGAGCCGCCAGGAAGCGGCGGGCGAGACGGGTCAGGTTCTCGTCCAGGGCGTCCGCGTCGGCGGGCACGTCGGCCACGAGGTCGAGCATGCCGTCGATGCGGTCGGTGGTGGCCAGGACGATCTCGGCGAACAGTTTCTCCTTGTCCGCGAAGTGCTTGTAGACGGTCTGCTTGGAGACCGCCGCCAGCTTCGCGATGTCGTCCATGCTCGTCCCCGCGTACCCCTTGTCCAGGAACACGGTGGTCGCGGCATCCAGGATCGCCTGGTGCTTACGTGCCGAACGGCTGTCCATCTTCGACTCCTCTTGCCCGTCGTCGCCCCGCCTGGCGAAGAGTACTGGACCGACCAGTACCCGTAGTAGTACTGTACCGTCCAGTTCCGAAGCGGCAGGGCCCCCACGGCCGGGCCGCGCACCGATGGGGGTTCACATGGACAAGGTCTTCTCGGCCGACGGCACGGCCATCGCCTTCGAACAGCGGGGGTCCGGCCCCGCGGTGGTGCTCGTCGGGGGAGCGTTCATGACGCGGCACGAGTCGGCGGAGCTCGCGGGTCTGCTGGCCGAGCGCCACACCGTGATCACGTACGACCGCCGCGGACGCGGCGACAGCGGTGACAGCCCGGCGTACGACGTGCAGCGCGAGGTCGAGGACCTGGACGCCCTGATCGGGCACGCCGGCGGCGAGGCCATGCTCTTCGGCATGTCCTCCGGCGCCGTCCTGGCGCTGGAGGCCACGGCGCGGGGCAGCGCCGTGACCCGGCTGGCCCTGTACGAGCCGCCCTTCGTCACCGACGACAGCCGACCGCCGCTCCCCGCCGACTACGTCGCCCACCTGGAGGAACTGGTGGGGCGGGGGGCATACGGCGACGCGGTGGCGTACTTCATGACCGCTGCCGTGGGCATGCCCGCCGAGGCCGTCGCCGGCATGCGGCAGGCCCCCTTCTGGGCGGGCATGGAGGCCGTCGCCCGGACCCTGCCCTACGACGGCCGTGTCATGGGCGACACCATGTCCGGTCGTCCCCTGCCCGCCGACCGCTGGGCGTCCGTGACGGTTCCCGTCCTCGTCGGCAGTGGCGACGCCGGAGCGCCGCACCTGCTCACCGGCGCCCGTGCGTGCGCCGCCCTGGCCGACAACTTCACCCTCAGGGTCTTCCCCGGCGAGGAGCACACCATCGCCCCCGCCGCCCTCGCCCCCGTCCTGGTGGACTTCTTCACCGCCGAGGGGCCGGCCTGAGCGAGGTCTCGCGGGTCTGCCGGGAGTCGCTTCAGCCGGCTGCGGGGTGATCGGACTCCTGAGTCGCCGCGCGGCGGTACTCGGCGTTGATGCGCTGGGCCTCTTCGAGCTGGTCTTCCAGGACGATGATCCGGCAGGCGGCCTCGATCGGGGTTCCCTGGTCGACGAGTTCCCGGGCACGGGCCGCGATGCGCAGCTGGTAGCGGGAGTAGCGGCGGTGGCCGCCCTCGGAGCGCAGCGGCGTGATCAGGCGGGCTTCACCGATGGCGCGGAGGAAGCTCTGGGTGGTGCCGATCATTTCGGCGGCCCGGCCCATGGTGTAGGCGGGGTAGTCGTCGTCGTCGAGACGGTCGTACGAGTCGTCTGCTGTCATTGGCACCTCTCTGCGGAACGCGTCGAGGGGCCCTGGTGCCGTACGGCACCAGGGCCCCGAAGGAACTACTACACCACCTGCCGGCCCTGATACTGCGCCGGCCTTCTGTGTCCGCGGCCCCGACCTGGCTGCTGTCGGGGGTGCGGGGATCGCGGTTGCTTGACCGGAGACCACCTCACTGTCGATGTCCTGCGGTACCCGGGCCCACGCGTTCTGCCCGGGCGATCCAGATGGCGAAGGTTCCTCCGTTCTTCCTCAGTGATCGATCTCTTACACGGGGTACTGCGTACTGCTGGTGTTGCGAACTGCGTTCACGGGTGCCGCCTCTGCCATGACCGCGGCCCCGTGTCGGCGGCCCCTGATCACTGCGGGCCACCCGGTCCGGCGGTCAGCCCCGTCGCCGTCCTGCGACAAGCCTGGCTTCGAAGCTCCACCGCCGTACCGTCCTGCGTACTGCATGTCCTACGGCCGGCAGTCCGTCTCTGCCAGGCCCCATTGTCTCTCTGGGTTACAAGAGAAACTTTAAGTGCGTCAGAGCCCGATGTCTACTCCGGCGAACATAGATTTTCGTATGTCCGGTCGTGAGGTAATCGGCGAGGTAATCGGCGTCGACCACCGGGGGCGGCCCGGCTCCCCCCGACACGTCACCGACCACCCGCCCCCCTCGGCGGCACGACCCGTCGAGAGGGACGGAGCGTCGTGCATAGGATCGGCTTTCATGTCGAAGCCTGACGAGCTGCTCGTTGACGTCGCCGCGCTGGTGGAGTCCGGGCGCAGCAATCAGATGTCCCTGACCGTGGTCACCGGTGGCGCTGTCATCACCGGTCGCCTGGCTCCCGAAGCCGTGTGGCGGCAACGGGTGTCGGAGGTCCTGGCGGACTCGGCCCGGCTGGGCGAGTTCGCCGCCGTCTTCACCGCCGCGACGAGGCGGGAAGGGCCTCCCGCACATCTGCACTTCCATATGGCCCGGATCCTTCAGGGCACGGTGGGGATCCCGGAGACGGGAGGGATGTACCGCGTCGCGATCGCGGATGTCAGCGCCTGGACCATGGGCGACTTCAGCTACTCCGAGGACTGACCGCCCGTCGGCCTCGCGACACGGAGAGGGAACCACCGATACGCGGGAGGGCCCGGCCGGCATGTGCCGACCGGGCCCTCCCGGCTGTCCGGGTGTCCGTTCACGTGCGCGCGCAGGCCGCCTCGGGAGTGCCGAGCAGTGCCGAGGCGCGCTGGAGCGGGTCGGAGTCGCGGGGCGGCTCGGGTGCCTGGGGGAGGCCGCGACAGGTGAAGCCGAGCTTGGTCATGGCCCGGACGACCTCACCCGCGCTGAAGTCGCGGCGGTCCTGACCGGTGATGACCTGGCCGACCTGCTTGACCGGGTAGGCGCGGCGGCCGATGATCACGGACTCGCCGCTGATCTCCTCGGGCTTGACGCCCTTCATGGAGGCCAGGACTCCGCTCTTGGTGAGTTCGAAGGGGAAGCGGGCGATGACACAGCGCACGATGCCTCACAGGGAGAGGGAGGGACGGGTTTCCGCCGTGGTGAGGCGGTCGGGGCGAGGACGGCGGGCGAGGACGGCGGGCGAGGACGGGCGCGACGGGCGCCCGCTCGGCTGTGACGCCGGTCCGGATCACGGGGTGCTCAGGGCGCCGCGTCGAAGGCGGGCCGTCGCCCGCCGGCGCGCCGGACGGCCGCGGCGGGGCTGCGCCGACCGCGGGAGGCCGCGCCGCGGGTGCGGCGCTCGGCGGGCGGCGCGGTGATCGTCACGGGGATGCCGGACGGGGCCTGGGCACCCGTGATCCGGCGGAACTCCTCCTCGCCGGAACGGGCCTGGGTGGTGCGGGGCACGATGCCGGCGGCCGTCATGAGGCGGGTCATGGAGCGGCGCTGCTGGGGCGTGACCAGGGTGACGACGCTCCCGGACTCGCCGGCCCGGGCGGTACGGCCGCCGCGGTGGAGGTAGTCCTTGTGGTCGGTCGGCGGGTCCACGTTGACGACGAGGTCGAGATCGTCGACGTGGATGCCGCGCGCCGCGACGTTCGTCGCGACCAGGACGGTGACGTGCCCGGTCTTGAACCAGGCGAGGGTGCGGGTGCGCTGGGGCTGCGACTTCCCGCCGTGCAGGGCGGCGGCCCGGACGCCGCAGCCGAGGAGGTCCGCGGTGAGGCGGTCCACCGCGTGCTTGGTGTCCAGGAACATGATCACCCGCCCGTCGCGGGCCGCGATCTCCGTCGTCAGCCGGTGCTTGTCGGCGCCGTGCACGTGCAGGACGTGGTGCTCCATCGTGGTGACCGCGCCCTGGGAGGGGTCCACGGAGTGGACGACCGGGTCGGCGAGGTAGCGGCGGACCAGGAGGTCGACGTTGCGGTCCAGGGTCGCGGAGAACAGCATGCGCTGGCCCTCGGGGCGGACCTGGTCCAGGAGCGCGGTGACCTGGGGCATGAAGCCCATGTCGGCCATCTGGTCGGCCTCGTCCAGCACGGTGATCGCGACCTGGTCCAGCCGGCAGTCACCACGGTCGATGAGGTCCTTGAGCCGCCCGGGGGTGGCCACCACGACTTCGGCACCCCCGCGCAGCACGTGCGCCTGCCGCCTGATCGGCATCCCGCCGACGACCGTGGCCATCCGCAGCCTCACGGCGCGGGCGTAGGGGGTGAGGGCGTCGGTGACCTGCTGGGCGAGTTCCCGGGTGGGGACCAGGATCAGCGCCAGCGGCTGGTGTGGCGCCGCGAGCCGTCCGGCCGTACGGGCCAGCAGCGCCAGGCCGAAGGCGAGGGTCTTGCCCGAACCGGTCCGGCCGCGGCCCAGGACGTCACGGCCCGCCAGGGAGTTCGGCAGCGTCGCACCCTGGATCGGGAACGGCACGGACACCCCCTGCGCGGTGAGCGCGGCCAGCAGGGGCTTCGGCAGGTCGAGGGCGGCGAACGTCTCGACGGCGGGCAGCGCCGGGGTGATCGTCCTCGGCAGGGCGAACTCCCCCTGAGGGGCGGAGCGCCGGCCCTGGCCGCCGGAGCGCCTCGGCGCTGCCGAACGGCTCGGCGCGGACGAACCGATGTGACCGCTCCGGCCCGAACCGGCGGCGGTGCCGTACGCGTGGCCACCGCCGTTGCGGCGGGCGCGGGACGATCGGCTGTTCGTGCGTGCGGGGTTCATGGAGAACCTTCCTTGATACGGCGCGTATCGAGGATCTCCGGCAGCGGATGGACGGCGCTGGGAATCACAGGAACGGGCCGAACGGAATGCGAAAGCGATCGGCTTGGCTCGCGACAGGGAATTGTCGACGCGCAGGAGGGGGACCGGAAGAAGTGCGAGAGGCGCAGATGCGGTCGAAAGCCCTGGGGGAATGTACGCGGCTGGGGCCCGCACCCCGAGGGATGCGGGCCCCAGCCACGAATGATGCGCAGGCGTCAGGCGGAGACGATGTTCTCGGCCGTCGGGCCCTTCTGGCCCTGCGCGATGTCGAAGGTGACCTTCTGGCCCTCCTGCAGCTCACGGAAGCCCTGGGAGGCGATGTTCGAGTAGTGGGCGAAGACGTCGGGGCCGCCGCCCTCCTGCTCGATGAAGCCGAAGCCCTTTTCCGCGTTGAACCACTTCACGGTGCCAGTAGCCATGTCATATCTCCTTTGGGGCAGTACGCCGGAATCCGTACCGTACGGACGCCGTGTCGCCGCGATGATGCCCTGCCCGGAAAATGACCGGAAATACAAAGCGCTTCCGTTCGGCAGGGGCCGGACGAGAAGTGCCTGATGTTCTTGGGTACCAAAACTGCAACTGGTTTCGACAGTAGCATGCCATCGCTTCCGGTGCGTTTCCGGAATTTCTCTGCGTGTTGCCGACAAAAACCCTCCCCGCGAGGACCGCCAAATCCTCCGGTCGCGGGCACAGGTATTCGCCCACCCCGAGCGCAGCGTTCCGGCCGCGAAGGTGTTCCGGGACACGCTGAGAGGGCACCGGCCACGGGCCGGCCCCGCCCGGCGGGCCGGTGGGGCTGGACGGGTGGAGTTCGGCACCTGACTCCGGCGCCGTCCGCCGGGAGCGCCGCTCGGCCGGATTACATGGGCCTGCGCCTCGGCGCGGGGCGTGCCGGTGCCCTCTCGGTCCCGGACCCGACGACTGGAAGAGCACCATGGCAGAGCGCCACCCTCGCAACCGCACCGGCCGCGGCACGCTACGCCGCGGGCTCGCCGCCGCCGTGCTCGCGGTCGGCATGCTGACGGCTGCGACGACACCCGGACACGGCACCGGCGCCACCCCGCCCGCGCCCGGCCCCCAGTTCACGCCGCTGACGGCGGCCGTGATGACCGAACCGGCGCCGTTCCGCGCCACGGACGGCAAGACGCACCTCTCGTACGAACTGCTCACCACGAACGCGCTGCCCAGCAGCGCGCGGGTGCGGCTGGACCGGGTCGAGGTCCGGGACGCCCGCACCCACCGGGTGGTGGGCTCGCTGAGCGGTCAGGCGCTGGCCGACGCCGCCAACCCGGTGGGCGACCCCCTGCCGGGCGCGGACGGGTACACGCCGGCGCCGCCGGGGCCGACGCCGACCGTGATCCCGGGCTCCCAGCAGTGGGTCGTCTGGCTCGACCTGGTCCTCGACCGCGACCGGCGGGTGCCCAAGGTCCTCGAACACCACCTCACGGGCGCCGTCCTCACCGCCTCCGGCTCCTCCCCGTTCGAGGAGACCGTGCAGATCACCCCGACCGACCGCACCGCGCCGCTGAACCTGGACGCGCCGGTCCGCCCCGGCACCTGGTACTCCAGCGAGTCCTGCTGCGGCAACACCCACCACCGGCGCGGCCTCGGCCCGATCAACGGCCGCTTCTACGTGCCGCAGCGCTTCGCGATCGACTGGTACAAGGTCGGCGACCGGGGACAGACCTGGGAGGGCGACCCCGCCCGGCTCACCAGCTACCTGAGCTACCGGCAGCCCGTCGTGGCGGCGGCCGGCGGCAGGGTGGTGGAGGTCCAGGACGGGATCCCGGACAACACGCCGCCCGTCACGCCGCCGGTCCCGCCCATCGAGGAGACCGTCGGCAACCACGTCACCGTGGAGGTCGCGCCCGGCCGCTACCTGCTCTACGCCCACCTGACGCCCGGCTCGCTCAGGGTCCGGGAAGGCGACCACGTCGAACCCGGCCGGGTCCTCGGGCTGATCGGCAACAGCGGCAACTCGACCACGCCGCACCTGCACTTCCAGGTGATGACCACGCCCGAGTTCTTCCCGACCGACAGCCCGCCGTTCACCTTCCGGAAGTTCCGCGTCGTCGGCCAGGTCGAACCCCGCCTCTGGGACGACAACCTGGGCACCCAGCCGACCGGCGTCCTGCCGATCACCCCCTCGCCGCACGACGGCCCCCACCACGCGCGCTACCCCCTCGACCGCGAGGTGCTGCAGTTCTGACCGCTCCCCGGCAGCCCCGGACGACGACGCAGGCCCTGGTCCCCGACCAGGGCCTGCGTCGTCGTGGCACGTGACCCGGGGCTTCGCCCAGGAGCGCCACGACGATCAACCGGGTAACGTCTTCGTCATGTTCTTCCAGCCGCCGATTCACGGGTGAAGGCGTGACGGGCCCCTGCTGACGCCCCTCCGCGTCGCCGCGCCTGTCCCCACCGACGAATCCGTAGATCACCTCACACCGACGCAGGGAGAACCCGTGCCCGACAGCAAGAACATCAACAACCCCGTGGGTCAGGGCGGCGGCCAGCGCAAGAAGCTGTCCCGTGCCGAGCGGCAGGCCAACGGTCCGCACCGCAACCTCGACCGCCAGGGTGCCGCCGACCGGAAGGCGGAGCTGGTGCGCAAGATGCGCGAGAAGACCCACACGGCCGAGGGCGCCGGGCAGACGGACGACGACACCGCGCAGAGCTGACCACCGGAGGGCGGACGCGGCGGCGCCGGCCACTCCTGGACCAGGCACGGGATCAGCGGTCGCGGGGACAGCAGGTCTCATCTCCGCATGCCCTGGGGCAGGTAGATCATGCGTCCCCCGACGACGGGGCGGGGGTGGGGCCGGGGCTGCCGGGAGGCGCCGCCTTCCGCCTCCCAGGCGTCCTCACCGGCCCCTGCCTCCCGCAGGGCACGGCCGGTCGCGTTCTCCTCGGACATCAGGGTGTCCGTGGTGTGGACGTTGCCCGGGGCGGACGCGGCGGCCATCAGCCTCGCGGCGGCGGCGGGTTCGGTCTCCGGGGGAACCACGAGCAGGTCGCAGCGGTCGAGGCCGTACGACAGCAGGATCATCGCGTCGGTGTCCTGACCGGTGATCCAGCCGACGTGCACGGCGTATTCGCCGACGGAGACCTTGTACGGGGAGACCGGCCAGGGTGCGGGGTTCGCGGTGATGCGGGTGACGCGCCCGAAGCGCTCGCGCAGCGCGTCCACCAGGGCCGGCAACTCGGTGGCGAGATCGCGTGAGTACGGCCACCAGGCACCGTCCAGCAGGCCGGCCAGGGAGGTGTGCGGTGTCAGCGCCAGGCGCGCCTGGCGGATGGGAGCGGCGGTGCTGGTCATGAGACCGCGACCTGTCCCCGGGGTGCCCCATGGGCGCCCCGGCCTAGTGATCGCCGGGAACGACGTCCGCTCGAAGCGGGCGTACGAGGTGCTCCCGGTACCTCCAACGTACTCCGCGCCGGGGCCCGACAGGGGCGGCGGTCAGGGTTCCTCGGCGTGGGGCCCGGTGCCGCTCGGGGGCCTGCTGGTCGCAAGCCAGGACCGGGCCGGTTCGGCGGCGTGCGCGGTGTCGACGGTGAGGTGGAGGCGGGTGCCTCCGCCGGGGGCGGGGTAGCTGCGCTGCTCGCCGCCGGCGAAGCAGTGGCGGAGGACGTCGGCCACCATACGGGCGGCGTCCGGCGAGGCGGCGACGACGCGGACCTCCGCGTATCCCGGTGGCGGCAGGGCTTCTGGTTCGTTGCGGTCCAAGGCGGCACCGTCCTTTCCGCACCGGGGGGTGGGCACGCCCCGGTACGTCCACCGTACGTCCGGCGAGGCCGGTGCCGGGCGGCTCCCGCAGCGGGGAGCGGCGCCTCCCCGCTGCCCGTCCGGAGTACGGTGAAAGGACGGGGCCGCCCCGCACCAGCCGCGCCACCGAGGACGGCAGCGGAAGCACCCTGTGGACGGGCGGATCGGTCATGACCGACGCAGGCTTCACACCCCACGTCCCCACGCCTCCGCGCCTCCTGCCGGACGAGGTCCACCGGGCCGTCGGACCGGGCACCGCGCTGCTCCGGCTGGAGACGACGGGTTCCCGGCAGAGCCTCCTCGACGGCGCGTGGTGGCCGCGCTCGCGTGACGTCGAGCGGGAGATCCCGCCGCTGATCACGGCCCTGACCGAGCACCTCGGGCCCGTCACCCGGGTCGGCCTGGACGCCTCTGCCTGGAACGGCATCCCGACCCGCCTCGTCGTCGACGACCGGGTCGTGCACCTCGACTCCTTCCCCGTCGGCGACGACACCGTCCTGATCACCCGCGGCGACAACGACCACTTCTCCCTCATGGTCGTCCCGCCCGACACGACGCCCGAGGCCGCCCGCACGGCCATGGCCCGCGCCGTCCACGCCGACAACGTCACCCAGGCCGCCGAGATCCTCCTCGCCGAACTCCCCCACCCCACAGGCCCACAGGCCGGCACCGCCCAGGACGACGACGCAGCCCCAGGTCAGTGACCTGGGGCTTCGTCGAAGAGCGGATGACGGGAACCGAACCCGAATGCCCAGAACCGAAGCCCAGGCGGTCCCGAGAGGGCCGCGTCCGGGCGGGCCGGCTCCCCGCCCGGATGGCCGATGCTCAGCCGGACGGCGAGTTCGTCCCCCTCCTCCCGCGCCTGCCGTCAGAGCGTGGTCGCACGCTGCCTCGAAGCCTCCCACTCCCGGTGTTCGGCGCGGACCCGATGCCACAGCCGGGCCCGCGCGGAGGCGTCGACATCGCCCAGGTCCAGATGGAACACATCCGTCAGTACGGCGTACCACTCGGCGGCCGCGTCGATGATCCGCTCGTGCGTGCCCTCGGCGTCGATCCGGCGCAGCACGCAGCCACGGAGCATGTCCACGCCCTTGGCGTCGCGGAGCTGGACCTGGAGCACCCTGACGAATCCGGACTCGGGGGAGGACGACAGCCGGTGGTGCTCCGCGGCGAAGGAGGAGAGCTCCACGGGCTCGGGCGCGAAGACCATCGCCGCGAAGGCGCCACGGGGGTCGTGGACGAACCGCCAGCCGCCGGGAACGACCGCCGACGGGGTCATGGCATAGGTGAACGGCCCCTGGGTGTAAGTGCCTTCACGTAGCGGCAGCGGCTCGTACATGCCGCCGGCGAGCCCCGTGTCGACCAGCCACCGCTCCCCGTCGAGCCTCACGGTGAGCGCGAGATGATCACCGCCTGGTCCCGCGGGGTCCTCGACCTCGTCGTCCTGTACTCCGGCCCGGTGCAGCTCCACGTCGTATCCGAGGGCCGCCAGCAAGGCGGCGAAGGCCCCGTTGAGGTGGAAGCAGTAGCCGCCGCGCCCACGCAGGATCCTGGCCACGGACTCCTCGGCGCCGATTCCCGTCGGGCGTTCGAGCTGGTTGTCGAGGGTCTCGTAGGGGACTCGCTCCACGTGCGCCCGGTGCAGCGCCCACAGTGCCTCGGCGGTCGGAGCCGCCGGACGGTCGACTCCCAGCACGGCCAGATACCTGTCGACGTCGATCATGGTCCCCCTCGTTGATTCGAATGCACGATCACTCTGGACTGGGCCCCTGCAGGCGGCCAGGGGCTCGCATTACACGGCCCTCGGAGCAAGACCGAGAACAGTCGGCGAGCGCTGCCGAAGCGCCTCGGCCGCGACGCCGCCGAGTTCACCGTCCCCTCCGGCGGTCCGGCTAGACACGCGCCAGCCGGACGAGTACCGCGGTGAGTGCGACGAGGCCGAACGCCGCCCCCGCGGTGAAGGCGAGTACCGAGGCCGCCGAGCCGGCGAACCCGGCCAGGACGCCCACCGGGGCGAGGCGGCAGGCGATCGCCCAGCCCCGCTGCCCGCGACCTGCGAAGTGGCGGGCCAGGACGAGGAACGCGGCGCACAGGGCGAGGTAGCCGACCATGCCGGCGGCCATGTGCACCGCGCCGTGCGTGCTCAGCGTGGGGGTCGCGGAGTCCGGTGTGCCGACGGGGAAGCCGGCCCCGGGGTCGGCGGCGAACACCCCGCTGACCAGGAACGAGGTACCGAACACGCCGACCAGCCAGGGCGCAGCACGACGGCCGCGGCCCTCGCCCAGCGCATTCCGCAGTCCGACCGCCCCGGCGATCAGGAGGCTGCCCGCGACGAGGAAACCGGTCACCTGGATCCAGCCCAGGTCGCCGAGGCTGAGCTGGCTGATGGCGTTGCGCCTGAAGTCGAATCCCTCCCGTGTGAGGCCCTGGACGAGCCCCATGGCCAGGAACAGGGGGCCCGCCGCGGCGCCGGCCAGCAGAGCCCGCCGCGCCGACCGGGTCGCAGGCACGGAGGAGGCGGCGGTGCGGGAGGTGCTGATCGTGTCGGTCATGGCGTGCCTTCCTGGTCCGCCGCGCGCCCGGGGTCCGGGGGCGCGGCACGGGAATCTCGTTGCCTGTCATGACCGCGGGAGGTGCCCGAACTCATCGGTCCGGGCGCGGCGGTCCGGGTCGGAAGGACGGCCGTCGGCCGTCCGGCGCGCGTCGCGGTCAGGAGAACAGTTCGGCGAGCATCTCGGGGCTGACGGCGATGGGAGCGGGTCGGTAGGCGGGGGGCTGCGTGCCCGTCAGTTCGCGGACCAGGAAGTCCCAGCAGCGCTTGCGGACGTGGGCCAGGTGGTCGATGAAGGTGTGCTCGGCCCCGGGCACGACGAACAGCTCGAAGTCCTTGTCCGCGGCGATCAGCCGGTCCGCGAGCCGCAGCGTCTGGTCCGGGTGGACCTGGTCGTCCATCTCGCCGTGGACGAGCAGCAGCTTGCCCGCCAGCCGGTCCGCGAGGTGCAGGTTCGAGGTGCGGGCCCACGCCTCGGAGGCGTCGGCGCCGTCGTACGTCTCCACGAAGCCCAGGTTGAAGTGGGGGGCGTCGTGCGAGCCCGAGAGGGCGACTCCCGCCTTGAACACCTCGGGGAAGTCCAGCATCGCGCGGGCCGCGGCGAAGCCGCCTCCGGAGTGGCCGAACACGCCCAGCCGGTCCAGGTCCATCCACGGCCGCGTCTCGGCCAGCTGCCTCAGCGCCGCGACGTGGTCGGCGAGGCCGCCCGCGTCCCCCAGGCGGCCGTAGGAGGCGTCGTGGAACGCCTTGTCCCGGCCAGGGGTGCCGCGTCCGTCGAGCGCCACCACGACGAAGCCCAGCGCCGCGAGGGGTTCGGCGTCGAGGCCCATCCCACCGGGGTCGAAGGACGGGGCGACCCGGTTCACCTGGGGGCCCGGGTAGACGTGGTCCACGACGGGGTAGCGCTGGGCGGGGTCGAACGCCCGCGGCCGGTACAGCACGCCGTAGATGTCCGTCACCCCGTCGGCCGCCTTGACGCGGAACCGTTCCGGTGCCGCCCAGCCGGTGGCGGTGAGCCTGCCGACGTCGGCGCGCTCCAGCTCGACCAGGACGCGGCCGGTCCAGTCGCGGACGCTGGTCACCGGCGGGGTGTCGACGGTGGACGCGGAGTCGACGAAGTACTCCTGGTCGGCGGAGACGGTGACCTCGTGGTCCAGTGCGTCGTCCGTGAGCACGGCGAAGCCCGAGCCGTCCAGGCCGACCCGGCACACCGTACGCCGGTACGGGTCCTCCTCGACCAGTCCGGAGGCGGTGAAGTACACCACCCGCGCCGCTTCGTCGACGCGCAGGATCCGCCGCACGGCCCACGGCCCGGAGGTGACCTGCCCCAGCAGCCCGCCGGTCCGCAGGTCGTAGCGGTACAGGTGGCCCCAGCCGTCCCGCTGGGAGTACCAGAGGACCTCGTCGGCCAGCACGCGCACGATCGGCGGCTCGTACTGCCACTGGTTCGGCTCCACACGGGTGGGTCCCGTCTCGGTGAGCACGGTGGTGACCTCGCCGGTGACCGGGTCCAGCCGGTACAGGGTGAGCGTGCGCAGGTCACGAGGCCGGCCGAGGTAGTACACCGCCGAGCCGTCCTCGGCCCACCACGCCCACTGGAGCGTGATCGGTGACAGCTGCGGCATGAGCAGCGGCTCGGCCTGCGCGCGGACCACCGTTCCCGCGGCGACGTCCAGCACGACGAGCTCGGCCAGCGGTACGTGCTCGTCCCCCGGGTAGGCGTACCGCTGGGTGTGCAGGGCCGGGGCACCACCGTCGGCGGGCCTGGCCTCCACCAGGTGGGTCTGCCGGACGCCGCGCTCGTCGGTGCGGTGGGCCAGAACCTTCGTCGAGTCGGGCGACCAGGCCACGGCGGGCGGCAGGTACGGCAGTCCGATCTTGCGCAGCAGGGTGCCGTTCGCCGTGCAGTCCGGGCCGGTGCCGTACGCGTGGCCCGGCGCGCCGTCCGTGGTCAGCGCCCACTCGCGGCCGTCGGAGAGCGAACGCGCCCACAGGTCGTGTCCTCGCCGCGCGACCACGGTCTTCCCGTCGGGTGACGGCACGTCGAGGGGGCTGCCGGGCGGAGTGAACTCGGCGGGCTCGCAGGTGTAGTCGGTCAGACGGCAGCGCCAGTACGCGCCGAACGCGTCGAACGCGACGGCGTCCCCAGCCGGTGCTATCGCGGTGATCGGCAGGTACTCGGTGTCGACCTGCTGCCCGGAGGCGGCGGCGAGCGAGGCGGCGAGCCGGGCGTGGTCGAAGGCCGGCTCACGGGTGCCCGCCGCCGGGTCGACCCGTACGAAGCGTCTGCCGGCGCCGTTGCCCACCGCGTACCAGAAGCGGGTGCCTCCATCGGTCCACTGCGGTCGGACCTTGTCCCCGACGACGAGCTCCCCGGGGCGGGCGGGCCGGCGGAGGAGCCGCTCCGCGGCCTGGTAGTCCTGAGTGGTGATGCGGGTCGTGCTCGTCACGGTGGTGCTCCTTGGGACTGCGGAGGTCGGCGGTCAGATGCTGCGGGCGGTGATGTCGCCGTAGGACGTGGTCGCGTGGATGGTCAGGCCCGCGGCGTCCCCTTCGGCGTTGTCGAGCGAGTTGTGGATACGGCCGTAGGCGGTGCCGGCGTCCAGGGAGGCGGAGACCCCCCGGGCGGCGCCTACCGAGATCCCGCCGTGCTCGGTGCTCAGGACGACCGAGCCGGTCACGGCCTCGGCGACGTGGATGGCGCCCTCCTGGGTGCTGATCCGCGCGGGACCGCCCAGGCGGCCGACCGAGACGTCGCCGGAGTGAAGCGTGAGGTGGGCGCTGGCGGTCTCGTCGAGCTCGACCCTGCCCCGCGCACCCTCGAAGGCGATGTCGCCGAGCCTGCCGGCGCTCCGGAGATCGACGTCTGCCGTCTTCGCCTCGACACGGGAACCGGCGGGGAGGTGCACGGTCACCGCGATGGATCCGGAGCTGCCGAGGAGCTGGTTCCTCCCGGCCGGGGCCGCGATGCGCAGGACGCCGTCGCCGTACGCGACCGTGGTCTGCTCCGCCGCCCGCGCGTCGCGGGGCTTCGAGGCATCCGCGGGCAGGACCTCGACCACGGTGTCGACTCGGTCGGTGGCGACGAGTCGGATGTGCCCCGAAGGGACGTCGAGGATGGCGGCGATGGTGTCGGGGGTGTCGAACTTCTGCATGACGCTCTCCTTGTGCCAGTCGTTTCCGATGCGAGAAAGCTACGTTGCGTTCAGAAAATCGTCAACGCATATAAGGTCGACAACTGGCATACATGCAGGTGGAGGTCGACAATTCGTTGCAATGGATCGAAGATTCAATGCAACGCCTGCCTAGGTGTCGTTGCACCGGAGTGGAGGTGAAGGCTAAGGCCGGGGCGGTGTGGTGCCGGCCGGCGGTGTCCACTCGGTGAGCTCGACCACGACGCCATTGGGATCGGTGAGCCGGAACAGCCGCTCGCCCCACGGCTCTCGGCGGATCCGACCGTCGACGCCCTTGCGCAGAGGCGAGATCGACCTGCTGCTCGCCTGGCTTCCCGTCGAGGAACCGGATCTCTCCGTGGGGCCGGTGCTGTTCCGGGAGTCCCGCGTCGCGGCGGTCTCGTCCGACCACAGACTCGCGGACCGGAAGTCGGCGTCGGTGGAGGTGTTCGCCGACTGCGGGGTGATCGGCGACGAGTCGCCGCTCCCCGAATACTGGGACGACGCCTTCATGCCCTTCTACGCGCCCAGTGGGCGGAAGATCGAACGAAGTCACAATGCCGCGAATCTGGAGGAGCTGTTCGCCATCATCTCCTCCGGCGACGCCGTCCATGCCATGGCTGCCCATGCC
Organism: Streptomyces sp. NRRL F-5727; assembly: GCF_000719555.1. Classification (GTDB taxonomy): domain Bacteria; phylum Actinomycetota; class Actinomycetes; order Streptomycetales; family Streptomycetaceae; genus Streptomyces. The sequence continues at coordinate 15,298 of NZ_JOGX01000022.1, forward strand.
ACCCGTTTCCATGTGCGCCCCGACATCGCCTATCTGCACCTCCACGACGCCCCGCCGCTGAGCTGGGGCCTGGTCTGGCGGTCTGACGACGACAGCGCGATGGTCCGGGCGTTCGTCCGCACCGCCCGCGAACTCGGGACGATGTCGCTGTGAGGCGGGAGGCGGGCGAGGGTCCACGGCCCACGACCCGCACGCGGGCCGGTTCGGTCGGGGACCCGTCGGCGAGTTAGGCGACGAGGCCCAACGACCTCACCAGCGAGGTGAGTTCGGCATGGAAGATCTTGTTCGGTGAGAGCGTCTGGGCGCGCAGATGGCCGTAGACCTCCAGCGCGACCAAACCGTGCAGGTGCCCCCAGATCCTCAGTGCCAGGGCCACCCCTGCCGGAGGCAGCCCGGGAAACGCCGGACGGACCTTGTCGAGGAGGCCCGGGTCGAAGTCGCCCCAGCCGAAGTCGTCCTCTCCGTACACCTGTCCGGCGGCGCCCCAGGCCGCGTCGGCCAGGCCGGCGATGCCTACGCAGACCCGCCGGGCGGCGTCCGGCGCGGCACCGCCCTCCGGGGCCCGGTAGCCGGGGACGGGGTCGCCGTAGACCAGCCGGAAGCCCTCGGGGTTGGCCAGCGCCCAGTCGCGAAAGGCGTGTGCCCATGCCTGTACGCGCTGTGCGGGGGCGTCCTCCGCCGAGGCTGCCCAGGCGGCGTCGACGGCGTCGGCGAGCACGGTGTAGACGTCCGCGATGAGGGCGGTGACCAGGTCGTCGCGGGTGGCGAAGTAGCCGTAGATGGCATTGGCCGTCATGCCCATCTCGCGGGCGATCGCCCGCAGGGTGATCGCGTCGGGGCCGCCCGCTCTCATCAGCTCCAGGGCTGTGCGCTTGATGTCGGCGGTCGTCTCGGCCCGCAGTCGCTCGCGTCGTCCGGTGCTTCGGGTAGCTGCCACAGGCGCACTCTACAGCGTCACGATGCCGCCCCCCGTGCATAAACTTCACGCTGTATAGTTTCGAAACGGCGTGAGGAATCACGTCTCTTGCCGACCAAGGCAAGGCCACGGCGTGAACCAAGGGGGAACCATGCACATCGGCGTCATCGGAGCCACCGGCACCATCGGTAGCCGCGTCGTCGACGAGGCCCTTCAGCGCGGCCATCGCGTCCAGGCGTTCAGCCGGGACGCCTCCGGAGTCACCGACCGGCGAGAGAGCCTCCGCTGGGCGAGCGTCGACGTTCTGGACGCCACGAGCATCACCGCGGTCCTGCCCGGCCTGGACGTCCTGATCAGCTGCTTCCAGCCCGGGAACGCGGCCAAGGACTTCGACGACACCGTCCGGCGTTCCATCGCCGACCCGACTGCCTACGCGACCGCCGCTCAGAATCTGCTCAAGGCCCTGGAGGCCCACCCTCGCACCCGGCTGATCGTCGTCGGCGGAGCCGGCAGCCTGGAGATCGCGCCGGGTGTCGTCCGCGCGGACCACGGGGAACTCGTTCATGCGTCGCTCGACGAACTCGGCCTGCCCCGCCAGTACGCCGCCGCCGTGCGCGGCCACCGGGAGGCGCTGAACGTTCTGCGCGTTTCGAACCGGCTCTGGACCTACTTCAGTCCCGCGGAGCAGATCGCCCCCGGCGAGCGCACCGGCCGCTTCCGTATCGGCACGGACCAGCCAGTGCGGGACGCCGACGGCGTGAGCCGGATCTCGGCGGAGGATGCCGCGGTCGCGCTGGTGGACGAGGCGGAACTGCCTCGTTTCGTCCAGCGTCGTTTCACCGTCGGATATTGAGCCGACCCTCCCAGTCGGGCCGCGCACCGCTGCCCGCATTGTGAGCAGGTCTGAACAACGACGAAGCCCCAGGTCTCCGACCTGGGGCTTCGTTCAAGAGCGGATGACGGGAATCGAACCCGCGCTATAAGCTTGGGAAGCTCATGTTCTACCATTAAACTACATCCGCGCAGCGGCCGGATGAGCCGGTCGCATCGTTGCACACTGTACCCCATGTGCCACGGGTGGCGTAGGTCCTGTCTCCTCGGTGGGTCCCCGGCGGGTCGGAGTGCCGCGTGGAGGGTGTCCCGTTGATCCCCTAATGTGGCCTTCTCGTCCAGCATGTGTGTAGGGGAAGGGACTTGATGGGTTCCGTGGAGCGCACCGTCGTCCGCTGTGCCGAAGGGCACGTGTTCAGTACCGCCTCGTTTCCGCTTCAGCAGCTCGGGGCCGGGCGGATCGGGCCCGGGCGGCTCATCCGGTGTCCGCGGTGTGCGCGGTTGAGGCACGCGGTGCCGGTGGAGGTTCAGCAGCGCTGACCTGGGCGGGCGCGGGCGGTCCCGATTGGGGAGGTCCGCGCCCTCTGCGTATCGTGGGGGCGTGCTTCTCTCAGACAAGGACATCCGGGCCGAGATCGACGCCGGGCGGGTGCGCATCGACCCGTACGACGAATCCATGGTGCAGCCGTCCAGCATCGACGTGCGTCTCGACCGCTTCTTCCGGGTGTTCGAGAACCACCGCTACCCGCACATCGACCCCGCGATCGAGCAGCTCGATCTGACGCGCGAGGTGGAGCCGGAGGGCGACGAGGCGTTCATCCTGCACCCGGGCGAGTTCGTGCTCGCCTCGACCTACGAGGTCATCACCCTGCCGGACGACATCGCGTCGCGACTGGAGGGGAAGAGTTCCCTCGGGCGGCTCGGGCTCGTGACCCACTCGACGGCCGGGTTCATCGACCCCGGCTTCTCGGGGCACGTCACCCTGGAGCTGTCGAACCTCGCGACCCTCCCGATCAAGCTCTGGCCGGGGATGAAGATCGGGCAGCTGTGCATGTTCCGGCTGAGCTCGCCCGCCGAGTTCCCGTACGGCAGCGAGCGGTACGGCTCCCGGTACCAGGGCCAGCGGGGACCGACGGCCTCCCGCTCGTACATGAACTTCCATCGGACCCAGGTGTGAGGCGGTAGCCGGACATGACTGAAGTACGCGAGAACCTGACGTACGAGGGCTTCGGGACGGCCGTCCGCGAGCTCGCCCAGACCATCGCCGACGACGGGTACGAGCCCGACATCGTCCTCTCGATCGCGCGCGGCGGCGTCTTCGTCGCCGGCGGGCTGGCCTACGCCCTGGACTGCAAGAACATCCACCTGGTGAACGTGGAGTTCTACACCGGCGTGGGGACCACGCTGGAGATGCCGGTCATGCTCGCGCCCGTCCCGGACGCGATCGACTTCTCCGACAAGAAGGTCCTGATCACCGACGACGTCGCCGACACCGGCAAGACGCTGAAGCTGGTCCACGACTTCTGCGTCGACCACGTCGCCGAGGTCCGCTCCGCCGTCATCTACGAGAAGTCCCACTCCCTCGTGAAGTGCGAGTACGTGTGGAAGAAGACGGACGAGTGGATCAACTTCCCCTGGTCGGTCGAGCCGCCCGTCGTGAAGCGCGAGGGCCAGGTCCTCGACGCCTGAGGGCCCACGAGACGTGAGAGAGCCCCCGCCGGACACCCGGCGGGGGCTCTCTCACGTCCGTCGCGCGGAGCCTTACAGCGTGCCCAGCTTGATCAGGCTCAGGAGGGCCACCAGCTGGATCGCCGAGGCGCCGAGGGCCTTGGGCCACGGGAGGTCGTGGGAGCGGCTCACCATGAGGGTGAAGAGGGCGCCGGCCGCGCCCCAGGTCAGCCAGCCGATGATCTGCACCAGCCCGTTGTCGCCGCCCAGGAAGAGGGCGAAGAGGAGGCGGGGCGCGTCGGTGAGCGACATGATCAGCATGGAGAGGCCGACCGTGGGCTGCCAGGCGCCGTCGCCGCCCAGCTGGCGGGCGAGGGTGTGGGTGACGGCGCCCAGGATCAGGCCGGCGACGACGAAGCCGACGCCGGTCATCAGGACGTACGGGATCGTGCTGGAGATCGTCGCGTTCAGCACCTCGTCGCGGGCCTGGTCGAAGCCGAAGATCGCCAGCAGGCCGTAGAGGAAGGTGACGATCAGCGCCGGGCCCCAGACCGCGTGGTCGCGCATCCGGAGGAAGGTGTCCGCCGGGCGCAGCACGATGCCGCTCAGGAGGGCCTTCCAGGGCAGGCGGGGGCCGACGGGGACCGGGGGTGCCTGGTAGGCGCCTTGCTGGCCGTAGGGGTCGTCGACGCTGAACATCTGGGTGTGGCCCGGGTTGTTCGCCGTCGCCGCGTGGTGGTGCTGCGCGTGCGGGTCGCCGAAGTACTCGGGCTCCCCGTACGGCTGCGGCTGCGGCCGCGGTGGCTGTTGCTGCCACTGCTGCTGCGGCGGGTAGCCCTGCGGGGGCGCGTCGTACCCGTACGGCGCCTGCTGCGGTCGATGCTGTTGCTGCGGGGGGCGGTTGTCCCGGCCGCGTCCGTTCCTGAATCCAGCCACGTCATTGAACGTACCCGCTTCCGCGGCGGGCCCGCTCCTTTGCGGCTGACCTGTGACATCCGCCAGGGGGCGGCAGGCTCGTGACGGGGCCGTCGGGCGGGTGCCGGGCGGCTGTTACAAAACGGACGTATCGCCTCAATGTTCGGTCCGTAGCTTCGGTGGGGTCAGCAGCGAAACCCCCAGGAGCTCTCCATGCGCCTCAACCGCCGTGCCCGTGTCCTCCGTACCGCCGCCGTCGCCACCGGTACCTCCGCCGCCCTCCTCCTCCCCGCGGCCGCCGCCTTCGCGGCCGAGGCTCCCGCGGCCGAGGCCCCCGCGGGCCCCGCCGCCGTCGCGAGCGACCAGGACACCACCACGCCGGCCGCGAGCGACCAGGACGGCACCGCGCCGGCTCCGGGCGACCAGGACGGCACCGCGCCGGACGCGGGCGACCAGTCCGTGTTCTGGCGGAACGTCGACCTCGCGGACGGCTCGCTGGCCAAGGTGTACCAGGACGGTCCGGGGCGCTTCACGGCGTACGTCTACGGGGGCGGGCAGCTGATCGGCACGCTCGAGAGCGCCGACGGGAAGCCCGCGTACGGGGAGAACAACGGGCTCCACATCGTCCTGCGGCCCGACGGCACCGTCGGCTCGTGGCTCGACACCGTCCCGGCCCCCAGGCCCACGCCGAAGCCCGTCCCCACGCCGAAGCCGGCCCCCGAGCCCAAGCCCGCGCCGCACCACAGGGCCGAGGCGCTGCCGAGGACGAAGCTCGCCGACGGGACCGTCGCCACCTTCGCCAAGCACGTCAAGAACGGGCCCCGCGTGCAGGTCTCCGCCGTCAACGGCAAGCGCCTCGCCACCGTCGACGCCCGCCACCTCACCGCCCAGCACCGCGGCTGGACGTACAAGCTCGTCCCGCAGCCCGGCAAGCACCAGTACCGCCTCGTCGTCGTCGACACCCCGAAGCAGGGCGGCAACAGCTGGGTCTACGACCTGAACGGCAGGCTCGTCGCGAAGTACCACGCCCAGAAGCGGTGACCCGGGAACGACGAAGGGCCGTCCCGCTCGCGCGGGACGGCCCTTCGTCGTCGACGCCGTTACGCGGCCGGCTCGGGCTCCGGCTCCTCGGACGGCGCCGGCTCGGGGTCGACCGGGGTCTTCACCGAGTCCAGCAGCAGCTGGGCCACGTCGACGACCTGGAGGCTCTCCTTCGCCTTGCCGTCGTTCTTCTTGCCGTTCACGGAGTCCGTGAGCATGACGAGGCAGAACGGGCAGGCGGTGGAGACGATGTCCGGGTTGAGGGACAGCGCCTCGTCGACGCGCTCGGTGTTGATGCGCTTGCCGATCCGCTCCTCCATCCACATCCGCGCACCACCGGCGCCGCAGCAGAAGCCGCGCTCCTTGTGGCGGTGCATCTCCTGCTGGCGCAGGCCCGGGACGGCGGACATGATCTCGCGCGGCGGCGTGTAGACCTTGTTGTGCCGGCCCAGGTAGCACGGGTCGTGGTAGGTGATCAGACCGTCGACCGGGGTCACCGGGATCAGCTTGCCCTCGTCGATGAGGTGCTGGAGCAGCTGGGTGTGGTGGATGACCTCGTACTCGCCGCCGAGCTGCGGGTACTCGTTGGCGATGGTGTTGAAGCAGTGCGGGCAGGTGGAGACGATCTTCTTCGCCGACTTCGGCTTCCTGGTCTCCGGGTCGTCGTCGTCCTCGCCGAAGGCCATGTTCAGCATGGCGACGTTCTCCTGGCCGAGCTGCTGGAAGAGCGGCTCGTTGCCCAGACGGCGCGGGGAGTCACCCGTGCACTTCTCCTCGCCGCCCATGATCGCGAACTTGACGCCCGCGATGTGCAGCAGCTCGGCGAACGCCTTGGTGGTCTTCTTGGCGCGGTCCTCCAGGGCGCCGGCGCAGCCGACCCAGTAGAGGTAGTCGACCTCGGACAGGTCCTCGATGTCCTTGCCGACGATCGGGACCTCGAAGTCGACCTCCTTGGTCCACTCGACGCGCTGCTTCTTGGCCAGACCCCAGGGGTTGCCCTTCTTCTCCAGGTTCTTGAGCATCGTGCCCGCCTCGGACGGGAACGCGGACTCGATCATCACCTGGTAGCGGCGCATGTCGACGATGTGGTCGATGTGCTCGATGTCGACCGGGCACTGCTCGACGCAGGCGCCGCAGGTGGTGCAGGACCACAGGACGTCCGGGTCGATGACGCCGTTCTCCTCGACGGTGCCGATCAGCGGGCGCTCGGCCTCGGCGAGGGCCGCGGCGGGGACGTCCTTCAGCTGCTCCTCGGACGCCTTCTCCTCGCCCTCCATGGTCTTGCCGCCGCCCGCGAGCAGGTACGGCGCCTTGGCGTGCGCGTGGTCGCGCAGCGACATGATGAGGAGCTTGGGGGAGAGGGGCTTGCCGGTGTTCCAGGCGGGGCACTGCGACTGGCAGCGGCCGCACTCGGTGCAGGTGGAGAAGTCGAGGAGGCCCTTCCAGGAGAACTGCTCGACCTGGGAGACGCCGTAGACGTCGTCCTCGCCCGGGTCCTCGAAGTCGATCGGCTTGCCGCCGGTCGTCATCGGCTGGAGCGCGCCGAGGGCGGTCTCGCCGGTGGCGTTGCGCTTGAACCAGATGTTCGGGAAGCCGAGGAAGCGGTGCCAGGCGACGCCCATGTTGGTGTTCAGCGAGACCACGATCATCCAGATGAACGAGGTGCTGATCTTCACCATGGCGGTGAAGTAGATGAGCGTCTGGAGCGTGGTGACCGACAGGCCCTTGAAGGCCAGGACGAGCGGGTACGAGGCGAAGTACGCGGCCTCGTAGTGCTCGACGTGGTGGATCGCGCCCTCCAGGCCGCGCAGCACGTAGATCGCGAGGCCGATGGTGAGGATCACGTACTCGACGAAGTACGCCTGGCCGGCCTTGGAGCCGGCGAAGCGGGACTTGCGGCCGGCCCGGCCCGGGAGGCTCAGCAGGCGGATCACGATCAGGACGGCGATGCCCAGGATCGTCATGACGCCGATGAACTCGATGTAGAGCTCGAAGGGCAGGAAGCCGCCGATGATCGGCAGGGTCCAGTCGGCCTGGAAGAGCTGGCCGAACGCCTGCGCGAGGGTCGGCGGCAGGGTCAGGAAGCCGACCGCGACGAACCAGTGGGCGAAGCCGACGATGCCCCAGCGGTTCATCCGGGTGTGGCCCAGGAACTCCCGGACCAGGGTGACGCTGCGCTGGTAGGGGTTGTCCGTGCGGGTGCCGGCCGGGACCGGCTGGCCCAGCTTGAAGTACTTGACGAACTGGCCGATGGCGCGAGCGAGCAGGGCAACGCCGACCACGGTCAGCGTCAGCGACACGATGATCGCGGCGAGTTGCATGACGGGCTCCTCGGGCGGGCCTGGGGCGCGGCGGGGGCGGGCCGGAGCTCGCCTCTTCTCTCGCCCTGAGCCTACTAAGCGGTAACTTATCTAGTCCGTGCTGAGATTACCGGTCGGAGCGCCCCACTTGTAGCGGCCCTCGCGGTGATCTGTGTCGCTCAGGCAAGCCTTGCCGGACGGGCGGAGGCGCGCCGGAGACGACGTCGGCGGACTGCTGGAAGCGTACGCGCCAGAACGGCCAGATCCATGCCGAGCCAGTGGTGGTCCACATAGTGGAGATCCAGCAGCTCACGCTCCTCCCACGGCAGGTCGGAGCGGTCGCTGATCTGCCACGGCCCGGTCATCCCCGGGCGTACGGAGAGCCGGCGCCGGGTCTCGCCGGAGCACTCCCGGTGGGTGGGGGAGAGCGGGCAGGGCCCGACGAGCGACATCTGGCCCCGGACGACGTGCAGCAGCAGCGGCAGCGCGGCCAGCGGGCTCCGGGTGCGGAGGGTCAGCATCGTGAAGGGGCGCCCGCGCAGCCCCGCCACCGTGCGGCGGCGCAGGGCGGGACCCTCCTGGGCGAGCGTGAGCAGCAGCGCGGCCCCGGCGAGGACGGGCGAGACCAGGAGCAGCAGCGCCGTACCCGCCACGAGGTCGAACACCCGCTTGACCTCGGGACCGCGCCTGCGCCCGTCGCCGGGAAAGCCCCGCCCGGGTGCCCCGCCCTGCCAGGATGCCCCGCCCTGCCCGGGCACCCCGCCCCGCCCGCGTGCCGTGCCGCGCTCGGGGGCGGTGCCCGGCCCGGGGGGTGTGCCGGGGGCCGGGGTGGAGTCGTGCTTGAGGTCGACACTGCGGTGGTTCGCCGTCATGCCCCGGACCCCTCCGGCTGAGATCATGGGATGTTCGTGGGATATGCCTGCTTTGCCCGGCAAAGGGCATCAGGACTCTGCCACTTCTCGCGCCCCGCGTCAGGCATCGACGCGCCCCGTGCGTCTCTTTGAGCGACAGAACCGGCGAAGAGTTGAGCGGCCTCGACTCAAGTCTGTTGACGCCCCGCGTTCCGTCATGCATCCTTGAGTCAGTTCCACTCAAGTCAGTCAGCTGGAGGAATCGAAATGGCACGTGCGGTCGGCATCGACCTGGGCACGACTAACTCCGTCGTCAGCGTTCTGGAAGGCGGCGAGCCCACCGTCATCACGAACGCGGAGGGCGCCAGGACCACGCCGTCCGTCGTCGCCTTCGCGAAGAACGGCGAGGTGCTCGTCGGCGAGGTGGCCAAGCGCCAGGCCGTCACCAACGTCGACAGGACCATCCGGTCGGTCAAGCGCCACATGGGCACCGACTGGAAGATCGAGATCGACGGCAAGAGCTTCAACCCGCAGCAGATGAGCGCCTTCATCCTGCAGAAGCTGAAGCGCGACGCCGAGGCGTACCTGGGCGAGAAGGTCGTCGACGCGGTCATCACCGTCCCGGCGTACTTCAACGACTCCGAGCGCCAGGCCACCAAGGAGGCCGGCGAGATCGCGGGCCTCAACGTCCTGCGCATCGTCAACGAGCCGACCGCGGCCGCCCTGGCCTACGGCCTCGACAAGGACGACCAGACGATCCTCGTCTTCGACCTCGGTGGCGGCACCTTCGACGTGTCCCTCCTGGAGATCGGCGACGGCGTCGTCGAGGTGAAGGCCACCAACGGTGACAACCACCTCGGTGGTGACGACTGGGACCAGCGCGTCGTCGACTACCTGGTGACCCAGTTCAAGAACGGTCACGGCGTCGACCTGTCCGCCGACAAGATGGCGCTCCAGCGTCTGCGCGAGGCGGCCGAGAAGGCGAAGATCGAGCTCTCCTCCTCGACCGAGACCTCCATCAACCTGCCCTACATCACGGCCTCCGCCGAGGGCCCGCTGCACCTGGACGAGAAGCTCACCCGGGCCCAGTTCCAGCAGCTGACCGCGGACCTGCTGGAGCGCTGCAAGGTCCCGTTCCACAACGTCATCAAGGACGCGGGCATCGCCCTCTCCGAGATCGACCACGTGGTCCTGGTCGGCGGCTCGACCCGTATGCCGGCCGTCGCCGAGCTCGTCAAGGAGCTGACCGGTGGCAACGAGGCCAACAAGGGCGTGAACCCGGACGAGGTCGTCGCCATCGGCGCCGCGCTCCAGGCCGGTGTCCTCAAGGGCGAGGTCAAGGACGTCCTGCTCCTCGACGTCACCCCGCTGTCCCTCGGCATCGAGACCAAGGGCGGCATCATGACCAAGCTCATCGAGCGCAACACCACGATCCCGACCAAGCGGTCCGAGATCTTCACGACGGCCGAGGACAACCAGCCGTCCGTGCAGATCCAGGTCTACCAGGGCGAGCGCGAGATCGCGGCGTACAACAAGAAGCTCGGCATGTTCGAGCTGACCGGCCTCCCGCCGGCCCCGCGCGGCGTCCCGCAGATCGAGGTCGCCTTCGACATCGACGCCAACGGCATCATGCACGTGACCGCGAAGGACCTGGGCACGGGCAAGGAGCAGAAGATGACCGTCACCGGCGGCTCCTCGCTGCCGAAGGACGAGGTCGACCGGATGCGCCAGGAGGCCGAGCAGTACGCGGACGAGGACCACCGCCGCCGCGAGGCCGCCGAGTCCCGCAACCAGGGCGAGAACCTCCTCTACCAGACCGAGAAGTTCCTCAAGGACAACGAGGACAAGGTCCCGGGCGACGTGAAGTCCGAGGTCGAGGCCGCTCTCGTCGAGCTCCGCGAGAAGCTCAAGGGCGAGGACGCCGCGGAGATCCGCACCGCCACCGAGAAGGTCGCGGCCGTCTCCCAGAAGCTCGGCCAGGCGATGTACGCCGACGCCCAGGCGGCCCAGGCCGCGGGTGGCGCCGACGCCGGCCAGGCGAAGGCCGACGACGACGTCGTCGACGCCGAGATCGTCGACGACGAGCCCAAGAAGGACGGCCAGGCGTGAGCGAGGAGACCCCGGGCTTCGAGGAGAAGCCCGACGTCCCCTCCGGCGACGCCGCCGAGGCCGCCGAGTCCCCCGAGGACACGGCGGCCCCGGCCGGGGACGCGAACAGCGCGCCGGCGGCCGACGCCGGCCTCACCGCCCAGCTGGACCAGGCCCGTGCCGCGCTCACCGAGCGCACCGCGGACCTCCAGCGGCTCCAGGCCGAGTACCAGAACTACCGCCGCCGCGTGGAGCGGGACCGGGTCACGGTCAAGGAGATCGCCGTCGCGAGCCTCCTGTCCGAGCTCCTGCCCGTCCTCGACGACGTCGGCCGGGCCCGGGACCACGGCGAGCTCGTGGGCGGCTTCAAGTCGGTGGCCGAATCGCTGGAGACCGTCGTCGCCAAGATGGGTCTGCAGCAGTTCGGCAAGGAGGGCGAGCCCTTCGACCCGACCATCCACGAGGCCCTGATGCACTCGTACGCGCCGGACGTCACCGAGACGACCTGCGTCGCGATCCTGCAGCCGGGGTACCGGATCGGCGAGCGGACCATCCGGCCCGCCCGCGTGGCCGTCGCCGAGCCCCAGCCGGGGGCGCAGGGCAAGGCCGAGGAGTCGGAGGACTCCGGCACGTCCGAGCAGGACAGCGAGTAACAGCCGTACCCGCGTGCGGGAGGAGGGACGTCGATGAGCACGAAGGACTTCGTCGAGAAGGACTACTACAAGGTCCTCGGCGTCCCCAAGGACGCCACCGAGGCCGAGATCAAGAAGGCGTACCGGAAGCTCGCCCGCGAGAACCATCCGGACGCCAACAAGGGCGACACCAGGGCGGAGGAGCGCTTCAAGGAGATCTCCGAGGCGAACGACGTCCTGGGTGACCCCAAGAAGCGCAAGGAGTACGACGAGGCGCGCGCGCTCTTCGGGAACGGCGGCTTCCGGGCCGGCGGTCCCGGCGGCGGCTCGTTCAACTTCGACCTGGGCGACCTCTTCGGAGGCGGCGCCCAGGGCGGAGCCGGCGGCTTCGGCGGAGGCGGCCTCGGGGACGTCTTCGGCGGCCTGTTCAACCGCGGCGGCGGCGCGGGTGCCCGCACCCAGCCCCGCCGCGGCCAGGACATCGAGTCCGAGGTGACGCTCAGCTTCACCGAGGCCATCGAGGGCGCCACCGTGCCGCTCCGGATGTCCAGCCAGCAGCCGTGCACGGCCTGTTCCGGCACCGGCGACAAGAACGGCACCCCCCGGGTGTGCCCGACCTGCGTCGGCACCGGCCAGGTCTCGCGCGGCAGCGGCGGCGGCTTCTCGCTCACCGACCCGTGCGTGGACTGCAAGGGCCGCGGTCTGATCGCCGAGAACCCCTGCGAGGTCTGCAAGGGCTCCGGCCGGGCCAAGTCCTCGCGGACCATGCAGGTCAGGATCCCGGCGGGCGTCTCCGACGGGCAGAAGATCCGGCTGCGCGGCAAGGGCGCCCCGGGCGAGCGCGGCGGGCCCAACGGCGACCTGTTCGTCGTCGTGCACGTCGACGCCCACCCGGTCTTCGGCCGCAAGGACGACAACCTCACCGTCACGGTGCCGATCTCCTACACGGAGGCGGCGCTCGGCGGCGAGATCAAGGTGCCGACCCTGGGCGGCCCGGCGGTCACGCTGAAGCTGCCCGCCGGCACCCCGAACGGCCGGACCATGCGCGCCCGCGGCAAGGGCGCGGTCCGCAAGGACGGCACGCGCGGCGATCTGCTGGTGACGGTGGAGGTCGCGGTGCCCAGCGAGCTCGACGACAAGGCCCGCGAGGCCCTGGAGCAGTACCGTACGGCCACCGCCGACACGGACCCCAGGGCGGAGCTGTTCCAGGCGGCGAAGGGAGCGTGACGCGGTGGAAGGAAGACGGCGCAATCCGTACGAACTGACCGACGAGACCCCGGTGTACGTCATCTCGGTGGCGGCCCAGCTGTCCGGTCTGCACCCGCAGACCCTGCGGCAGTACGACCGCCTGGGTCTGGTCTCCCCGGACCGTACGGCCGGCCGGGGCCGCCGCTACTCGGCCCGCGACATCGAACTGCTCCGCCAGGTGCAGCAGTTGTCGCAGGACGAGGGCATCAACCTGGCCGGAATCAAGCGCATCATCGAGCTGGAGAACCAGGTCGCGGCGCTCCAGGCCAGGGTCGCCGAGCTCTCCACGGCCGTCGAGGGCGCGGCCGCGGCGATGCGGCAGCGCGAGGCCCAGGTGCACGCCTCCTACCGGCGCGACCTGGTCCCCTACCAGGACGTCCAGCAGGCGAGCGCGCTGGTGGTCTGGCGTCCCAAGCGCGACCACTAGGGCTACTCCGACGCGAAGGCCCCACCACGGCAGCGTGGTGGGGCCTTCGCGCTGTCCGTCACGGGTCCGTCATCCCAGCAGCTCGCCCACGAGGTCGCCGAGCGTCTCCCACCAGGGCGCCGCGCCGGTGCCGAACGCGGCGGCCAGCGCGGTGCCGACGGCGAGGTCCAGCGGGGCCGGGGCGGTCTCCCACGTGTCGACGACCCGCCCGTCGCCGCTGGAGGCCAGGGTGCCGATCCGCCGCCCGTCCCGGCTGAGCCGGCTCTCCTCGTACGAGCAGGGCACCAGCCGGTACCGGACGCCGCCGGCCCGGACGTCCACCCGGTACGAGCGCCGCACCAGCAGCCGCCCGCGGGCCGGGCGGATCGTGGCGGCCGCGCCGTCGACGGTGAGCGTCAGCAGGGCGGCCCTGCGGGTGCCGATGGGCGTGTGGGCGTCGGGCGGCGTCCCGGCCGCCCGGACGAGCTCCACGACGGGCAGCCCCGCCCCGGAGACCCGCAGGGTGCCGGCGGGGCCGTCGAGTGCGATCTGTGCGCGCACGGCGGTCAGTCGTCCCGCTCGAGGATGCCGGACCGGGCGATCAGATAGCCGAGCTGCGCCCGGCTCCCGCTCCCCAGCGTGGCCGCGAGCTTGGCGATGTGCGCCCGGCAGGTCCGCACGTTCATCCCCAGCCGGCGGGCGATGGCCTCGTCGACGTGGCCCTCGACGAGGAGCTTGGCGATGGAGAGCTGGATGCCGCTGACGCCCTCGACGGAGTGGGTGTACGGGACCTCCTCCTCCCAGGGCACGCCGTAGAGCCAGAACTGGTCGAAGACGCCGACGAGATACCGCACGAGCCCCTCGTGGCGGAGCTCCAGGGCGACCCTCCGGTCGGTGCGGGCGGGCACGAAGGCGACCTTGCGGTCGACGACGATCAGCCGGTCGACGATCTCCTCCAGCGTGCGGACCTCCAGGCCGTAGGGGCCGATCCGCTCGACGTACCCCATCGTCGCCGAGTGGTGGCGCGCGGTGTGCTGGTAGAGGGTGCGCATCCGGATGCCCCGTTCGAGCAGGGGCTCCACCCGGCGCAGGCCGTCCTGGACGACCTCGGGCTTGCGGCCGCTGCCGGGCTGGATGGTGAGGAGCTCCTCCGTGCACTCGTCGAGGACCCGGTCCAGGGTGTCGTTGATGACGTCCAGCCCCTCCAGGACGGTGATGGCCTGGACGGCGGAGGGGTCGGGCGTGCTGATCGACATGAACGGCTCGAAGGCGTCGGCCAGGTCCAGCGCCCGCTGCCGCTGCTGCTGGATCTCCTGCTCGATCGGGTGGACCAGCTTGTTCAGGGCGACCGACGGAGGCACCGGACGGAGCCAGCGCACATCGTCGGGATCGGTGCGGACGAGGGCCAGTTCGATGAGGCACGGATCGCCGTCGAGGTCGTCGCGGGCTATCCGGCCCGCCCGGAGAGCAGCGGCGTACCGGGCTTTTCCGGCATCGCATGGCTCCCCCGGGAGATGGTCGGTGTCCATTCCCTCCCGTATTGGCACTATATGAACCCCCCTCAGGGTCTTGAATTACAGGAACATGATGCCTGGCAGTGGTGGCAGAAGGGATCGGTGTGAGTCATCGTCTTAAACGCGGGGGAGGTAGTGATTAAAAGAGGTGGAGATCGGCCATGACCAGGATGGTTCGTGCACTTGGCGCCATAGCTTTCGCTGCCGCGGCTGCTGTCGGTGTCTTCGCCCTCAACGGCGAACCGACGTGGGACGCTCCGCCCGCGCACGTCGTCGCGGCTCCGGGCGAGCCGACGTGGGACCTCGTCCCGGTCGGTGAGCGGGAGCCCACATGGGACTTCGCCCTCGGCGAGCCCACGTGGGACGTCGCGCCGGCCGGCGAGTCGGAGCCCACCTGGGACTCGGCTCCGCTGGACTCCGGGGCATGACCGTCCCTCCGGACGACCGGGTCTTCCGCAGGGAGATGGCTTCGGCCTACCGGTCCGGTTGGCACTTCGTCGATCTCGTCACGGCCATCCCCCACCGTGGCGACTCGCTGAAGGTCACCCTGTTCGGAGAACCTGTGGTCGTCGCACGGGAACAGGACGAGGACGTCAGGGCCTACCGGTGCCTCCGCCGCCCGCGGGGTGCCCCGCAGCCCATCCGCTGTGCCGTCAGGTACGGCATGATCTTCGTCAACCTCGACCAGCGGGACCACCAGCTGATCGAGCCAGAGACCATCACCGCCACCCCCCGCAGTGCCTGAGCGATGCCCCCGTCGTTGTAGATCGCTCAGGTGCTTCCCCCACACAACGGCGCCATCGCGGACCTGAAACGCGATGGCGCCGTTGTGCTTTTCCGGTTCTTCTCCGGTTCTTCTCCGGTCTTCTCCGGTTCCGCGCTCAGGCGCGGCCCATCGCCCGGGTGAGGGCGATCTCGATGACGACCCGGTCCGGGTTGGGCGTCGGCACGCGGCCGTAGCGGTCCGCGTAGCGGGCCACCGCGTCGGCGACCGTCTCCGCGTCGGTGCGGATGCGCGCGACGCCCTCCAGGGTGGCCCAGCGCCCCTTGTCGACCTGGCAGACCGCGACCCGCGCCCCGTCCGCGCCGGCCGCGAGCACGTTCGCGACCTTCCGGCTGTGCTTGTTGGTGATGACCCGCGCCAGCCCGTTCTCGGGGTCGTACGTGACGCCGACGGCCACCACGTGCGGGGTGCCGTCCGGGCGCGGGGTGGTCAGCGTGCACATGTGGTACTCGCGCCAGAAGGACAGGTACGAGTCCGTGGGGTTCCTCGGGTCAGTCGCCATGCCCGGAAACTACCCCCGTGCGGACCGACCCCGATACCTTGAGCGGAATAGACTCAACTTTATGTACGCTGTATGAGTCAGTACAGACGAGGACCCAGAGGACCACACCCAGGAGGAGACCCCGCACGTGGACGCCGAACTGACCAACAGGAGCCGGGACGCGCTGAACGCGGCGAGCAGCCGCGCCGTGTCCCAGGGACACGCCGACCTGACCCCGGCCCATCTTCTTCTCGCGCTGCTGGCCGGTCAGGACAACGAGAACATCACCGACCTGCTCGCCGCCGTCGAGGCCGACCAGGCCGCCGTCCGGTCCGGCGCGGAGCGGCTGCTCGCCGCCCTGCCCAGCGTGACCGGCGCGACCGTCGCGCCGCCGCAGCCCAACCGCGAGCTGCTCGCCGTCATCGCCGACGCCGCCGACCGCGCCAAGAAGCTCGGCGACGAGTTCCTGTCCACGGAGCACCTGCTCATCGGCCTCGCCGCCCAGGGCGGGCAGGCCGGCCAGGTCCTCGACCGGCAGGGCGCGACCGCCCGCCGGCTCCAGGACGCCTTCGAGAAGACCCGAGGGAGCCGACGCGTGACCACCGCCGACCCGGAGGGCTCCTACAAGGCCCTGGAGAAGTTCGGCACCGACTTCACCGCCGCCGCCCGCGAGGGCAGGCTCGACCCGGTGATCGGCCGCGACCACGAGATCCGGCGGGTCGTCCAGGTGCTCTCCCGGCGCACCAAGAACAACCCCGTCCTCATCGGCGAGCCCGGCGTCGGCAAGACCGCCGTCGTCGAGGGCCTCGCCCAGCGGATCGTGAAGGGCGACGTCCCCGAGTCGCTGCGGAACAAGCGGCTGGTCTCCCTCGACCTGGGCGCGATGGTCGCCGGCGCCAAGTACCGCGGCGAGTTCGAGGAGCGGCTGAAGACCGTCCTCTCCGAGATCAAGGAGAGCGACGGCCAGATCATCACCTTCATCGACGAGCTGCACACCGTCGTCGGCGCGGGCGCCGGCGGCGACTCCGCCATGGACGCCGGCAACATGCTGAAGCCGATGCTGGCCCGCGGCGAGCTCCGCATGGTCGGCGCGACCACCCTCGACGAGTACCGCGAGCGGATCGAGAAGGACCCCGCCCTGGAGCGCCGCTTCCAGCAGGTCCTGGTCGCCGAGCCGTCCGTCGAGGACACCGTCGCCATCCTCCGCGGCCTCAAGGGCCGGTACGAGGCCCACCACAAGGTGCAGATCAACGACTCCGCCCTGGTGGCCGCCGCGACGCTCTCCGACCGGTACATCACCTCCCGCTTCCTCCCCGACAAGGCCATCGACCTCGTCGACGAGGCCGCCTCCCGGCTCCGCATGGAGATCGACTCCTCCCCGGTCGAGATCGACGAGCTCCAGCGCTCCGTCGACCGGCTCCGCATGGAGGAGCTGGCCCTCGCCAAGGAGACCGACCCGGCCAGCGTCCAGCGCCTGGAGAAGCTCCGCCGCGACCTCGCCGACCGCGAGGAGGAGCTGCGCGGCCTCACCGCCCGCTGGGAGAAGGAGAAGCAGTCCCTCAACCGGGTCGGCGAGCTGAAGGAACGCCTCGACGAGACCCGCGGCCGGGCCGAGCGCGCCCAGCGCGACGGCGACTTCGACACCGCCTCCAAGCTGCTCTACGGCGAGATCCCGACCCTGGAGCGCGAGCTCGCGGAGGCCACCGAGGCCGAGCGCGAGGTCCAGAAGGACACCATGGTCAAGGAGGAGGTCGGACCCGACGACATCGCCGACGTCGTCGGCGCCTGGACCGGCATCCCGGCCGGCCGCCTCCTGGAGGGCGAGACGCAGAAGCTGCTCCGCATGGAGGACGAGCTGGGCCGCCGGCTCATCGGCCAGACCGAGGCCGTCCGGGCCGTCTCCGACGCGGTGCGCCGCACCCGCGCCGGGATCGCCGACCCCGACCGGCCCACCGGCTCCTTCCTCTTCCTGGGCCCCACCGGCGTCGGCAAGACCGAGCTGGCGAAGGCGCTCGCCGACTTCCTGTTCGACGACGAGCGGGCCATGGTCCGCATCGACATGTCGGAGTACGGCGAGAAGCACAGCGTCGCCCGCCTGGTCGGCGCGCCCCCCGGCTACGTCGGCTACGAGGAGGGCGGCCAGCTCACCGAGGCCGTCCGCCGCCGCCCGTACAGCGTGGTGCTCCTCGACGAGGTGGAGAAGGCGCACCCGGAGGTCTTCGACATCCTGCTCCAGGTCCTCGACGACGGCCGGCTCACCGACGGCCAGGGCCGCACGGTCGACTTCCGCAACACCCTCCTGATCCTGACCTCGAACCTGGGCAGCCAGTACCTGGTCGATCCGCTGACCGGCGACGAGGAGAAGAAGCAGCAGGTCCTGGAGGTCGTCCGGGCCAGCTTCAAGCCCGAGTTCCTGAACCGCCTCGACGACCTGGTGGTCTTCTCCGCCCTCGACCGGGCCGAGCTGGGCCGTATCGCGCGCCTCCAGATCGACCGGCTCGCCAAGCGGCTCGCCGACCGCCGGCTCACCCTGGACGTCACCCCGGAGGCCCTGGAGTGGCTGGCCGAGGAGGGCAACGACCCGGCGTACGGCGCCCGGCCGCTGCGCCGCCTCATCCAGACGGCCATCGGCGACCGGCTCGCCAGGGAGATCCTGGCCGGTGAGGTCCGCGACGGCGACACCGTCCGGGTGGACCGCTTCGAGGACGGCCTGATCGTCGGCCGGGCCGGGTAGGGGCTCGGGCTCCGGCTCAGGTGTCGAAGGCGCGGAGGTGTACGAGGGCGGTGGCGCCGTCCTCGTACACCACCGTCACGTCGACGTAGAGCTGCTGGTCGAAGGCGGTGTCCCGGCACAGGTCGCCCTCGCAGGAGTGCGGCCGCACGCCCTCCGGGTAGGAGGTCTCCAGCCAGGCGCCCACCTCCGCCGTCGGCATCCGGAAGTCCACCTCGACGATCGTGTCCTGCCAGTGCCGCCCCGTGCAGCGGGCGTCCCGGGCGGTCTCCGGCAGCCCGGCCCGGGCGAACTCCATCGCCTCCGCGCAGTCGACCGTCTGCTCCCGCCCCGCCTGGCCGAACGAGTACGCGCCCCACACGAGCAGACCGAGCGGCACCGCGCAGACCGTCGCGATCAGCGCCAGGACCCAGACCCACCGGCGATATGGCTTCTTCTCGTCCCCCATGGGCGGAGATCATGTCAGCCCGCAGCGGATCCGCCCCGGCGGGGCTTGCCACGGACGGGCCGGGATGGGGGAGGATGGCAACATCCGTACGAAGGGAAATACACGGTGAGCATCGACCCGTCCTCGATTCCGAATTTCGGGGGACAGCCCCAGCCGCAGGCAGGACCGGCGGGCCCCGTCGTCCCCGACCAGGACCTCGTCAAGCAGCTCCTGGAGCAGATGGAGCTGAAGTACGTCGTCGACGACGAGGGTGACCTCGCGGCGCCGTGGGAGGACTTCCGCACGTACTTCATGTTCCGCGGCGAGGCGGAGCAGCAGGTGTTCTCGGTGCGTACGTTCTACGACCGTCCGCACTCCGCCGACGACCGGGCCAAGGTCCTCGACGCGATCGACGACTGGAACCGCCGCACCCTGTGGCCCAAGGTCTACACCCACCTGCACGAGGAGGAGGACGGCTCCGCCACCCTCCGTCTCATCGGTGAGGCGCAGATGCTGATCGGCACCGGCGTCGCCCTGGAGCACTTCGTGTCCTCCACGGTGAGCTGGGTCCGCGCCTCCATCGAGTTCGACAAGTGGATCGTCGAGCAGTTCGGCCTGGCCTCCCCGGAGGAGAAGGCCGAGGGCGGCGAGGAGGGCTGACCGCCCCGCCGCCACCGCACAGAGGCCGGGTCCCCCGCGGGGGACCCGGCCTCCGGCGTCTCAGGCCAGCCGCTTGAGCCGGTCCACCGCCTCCTGGAGGACCTCGGTCCGCTTGCAGAAGGCGAAGCGGACGAAGGGGGCGCCGGCCTCGCGGTGGTCGTAGAAGACGGCGTTCGGGATGGCGACGACGCCGGCCCGCTCGGGCAGCGAGCGGCAGAACGCGAAGCCGTCGCCCTCGCCCAGCGGCCGGATGTCGGTGGTGACGAAGTACGTGCCCTGCGGCCGGTAGACCTCGAACCCGGCCTCGGCGAGCCCGTCGCTCAGCAGGTCCCGCTTGGCCTGGAGGTCGGCGCGCAGCCCGTCGTAGTAGGCGGCGGGCAGGCGGAGGGCCTCGGCGACGGCGTACTGGAACGGGCCGGAGGAGACGTAGGTGAGGAACTGCTTGGCCGCGCGGACGGTGGCGGTCAGCTCGGGGCTCGCGGTGGTCCAGCCGACCTTCCAGCCGGTGAAGGAGTACGTCTTGCCGGCCGAGCCGATGGTGACGGTCCGGTCCCGCATGCCGGGGAGGGCCGCGATCGGCTGGTGCTCGGCGCCGTCGAAGACCAGGTGCTCGTAGACCTCGTCGGTGACGACCAGGAGGTCCCGCTCGACGGCCAGTTCGGCGACGGCGGTGAGCTCGGCGCGGGTGAGGACCGTGCCGGTGGGGTTGTGCGGGGTGTTGAGGAGGATCAGCCGGGTGCGGGGGGTGACGGCGGCCCGCAGCTCGTCGAGGTCGAGCACGAAGCGTCGATCAGCGGCTCCGCCGCGGGGGTCCTGCCGGGGGCGGAGGGTGACGGGCACCCGGGTGCCGCCGGCCATCGCCACGCAGGCCGCGTACGAGTCGTAGTACGGCTCCAGGGCGATGACCTCGTCGCCGGGCTCGACCAGGGCCAGCAGGGCCGCCGCGATGGCCTCGGTGGCGCCGGCCGTGACCAGGACCTCGGTGTCGGGGTCGTACTCCAGGCCGTAGCGGTCGCGCTGGTGGTCGGCGATCGCGGTGCGCAGCTCGGGGACGCCGGGGCCGGGCGGGTACTGGTTGCCGTGGCCGTCGCGCAGGGCCCGTACCGCCGCCTCGCGCACCTCCTCGGGGCCGTCGGTGTCGGGGAAGCCCTGTCCGAGGTTGATCGCCCCTGTCCTGGCGGCGAGCGCGGACATCTCGGCGAAGATCGTGGTGCCGAACTCGGCCAGTCGGTTGAGTCGCGTCATGGCGGTCATCCTGGGCCGAAGCTCTGGACTTGCTCAAGTGCGCTTTGGGCTGCGAGCGGGACGGGAATCCCCCGGGCAGAGGCGGCAGACAGCCGCCGGAAACGGGGGAGACGACGATGGAGTTCGTGGTCACGGTGTTCGTGGTCGTCATGGTGATCGGCCTGATCGTGGCGGGCACGGGGTCGTCCGGCGGCGGGCGGCGGAAGCGGCGCGGCGGCTGGTCCGACGGGGGAGGCGGCTGCGGGTCCAGCTCGTGCGGTTCCAGCTGTGGCGGTGGCGGATGCGGCGGTGGTGGCGGGGGTGACTGACGGGGCGTGAGGGGTGACGGGCTGGGGGCGGGGCGGGATCGGCTCGGTGAGGGCCGCCGTCGATCGCTCGGCGATCGATTCCGTTTGAACAATTGAACTGTGGGGTCCCCGAAGGGGATGGAAACCACGGCAAGTTGGGTAAAAACGCTGCGAGTCGTCCGGAGACCGTGGTTCTCTCGCTCCTGTCAGAGACAGCCCTCGGACCGTGTGTGGACCCGAGCCGGCGATTCCCCCCTTCCCGTTGAAACCCTCTCCGGGGCGCCCCCGGCCCACCCGCCAACCGTGTTTGCGGAGCCGACCCATGCTCACCACCCTGAAGACCTCCTACACCGACACGCGCGCGGCCGACCTGGCCTGGGCGCTGGGCCGCGAGCCGCTGCCCGCCCTCGCCGTGCTCGACCTCGAACTCTCCGGCGCCAAGCTCCAGTTGAGGCTGCTCGGCGCCTCCCACCAGGTCCTCCTGGAGGAGGAGGGCCGCAGCTGCTCCGAGACCGTGGCCTGCATGCCGGGCAGCAGCACCCCGCTGCCGCTCGGCGTCTCCAAGCGGATCGGCGAATGGGAGTACGAATTCGCGGCCCGCGTCGAGACGCTCACCCAGGGCTCCTTCGCGGGCCGGGCGCAGGAGCTGCTCGCGCTGGTCGCCGACCATCCCCACGGCCTGGCCGGCACGTTCCCCGGCTCGCCGCACGCCTTCACCGCGATGCTGGCGCAGCGTCACGAGGGTCAGGTGCGCTGGCGGACCTGGCACGCCTACCCGCAGGAAGGCCAGCTCGTGGTCACCCGCACCAGGATCGGCGCCCGTATGCCCGCGACGCTCTGATGCGCCCCACCGGAGCCCCAGGTGCACTCGTGTGGGTGACAAGGGGCGAGTTGGTCGTGACGTAGCGTTACGGCATGATCGAGCCGACCGTGACCCTGCCACCCACGAGGGTGCGGCGCCGACCGCCACCGCGGCCGCGCGAGACGGTGCGGTGGCCGGTCCTCGCCGTGGTCTTCGTCTGCGCCGCCTGCGGTCTCGTCTACGAGCTCGAACTCGTCGCGCTCGCCTCGTACCTGATCGGCGACTCGGTCACCCAGGCGTCCGTGGTGCTCTCCGTGATGGTCTTCGCGATGGGTCTCGGCTCGCTGCTCGCCAAGCGGCTCCGCTGCCGGGCCGCCGTCGGCTTCGGCCTGGTCGAGGGCGCGCTCGCGCTCATCGGCGGCACCTCGGCCCTGGTGCTGTACGCCTGCTTCGCCTGGTTCGGCGAGTCCCGCTGGGTCCTGGTGGCCTTCTCGCTCGCCATCGGGATCCTGATCGGCGCGGAGATCCCGCTGCTGATGTCGCTCATACAGCGCGTGCCGGAACGGTCCGTCGGCACCGGCCGGGCGGACCGGTCCGTCGGCACCGGCCGGGCCGGGCGGGCCGGCGACCACGACGACGCGGCCGGCACCGTCGCCGACCTCTTCGCCGCCGACTACGTGGGCGCGCTCGTCGGCGGTCTCGCCTTCCCGTTCCTGCTGCTGCCCTGGCTGGGCCAGTTGAGCGGCGCACTCGTCACCGGCGCGGTGAACGCGGTCGCGGGTGCCGTTCTGGTGCTCTGGCTCTTCCGCCGCGACCTCACCGCCCGTGGCCGCGCGCTCGTCGTCGGCGTCAACCTCACCGTCCTCGGCGTGCTCGCCACCGCGACCGTCCTCGTCGACGACTTCGAGGAGGCCGCCCGCCGGGCCGTGTACGGGGAGCGGGTCCGGGTCGCCGTCCACACCGAGCTCCAGGAGGTGGTGGTCACCGGGGGCCCCGAGGGCCCGCCCGACCTCTACCTCGACGGCCGGCTGCGGGTCTCCGGCGCCGACGAGTACCGCTACCACGAGGCGCTGGTCCACCCCGCGATGAACGGGCCGCACGCCCGCGTCCTCATCGTCGGCGGCGGCGACGGCCTCGCCGCCCGCGAGGTGCTCCGCTACCCCGGCGTCCGCGCCGTCACCGTGGTCGAACTCGACCCCGGGGTCGTCCGGCTCGCCCGCACCGACCCCGCGCTCGCCGCGCTCAACGGGCAGGCGTTCCGCGACCCGCGGGTGCGGGTGGTCCACGCCGACGCCTTCCACTGGCTCAGGGGCGCCGTCGAGCGTGTGCAGGAACGGTACGACGTGGTGATCTCCGATCTGCCCGACCCCGGGATCACCCCCAGCACCAAGCTGTACGCCCAGGAGTTCTACGGCCTCGCCGCCCGCGCCCTCGCCGACGGCGGCCGGCTCGTCGTGCACGCCGGACCCGCCACCGACCGGCCGCGCACCTACTGGACCGCAGACGCCACCCTCCGCGCCGCCGGCTACGCCACCCGGCCGTACAGCACCGAGGGCGGCACCCCCGGCTTCGCCGCCGGCCCCGACCGCGCCGACCGGGCCAGCGGCACCCGCCACGAGCCCGACGACTGGGGCTTCCTGCTCGCCGTCCGCGGCACCCGGCCGCCCGCCCTCGGGCTCGCCCCCGACGCGCCCCCGCTCCGCTCCCTCGCCCGGCGCGACCTGGCCGCGGCCGCCCAGCGGGCCGAGCGGACCCGGATCGCCGGACTGCCGCCGTCCACGCTGGTGCACCCCCGGTACGGCCACTGAGCGGGGGACCCCGGGGCGCGGCGCCCGGGACGAACGGGCGACGCCGGGCGCCCCGCTGAGTAGGCTCGGCTCCCATGGAGCATGAGGTGTTCGTCCCGGTCCCGGCCGAGGCCCTGCGGGCCACGCTCACCGACCCCGGCCGGGTGGCGCGCTGCCTGCCCGGCTTCGAGCGCGACGCCTCCGGGGCCGCCTCCGGCGAGGACTCCGGCGAGGACCTCGTGGGGCGGTTCCGGCTCCGGGTCGGCGGCCACACCATCACCTACCGGGGCGGGCTGCGGATCGTCGAACGGGACGGCGCGATCACCTACGAGGGCGAGGGCGCCGAGGCCCGCGGCAAGGGCGTCGCCGAGGTCTCCCTCACCGTCGTCCTCACCCCGGCGGCCGAAGGCACCGGACTCGGCTTCACCGGCGCCCTCAGCGCCACGGGCCGGCTCGCCGAGGAGCCCGAGGAGGCCCGGGACGCCGCCCGCGCCCGGCTCCTGGACGCCTTCGTGGAGGCCGCCGCGGCGCTCGCCGCCGCGGACGCCCCCGACCGGTCCCCCGACGCCTCCCCCGAGGGGGACACCGCCTTCGGCACCGGCACCGGGGCCTTCGCCGGCGGCCCCGGCCTCGACGACGACGTGTTCCCCGAGCCGGCCCCGCCCGTCGACCTCCCCGCCGCACCCGCCGCCGAGGCCGCCCACGCCCGCCGCACGATGATCGGCCGCAGCGCCGAGGAGGTCGACCACGCGCCGCCGCGCGGCCGGTACGCCCCCGTGCCCGCCCCCGAGCCGAGCGGCGCGGGCGCCACCCTCCGCTGGGTCGCCCCCGCCGCCGCGCTCGCCCTCGCCTCCGCGGTCATCGTCGGGCGGGCCCTGCGCCGCCGCCGCTGAACGTCCGCGTTGAAACGGTCCAATCCACCGGGGCGCAGGACTTAGGGTCGGGGCGTGAGCAACCTGACGCGACTGTCGGCGGGCGACGCCGAGCTGACCATCAACCCCGAGCACGGCGGCCGGATCGAGAGCCTGCGCATCGCCGGCACCGAGGTCCTCAAGCAGGGCGAGCGCTACGGCAGCTTCCCGATGGTGCCCTGGTGCGGCCGGACCCGTGAGGGCCGGTTCCGCGACGGCGCCACCACCCACACGCTGCCCGTCAACGCGGCCCCGCACGCCATCCACGGCACCGTCCGCGACCGGGCCTGGACGGTGGCCCGGACCTCCGCCACGGAGGCCGTCCTCACCTGCGAGCTCGACGACCCGTGGCCGTACAAGGGCCGGGTCACCCAGGTCCTCGAACTGGCCGAGGACCGGCTGACGCTGCGGTTCGGGGTGGAGGCGTACGACGACTCCTTCCCGGCGCAGGCCGGCTGGCACCCCTGGTTCCTGCGGAACCTCGGACGGGGCGGCGAGGACGTGGCGATCGGCTTCACGCCGGGCTGGCAGGAGGAGCGCGGCGACGACCACCTGCCCACCGGCCGGCGCGTCGCCCCCCTCCCCGGCCCCTGGGACGACTGCTTCGGCATGCCCGACGGCGTCGACGTCACCCTCACCTGGCCGGGCGAGCTGGAGCTGAAGGTGACCAGCCGCGCCGAGTGGGTGGTGATCTACGACGAGCCCGCGGACGCGGTCTGCGTCGAGCCGCAGTCCGGCCCGCCGAACGGCCTCAACACCCACCCGCGCCTGGTCACCCCCATCGACCCGCTGGAGGTCGAGAGCGTCTGGGCCTGGCAGCGGCTCTAAGCTGCTGAGCATGACTGACGTACGCGCTGAACTGCTCCAGCAGATCAAGGACAAGGCCGTGGTGCACGGCAAGGTGACCCTCTCCTCGGGTCTGGAAGCCGACTACTACGTGGACCTGCGCCGGATCACGCTGGACGGGGCGGCGTCGCCGCTGGTCGGCCAGGTCATGCTCGACCTGGTCAAGGACCTCGACTTCGACGCGGTCGGCGGCCTCACCCTGGGCGCCGACCCCGTCGCCACCTCGATGCTGCACGCCTCCGCCGCGCGCGGCGAGCGCCTGGACGCCTTCGTCGTCCGCAAGGCCGCCAAGGCCCACGGCATGCAGCGCCAGGTCGAGGGCCCGGACATCAAGGGCCGCCGGGTCCTGATCGTCGAGGACACCTCCACCACCGGCGGCTCCCCGCTGACCGCCGTCGAGGCGGCCCGCGCGGCCGGCGCCGAGGTCGTCGCCGTCGCCACGATCGTGGACCGCGCCACCGGCGCCGGCGAGAAGATCAGCGGCACGGCGGGCGTCCCGTACCTCTACGCCTACGCGCTCGACGAGCTCGGTCTCGCGTAAGCGCACCGGACGAACCGCCGCGAAGTCGTGACTTAGGTCCCGGACCCCGGCCCACCCGGTTCTGACCTGCGCTTTTCCCGAAGGGCGGGGTGTTTCACGTGAAACACCCCGCCCTTCGGCATGCGCCGCCCGTGGGAGCCCGCACAAGAGTCTGGAAAGATGGCCCCGACGATGACGTCGCCCCTAGGTCAGGGACAAAGCAACGCCCACACCCGCACATCACAAGGAGCGGACGAATGCCCATCGCAACCCCCGAGGTCTACGCCGAGATGCTCGACCGGGCGAAGGCTGGCAAGTTCGCCTACCCGGCCATCAACGTGACCTCGTCCCAGACCCTCCACGCGGCGCTGCGCGGGTTCGCCGAGGCCCAGAGCGACGGCATCATCCAGATCTCGACCGGTGGCGCCGAGTTCCTGGGCGGCCAGTACAGCAAGGACATGGTCACGGGCGCCGTCGCCCTGGCCGAGTTCGCCCACATCGTCGCCGCGAAGTACGACATCACCGTCGCGCTGCACACGGACCACTGCCCGAAGGACAAGCTGGACGGCTACGTCCGCCCGCTGCTCGACATCTCCGCCGAGCGCGTCCAGGCCGGCCGGAACCCGCTGTTCCAGTCGCACATGTGGGACGGCTCCGCCGAGACCCTCGCCGACAACCTGGCCATCGGCCAGGAGCTGCTCGCCAAGGCCGCCGCCGCCAAGATCATCCTCGAGGTCGAGATCACCCCGACCGGCGGCGAGGAGGACGGCGTCAGCCACGAGATCAACGACGAGCTGTACACCTCCGTCGACGACGCGATCCGCACCGCCGAGGCCCTGGGCCTGGGCGAGAAGGGCCGCTACCTGCTCGCCGCCTCCTTCGGCAACGTGCACGGCGTCTACAAGCCGGGCAACGTCGTGCTGCGCCCCGAGCTCCTCAAGGACCTCCAGGCCGGCGTCGCCGAGAAGTTCGGCCAGGCGTCCCCGTTCGACTTCGTCTTCCACGGCGGCTCCGGCTCGACCGCCGAGGAGATCGCCACCGCCATCGAGAACGGCGTGGTCAAGATGAACCTCGACACCGACACCCAGTACGCCTTCACCCGTCCGGTCGTGGACCACATGTTCCGCAACTACGACGGTGTCCTGAAGGTCGACGGCGAGGTCGGCAAGAAGTCCACCTACGACCCGCGCACCTGGGGCAAGCTCGCCGAGGCGGGCATGGCCGCGCGTGTCACCGAGGCGTGCGAGGCGCTGCGCTCGGCCGGCAAGAAGCTGAAGTAACCGCCGTGACCGAAGGGCCCGGCACCCCCCGCGTGAGGGTGCCGGGCCCTTCGCGTCCCCAGGAGAGGACGCCGATGTACGACTTCGACGCGATACGGGACCGGCGGGGCACCTGGTCGGTCCAGTGGGACGGGATCGCGGACCGCTTCGGCGTCCCCGACCTGCTCCCCTTCACCATCTCCGACATGGACTTCGCCTCCCCGCCCGAGGTCCTGGACGCGCTGCGCGCCCGCGTCGACCACGGCGTCTTCGGCTACACCGACTGGCGGCTCGGCGGCGACGACGGCTTCCGGGAGGCGATACGCCACTGGTACGCGAGCCGGTACGACACCGCCGTCGACACCGAGGCGCTGGTCTACGCGCCCTCCGTGCTCAACCAGGTCTCCCAGCTGCTGCGGATGTGGACCCGCCCGGGCGACGGCGTCGTCACCCACACCCCCACCTACGACGGCTTCCGCAAGGCCGTCACCGGGCTCGGCCGCGAACTGCGCGGGGTCCCGATCGGGGACACGGCGGCGCTGGAGCGGGAGCTGGCCCGGCCGGACAGCACGATGCTGCTGCTCTGCTCCCCGCACAACCCCACCGGGCGGGTGTGGACGGAGGCGGAGCTCACCGAGTTCGCGCGGCTCGCCCGGCGGTACGGCGTGCCCGTCGTCAGCGACGAGATCCACGCCGACCTCACCGCCGACGGGCACCGGCACCTCCCGTGGACCCGGATCGCGGAGGCCGGCGGCGACCGGCGCTGGGCGCTCGTCACCTCCGGCACCAAGGCGTTCAACTTCCCGGCGCTCTCCGGCTCGTACGGCTTCGTCGGCGACCCGGAGGAGCGGGCCGCCTTCGTCCGCCGGATGGAGACCGGCGAGGGCCTCGCCTCCCCGGCGGTCCTCTCGCTCACCGCCCACGTCGCCGCCTACCGGCACGGCGCACCGTGGCTGGACGCGCTGCGCGGCTATGTCGCCGGCACGATGGCGATGGTCGCCGACCGGCTCGCGGCGGGCCTGCCCGGCGTGGAGTGGCGGCCGCCGCAGGCCGGCTACCTCGCCTGGATCGACCTCCGGCCGCTCGGCGTCGACGAGGACCGCCTCCAGGAGGAACTGGTCGGGACCGAGAGGGTCGCGATCATGCCGGGCGGCACCTACGGGACCCCCGGCTTCGTCCGGCTCAACGTCGGCTGCCCGCGCGCCAAGGCCGAACGGGGCGTGGACGCCCTGGTCAGGGCGGCGGCACGGCTGCGCACCGACCGGGGCTGAGGAGGCAGGCGCCGCCGGAACGCGGGACGATGCAGGCATGAGCGCGGCCGGTGCCGAGGTGCGGATGGCGTCCGGGTCCGGGCGGTGGATCGTCTTCACCACCGTCCTCGGGTCCGGGATGGCGCTGCTCGACTCGACGGTCGTCAACGTGGCGCTGCCGCACATCGGCGAGGACCTCGGTGCCGACCTCGCCGTCCTCCAGTGGACCGTCAACGCCTACATGCTGACGCTGGCCGGGCTCATCCTGCTCGGCGGGTCGCTCGGCGACCGGTACGGGCGGCGGCGGGTCTTCGTCGTCGGCGTCGTCTGGTTCGCCCTCGCCTCGCTGCTCTGCGGGCTCGCCCCGAACGCCGGCGTCCTCATCGCCGCCCGCGCCCTCCAGGGCGTCGGCGGGGCGCTGCTCACGCCGGGGTCGCTCGCGCTGATCCAGGCGAGCTTCCACCCGGACGACCGGGCCCGGGCGGTCGGCCTGTGGTCCGGCTTCGGCGGGGTCGGGGCGGCGGTGGGGCCGTTCGTCGGCGGGTGGCTCGTCGACGGGCCCGGCTGGCGGTGGGTCTTCCTGCTCAACGTGCCGCTCGCCGCGCTCTGCGTGCCGGTCGCGCTGCGGCACGTCCCCGAGTCCCGCGACGAGACCGCGCGCGGCCGCTTCGACGTGCTCGGCGCGGTGCTCGGCGCGGCGGCGCTCGGCCTCGTCACCTACGCGCTGATCGACGGGGTGTGGTGGCCGGGCGTGGTGGGGGCGCTGGTCGGGGCCGGGTTCGTGGTGGTGGAGCGGCGGCGGGGCGAGTCCGCGATGATGCCGCCGTCGATCTTCCGGTCCCGGCTCTTCACCGCCGTCAACCTCGTGACGCTCTGTGTGTACGCGGCCTTCGGCGGCTTCTTCTTCCTCGCCGTGATCCAGCTCCAGGTGGTCTCCGGCTACTCCGCCCTCGCCGCCGGAACGGCCCTGCTGCCCACCACCGTCCTGATGCTGCTGCTCTCCGCGCGCTCGGGCGAGCTGGGGGAGCGGATCGGACCGCGCGTCCCGCTGACCGTCGGCCCGCTGCTGTGCGCCGCCGGGATGCTGCTGATGACCCGGGCCGGGGAGGACGCCTCGTACGTACGGGACGTGCTGCCGGCCCTCCTCGTGCTGGGGCTGGGCATGACGGCCCTGGTCGCGCCGCTGACCGCGACCGTCCTCGCCTCGGTGGACGTCTCCCGCGCCGGTCTGGCCAGCGGCATCAACAACGCGGCGGCCCGGGCGGCCGGGCTCGTCGCGGTGGCGGCGCTGCCGCTGCTGACGGGGATGGGGCCGGAGGCGTACCGCTCGGCGACCGAGTTCGACGCGACGTTCGACCGGGCGATGGCGATCTGCGCCGGGGTGCTGGTGGCGGGCGCGGTGCTCGCCTGGACGACCATGCGGACCCCCGAGGCCCCGGGCTGCCACCCCGAGTGCCGGACGCACTGCGGGGTGACCTCCCCGCCGCTCGACCCGGGCGCCCCCTGAACGCGGGCGCCCCGCGCGGTGGCGTGCGGCAGACTGGGGGGATGGCTATCCATGAGAACCTGCTGGGCGGGCCCGCGCCCACCCTGCTCCCCGACGAGCCCGAGCCGCGCGAGCTCCTCGCGCAGGGCACCGCCCCGGCGGACGTCGCCGCGAAGTACCCGACCTCCTCGCTGGCGTGGGCGCAGCTCGCGGACGACGCGTTCGAGGCCGGCCGCGTGGTGGAGTCGTACGCCTACGCCCGGACCGGCTACCACCGGGCGCTGGACGCGCTGCGGCGCAACGGCTGGAAGGGCCACGGCCCGGTGCCGTGGGAGCACGAGCCGAACCGCGGCTTCCTGCGGGCCCTGCACGCGCTGGCGCGGGCCGCGGGGGAGATCGGCGAGCAGGCCGAGTACGAGCGCTGCACCACCTTCCTGCGGGACTCGTCGGAGACCGCGGCCGACACCCTCGGCTGATCGTCTCCCCCCGGCCGGTACGATCCCCCGGACCGGCCGGAAGCAGGGGGGAAACTGTCGTGGGCAAGCGGGGAGCGCCTGACCGGCGCCGACAGAACCGACATAGCGGGAGGAGCCGCCGCGGGGGGACGCGTGTCACGCGCCGCGGCCGGCTCGTCCTGTCGACCCTGGTCCTGATGGGCGTCTCGCTCGGCGCGGGCGTGGCGCTCGCGCACTTCCAGAGCGAGGTGGAGCTGCGCGCCGGCGCGGCCAAGGCCCCGGCGGCCGGGGCGCCGGCGCCCACGACGACCGCCGCCCCGACGCCGACCCGCACGGCCTCGCCGAAGCCGAAGCCGAAACCCAAGCCGAAACCGAAACCCAAGGCCACCGCCAAGCCGACGCCGACGGCGACCGGGAAGAAGTCCGTGACCGTGCCGCAGTCCGGCCGGGGCACCTTCACCACCGCCTCCGCCTCCGGCGGCGTCACCGGGGAGAGCGGCACACTGCGCCGCTACCGGGTGCAGGTCGAGGAGGGGCTGGAGCTGTCGGCCCGGGAGACCGCCGCCGAGATCGAGGCGATCCTGGCCCATCCGCGCAGCTGGGCCGCGCACGGCCGGGGCCGTTTCCAGCTGGTCGAGTCGAACGCCGACTTCGTGATCCGGATCGCCACCCCCGACACGGCGGACGCGCTCTGCGCCCGGCAGGGCCTCAACACCCACGGCGAGCTGAACTGCGAGACCACCGACGGGGTCGTGGTGAACCTCAAGCGGTGGATGCTGGGCTCGCCGACCTTCGCGGGGCCGCCGGAGGAGTACCGGCACCTGATCATCAACCACGAGGTCGGGCACGAGATCGGCATCCGGCAGCACATGGGCTGCGGCGGTCCGGGCAAGCTCGCACCCGCGATGATGCAGCAGATCAAGGGACTCAACGGCTGCCGTTCGAACGCTTTTCCGTATGACGAAGACGGGGTCTACATCACCGGTCCGATCGTGTCATGATGCGCATGGGACGGCGCGCGAGGCAGCACGCCTCCTGAGGGGACCGGGGCTCCCGTGGCGCCTTCCGCAGCGAGCGGAGGCCGTGCGCGGTGGAGCAGACCGCTACCCGGTAGTGCGTACCGAGGAGACAGCGATGTCACTCTTCCCGGGTTCTCCGGATTCCACCGCGGCGGACGAGGCGTCCGAGGCGACGCCCAACCTCGACTTCGCGGGCACCACACCGTACGAGGACTACGTCCAGGCGGACGTCCTCACCCACCTCCAGCACCTCCGCTCCGACGACCCCGGCGAGATGGTCTTCCTGGTCACCACCCAGGTCATGGAGCTGTGGTTCACCGTCATCGTCCACGAGTGGGAGACCGCGAGCCGCGCGCTGCGCGAGGACCGGCTGCCGGTCGCCGTCGACGCGCTGAAGCGCTCGGTGCGCGAGCTGGAGGCGCTCAACCACTCCTGGCGCCCGCTCGCCCAGCTCACCCCCGCCCAGTTCAACTCCTACCGCGGCGCCCTCGGCGAGGGCTCCGGCTTCCAGTCGGCGATGTACCGCCGCATGGAGTTCCTGCTCGGCGAGAAGTCGGCGTCCATGCTCGTCCCGCACCGGGGCGCGCCCCGCGTCCACGCCGAGCTGGAGAAGGCGCTCCACGAGCCGAGCCTCTACGACGAGGTGCTCGGCCTGCTCGCCCGGCGCGGCCTGCCCGTCCCGCCGTCCGTCCTCAGCCGCGACCTCACCCGGCGGTACGAGCCGTCGCCGCAGGTCGAAGCCGTGTGGGCGGGGCTCTACGCGGAGCCCGAGGCCGACGGCAACGCCGAGCTGGTCCGCCTCGGCGAGGCGCTCAGCGACGTCGCCGAACTGGTCTGGCGATGGCGCAACGACCACCTGGTGGCGACCCGCCGCGCGATGGGCGCCAAAACCGGCACCGGCGGCTCCGCGGGGGTGGCCTGGCTGGAGAAGCGTGCACAGAAGAACGTGTTCCCCGAGCTCTGGACGGCCCGTAGCCATGTCTGACCTGTACGAGCGAGCCCTCGAGCTCGACGCCGCCGACCCGCTGGCCGGCCACCGCGCCGCATTCGCCCTCGACGAGGAGACCGTCTACCTCGACGGCAACTCGCTCGGTGCGCTCCCCGCGCACGTCCCCGCCCGGATGGCCGACGTCATCGGCCGCGAGTGGGGCCAGCTGCGGATCCGCTCCTGGGACGAGTCGGGCTGGTGGACCGCCCCCGAGCGGATCGGCGACCGGATCGCCCCGCTGGCCGGCGCCGCCGCCGGCCAGATCGTGGTCGGCGACTCGACCAGCGTGAACGTCTTCAAGGCGGTCGTCGCGGCCACCCGGCTCGCCGGGGAGGGACGCGACGAGATCCTCGTGGACGCCTCGACCTTTCCCACGGACGGGTACATCGCGGAGTCCGCCGCCCGGATGACCGGTCACCGGATCGTGGCCCTCGACCCGGCCGACATCCCCGCCGCGGCGAACGAACGGACGGCGCTCGCGCTCGTCAACCACGTCGACTATCGCACCGGCCGCCTCCACGACCTGCCCGGCACCACCGCCGCCCTCCACGCGGCGGGCGCCCTCGCCGTCTGGGACCTGTGCCACAGCGTCGGCGCGCTGCCCGTCGGCCTCGACGAGCACGGCGTGGACCTGGCCGTCGGCTGCACCTACAAGTACCTGAACGGCGGCCCCGGTTCGCCCGCGTTCCTGTACGTCGCCGAGCGCCACCAGGACCGCTTCGACTCGCCGCTGCCGGGCTGGACCTCGCACGCCGACCCCTTCGGCATGGACTCCGGCTACCGGCCGGCGGGCGGCGCCGTGCGGGGCCGCGTCGGCACCCCCGACATCCTGTCCATGCTGGCCCTGGAGGCGGCGCTCGACGTGTGGGACGGGGTCACCGTCGACGCCGTCCGCGCCAAGTCCCTCGCCCTCACGGACCTCTTCCTGGAGTGCGTGCGGGCGTACGTCCCCGAGGGCCGGGTCACGCCGATCACCCCCGAGCGGCACGCCGAGCGCGGCAGCCAGGTCGGACTGGCCTGCGCGGACGCGGCCGCCGTCATGCCGGAGCTGATCCGCCGCGGCGTCGTCGGCGACCTGCGCCCCGGCCTCCTGCGGTTCGGCTTCACCCCGCTGTACGTCGGCTTCGCGGACACCGAGCGGGCGGCCCGGGTCCTCGCCGACGTGCTGGCGGAGACGCCGGCGTCGTAGCGGCCGAATCACCGTCGGTGGACGGCCGGTGACCGGTCGTCAGATGGGATCTTCACCTGATCTGCGGGGCCCGGACCCTGATACGGTCCCCGCAGGTCAGGCCGATTCGGCCCCGTCACCGAGAGGTTGGAACACGCCATGCCGGACCCCGCCGCGCGCGACGCCGCCGAAGAGGCATCGGCCTTCTCGCACCCGGCCGTCCCGCCCGACGCCACCGCCGCGTACGGCGAACACCCCGACCAGGTCATCGACTTCTACGCCCCCAGGACCGGTACGGGGCGCGCCCCGCTCGTCGTCGCCCTGCACGGCGGCGCCTGGCGGGCGCCCTACGACCGCCACCACCTCGGGCCCTTCGCGGACTTCCTCGCCCGCCGCGGCTTCGCCGTCGCCAGCGTCGAGTACCGGCGCGGCCCCGGCCTGCCCCAGCAGGACGGTACGGCCCCGGTCGCCGGCCGCTGGCCGGAGACCTTCGACGACGTCGCCGCCGCCCTCGACGCGCTGCCGGACCTCGCCGCCGTCCACCTGCCGGACGCCGACCCGCACCGTACGGTCCTCACCGGGCACTCGGCCGGCGGCCAGCTCGCCCTCTGGGCCGCCGCCCGGCACGTGCTGCCGGCCGGCTCCCCCTGGCGGCTGCCCGCCCCGCCCCCGCTGCGCGGGGTCGTCGCCCTCGCCCCGATCGGGCACTTCGAGCGCGCCCGCGAGCTGGACGTCTGCGGCGGGGCGATCACCCAGCTGCTCGGCGGCGAGGAGGCGTACGAGGAGCGGGCCGCCGCCACCGACCCGGCGCGGCTGCTGCCCACCGGCATCGCCACCACCCTCGTCCAGGGCCGCGCGGACCTCACCGTCTTCGCCGAGGTCGCCGACGCCTTCGTGGAGGCGGCCGCGAAGGCGGGCGAGACGGTCGGCCTGACGCTCCTGGAGGACGTCGGCCACTTCCCGCTGATCGACCCGGCGGCCGACGCGTGCGCGGTGGTCGCGGAGGAGCTCGCCCAGCTCGCGTTCTGAGCCCGCCACGGCCTCGTAGTACTCAAGGGGGACGGCCCGGGATCCGCATCCAGCCGGACGCGGGCCTCCCCGGGCCTTCCGTACCGTGGACGGCGTGAACCCGACACAGACCCCCGACACGGGCAGCCGCAGCCCCGAGCTCCGCATGACGTTGGACGCCATCGGCGGTCTGCGTGAGGACCTCTCCGGCGACGCCCTCTCCTACCGTCCGCTGCCCCGGCTCGCGCCGGACAGCCCCGTGCTGCGCTTCCTGCCCCGGCGGCTGCGCCCGCACGCCGTGCTGCTGCCGCACGCGGCGATCGCCTTCCTCGCCCTGGTGACCTTCCTCCTGGGCTTCGACGAGATCAACGACACCGTCGGCCCGGTCGCCCTCGTCACCTGCGTGGTGCCGACGGCCGCCGTGCTCCTCACCCTGATCCGCCCCGCCCCGGCCTTCTGGCTGTCGATCTGCTCGACGCCCTTCGTCGCCTACCTGACCGGGTACGACGGCTGGCCCTGGGCGCCGAGCTCCTTCGCCGCCCACCTCTTCGTCCTCGTGATCGTCGCCCTGCGGACCCGGCCCCGCACCGCCGCCTGGATGTGGGCGGTCACCGCCGCGTACGCCACCTTCACCGCCTTCTTCCTGGGCATGGGCTCGGGATACGGCTTCAACGGCGCCGAGATGCTGTTCTTCTCCGCCCTCTTCCTGCTGGTCATCGCCGTCGTCCAGATCCGCAGCCAGGCCGTCCGCGAGGTCACCGCCCAGCAGACCGTCACCGCCGTCGAGCGGTCCCGGCGGACCCTCCTCGAAGAGCGGACCACCATCGCCCGCGAGCTGCACGACGTCGTCGCCCACCACATGTCGGTGGTCGCCATCCAGGCCGAGGCCGCGCCCTACCGGGTGGAGAACCCGCCGCCGGAGCTGGAGCAGGCGTTCCGCACCATCCGGGAGAACGCGGTCGCCGCCCTCACCGAGCTGCGCCGCATCCTCGGTGTCGTCCGCGCGGAGGACTACGAGGCCCCCGACGCCCCGCAGCCGACCCTCGCCGACCTCGACGGCCTGGTCGCCAACGTCCGGGAGGCCGGGCTCGACGTGACCGTGACGGTGACCGGCGCGGTGCGCGAGCTGCCGCAGGGCGTGGAGCTGTCCGCGTACCGGATCGTCCAGGAGGCGCTGTCGAACGTGCTGCGGCACGCGCCCGGCGCCCCGGCGAAGGTCGAGGTCAGCCATGTCCTCGGCGGTCTCGGCCTGCGGATCGCCAACGGCCCGGCGCGCGGCCTGGTGAAGCCCTCGCCGGGGGCGGGCCACGGCATCACGGGCATGCGGGAGCGTGTCACGATGCTCGGCGGCGAGATGACCGACGGGCCGACCGAGGACAGCGGCTACGAGGTCGCCGTCTTCGTCCCCGTCCAGCGGGAAGGGGCCGACCAGTGATCAGGGTGCTGATCGTCGACGACCAGATCATGGTCCGTGAGGGCTTCTCCGTGCTGCTCGGCGCGATGCCGGACATCGAGGTCGTCGGGGAGGCCGTCAACGGCCGGGAGGCCGTCGCCCAGGTCGCGGCCCTCCGCCCGGACGTGGTCCTCATGGACATCCGGATGCCCGAGCTGAACGGCATCGAGGCCACCCGGGAGATCGTCGCCGCCGACGCGGACGCCAAGGTGCTCGTCCTGACCACCTTCGACCTCGACGAGTACGTCTACCAGGCGCTGCGCGCCGGCGCCTCCGGCTTCCTCCTCAAGGACGCCTCCGCGCGGCAGCTCGCCGAGGGCGTCCGGGTCGTCGCGGCCGGGGAGGCGCTGCTCGCGCCGACCGTGACGAAGCGGCTCATCACCGAGTTCGCGAAGTCCGCCGACACCGCGCCGAAGGCGCCCGCCGTCTCCCAGGTCGGCGAACTCACCGAGCGCGAGACGGAGGTCCTGGTGCTGATCGCCCAGGGCCTGTCCAACCAGGAGATCGCCGGCCACCTCGTCGTCGCCGAGTCGACGATCAAGACGCACGTCAGCCGGATCCTGGTGAAGCTGGGCCTGCGCGACCGGACCCAGGCGGCGGTCTTCGCGTACGAGGCGCGGCTGGTCCAGGTCGGGCGCTAGGCCCTGTCGTCACACTCCCGCCTGCCCCGCGACGCCATGCACGCGCTCTCGCCGCACCGGGCACAAGCCCACGTACGTCCAGTACGAGCGCTCGCGCCCGGCACGCCGAGAGCACGCACCTGACGCCGCAGGGCCGCCCTTCGGGCAACGGCGGGAGTGCGACGACAGGGCCTGGCGGCCGGTACGGGGGTAGCGTCCGTGCCATGGACGCCGTCGCCGCATTCGACCCCTGGTCCCCGGAGTTCGTCGCCGACCCGTACCCCGCGTACGCCGCGCTGCGGGAGGGCGGGCGGGCGCACTGGTACGGGCCCGCCCGGCAGTGGCTCGTCCCGCACCACGCGGACGTGTCGGCGCTGCTGCGGGACCGGCGGCTCGGGCGGACGTACACCCACCGCTTCGGCCACGAGGAGTTCGGGCGCCCGGCCCCCGACCCGCGGCACGAGCCCTTCCACACCCTCAACGACCACGGGCTGCTCGACCTGGAGGGCGCCGACCACACCCGGATCCGGCGGCTGGTGTCGAAGGCGTTCACGCCGAGGACGGTGGAGAAGCTGGCGCCGACGGTACGGGAGCTGGCCGCCGGCCTGGTCGGCGAGCTGGTCGCGGCGGGCGGCGGCGACCTCCAGGCGGCGGTCGCGGAACCCCTGCCGGTCGCGGTGATCGCCGCGATGCTCGGCGTCCCGGAGGAGGACGAGGAGCGGGCCATGCTGCGGCCCTGGTCGGCGGCGATCTGCGGGATGTTCGAGCTGAACCCGTCGGAGGAGACGGCCCGGCGGGCGGTCCGGGCGTCGATCGAGTTCTCCGGCTATCTGCGGGAGCTGATCGCGCGGCGGCGGTCCGACCCGGGCGACGACCTGATCTCGGCGCTGATCGGGGTCGAGGAGCTGACCGAGCAGGAGATGATCTCCACCTGCGTGCTGCTGCTGAACGCGGGGCACGAGGCGACCGTGAACACCGCGACGGGCGGGGTGTGGACGCTGCTGCGGCACGGGAGGTGGGACCCGTCCCTGTCGGCGGACCTGTCGTCGGATCCCGGGAAGTTGTCCACAGCTGTGGACGAACTCCTGCGGTACGACACGCCGCTCCAGATGTTCGAGCGCTGGGTCCTCGACGACATCGAGATCGGCGGGACCGTCATCCCCCGCGGTTCGGAGGTCGCGCTCCTCTTCGGCTCCGCCAACCGCGACCCGGCCCGCTTCGGCCCCACCGCGGACGCGCTCGACCTGACCCGCGCGGACAACCCCCACGTCACCTTCGGCGCGGGCATCCACTACTGCCTGGGCGCGCCCCTGGCCCGCCTCGAACTCGCCTCGCTCTTCGCCGAGTTGCTGCGGCAGGCGCCGGGAATGCGGCTCGCCGCGGACCCCGTCCGGAAACCCGGTTACGTGATCCGCGGCTTCGAGTCGCTGCTCGTGGAGGTGTGAGCCCGTCAGACCTGGAGGTCGCGGCGGCGCAGGGCCGCCAGGCCGGCCGTGGTGAGGGCCGCCGCCAGGGCGGTGAGGAGGAGGACCGGGGTCCAGGTCATCTCGGGGCCCGGCAGCTTGGGCAGATGGGCGAAGGGGGACACGTTCAGCACGCCCCGCGGGAGGTCCAGCGCCGGGCCGATCCAGCCGAGCGCCAGGCAGAGTCCGGCGACCGCCCAGCCGCCCCCGGCCGCCCGGGGCACCGCGCCCCACAGCAGCGTCGCCACGGCCGCCAGGGTCCAGACGGCCGGCAGCTGGGCCAGCGCCGCGCCGAGGACGGGCCCGTACGCGCCGCCGAAGCCGAGGGAGAGCCCGAGGCCCGCCGCGAGGAGGATCAGCGCCGAGCCGGCGAACGCGGGGACGAGGTGGCCGGCCGCCCAGCGGAGCCGGCCGAGGGAGCCGGCGAGGAGGGGTTCGGCGCGGCCGGAGGTCTCCTCGGTGTGCGCCCGCAGCACCGCGCCGACCGCGTACAGCGCGGCGAGCATCCCGAAGAGGGAGACCATCGTGGCGAGGAAGGCGTCGGTGAGGGCGGCCTGGCCGCCCATCCGCTCGAAGATCTCCCGGGCCTTCTCGTTGTCACCGACCAGCTCCGCCGCCCCTTCGGCCATGCCGCCGAAGACGAGTCCGCCGAGCAGGAAGCCGAGCCCCCAGCCGGTCAGCGCGCCGCGCTGGAGCCGGAAGGCGAGCGCCCCGGCCGTGGCGAGCCGGCCGGCGGCCGGGCCGGGCCGGGTGGCGAGGAAGGAGGCGCCGACGTCGCGGCGGGCGGCGAGCCCGTACGCGAGGACCGTCTGGGCGAGCACGGCGGCGGCGATCAGCAGCAGCACCCACCAGCGCTCCCCGCCGTAGGCGCGGACGTTCTCCGCCCAGCCGACCGGCGAGAGCCAGGTGAGGACGGAGGAGCCGGAGGCGTCCCCGGAGTCGCCGGCCGCGCGCAGCACGAACGCCAGGCCGAGGACGCCGCCCGCGATGCCCTTGGCGAGCCGGGCGCTCTCGGTGAGCTGCGCGGCGAGCGCGGCGACGGTCGCGAAGACCATGCCGGTGCCGCCGACGGCGAGGCCGAGCGCGAGCGCCCCGGCGAGGCCCTGGCCGGCCAGCCCGGCGACGATCAGCAGCGCGGCGGCCGCGTTGAGCGTGAGCGCGGCGAGGAGCGCGGAGGTGAGCGGCGCACGGCGGCCCACCGCCCCGGCGGAGAGCAGTTCCTGACGGCCCGTCTCCTCCTCCTCGCGGGTGTGCCGGACGACGACGATGAGCGAGGCGACGGCGGCGAGGACGGCGGCGAAGGTGCCGAAGCGCCAGGCGACGAGCCCGCCGAGGGAGTCGGAGAAGACCGGCCCGTAGAGGGAGCGCAGGGAGCTGTTGGCGGTCATGGAGGCGGCGAGTTCGGCGCGCGCCTCGGCCGTGTCGTACAGCCCGCCGAGGGAGCCGGGGCCGGAGGCGACGAGGCCGCCGGTGACCAGGGCCCACAGCGGGATGGCCAGCCGGTCGCGGCGGAGCGCGAGCCGGGTGAGGGTGCCGGTGCCGGCGAGCGCGGTCATGAGGCCACCTCTTCGTCCGCGTAGTGGCGGAGGAAGAGCTCCTCCAGGGTGGGCGGGGTGCTGGTGAGCGAGCGGACGCCGGCGGCGAGGAGCGTGGCGAGGACCGGGTCGAGCTTGTCGGTGTCGACCTGGAGGCGGACCTTGCGGCCCTCGACGCGCAGGTCGTGGACGCCGGTGAGGCGGTCCAGGCCCTCGGGGGCGCCGGCGAGTTCGGCGGTGACGCTGGTGCGGGTGAGGTGGCGCAGGTCGGCGAGCGAACCGGACTCCACCGTGTGCCCCTTGCGGATGATGGAGACCCGGTCGCAGAGGGTCTCGACCTCGCTGAGGATGTGGCTGGAGAGCAGGACGGTCCGGCCCCGGTCGCGGGCCTCGCGGACGCAGTCCTGGAAGACCTCCTCCATCAGCGGGTCGAGGCCGCTGGTGGGTTCGTCGAGGACGAGGAGTTCGGCGTCGGAGGCGAAGGCGGCGACGAGGGCGACCTTCTGCCGGTTGCCCTTGGAGTAGGTGCGGCCCTTCTTGGTGGGGTCGAGCTCGAAGCGCTCGATCAGCTCCGCGCGGCGGGCCGGGTCGAGGCCGTTGCCGCGCAGCCGCCCGTACAGGTCGATCACCTCGCCGCCGGAGAGGTTGCGCCAGAGGGTGACGTCGCCGGGCACGTACGCGAGGCGCCGGTGGAGGGCGACGGCGTCGGCCCAGGGGTCGCCGCCGAGCAGCCGGACGGTGCCGGAGTCGGCGCGCAGCAGCCCGAGGAGGACGCGGATGGCGGTGGACTTCCCGGCGCCGTTGGGGCCGAGGAAGCCGTGGACCTCGCCGGTGGCGACGGTGAGGTCGAGTCCGTCGAGGGCGTGCGTGCGGCCGAAGGACTTGTGGAGTCCGGCGACGCTGATGGCGTTCGTCATGCTTCGGAACGTACACTCATTTCACAAAGTTGTGAAGTTAAGGAACCGTATAAAGTTCGGTTCCGAGGCGTGAGCGAGGAAGACGAGGGAGCCATGACCAGGAGCGACGACGAAGCCGTGTCCCGTTTCGTGGAGCGTTTCGCCGCGGAGCTGACCGAAGCGGGCATGCAGCGGATGGCGTCCCGGGTCTTCGCCGCCCTGCTCGCCTCCGAGACGGCCTCACTGACCTCGGCGGAGCTCGCCGAGCAGCTGCAGATCAGCCCCGCCGCCGTCTCCGGCGCCGTCCGCTACCTCACCCAGGTCGGCATGGTCGCCCGCGAACGCGAACCGGGCACCCGGCGCGAGCGGTACGTGCTCCACAACGAGGTCTGGTACGAGACCTTCACCCGCCGCGACCAGATCCTGATCCGCTGGGAGAAGGTCCTCCGCGAGGGCTCCGACACCCTCGGCCCCACCACCGCGGCCGGCGCCCGCACCGCCGAGACCGCCGACTTCTTCGCCTTCCTCCAGGAGGAGATGATCGCGATGCTGGACCGCTGGAAGGAACGGAAGGCGGCCCGGGCCGCTCAGGACTGACGCTCGGGCTCCATCACCAGGGCCGGCCCGTCGAGCAGCTCGGCGGCCGCGCGGGAACCCGCCTCCGCGTACGGCGCGGCGGGCCACAGCGGCCGCTCCCCGCACCACGCCACGACCACCGGATCCCCGTCGCCGTCCTCGCCGTCCCGGTCGAGCCAGCCCCGCAGCTCCACCGTCCCGGTCGGCTCCACCGACCGGTCCGGCGGCAGCAGCGGCAGCACCGCCTCGGGCCGGTCGTCCGGCCCGCCGTGCGCGGGGAACAGCACCAGGAGGGCGCCGTCCCCCACCGGCTCGGGCACGAGCGCGTACCGCCGCTCGACGGGCACGGGAGCGGTCGCGGCCCGCACCAGCACCCGGACGACCGGCACGCCCCGGTGCCAGGTCGCGAAGCAGGCCCAGGCCAGCCAGGACGCGCCGAGGAGCAGCAGCACGGAGCTCAGGAGCACGTCCGGCCCGCCGGACTCCGGCTCGGGCCAGATCACGTCGGTCGCGAGCAGGCCGCCCATGACCGCCGTGACCGCCGCCGCGCCACCCACCTGGGTCAGCCCCGCGATCCGGCGCAGCCCCCGCACCCGCCACCACGGCACCACCCGCACGTCCGCCTCCGGACGCCGCGTCCGGGCGTCCCGGCCGGCGGCCGCCCACTGCTCGGCGTGGGCGGCGAGCCGCGCGTACGTGAGCGCGGGAGGACCGGCGGCGCCGGCCGCCGCCGGCGACTCCGCGGGGGCGGCGGTCCGCGGCTGGGCCGGCAGCGGCAGCCCCGCCAGGCCCGCCTGCTCGGCGCGGGCCACGGCCCTGCGCCGCGCCGCCGCGCCCCGCACCGGCTTCGCCCGGAAG
Source organism: Streptomyces sp. NRRL F-5727 (assembly GCF_000719555.1). GTDB lineage: Bacteria > Actinomycetota > Actinomycetes > Streptomycetales > Streptomycetaceae > Streptomyces. Next base: position 57,223 of record NZ_JOGX01000022.1, read on the forward strand.
AGCGCGCCGCCGCCGGGGGCCGCCAGCACCCCGCCCTTCGCCGGGTCGCCGCACCACCACAGCACGCCCGCCGGGGCCGGCCGGACCGCCGCCCAGCGGGCCCGCGACGCGATCGGCCGCAGCACCCACCGGCCCTCGCCGTCCGGGGCCGTCAGGACGACGGCCTCGCCGGACATGGCGCGCGAGAAGGCCGCGGCGGGATGCGCCGACCAGGGCCCCGCCGACAGGATCCGGCGGAAGCGCCGGGCGTACGCGAAGCGCCCGAGGCCGAGGAGGAAGGACGCCACCGCGCCCGCGACGATCCAGGCGACCAGTTCGCCGCCGTCCGTGAACGACGCGACGCCGACGGCGAGGGCGGCCAGGACCGCACCGCCCGCCAGCAGTCCGCCGCCGCCCCGCCGGTACGCCGCCAGCGCCTCCGCCGTCGCCGGCAGATCCAGAGCACGTGCCACTTCGACCCCCCAAGGTCACACCCGTCACACTCTGGGGCGAAGGTATCCCCCGCGCACCCGGCGGGAACAGCCTCAGGCCGGCGGGTCCGGGTCCCGGGGCAGGGTCAGCCCCCAGCCGGCCGCGCGGACCGTCCAGGTGCGGCGGCGGACCGGGCCCGTCACCCGGCCGTCCGCGCGGTAGCGGAAGTCCGGGCCGGAGACCGTGAGGGTGCCCACGACGGCCAGGCGGGGCGCGCCGGCCGGCCCGGCCGGGTGCACGGTCACCTCCGCCGTACCGCCGCCGCCGTCCACCGGGCGGGCCGTCACCGCCGCCACCGGCGCGTCCACGTCGGCCAGCAGCACCCCGTCCGCCTCCACCCGCAGCCGGTGCACCGGCACCGACGGGACCGGCGGCGCGGCCGGCCGCACCAGGGTGCGGACCAGGGAGCGGCAGGTCCCCCAGACGGAGGGCGCGCTGCCGGCGGCGGGCGCGGGCAGCGCCGGCACCCGCAGATCGCCCAGGACCACCCCGTCGCTGTCGTCCACCAGCAGGTCCAGGCTCCGCACCGCCCCGTCCAGGACCGTCCGCGCCGCCACCACCGCAGAGCGCGGCACGCCGAGGCCGTACGCGACCTCCAGCGCGTCCGGCGGGCCGATCGGGACCAGCGCGAGCGGCGCCCGGTCCCGGTGCAGCAGGGCCACCGCGCGCAGCAGCGCCCGGTCGTCGCCCAGCACGACGGGGCGGCGGGAGCCGCGCCGCGACAGGGCCCGGGAGAATTCCTCGGGAGAGTCCGGCAGGCAGATCTTCGCTTCCGCGCCCGCGGACAGAACATCTTTCGCGATCCGTACGGACTCGCCGTCACTTCGGCGGGCGACCGGGTCGACGATGACCAGCAGCTGGTCGTGATCCGACACCTCGGTCCTTCCTCGGGTAGCATCTTTGTGCAAGAGCCCCTTGCGCTATTGCGCCAGGGGCTTCGTCTATTCCGGGGCACACCGGTGAGGCGGCGTATGCCCCCTGACCTTGGACATGCCCCACCCGGAAGGGGTGTACGCCTGTGCCCGCACTTGTGCTGCTCGGTGCTCAGTGGGGTGACGAGGGCAAGGGAAAGGCCACCGACCTGCTCGGTGGATCCGTGGACTACGTGGTGCGTTACCAGGGCGGCAACAACGCCGGCCACACGGTCGTCGTCGGCGACCAGAAGTACGCGCTGCACCTCCTCCCTTCCGGAATCCTCTCCCCGGGGTGCACCCCGGTGATCGGAAACGGTGTCGTCGTCGACCCGGCGGTCCTGCTCTCCGAGCTGAGCGGACTGAACGACCGCGGCGTCGACACGTCGAAGCTCCTGATCAGCGGCAACGCGCACCTGATCACCCCGTACAACGTCACCCTCGACAAGGTGACGGAACGGTTCCTCGGCAAGCGCAAGATCGGCACCACCGGCCGCGGCATCGGCCCCACCTACGCCGACAAGATCAACCGCGTCGGCATCCGGGTCCAGGACCTGTACGACGAGTCGATCCTGGAGCAGAAGGTCGAGGCGGCCCTGGAGCAGAAGAACCAGCTCCTCGCCAAGGTCTTCAACCGCCGCGCGATCGAGTCCGGCCGGATCGTCGAGGAGATGCTCCAGTACGCGGACCAGATCAAGCCGTACGTCGCGGACACCACCCTGATCCTCAACAACGCCATCGACGAGGGCAAGGTCGTCCTCTTCGAGGGCGGCCAGGGCACCCTCCTGGACGTGGACCACGGCACGTACCCCTTCGTCACCTCCTCGAACCCGACCGCCGGCGGTGCCTGCACCGGCGCCGGCGTCGGCCCGACGAAGATCAACCGGGTCATCGGCATCCTCAAGGCGTACACCACCCGCGTCGGCGCCGGCCCGTTCCCGACCGAGCTTTTCGACGAGGACGGCGAGGCGCTGCGCCGCATCGGCGGCGAGCGCGGCGTCACCACCGGCCGTGACCGCCGCTGTGGCTGGTTCGACGCGGTCATCGCCCGCTACGCCACCCGCGTCAACGGCCTGACCGACTTCTTCCTCACCAAGCTGGACGTGCTGACCGGCTGGGAGGAGATCCCGGTCTGCGTCGCGTACGAGATCGACGGCAAGCGCGTCGAGGAGCTCCCGTACTCCCAGACCGACTTCCACCACGCGAAGCCGATCTACGAGACCCTGCCCGGCTGGTCGGAGGACATCACGAAGGCCAAGACCTTCGCGGACCTCCCGAAGAACGCGCAGAACTACGTGAAGGCGCTGGAGGAGATGTCCGGCGCCCCGATCTCCGCCATCGGCGTCGGCCCCGGCCGCACCGAGACCATCGAGATCAACTCCTTCCTGTAGGCGGTACGCCGAAGGGCCCGCATCCGGTTCGCCGGGTGCGGGCCCTTCGCGCGTCCGCGTCAGTCCACGCGGTGGTACTCGCCCGGCTCCGTGTCCACCATCGGGTAGACCTGCAGGATCTCCTCGCCCTTGTACGTCGTCAGGACCAGGTAGCTGCCGAGGTGGTCGCTCACGCACTCGGAGTCCGCGCCGGGCTCCAGCGCCATCGGGCCGAGGACGTACGGCGGCGTCGTGGTCGCCAGGATCGCCGTCCGGGTGCAGTTGACCGCGTCGGCCAGCGTGTTGCCCTCCTCGTCGGTCCGCGGGTAGGCGTTCAGCGAGCGGAAGACGGTCGCGCCGACCGCGCCCTGGGTGATCGTCACCTCGTCGGTGTAGCGGTCCGCGTCCGGGCCGTCGACCAGCGGCTTCATCCGCCAGCGGCCGAGGTACTTCGCGGGCAGGATCGCCGAGCCGGTGCGGGCCTTGTGGAAGGTGGCCTTGGCGGTGCCGGAGGACCATTCCAGGACCTCGGGGGAGCGCAGGGTGAGGGTCTGGTGGGCGGCCGCCATGCACCGCTGCGGGGGCACGCTGGTGGTCACGTCGGACTCGCCGAGGACGACCTTGTCCTCGTCGGCGGAGACCAGCCGCGAGCGGCCCATGCACAGCCGGTTGTCGCCGACGTGCGTGTAGACGGCGGTCTTGGCCCCCGGCGCGCCCTGGACGAGCTCGATCCGGATGGTCTCGCGGGGGATCTCCGGGCTGCCCTGGAGGACGCCCTCCCAGGCGCCCAGGAAGGCGGCCGGCACGGCCCCGGCGGGCCGCGCCGAGGACGACGCCGAGGACGCCGAGCCGCCGCCCCTGCCGTCGGGGGTGGTGGTGTCCGGCCCGCCGAACGGCCAGAGGGCGTAGCCGACGCCCGCCGCGGCCGCCACGGCGGCGGCCGTCAGCGCGGCCGTCAGCACCCGCCGCCGGGTCCGGGACCCCTGCCGGTCCGCCTCCGGCTCCGGCTCGGGCGCGGGCCCGGCGGACCGGCCGGCCGTCGGATCGCCGGGCGCGGCGCCGCCCCGCGTCCGGTCGGCGGCCTCCCCGGTGGCGTCCCCGGCCGCCTCCCGGGCGACGCCCGCCGCGCTCTCCGCCTCCAGGAGCCGCGCCGCGTGCCGGCCGAGGCGGGCCAGCACGCCGGCGGGCAGCCACGGGTCGGCGAAGGGCAGCGTCTCGGCGATCTCGGCGGCCGTCGGCCGGGCCTCCGGGTCCTTGGCGAGACAGGCCCGGATCAGGCCGGTCAGCGCGGGCGCCACGTCGGTCAGGTCCGGCTCGTCGTGGGCGATCCGGAACATCAGCGCGTGCACCCCGCTGTCGGAGGTGCCGAAGGGGGAGCGGCCGGTCGCCGCGTAGGCGAGGACCGAGCCCAGGCAGAAGATGTCGGAGGCCGGGCCGAGCCGTTCGCCGCGCACCTGCTCGGGCGACATGAAGCCGGGGGAGCCGACGACGGCGCCGGTGCTGGTGAGCCCGCCGTCGGTGACGGTGTCGACGGCCCGGGCGATGCCGAAGTCGATGATCCGGGGGCCGTCGACGGTGAGCAGCACGTTGGAGGGCTTGAGGTCGCGGTGGACGAGCCCGGCGCCGTGGATGTGGTCGAGGGCCCGGCCGAGACCGGAGCCGAGGGCGCGGACGGTCGCGGGCGGCAGCGGCCCGTACTCGTCGCCGACGACGGTCCGCAGCGAGGGGCCGGGGACGTAGCCGATGGCGACCCACGGGGCGGCGGCGGTGGTGTCGGAGCCGAGGACGGGCGCGGTGCCGGTGCCGCCGACCCGCTCCAGCGCCTCGACCTCGCGGGCGAAGCGGCGCCGGAACTCCTCCTGGGCGGCCAGTTCGGCGTGCACCACCTTCACGGCGACGGTCCGTCCGCCGGCCGAACGCGCGAGGAACACCCGGCCCATGCCGCCGACCCCGAGCCGGCCGACGATCCGGAACGGGCCGATGCTGACCGGGTCTTCCGCGTTCAATGGCTCCACGTGGCAAGAGGATGCCAGACCGGACGGAGGGGCCGGTGACGGTCCGGGTCACGGTCCGGTGTCAGCCTTCCCCGCAGATCCGCAGCCCCTTGGGGATGGCGCGGGGCAGGTGTCCGCGGGCGCGCACGCAGCGGGCCCGGAGGGCGTTTCCCGGGCCGCCGCGGCGGGGGTCGTCCGGGTGGCCCGGCAGGGGTTGCCCGGGTCGGAGAGGCGTGGATGTAATGGCCGTGAGGGGGCCCTTCCGGAGGAGGAACCCCATGCGTGTCGTCGAAGTGACCGCCTACGGCGGACCCGAGGTCCTCGCATCGGCCCGTCGGCCGGAGCCGGACCCGGCGGACGCCCCCGGGCGGGTCCGGGTGCGGCTGAAGGCCGCCGGAGTGAACCAGGCGGACCTGAAGATCCGCTCGGGCCGGCTCGCGGCCGCGCTCGGCGAGCTGGCCCCGCCCTTCGTGCTCGGCTACGACTTCGCCGGGGTCCTGGCCGACCCGGCGCCGGGCCTGCCGGTGGGCACCCGGGTGGCCGGTTTCGTGCCCTGGGTGGCGGAGGCGACCGGCGCGGGCACGTACGCGGAGACGATCCTGGCGGACCCGGCCTGGCTGGCGCCCGTGCCGGACGAGGTGGACTTCACGGCGGCGGCCTCGCTGCCGCTCCCCGCGCTGACGGCCGCGCAGGCGCTGGACCTGCTGGCGCTGCCGGAGGGCGCGACGCTGCTCGTCACCGGCGCGAGCGGGGTGGTGGGCCGGCTCGCGGTGCAGCTGGCGGCGCGGGCGGGGCTCCGGGTGATCGGCCTCGGCGACGCCGACGACGCCCATGAGCTGCGGGTCCTCGGGGCCCACGGGGTGGTGGGGCGCGGGGCGCCGGACGAGGTGATCACCGGGGTGCTCGGCTTCGCGCCGGAGCGGGTGGACGGCGTCTTCGACGCGGCGCTGATCGCCGATCCGCTGATGCCCGTGGTGAAGGACGGCGGGGTCTTCGTCTCCGCCGCCGGGGAGCGGATGCCGGTGGCCGAGCGGGACATCCGGGTGGACGCGGTGGTCGGCCGCCCGGACGCGGCGCGGCTGAAGGAGCTGCTCGAACTGCTCGGCGCGGGCGGTCTGGCGACCCGGGTGGCCGACGTGCTGCCGCTGGAGGAGGCGGCGGAGGCGCACCGGCGCGTGGAGGCGGGCCACCGGCCGGGCCGGATCGTGCTGATGATCTGACGGCCGGGGAGAAGAACAGCGCGTGTTCCGGACAACCCTGGGGGGCCTTCGCTGGTCGGAAGGGTGCACACGAAACACATCAGGGGGGAATTCGATCATGTTCGAACGACGCGTGCCCGGGCTGAGGGCGGCCCTCGCCGCCACCGTTGCCGCGGTGGCGGTCACGACCGGCGCGGGCTCCGCCGTGGCCGCCCCGGAGGCGGACCCGATGGTGGCGCCCGTCTTCCATCTGTACGGCGTCCACAAGCAGACCCGCGACCTGTGGGAGTGGCGGCACGACGGGCCGCACCTCACCAGCGACCTGGCTCTCCCGGCCGACCAGTCGCACCTGGCCGACATCATCACGGTCGACAACGACAACGACGGTTACGGCGAGGCCAGGTGGACCCTGTACAAGGACGGCCGTCTGGACTTCGTCGGCATGATCGACGGCTCCTGGCATTCGGCGAAGACCGTCGGCAAGGGCTGGAACGTCTACCCCGAGGTCCTGTCGCCCGGCAACCTCGGCGGGGCCGGGCAGGCCGACCTGATCGGCCGCGACACGGCCGGCGTGCTGTGGAGCTACCTGAGCTACCCGGACGGCCGCCTCACCACCCGGACGCGGGTCGGCGGCGGGTGGAACGCGTACGACCAGCTCGCGGGCCAGGGCGACCTGACCGGCGACGGCAGGGCCGACATCGTCGCCCGCGACAGGACCGGCGTCCTGTGGCTCTACAAGGGCACGGGTGACTACAAGGCGCCGTTCGCGGCCCGCACGCGGATCGGCGGCGGGTGGAACGCGTACGACCGTCTGCTGTCGCTCGGCGACGACAACCAGGACGGCAAGGTGGACCTGCTGGCCCGGAAGACGACGGGCGAGGTGCTCAGCTACGCGGGCACCGGCGACGCGGCGAAGCCGTTCAAGGCGCCGGTGCCGTACATGGGCGCGTACATGAAGAACTTCAACCTCCTCTAGTCGCGGGCGAGTTCACGCGACGGCGGCCCCGACCCGGTTCTCCGGGCCGGGGCCGCTCCCCCTTCCGGCGCCGCCCGTCTTGAGTTCTGGTCTAGACCTTGACAGGTACAGACCATTCCCGCTTCGCTGGCCTTCCCCCCACCGGAAGGACGACAGCGCATGCGACGACGTCTCCTCGCCCTCCTCGCCGCCCTGTGTACGGCGTTCGGGCTCGCGGTCCTGCTCCCCGCCACCGCCGGCGCGGCCCCCGCCTGCGTCACCGCCTGGAGCTCGGCCCAGGTCTACACGGGCGGCATGACCGCCTCGTACAACGGCCACAACTGGTACGCGAAGTGGTGGACGCAGAACGAGCGCCCCGGCACCACCGACGTCTGGCGCGACGAGGGCGTCTGCGGCACCGACGGCGGCGGCGGGACCCCGGACCCGTCCGGATTCGTGGTCACCGAGGCCCAGTTCAACCAGATGTTCCCGAACCGGAACCCCTTCTACACGTACGCCGGTCTGGTCGCCGCCACCAAGAAGTACCCGGCGTTCGCCGGCACCGGCAGCGACACCGTCAAGAAGCAGGAGGCCGCGGCCTTCCTCGCCAACGTCTCCCACGAGACGGGCGGGCTCGTCCACATCGTCGAGCAGAACACCGCCAACTACCCGCACTACTGCGACTGGGGCCGGCCCTACGGCTGCCCGGCCGGCCAGGCGGCCTACTACGGCCGCGGCCCCATCCAGCTCTCCTGGAACTTCAACTACAAGGCCGCCGGCGACGCCCTCGGCATCGACCTCCTGAACAACCCCTGGCGGGTCGAGCGCGAGCCGGACGTCGCCATGATGACCGGCCTCTGGTACTGGAACACCCAGAACGGCCCCGGCACCATGACCGCCCACAACGCCATGGTCAACGGCGCCGGCTTCGGCCAGACCATCTGGGCCATCAACGGCAGCCTGGAGTGCAACGGCGGCAACCCCGCCCAGGTCCAGAGCCGCGTCACCAAGTACCAGCAGTTCACCCAGATCCTCGGCGTCCCGACGGGCCCGAACCTGTACTGCTAGGCCCGTCTCAGCAGCGCCCCCAGCTCGCCTTGGCCACCCAGGTCAGGGCGAGCGCGGGCGTGAACGCGGCGACGAACGCGGGCAGTCGGTCGTACCCCGCCACCGGGAACTCCAGCGCCATCGGCAGCAGCAGCACCACCCCGGCCAGCAGGATGCCGAGGGCGGGCAGATGGACCACCGGGTGGAAGCGCCGTATCCGCCGGAGGTCGGAGACCTCCATGTACGACTTCATGCAGCACCCGGCGATGATCACCCACGGCCAGACGAAGATCGCGGTCATCCAGGTCAGGAACGTCGAATCCCCGTCGACCCGGTCGTGCTCGCTCACCGGCCCGTCCGACGCCCCCGGCGCGTAGTACACCTCCAGCTCCGTGCCCGGCGCCGGCGGCTCGGGCGCGGTGGAGTACCCCTTCACGGTGACCTCGCGGGCCCCGTCCCGGAACGGCACGCGCACCACGACGTCGGACAGGTAGTACGGGTCGTTGTCCTCGCCCTCCGGCACGTACTCGGGCTTCCCCGCCAGCCGTACCACCGGCACCGTGTACTGCCCGTACCCCGCCGTCTCCATCCGCTCCTCCCACTGCCCCCGGGCGCTGCCCGGGGTGAAGATCAGGAGGAACGCGGCCAGGGTGGACACCGGGACGCCGAAGGCGAAGAGGTACGGCAGCACCTTGCTGTCCGGCCGGGCCTTGCGCGGCGGCGCGTCCAGGTGCCCCTTCCCCCGCACCCGGTACGAGGCCACCACCCACCCGGCCGCGCAGAGAATCGACGCCCCCGCGAGCGCCACCTCCGGCACCAGCGGCGGATACGCGGACACCCCGGCCAGCGAACACCCCACCGCGCCGGCCGCGCTCACGACCATCCCCCACCCGAAACCCCTGGTGGCGGCGCTCCCCCCCCGACCTCTCCATGGCGCGCAGCATAAACGCAGTGTCGTGTCCGGCGCGCTCTCGGTGGACAAGATGGTGATGGCCGCCCCACCTGCGGTTCCTTACAGTTCGGGGCATGACCCCTCATGTCGTGCCCGACCCCCAGGCCGGCGCCGCCGTCAAGGCCGCGGACCGCGCCCACGTCTTCCACAGCTGGTCCGCCCAGGGCCTGATCGACCCGCTCGCCGTGGCCGGCGCGGAGGGGTCGTACTTCTGGGACTACGACGGCAACCGCTACCTCGACTTCACCAGCGGACTCGTCTACACGAACATCGGCTACCAGCACCCCAAGGTGGTCGCCGCCATCCAGGAGCAGGCCGGGAAGCTCGCGACCTTCGCGCCCGCCTTCGCCGTCGACGTCCGCTCCGAGGCCGCACGCCTCATCGCCGAGCGCACCCCCGGCGACCTGAACAAGATCTTCTTCACCAACGGCGGCGCCGAGGCCGTCGAGAACGCCGTCCGGATGGCCCGGCTGCACACCGGCCGTCACAAGGTGCTCTCCGCCTTCCGCTCGTACCACGGCGCCACCTCCACCGCGATCAACCTCACCGGCGACCCGCGCCGCTGGGCCTCCGACACCGGCTCCGCCGGCGTGGTGCGCTTCTGGGCGCCCTTCCTCTACCGCTCGCCGTTCTACGCCGAGACGGAGCAGCAGGAGTGCGAGCGCGCCCTCGCGCACCTGGAGGACACCATCGCCTTCGAGGGTCCCGGCACCATCGCCGCGATCATCCTGGAGACCGTCCCCGGCACCGCCGGCATCATGACCCCGCCGCCCGGCTACCTCGCCGGCGTCCGCGAGATCTGCGACAGGTACGGCATCGTCTTCGTCCTCGACGAGGTCATGGCCGGCTTCGGCCGCACCGGAAAGTGGTTCGCCGCCGAGCACTTCGACGTCGTCCCCGACCTGATGACCTTCGCCAAGGGCGTCAACTCCGGCTACGTGCCGCTCGGCGGCGTCGCCATCAGCGAGGAGATCGCCGCCACCTTCGCGACCCGCCCCTACCCGGGCGGCCTCACCTACTCCGGACACCCGCTGGCCTGCGCCGCCGCCGTCGCCACCATCCAGGTGATGGAGGACGAGAAGGTCGTCGAGAACGCCGCCCGGATCGGTGAGAAGGTCCTCGGCCCCGGCCTGCGCGAGCTCGCCGAGCGCCACCCGTCCGTCGGCGAGGTCCGCGGCCTGGGCGTCTTCTGGGCGCTCGACCTGGTGAAGAACAAGGAGACGCGCGAGCCGCTCGTCCCGTACAACGCGGCCGGCGAGGCCAACGCCCCGATGGCCGCCTTCGGCGCCGCGGCGAAGAAGAACGGCCTGTGGCCGTTCGTCAACATGAACCGCACCCACGCCGTCCCCGCCTGCAACGTCTCCGAGGACGAGGTCAGGGAGGGCCTGGCGGCCCTGGACGCGGCCCTCGCCGTCGCCGACGAGCACACGGTCTGACGACGAGAGCACCCGTCTGACGTCACCCCGTGTGACGAGGGCCCGCGAGGGCCGTGACAGCGGCTGTGACAGGGGCCTCCTCCCCGGGGACCAGGTCTGGACTAGAGTCTTCCGGAACCTCATGGAGGGGGCCCCACCCGCATGCCCGGCACGCCCGCGAACAGCGCCATCACCCGCAGCACCCTCAGCCGGCAGATCGCGGACGCGCTCCGTGACGAGGTCCTCGCGGGGCGTCTCCAGCCCGGCCAGGAGTTCACCGTCAAGCAGATCGCGGAGCAGTACGGCGTCTCCGCCACCCCCGTCCGCGAGGCGCTCGTCGAGCTCTGCGCCCAGGGCCTGCTCGACTCCGACCAGCACCGCGGCTTCCGCGTCCACCGCTTCTCGGTGGCCGACTACCGGGCCATGGTCGAGGCCCGGATGCTCGTCGTCGACGGCATCTTCCGCCGCCACACCCCGCGCGAACGCGCCCCGCTGCCCGAGCCGGACGCCGGCATCGGCGTCGTCCTGGTGTCGATACGCCGCCGGGGCGAGGCCGCCGCCCGCGCCGCCCGCGCCGGCGACCTGGACGTCCTCATCGGCTACGACCTCCGCTACTGGCACGAGCTGGGCCGGCTCGTCGCCCGCAACGAGCCCATCGCCGACTTCCTGCACCGCCTCCGCGTTCAGGCGTGGGTCTTCTCCGTGCCCTACCTGCGGGCCGAGCGCGAACTCCACGGCTGGCTCTGGTCCGGGCACGTGGAGCTGATCGACGCCGTCACCCGCGGCGACGCCGAGGCCGCCGTCGGCGTCGTCCGCGCCTACAACGCGCACTCCCTGGAATGGGCCGACCGCCTGGAGGCCCGGCTCAGCCGGTGACCCGCCGCCGGGTTGAGCCCCGTGTTCCCGGGGCAGTTCCTCCTCGGGTGGGCGTCGTCGGCCCCGCCGACTACCCTGGCCCTCCCCGGAACTGACGGAGAGCGAGCCTCCCTTGGCCTGTGACCTGTGGCTGGTCCCCCTCGTCGACGTGCTGTGCCACAGCCCCGACAACCCCTTCGCCGAAGACCTGGCCGCCTACGACGCCGTGCTGAGCGCCTCGGGCCTGCCGACCGTGCCCGTGTACGCCTACATGCCCGGCCTCTCCGGCGACGTCGCCCCGGTCGCGGGCTTCGACTACGAGGCCCTGCACTACCTGCGCCGCGCCTACCTGCTGGCGATCTGCGGGCTGCCGGTCGAGCCGGTCGGCGAGCTCGGCGGGGACTACGAGCAGCTCCTGGAGATGTTCGAGGCGACCGCCCAGCAGTCCCACCTGGTCTGGCACTACGACCACGCGGGCGCCTACGTGCCGGTCGACTTCCCCGTCCCGCTCTCCAGCGACGAGCTGCTCGCGGGCGGCGGCCCGCTCGGCTCCTCGTACGGACTGCTGCGGGAACTGGAGTTCGTCGCCCCGGCCCTCGGCATCGACCCGGCGAACCCGCCGGCCGCCCCGGCCCCGCCCGCCCGGCCCACCGAGCTGGAGGAGCCCGCCGCCCCGGTCCCGTACGACGACGGACCCTTCGCCCGGGAGCGGCACGTCTGGCTCGGGCTGCACGCGGCGGCCACCCGCAGCCTCGCCCAGGGCTCGATGATCATGCTGAGCTAGGCCGCGTCCTCTGGATCGGGCCGGAGCCCGGCATGATCCGGAAGACACGGCCCAGGCCGCGCGCCGGCCGTCCGGAGGTCCTCAGCGGGCCTCCGGGGGCCGCTGGCGCGGCATGTTCGGCCGGGTGCCCGGCGGCAGCGGGAACCGCCCCGACGGGTGCGCCGTCTCCGGCCGGGCCGGTACGACCCCGACCGACTGGAGCGCCAGCGGCGCCGGGCCCGAGCGGAACTCGACCATCCAGTCCGCGGTCTCCGCCCGCACCAGCTCCGTGACGTCCTCCGAGAAGCGGCGCAGCACCCCCAGGCACCGCTCGGCCGCCTCGCTGGCGGTCCCCTCGGTCGGGCCGAGGACCTCCCGCACGCTCTCCGAGGCCCAGTCGAACTGGAGCGCCTGGAGCCGCCGCTGCACGGCCTGCGCCGTCGCCACGTCCCTTATCCAGCCCGACGTCAGCCCGAAGTACCGGTCGCAGGCCAGACAGGCCGCGCCGAGCAGCAGCGAGAGGTAGCCCCAGCCCGCCGTGCCGTGGGCGACCCCGGTCAGATCGAGCAGCGGCAGCGCGGCCCCGGCGATCACGCCGAGCGCGGTGCCGATCCGCAGCGCGCGGGCGCAGCGGCGCTTCCAGACCCGGTCCGAGAGGTACCACTCGGCGGTGCGCAGGGCGTTGGACTCCACCCACCGGTAGAGCTCGTCGAGGCGTTCCGCGGGCTCGCCCCAGTCGCCCAGGGGGAAGGGCTTCCCCGTCAGATCTCTGTCGACGGCTTCCCCGGGCTGCCCCGGCGGCTGCATCTCCGGCTGGTGGCTCACCGGGGGACTCCTCTGCTCAGCCCAGCGTTCGTGTCGCTCGTGTCCTTCTGTGACGTGCGGTGCACGTGGTGCCTGCCCTTCCTACCGCCGAATGGTGGGCGATGGGCCCGGAATCCCGGGATTTCCGCCCGCAAGAGGGTGTTGATCAGGTAGAGGAGCCCGCAGTTTCTCACCCGAAAGAGTTGTCGCGGCAGGCCGGTCCACGACCGCGTAGGCTCGGAACACCGGTACCCGACGGGACCGACCCGACCTTTCGACACGAGGAGTGACCGTGATCCCCGGTGGCGGCCAGCCCAACATGCAGCAGATCCTCCAGCAGGCGCAGAAGATGCAGCAGGACCTCGCCCGCGCCCAGCAGGAGCTCGCCGCGACCGAGGTCGAGGGCCAGGCGGGCGGCGGTCTGGTGAAGGCCACGGTGACCGGCTCCGGCGAGCTGCGCGCCCTGGTCATCGACCCGAAGGCGGTCGACCCGGAGGACACCGAGACGCTGGCGGACCTGGTCGTGGCCGCCGTCCAGGCCGCGAACGACAACGCGCAGCAGCTCCAGCAGACGAAGCTGGGCCCGCTGGCGCAGGGTCTCGGCGGAATGCCGGGCCTGGGCTTCTAGGGAGCACTTCCAGCCACTACCGTAAGAAGGCAAGGCAGCACACCCGGAAAGGGCGTTCCGTTGTACGAAGGCGTGGTCCAGGACCTGATCGACGAGCTGGGCAGGCTGCCCGGCGTCGGTCCCAAGAGCGCGCAGCGGATCGCCTTCCACGTCCTCCAGGCCGAGCCGACGGACGTGCGCCGGCTGGCCCACGCGCTCCTGGAGGTCAAGGAGAAGGTCCGGTTCTGCGCGGTCTGCGGGAACGTCGCACAGCAGGAGCAGTGCAACATCTGCCGCGATCCGCGCCGGGACCTGACCGTCATCTGCGTGGTCGAGGAGCCGAAGGACGTCGTCGCGATCGAGCGGACCCGCGAGTTCCGGGGGCGGTACCACGTCCTCGGCGGCGCGATCAGCCCGATCGAGGGCGTCGGCCCGGACGACCTGCGGATCCGGGAGCTGCTCGCCCGTCTCGCGGACGGGGAGGTCACCGAGCTGATCCTGGCGACCGACCCCAACCTGGAGGGCGAGGCCACCGCCACGTACCTGGCCCGGATGATCAAGCCCATGGGGCTGAAGGTCACCCGGCTGGCCAGCGGTCTGCCGGTCGGCGGCGACCTGGAGTACGCCGACGAGGTGACGCTCGGCCGTGCCTTCGAGGGGCGGAGGCTGCTAGATGTATGACGACCGGGCGCGGGAGGACCGGGCCGGTGCCGGTGAGCTCTCAGGGAGGCTCCTCGATGTCTGACCCCACGCTGCACTCCGTCACGCAGAGTCCCGACGACTTCGCGGTCCAGATCGCGGACTCCGTCGAGAGCTTCATCGTCGCCACGACCGAGGTCGCCAAGGGCGACGAGCCGGACAGCGCGGTGCCCTTCCTGCTCCTGGAGATCTCCCAGCTGCTGCTGGCCGGCGGCCGGCTGGGCGCGCACGAGGACATCCTCCCGGACGAGCGGTACGAGCCCGACACGGGCCCGGAGCCGGACGTGGACGAGCTGCGGGAGCGGTTCGCGGCCATGCTGGAGCCGGTGGACGTCTTCTCCGAGGTCTTCGACCCGTACGAGCCCCGCAAGGCGCCGGTCCCGGCCCGCATCTCGGACAACCTCGCCGACATCGTCGCGGACCTCCGCCACGGCCTCGCCCACTACCGGGCCGGCCGGACCTCGGAGGCCCTGTGGTGGTGGCAGTTCTCCTACTTCTCCAACTGGGGCCCGACCGCCTCGGCCACCCTCCGCGCCCTCCAGTCCCTGGTCGCCCACGTCCGCCTCGACCAGCCGCTGGCGGCCCTGGACGGGCTGGACACGGACGAGGACCTCACCGAGGACGACCTGGCGGAGGAGGCGGGCCGGGTGATGCTCCAGGAGATCGCCGGGCCGCTGGGCCTGGGCGCCCGCCCTTCCGCGAAGTAGCGGACCGCTCGCCGTTTTGATCATTCTCTGAGCACCGCGTCTCAGGATGTGATAGCAGGTCGGGGTTTTCGGGGCGCTCGTTAGACTGAGCCGACCGCAGCACGGGCTGCGGCACCGACCGAGCGAGGAGCGCACGTGGGCCTTGTCGTGCAGAAGTACGGAGGCTCCTCCGTTGCCGATGCCGAGGGCATCAAGCGCGTCGCCAAGCGGATCGTGGAAGCCAAGAAGAACGGCCACCAGGTGGTCGTCGTGGTCTCCGCGATGGGCGACACGACGGACGAGCTGATCGATCTCGCCGAGCAGGTTTCTCCCATGCCTGCCGGACGCGAGTTCGACATGCTGCTGACCGCCGGAGAGCGGATCTCCATGGCCCTGCTGGCGATGGCGATCAAAAACCTGGGCCACGAGGCCCAGTCGTTCACCGGCAGCCAGGCGGGTGTCATCACCGACTCGGTCCACAACAAAGCGCGCATCATCGATGTCACGCCGGGCCGGATCCGCACCGCCCTCGACGAGGGCAACATCGCCATCGTCGCCGGCTTCCAGGGTGTGTCCCAGGACAAGAAGGACATCACCACGCTGGGCCGCGGCGGCTCGGACACCACGGCCGTGGCGCTCGCCGCCGCGCTCGACGCCGAGGTCTGCGAGATCTACACCGACGTCGACGGCGTCTTCACCGCCGACCCGCGCGTGGTGAAGAAGGCGAAGAAGATCGACTGGATCTCCTTCGAGGACATGCTGGAGCTCGCCGCCTCCGGCTCCAAGGTGCTGCTGCACCGCTGCGTCGAGTACGCGCGCCGCTACAACATCCCGATCCACGTCCGCTCGTCCTTCTCCGGACTCCAGGGCACGTGGGTCAGCAACGAACCGACAGGGGACAAGGTGGAGCAGGCCATCATCTCCGGTGTCGCCCACGACACCTCCGAGGCGAAGATCACCGTGGTCGGCGTGCCGGACAAGCCGGGCGAGGCCGCGGCCATCTTCCGGGCTGTCGCGGACGCCGAGATCAACATCGACATGATCGTGCAGAACGTGTCGGCGGCCTCCACCGGTCTCACCGACATCTCCTTCACCCTCCCCAAGGCCGAGGGCCGCAAGGCCATCGACGCCCTGGAGAAGGCGAAGGGCGCGATCGGCTTCGACTCGCTCCGCTACGACGACCAGATCGGCAAGATCTCCCTCGTCGGCGCCGGCATGAAGACCAACCCGGGCGTGACCGCGGACTTCTTCCGCGCCCTGTCCGACGCGGGCGTCAACATCGAGCTCATCTCCACCTCGGAGATCCGCATCTCGGTCGTCACCCGCGCCGACGACGTCAACGAGGCCGTGACCGCCGTCCACTCCGCCTTCGGCCTGGACAGCGACTCGGACGAGGCCGTCGTCTACGGCGGCACCGGGCGCTGACCCCGCCGCCCCCGGCGCACCACCGACCGCGCCCGGCCGCCTCCCGGCGGCCGGGCGCGGTCGTCGTATCTTGCGGTGACTTCGTGGGTTCTGTGAACATCCTGTGAGCAATTCGGCGGCGGAACCCCCTTGAACTGCGGTGATGTGGTGTCGGACGATGCTCTTCCCCCTTGCTGCAACTAGTAGTTGGGCGGGGCGCGTCTCCGCGTGCACCCACGAACGTGACGCGGAGCATGCGAAGAAACGGGGCAAAGGGGGAGAACGGTTACGCATGAGGACGATCTGCTCGTCGCCGAGAACGACGGGGTACGCGTACAACCATCGCGGGGGAACACGAGTCCAACAGGCGTGGCAGACGTACTCGACATTCCCGCGCTCTCCCCGCTCCGCGGGGTCCGCACGGCCGTGCTCCCCCTCCGGGGACCCGGTGGCGTTCCCGCGCCCGCACGCGGGTCGGCGGCCCGCCCGCCCGTACGTCGGCGCCCTCTCGACGGGCCTCCGGTGACCACCGTCGTGCCCACCGAATCCCGCGCGGGCGGCGTCAGCGGCATCCCCGCGCCCCGCAAGGCCGCCGACGCCGCCACCGGTGCCGGCACCACCGTCGACCACCTCACCGAGACCTACCGCGCCCACTACCGGTCGCTGCTCGGCCTCGCCGCCCTCCTCCTCGACGACACCGCCTCCTGCGAGGACGTCGTCCAGGAGGCGTTCATCCGCGTCCACTCGGCCCGCCGGCGCGTCCGCGACCCCGAGAAGACCCTCGCCTACCTGCGCCAGACCGTGGTCAACCTCTCCCGGTCCGCGCTGCGCCGCCGCATCCTCGGCCTCAAGCTGCTGTCCAAGCCGATGCCCGACATGGCCAGCGCCGAGGAGGGGGCGTACGACCAGCTGGAGCGCGACGCCCTCATCAAGGCGATGAAGGGCCTCCAGCGCCGCCAGCGCGAGGTCCTCGTCCTCCGGTACTTCGCCGACATGACGGAGGCCCAGGTCGCCGAGACGCTCGGCATCTCCCTCGGCTCGGTGAAGGCGTACGGTTCCCGGGGCATCGCCGCCCTCCGCGTCGTCATGGAGGCGAAGGCATGAGCAGGGAGCGGGAGAACGGCCGGGAGCCCCAGGAGCCCGGCGAGGAGCGCCACGACCCCGACGAACGCAGCGGACGCGCCTTCGAACAGGGACGCGTCGGACGTGACGACCTGAGCGGACGACTGATGATGGACTTCGAGCCCGGACCCGGCGAGGACGACGGGGAGGACGAGCTCGCGCTGCGGCGCCTGCTCCACGGCGCCGTCGCGGGCCTCGAACCGTCCACCGAGGCCCTCGACCACCTGCGGCACGCCGTCCCCGCCCGCCGCGCCCGCAAGCGCCAGGCCCTCGTCGGCGCCGCCGCCGCCGCGGTCCTCATCGGCACCGCCGTCCCCGCCCTCGTCCACGTCGCCGGATCCCCCGGCGTCACCACCGCCCATCCGGCCCTCGCCGGCCACGGCGAGCAGGCACAGGGCGGCACCGGCGCCGAGGCCGAGGGCCCGGCCACCACCAAGGCGCCCGCCGTCAAGGTCTCGCCCACCACGGAGCCCACCAAGGACTCCCCCGGCAAGAACGGCGACCACTCCGGCCCCAAGGGCACCCCCACCGCCGCCGGCACCGCCGCCGGCACCGGCGCGGCGCCCAGCTGCGGCCGCGGCACCCTCCAGTCGGCGGGCGCGTACAACACCGGCCCCGACGCCACCGGCGTCGTCTACGGCGGCTTCACCATCGTCAACGCCTCCGCGGAGGCATGCGTCGTCGACGGCGACGGACTGGTCGGCGTCGCCACCATCGGCTCCGCCGACCCCAACCGGATCGCCGTCACCCGGCACACCAACGGCGACCCGGCGACCGGCCTGCCCGACCCCTCGGCGGAGTCCGCCGCCGTGCTGCTCAAGCCCGGCGGCTCATACCAGGTGAAGTTCGCCTGGGTGCCGAGCGAGACCTGCCCCACCCTCGGCGAGAGCATCCCGCCGCCCACCCCGACGCCCACCGAGCCCACCCCGACGCCCACCGAGCCGACGCCCACGCCGACCGAGCCGACGCCGACCCCGACCGAGCCGACGCCCACGCCCACCGAGGGCAGCGGCACCGAGACCGGCGGCACGGAGACCGGCACCGGCACCGACACCGGCACCGACTCCGGCGTCAGCACCCAGCTCATGCGCGCCGAACCCGGCAAGGGCAGCGTCACCGTCAGCCACACCGCGGAACCCGGCGACCCGACCGTCACCACCGTCCTCACCGACGCCTGCGCGGGCACGGTCTACCGGACGGGCCTGCTCAAGAACTGAGTAGCGGCGGAAGGGGCCGGGAGAACACCTCCCGGCCCCTTCCGTCATGTCTTCCCCGCGCCCGTCAGGGCCCGGCCAGCCCCAGCTCCTCGTCCCGGGCCGCCTCCCTGTCCCGGCGCAGCAGCCGGAACCACATGAAGACCACGAACCCGGCGAAGACGAACCACTCCGCCGTGTAGCCGAGGTTCTGGAACGCCTTCGCGTCCAGCCCCGTGCCCGCCGCCGCGGCCGCCGGCACCGGCGTCAGACCGGCCGGCGAGTCGGTGAGCGTGATCCACGCGTCGTACACGTCGTCCGGCACCACGTTCACCAGCGAAGCCGCGCTGATCATGCCGAGCTGCCCCTCCGGCAGCCCGCCCGCCGTCCGCACGCCCTTCGTGCCCTGGTTCTCCGACGCCTGCAGCGCGCCCACCACCGTGACCTCGCCGGACGGCGCCGCCGGCGCCTCCGCGCCCGCCGGGAGCCAGCCCCGGACGACCGGCAGCGACCGCCCCTCGTCCGTCCGCAGCAGCGTCAGCACATACGCGCCCGGCCTGCCGTCCAGCTCCCGGTCCGGCACCAGGAACTGCTCCCCGTACCGGCCGCTGGCCTCCGCGGCACGCCCGGAGGTCTCCTTGTCCACCGGCAGCAGCTCCGCCAGTGGCGCGGCCCGCTGCGCGCTCGCGTCGGGCTTCCGCTCCGCCTCCTGGTGGGAGTCGACGCGATCCTCGAACTTGCCCAGCTGCCAGGTCCCCATGAACACGCAGACGGGGACGGCCAGCAGGACGAAGAGATTGATCCCCCACCAGCGGGGGGTCCTCAGGAACCGGTACACGCCCCCCACGGTACGGGGACGGGCCCGGAGCCCCGCCGGGAGGGCACCGAATACCCGTTCGCGCCCGGATGACCAGCTCGTTAACCTCGCCGCATGTACTCACCGACCCCCGACGACTGGCACGAGGCCAACCGTGCCCGCTGGGACGAACGCGTGCCGATCCACGCCGCCAGCGAGTTCTACGACCTGGACGCCTTCCGCGCCGGCAAGGACGCCCTGCGCGACTTCGAGCTCGCCGAGGTCGGCGACGTCACCGGCCGCAGCCTGCTGCACCTGCAGTGCCACTTCGGCCTCGACACCCTCTCCTGGGCCCGGCACGGCGCCGCCCACGTCGTCGGCCTCGACTTCTCCGAGCCGGCCGTCGAGACCGCCCGCGCGCTCGCCGCTGACCTCGGCCTCGGCCCCGACCGGGCCGCGTTCGTCACCGCCGACGTGTACGACGCCGCCGAGGCCGTACCCGACCCGGCGTACGACATCGTCTACACCGGCGGCGGCGCGCTGTGCTGGATGCCCGACATCGAGCGCTGGGCGGAGACCGCCGCCTCGCTCGTCGCTCCCGGCGGCTTCCTGTACGTCGCCGAGTTCCACCCCGTCGCGGACTCCTTCGACGACGAGACGGGCGGCACGGTCGTCCACGACTACTTCGTCCGCGACCCGTGGGTCGACACCACCCCCGGTACGTACACCGACTACGACGCGCCGACGGTCAACAACCTCAGCGTCGAGTGGGTGCACCCGGTCGGCGAGGTCGTCACCGCGCTCGCCAAGGCCGGGCTGCGCATCGAGTTCCTGCACGAGCACGACGTCACGCTCTTCCCCCGCTACGCGGCCCTGGAGCGCCACGAGGACGGCTACTACCGCTTCCCGGCCGGCCGCCCCCGCACCCCGCTGATGTACTCGCTCAAGGCGTCGCGTCCGGCCTGAGCCGGATCACCGCACGGCCGCCCGCCAGATCCACCGTGGTCCGGCGCGGCGGCGCGCCGTCCTCCTCGTCGTCCCGCAGCAGCAGGGCGCTCTGCCGTTCCTTCAGCTCGCTCTGCTTCCCCGGCGAGAAGGCGGCGTGCAGCTGCTCGAAGCCGGTCGAGGAGACCGTGCCCCGGCGCTTCCCGCGCCCCGACATGCGCAGGAACTGGTCGGCGAAGGCGACGACGGTCAGCAGGACGACCAGCCCGGGCAGCGTCACGAACACGGCGAACTCCATGCGCCCAGCAGACCACGCGGCCGGGCCGGCCGGAAGGGACGGGCGGACCCGCCCACCCCGGTCCACGGCCTCGGGCGGCGCCGGCCGGTCTCAGGGCAGCCCCGGCCGGCTCCGGGTCACGGCTCCGGCTTGACGTGGTGCGTCCGGCGCCCGTCCGCGCCGAGCACCTGCGCGCCGATCTTGTACGTCCGCAGGCTGACCGCCGTCCCCGTGATCCGCAGCGCCGGGGCGGCCCGTACCAGCCCCGCCGTGATCTCGTGCAGCTCCTCGACCGAGCCCAGCCACATCGCCACCGCCAGGTTGTGCGGCCCGGTCACCGAGGTGATCACCTGGGTGCGCCGCACCCGGGTCAGCGCCGCCACCGTCGACGCCTCGTCCAGCGGCGCCACCTGCGCCGTCACCATCGCCCACACCGGGCGCCCGGAGAACCGCGGCGCCGGCTGGCAGTGGTGGTGCAGCGCGCCGCCCGCCGACAGGACCTCCAGCCTGCGCCGTACCGTCGACTCGCTGGTGCCGCACTGCCGGGCCAGCTCGGCGGCGCTCCGGCGGGCGTCCCCGGCCAGCTCCGCGACGAGCCGCCGGTCCAGCTCCGTCACCTGGGGGGCCACGCGCGCGCGTGCCCCGTCCCGCCGCTCCAGGGCGGTGACCTCCGTGAGCAGCCGGGCCTGCGCGGGACCGAGCTGCTCGACCCGCGAACGGTAGGGGCGGTTGTGCATCCGGGTGACGACCTGGGTGCGGGCCCTGAGCACCCCGGGCAGCCGGCGCACCCGGCCGGTGACATAGGCGTCGAGCGCGGGCAGGTCCGGCGCGATCAGCAGCAGGACCAGGTCGGCGCCGCCGGTCACCGCGTGGACGCCGAGGGTGCCGGGGTCGCCGCACAGCTCGACCGCCGTGGCCTCCGTGGTGCCGGCGGTGCACTCCAGCTCGACCCAGGCGTACAGGGCGGCCTCCGCGCCGCGCCGGGCGATGAGCATCGAGGTCCAGGCGTAGCCGCCGGCGGTGAGGTGCTCCCAGCGGCGGGCGAGGGTGTCGGGTCCGGCCCCGAGGACGGCGGACAGCTGGGTCCAGCTCGCCCGCGGCAGTATCTGGAGCGCGTGGATCAGCGCCATATCCGCCTCTCCCAGGACGGATTCCCCGGTACGCATTTTCCTCCTTGGCCGATCCCCGGAAAACCTTGGTCGTG
Organism: Streptomyces sp. NRRL F-5727; assembly: GCF_000719555.1. Taxonomy (GTDB): domain Bacteria; phylum Actinomycetota; class Actinomycetes; order Streptomycetales; family Streptomycetaceae; genus Streptomyces. Next base: position 78,892 of record NZ_JOGX01000022.1, read on the forward strand.
GCCCCGAGAGCACCCCAGGATGTGGACCAGGGCATATGCATTCAAGCCGCCTCGGCGCTCGATGGCCATGAATTCGGCCAACGTCACAGTGACGGTGCTCGGCGGGCCTGGCCATATCCGTGGAAACGGGGACACGGGGGATGAAGACCATGGGGCGAGTGGCGGGAGAGCCGCCCGAGTACGAGGTGCTGTGGGGCGAGCAGGTCGGAGCCGACCAGCTCGCCGCCGCCGAGGAGGGATACGCGGCCGCCGGCCCGGCCGAACGACTGCTGTGGGAGCGGCTGTCGGTCTTCGAGGGCGCCTTCGACCGGCGGGCGGTGGAGGAGGTCTGCGGGTACGGGGCGCTGGCCGCCGTCGACGTCGGGACCGTCCTGGACCGGCTGGCGCCCCGGGCCCTGCTGCCGGTGGACGACCTGTTCGACGGGGAGGACGGCGGGCCGCGCCACTGGATGCCGCACGCGATGCGGGCGGTCGGCGCCCGCCGGCTCACCGCCCGCGGCGACCGCTGGATCGTGGTCCTGCACCACCGCAGGTGGTGCGTGAAGGTCGCCCGGCGGGCCGCCGAGTGGTGGCAGCGCGGACGCCAGCTGGACGCCCGCGACCTGGTGCTGCGCGAACTCCCCGACCTGGCCGCCGCCATGGACCCGACGACGGCGGCGGCCGCGCCCGGCGACGAGGCCGCCGCGGCCCTGGAGATCGCCGTCTCGCTGTGGTTCCTGTGGGTGGCCTGCGGGCGGGTCGCCGAGGGGCGGACCCGGCTGCGGCACGCCCTCGCGCTGCACCCGGGCCCGCCGCCCGCCCGGGCGCTGTGGCTCGCCGCCTTCCTGGAGCTGGAGTCGGGCCGCCCCGAGGACGCCGATCCGCTGCTCGTGCAGGCGTGGGCGAGCGCGGTACGGGACGGGGACGAGCGGTGCCTGGGGCTGCTGGCCCATCTGCGCGGCTCCATCGCCCTCTACCAGGGGCGCGCCCGGGCGGCGGCGGACGAGTTCCGGGAGGCGCTGGCGCAGATCGGGGACGTGCCCGACTTCGGGCCGACCCGGGAGGCGTGCTGGGCGGCGCTGGCGCTCTGCTTCAGCCGCACCGACCCGGAGGCCGCGCAGGAGGCGCTGGACCAGCTGGAGCTGGACGGGGCGGGCCGGCGGACCTGGGCGGGCCGTGACCTCTTCGCCGACGCCTGGGCGGACCACGCCCGGGCCGAACTCCTCGCCTGGGACGGGGAACGGGGCCGGGCCGCCGAGCACGCCCGCCGGGCGCTGCGCGAGCATCTGCGGCTCGGCTCCGCGGTCGGCGCCGCCTGCGCGGCCGAACTCCTGGCCCGCATACGCCTCCTGGACGGCCGTCCGGACCGGGCGGCCCATCTCCTGGGCGCCGTCGACCTGTTGCGTACGGCCGCCTTCGACACCTCCTACCGGCCGGCGCGGTACTGCTCGGCGGCCCGGTCCCGCAGCGAGGCGGCGCTGAGCGCGCTGCTGGAGGCCCCGGAGCTGCGGGAGGCGTACGAAGAGGGCGCGCGGAAGGGGCTGTTCGCCCTCTCCCGGGAGCGCTGACGGCCCGCTGTCACCCGCCAGGGGTGGGGACGGTCCGGCCGCCGGAGAGTTGTCCACAGCTTCGTCCGGGGTCCCCTCCGGCGCCCGGCCCGGTGCCTACGATGACGCCATGATCGCTTTCGCGGTGTCCGCCCTCTTCCTCCTCTGCTTCGGGGTCGGCGTGCTGCGCGACCGCCGCCGCTTCGGGAACGCGGTGTACCTCGGTCTCGCCGTCACCTTCCTCGGCCTCGGTCTGCTCTCGGCCGTCGACGACCTGCCGCACGGTCTGACGGAGACGGTCCTCGTCCTGCTCCTGCTGGTGCTCTGTCTCGGCCCGGTGGTCCTCGCGGGGCTGCTCTGCGCCAACGGCGTCGAGATGGTCCGCAAGGAGGGCAGACGTCCGGCCAATCTGCTGTCGCTCCTCGCCGGCCTCGGCATCTTCGGGGTGCTCGGGCTGACCGCGGTCGCGGTCCTCCTCCGCTCCCGGGTCCTCGGCATCGTCTCCGTCACCCTGCTGCTCGTCCTCGGCTACGTCTCCTTCCTCTTCCTCTGCTTCGTGGGGTACGCGTTCCTGTACGGCCGGATGCGGCTGCGCCGGGACGCCGGCTTCGTGGTGGTGCTGGGCTCCGGACTGATCGGCGGCCGGCGGGTGCCGCCGCTCCTCGCGAGCCGGCTCGACCGGGGGCGGGAGGTGTACGAGCGGCTGGCCGCGCGCGGCGGGGACCGGCCGCCGCTGCTGGTCACCTCCGGCGGCCGGGGCCCGGACGAGGAGCTGCCGGAGTCGCACGCCATGGCCGCCTACCTGGTGGAGCGGGGCTTCCCGGAGGACCGGATCGTCCGCGAGGACCGCTCCCGCACCACGGAGGAGAACCTGCTGTTCAGTAAAGAGCTGATGGAGGCGGAGCGGCCGGACGCCGGCTGTGTGGTCGTCACCAACAACTTCCATGCCTTCCGGGCCGCGCTCATGGCGCGGAAGGCGGGGGTGGACGGTCAGGTGGTGGGCTCGCCGACCGCCGCGTACTTCTGGCCGAGCGCCACGATCCGCGAGTTCGCGGCGGTCTTCCTGGAGTACCGGGCGGTCAACCTGACGGTCTGCGCCGTGCTGGTCGGCATCGGCTGCCTGGGGCTCCTGGTCACGCGGTGACGGCCGGTCCGGAGGGCGGGCCGGGCCCTCCCTCCCTACGCTGGAGGGACGGAGGTGTCCGCAGGCGCCGGTGGCGGCGTCCGGAGCCCGCCGCGGAGGTGACCCATGAGGCGACGCCACCACTTTCACATCGACTACCGGGGCCATTCGGTCTCGGCGACCGTGGAGACCGGTATGCGGCCCGTGGTCGAGGTGCTGGTCGACGGCAAGGAGACCGGGCACACGCCGGCCGACGGGGACCGTCCGGTGGCCGTGCCGATCGAGCTGCCGACGGACCCGCCGACCCCGGCGACCGTGCGCGCCACCCCGGGACCGGGCGTGCCCCGCTGTCTCCTCGTCGTCGAGGGGGACCCCGACGCGCACGTCATGGCGCCCCGGCTGTACTGAGCGGGCGCGGCCCGGTCAGGACAGCCAGGCCATGCCGATGAAGAGGAAGACGACGAAGGCGACGATCCCGGCGACGGCGGCCGTCTTGCGCGGCCGGCGGCGGGACAGCTCGGCGAGCGCGCCCCCGGCGGACCCGGAGCCCCCGCCCCGCTCGCCCGCCCGCCGACGGGCCCCGCCGCCCGCGGCGCCGGCCACGGCCGTCGGCGCCGACGCCGGCCCGGGGGAGAAGGCAGGGGAGAAGGCGGGGGAGGGACCGGAGGAG
>NZ_JOGX01000023.1 GCF_000719555.1 Streptomyces sp. NRRL F-5727
GTCGTGGGGGGCGTGATGGGCGGCGGGGTGGGCTTGTCCTTCTTGGTATTGGTGAAGGTGACGGTGGTCTTCGCGGCGGGCTTGGCAGTGATCTTGACGGGGGTGGCGTCGAGTTCGTAGCCGGTGGGCGCCTTGGTCTCGGTGCCGGTGTAGGCGGTGCCCGTGCGGGAGGAGACGGGGAGCGGGGTGGTGGCGGTGCCGTCCTTGCCGGTGGTCAGGGTGATCGTCTTGCCGGTGCCGGTGGCGGGGGTGATGTTGATGACGGCGCCGGCCAGGGGCTTGCCGGTCTTCCTGTCGGTCTTCTTCACGAGCAGCTCGGCGGGCTTGAAGGTGTCGATGATCGTGATCTTCGCGGTGTGCTCGGGGGTGACGATGACCTCCTGGTCGGGGGCCAGGTCGTGGAGGGGGCTGCCGGTCGATGTCTCCTTGAGGCGGTAGGTGCCGGGGTGGACGTCCTCGAAGAGCAGCTTGCCGTCGGCGTTTGTCTTGCCGGTCAGGGCCTTGGTGCCGTTGAGGGTGTCGAGCAGGGCGAACGCGGCGCCGGCTAGCAGGGTGCCGTCCGGGTCCTTCTTGGTGATCTCGACGGCGCCCGGCGGGATCTCGGGGGCGCTGGCGAAGGCGGTCGGGGCCCAGATCAGAGAGCTGGTTGCCAGGGTGGTCACGGCGACGGTGGCCGCACGGCGGGGGGCACGCATGAAGAAGGAGTTCTCCTCGGTCAGGTGGTGGGCGGAACGCCTTGAGGGCGGAAGTCAGCGAGAGCGGGTAGCCGGCATTGGGACGGGTGCCGGGGCGGGGCGTGCGGGAGGCGGGCTCGTCCGAAGGAGAAGTGGCCGCGTGCCGTCAGGTGGCGGCTAGGACAAGGGCGTGCTGCCTGTCCATCTACACGCTGCGGGTTGTCGGGTTCGGGACCGGTGGGGCGGAACCCGAGGCTCCTGGTCAGCTGGCCGTGTCGCTCGTGCGCCGGCGGCGGCTGAACAGGTAGAGGCCCGAGCCGCTGGCGAGCAGAGCGGTCGCGCCGGCGATCAGCCACGGTGTGGTGTCCGCGCCGGTGTGGGCGAGGGAGCCGGACGGGGGAGCCGAGGGCGTGGTCGGCGCGACCGGGGGCGTCGTGGGCGGGGCTGGCGGAGTGGTCGGCGGAGCCGGGGGCGGGGTGGTCGGGACGGGCTGGTCGGCGAGGGTGACCGTGACGTCGGCGCCGGGCTTAGCAGTGAAGGCGACGGGGGTGGTGTCGAGCTGGTAGCCGTCGGGGGCCTTGGTCTCGGCGGCCCAGTAGCGGGTGCCGGTCTTGAGGGTGACGTCGAGGTCGGCCTCGGCGGTGCCGTTCGTGCCGGTGGTCAGCGTGGTGACGACCTTGCCGGGGATGTGCTTGCCGGTCTTGTCCGTCTCATCGGCCCGGATGGCGATGACCGCGCCCGCGAGCGCCCGGCCGGTGTTCTTGTCGATCTTCTTCACCGACAGGTCGGCCTTCTTGAACGGGTCGATCAGGTCGATCGGGTTGGCCTGGGCGGTGCGTCCGGCGGTGATGGTGATGGTCTGCTCGGGCACGAGGTCGTGGACGGGGCTGCCGGAGGAGGTCTCGCGCAGGCGGTAGGTGCCGGCCCGGAGCTGGTCGAAGGCGAGGACACCGTGCTCGTCGGTCTTGCCCGCGGCGACCTTCTTCCGGTCCTTGTCCAGGAGCTCGAAGGCGGCGCCGACCAGGCGGCTGCCCTCGGGGTCCTTCTTCCGGATGGTGACGCCGCCGGTCGCCTCGTCCACGGTGACGGTGGCCGAGTCCTCCGCGCTCGTGGTGCCGCCGGCGAGGAGCATGCGCTGAGCGGCGGGGTTCTTCGGGGTGAGGACCTGCAGGTCGGTGGCGGGCAGGCCGTCGGTCTTCGCGGTGACGCTGGCGGTGCCCGCGGTCTTCGCGGTGAACTCCCACTGGGCGGTGCCGCTCGCGCTCGTGGTGACCTTCCCTGTGGCGGTGCCGGAGCCGGACTCGGCCAGCGCGACGGTCACCTTGGGCACGGGGGTGCCCGCGCTCGTGGTGACCTTTACGGCGATGGTGACCTTCGTCCCGGCGGTGGTGGTCGTCACCGAGGGGGTGATCGTGAGGGTGTAGGGGCCGGCGAGCCGCTTGGCCTCGGTGATGTAGCCCTGGGCGAGGGTGCGGGCAGTCGGGGACACGACCGGGTAGGCCAGGCGCTGCTTGCCGCGAGTGCCGTCGAGGGCGTACGTGCCGCCGGCCAGGTACTCGTACACCACGGCGTCGACGGCTGCCGCCCGCGCGTTGTCGCGGGTCTGCCCGTACCACCCGATCACGTACGCAGCCTGGGCGAGACGCTCCTTCGGCACGGCCTTGCCGGTCACCGACGACGTCCAGGACGTCACCGGCCGCGGGGCGCCGTAACCGCCTGCGTCGGCAGGGCCCTTGCGCTCGGGGTCGGCGCAGTAGGTCTCGGCGTCGCCGTGAACGGCCGGTCCCGGCGGGCCGTAGGCACCGATGTGGCTGGAGCCGGCGTTCCCTTCGGAGTCCGGGATGGTGTAGCCCGGGCCAAGGATTTCGCCGGCCGAAGGCACCGCCAGAGCCGGGGTGGCCAGGACAGTGCCCGCTGTGCAGGCGGCGACCGCGACGGCCAGGTGTACAGATCGGGCGGAGCAAAGACGCATGGAGATGGTGAAGTCCTGTCGGAGTGGGCGTCGGTGGGGAGAGAACCGGCGAGGTGGGGCTACCGGCTGTGTGAGAGCGGGGCGACGGCCCGCCCGGGGAGGGCCGCAGAGGGCTTCGTTTCCGTACGGATCCGCAGGGCGCCGGGGAACCAGATCTGGACGTAGCGGTCGATCGCCTTGCGGAGGCCGGAGGTGCCGATGCCTTGCCAGGGCGGAGCGTCGGCGTGGCCCCAGTCGGTGAAGGTGCCGTAGCTCCCTTCCCCGGGCCTGGTGCCCAGTCGTTTGTCCCGGGCGACGAAGGCGTCGTGGTCGGCGAAGCTCAGCCACTGGGCGTCGATCAACCCGCGTTCTAGGTGAACGACTTCGAGGCGCAGGCCGTCGTAGCGCTGGTGCATGCGGGTGTCGGTGAAGCTGATTCGCAGTCGGAGAGGCAGGTCGGGGGCGGGTCTGGCGTAGTAGGTGTCTCCGACGACGGCCGCCTCCGGATACGGGAGGGTGAGGTGGTCGTCGAAGAACTGCTCGGCGAACAGGGACAAGTGCGGACTCCTGGTGGTCAGCGGCGGGCAGCGGGACGGGCGGGCAGAAGCGCCGAGGGGGTGGCCGTGCTCCAGCGCGGGACGCTGCCGACGGGGACCGGGCGGCGGGCAGCGATCCGGGATCGGATGTCGCGCGGCGTGGGGACCGGTGCCCGGGGCGGTTCGACCGGAGTGAGGGTGGCGTGGGCGGCCAGACGCGGATGAAGGGTGTCTCGCCAGCGGGGCAGAGGTGCCGGGTCGGTGAACGCCTTCGCAGTGGCGGCGATCAAGTGGGAGGGCGTCCGGGAGCTGAAGGCGATCCCGGCGCGCGTGCCCCACCCAGGGGGTCCGGCCCACAGCGTGATCGCCTCGTCGGGGTACCGGTCGACGATGTCGATGCTCGCCCCGGCCTGCCCGTCAGGGGCGGTGACGTGCAGCCGTCCGCGGTCCGGGCCGCTGAGTGTCCAGCCGGCCGCGATCAGTGGCGCGACGGCGTCGGACCGGAGGCCGGCGGCGTGGAGGAAGCGGTCGCTGTCTTCCGCCCAGTCGTGCGCGAGCGCGTTGGTCAGGGCGCCGACCAGTTCGGGGGGCGTGTTCTGGTTGGCGGTGGCCGTCCACTGCGGTGAGGACATCGCGTCGGGTGCGGCGCTGATGGTCCACAGGTCGTAGTCGTCTCCGGCCCAGCCGATCCGGATGCGGTGGTCCGGGCTGGTGACGACGAGCTGGTGGGGGCCGTCGTCGAGGTGGTGGTGGGGCCAGTGGGAGACGGGCGCGAAGCCGGCGTCGCCGTGGCCGGAGGATCCGGCCAGGTATCGGGGGGTGACGTAGACGTCTCCGTCCACGGGCTGGAGGGCAGGCAGGGGTAGCTCCGGGTGGGTGAGGAGGGGGTGATCAGCGCATGGTGGGTGCGGCTGGGGCTGGAAGCGGGGCAGGCGCGGGCGCGGGCGGCGCCGTGTCCGGTGTCCGCGTCGGCACGGCGGCGGCGCGGGCCTCGGCGACGAGTCGGCGTTTGAGGCTGGCGCGTTCGCCGGGCGGGAGTTCGATCAGGCCGTCGCCGGTGGTGTGCGGGAGCAGGCCGGTGACGAGGCGAGAGGCGGCGACCGGCTGCTGGTTGACGAGGCGGTCGATGGCCGCCTCGACGGCCCGGCGGCGCAGGTCGTGTTCCGGGGACGAGCGGCGGCGTTCGGTGACGGTGGCGGCGTAGTGGCGGAGGAGGTGCTTGCGTTCGGCTTGGCGCTGCCAGACGGCGGTGAGGAAGCGGCGGCTGTTGAAGACCTTGTACGCGTCGGTCTCCGGCAGGTCGTAGACGCCGGCGGGCAGCGGACCGAGGACCGAGGAGCTGGAAGCCCGGGCCACGGGGATGGTCAGCTCGGCGAGTTCATCCAGAGCCTGGGCCCAGCGCCGCTGGAGGAGCGGGTGGCGCAGGGCCGTGGTGCGGGCGTTCTGGGCCCGGACGTCGTCGGCGACCAGGCCGCGGAAGGCGACGGCGCCCTTGGCGAGCAGATCGTCCACCTGCTGGGTGCACGGCTCGGGGAGAAGACCGTCGTCCCATCCTTCCTCGACCGTGCCGAAGACGTCGGCAGCGGCGGGGCGGAGGGGAAATCCAGCCTCGGCGAATGTCCTGGTCAGCAGCCGGTTGAAGTGGTCGGGAAGGGCGTCCACGAGCCAGTTTCGGGCCATGATGATGACGTCGGTGGAGGGCGGCGTGGCCTCGGCTTCCCGCTGTCGTCCCTCCTCGCGCCGCACGGCGGTGGTCTTCCGGGTGACCTCGTGCAGGGCGGTGCGGACGCGTCGCAGGAGGCGGGCGGTCCGGGCTGCGCGGGCGTCGCCGTGGTAGGTCATCCGCTCGGCGGCGACCTGGAGGTCACCCTGGGCGAAGGTGAGGGCGTCGTGCAGCTGGAGGAGGCGTCCGGGGGTGTGGAGGGCCTCGTGCTGTTCGGGGCGGAGCCGGCCGTCGGCGTCGGCGATCGCGGCCGTGACCAGCTGGTCGAACCGCTCCTCTATATAGAGGGCGAAGGATCGGTTGTCGAGGGAGGCGAGCTCGTGCAGGCGCAGACGCTGCTCGTGCCGGGTGTCGTCGGTCGGCTGGGTCATGGCGGGGCGGTTCCTTGTACGGGTCGGTGTCACGCGGTCGCGGGGCGCCGGGCGGCGGGGTGGCTGCGGAGCTTGGCGAAGGAGACGGCGAGGCCGAGGGCCTGCAGGACGGCGCAGGCGGTGATGGCGTGGCCCAGCAGGTCGGGCGGGGTGAGGGCGACCAGGGCTCCAGCGATCGGGAAGGGGGCCAGGAGCAGCAGGATGATCAGGGAGAGGGTGGCGCCGAAGACCTCGGCGGGGACCAGGCGGGCGCGCAGGGTGCGCAGGACGACGGTCATGCCTGCCTCGCCAGCCATGAGGAGGGCCACGAGGACCAGGAAGACGGTGTAGGTGTGGGCGGTGGCGAGGGCGAGGCAGGTGGCGGAGGCGAGGGCGGCGGCTGCGGCGCCGACCGGCCACAGGCCGACGCGGTCGATGGCGAGGCGGGCGAGGGCGACCATGGCCAGGGAGGCGACGGCGGCGGCTGACCAGACCAGGCCGACCTGGCTGCTGGTACCGCCGAGCTGCTGGATGACCAGTACGGGGCCGGCGGCCTGGACCAGGCCGATCGCGCAGTTGGAGAGGAGCAGGCCGACGCACAGCCACCCCAGGGCGGGCAGCGACCGGAGCGTCTTCCAGCCGGTCTTGATGCCTTGGACGACCGGGGCGGGAGCCTCCTGCGGCCAAATGGGGCGCTGGCGCGGGGCGAGCGCGGCGCCGAGCAGGGAGCAGGCGGCGATCGTCAGGAGCATGCCGGTCGCGCCGACGTACTGCAGCAGGACGCCGGCCAGGGCCGGACCGGCGAGCGTGGCGCACTGGTCGATCCCGAGCAGGACGGCCTGAACCCGGTGTGCGTGTTCGCCCGCGTCCCGGCTCGCGGCGCCGCCGGCGGTCTCGGCCGCGATGTACGCGAACTCGCTGAGGACGCCCGTCGCGGCGGCGAGCACCATGACGGTGACGATGGCGCCCAGGCCATCGCCCATCGCGGGCAGGGCGCCGGCGGCGGCCAGGACGACCACGGCCCGCAGCACCGAGGCGGTGCGCAGCACACGAGTGCTGCCGACCCTGTCGACTGCGGCACCCGCGAGCGCGAAGGCCGAGAGCCTGGGGAGCCATTCGAGAACAAAGGCCAGGCCCGTCAGGGTGGCGGAGTCGGTGACCGCGAGGACCAGGAGGGGGATGCCGTAGGTGCTCATCGCGAACGCGCCGGCATCCGCGGTGCGCGGGACGTAGACGCCGCGCACGGGGCCGAAGACCGGGATGCGGGCGTGGCGGCCGGCGGGCGGCCGGGAGGTGGAATGGGTGCGGGACATGGGACGTTTCCGGTGGAAGGTGCCTAGTTTCAGAGCCCGTTGGGGCGGCGGGCCGGGGCGCGTCTCACCGCAGGGGCGGGAGCGGCGGTGGCCTGGGAGAGTGCCTTGAAGGCGTGGCACAGGCCGGTCAGGTGGCGTACGGCGTCGCCGCGGCGGGCGAGGAGCATGTCGATCTGCGGGCCGGTGAGCTGCAGGACGCCGTCGGTGGAACGGTGGCGGTACTGGTCGCGGCCGTCGGCGACGCGGCTGAGCTGATCAATGGCGTACTCGGCCTGCTGGTGGAGCTGCTCGGCGATGCCATCGAGCACGTCGGCCTCCTCGCGGATGAGGCGGCTAAGGAGGGCAGCCGCCTGGCCGCTGGCGGGATCCCGGACGGGCATCCCGCCGAGCAGGGAGCGGACGGTGGCTTCGCCGAGCCGGGGCGCCGGCCGGGGCGGCCGGGTCACCGGCAGGGGCCGGTCGTCGGGGAGGAGAACAGGTCGGCCGGCCGCCAGGTCTTCGCCGGGGCAGGAGCGGGTGGCTGGGCAACCGGCAGAGCAGGACGCGTGCTCTGCCGGGCCTGATGGGCTGCCCACTGCCCCGTCCGCGCGGCGGCCGGGAGGCGGGGGGCGCCCCACAGCGGGTGGCTGGCCGCGTCCTTGTGGGGCCGGCCGCTCGCCCAAACGGAGGCGGCACGGTAGACGGGGGCCAGGGCGTGGGCGGCGTCGGTGAGACTCAGCTCCATCCCCTCGTCCTCGGCCCCGGTGGGCCAGACGGGCTGGCGGACGGAGACGAGACGGTCGTCGATGAGCCGGTGCACGGGCGGGTACACCGCGCTGGGGCTGTAGCCGGGGAGCAGCGTCTTGCGCAGGGACACGATGCTGGACGGCCCGCGTTCCTTGAGGGCCCACAGCAGGGGGGTGGCGTGCCGGTAGGAGATCAGGGCAAGGGCGTCCTCGGCGTTCTGGGCGGCCGGGATCCGCTCGGGCAGCTGCATCACCTGCGGCTTGCCCTCCATGATGATCGTCGTCTCGACGAGCTCCTTGTCGAGGTGCTGATCGCCGTACTCCGCCAGGGCGTGCAGCGTCGGAAGGAGTGCACGGCCGCGGTCGGTGAGGCCGTAGGTGACGTGCCGGTGGGTCACCTCGGTGCGCTCCAGCAGCCCGGTCTCGCACAGCGCGCGCAGGCGCGGGGTGATCTGACTGGCGATGAGCCAGGGGAGGCGGGACTGGATCTCGGTGTAGCGCAGGCCCTTCGGCTCGGAGGCGAGGGTCATGAGCATCCAGACGCTCCAGCGCGGCGCGATCATCTCCAGCGTCTCGGCGACGCGACGCAGGTCGGGGGAAAGGGCTCGGGCAGCGGCCACGACGGAACTCCAGCGGAAGAAGAGGAACGGGGTGGGAAGCGGGTTACCGCGCGCGGGCGGCGGGAGAGACGACGGCCGGCGGCAGGTCGACGGCGGTCTCGGGGAGGGCTGGTGGGGTGACCGGCGCTGGCTCGGGTACGCGGTGGAGGCTCTGCAGGACGTCGCCGAGGACCTGGTGGTGTGCGTCTCGGGCGGTGACGGCGTGAGCCAGGCGGCGGGCGGCGTCGATGATGTGCCCAGCGTCTGTGGCCTCGAAGGTGCGCCCGGGAGCGGTCAGGCGATGCAGCTGCTCGGCGTAGAAGACGACGCCGTGGTCGGCGTGCTGCAGGGCGTCGAAGGCGTTGAGCAAGGCGTACCGCATGGTGCCCGGTTCGGCCCCGACCGCGAGTTCGGTGACCGGTCGGCCGTAGAGAGCTGCGATCCGGTCCCCCGCCGCCCGGGAGGCGGCGTACGGATCGGGCACTCAGCGTCCCCGTGCTGCCGGCCGGATCTGTGCCGAGGAGGCGGGCTGCGCGGGAGGCAGAGTGCTGGTCAGGGGGGTGAGGCGGGTGGTCGGCGGCGGCATCGCGGCCAGAAGTGCGTCCAGCGTTCGGATGTATCCGCGCCGGCCGTCGAGCGCGGCGTCGAGCCAGTACACGTCGGTCTGGAGGGTCTCCGCCGAGAGCTCGTCCAGGTTTCCGGCGGGGGCCATGCTCGCGTGGACGCGGTCGCGGACGCGGACGACCTGCTCCTCGGACAGGGCGAGCATCGCCCGCACCTCAAGGGCCCTGGTGAGTGCGGGGGACGCCCCCGACCGAACGACCTGCGCGTAGAGGTCGGCGAGCGGAGCGCCGAAGGCCCGCTCCAGCGCCTCGTCACGGCTGCTCTTCTTGTCGGCGACGCTCATCGTGCGATTCCGATCTGCGCGGGCCGAGCCGGGGCGGCCACAGGGAGCGTGGTGGTCAGCCGGGGCGCCGGACTGGTTCGCGCGCGCTGTGGTCCGGCCGGGACCTCCACCAGCGCGCTCACCCACTGGGCGTACAGGTCCCGCGCTTCGACAGCCCGGTTCACCTGGTGGGCCAGGCCCATCACCGGGTCGTCCAGGACCTCGCCCGTGGCCGTCTCCAGGGCGGCGACAAGCGCGTCCTCGGCTTCCTCCAGCGCCGACTGCGCCTGGGTGAGCAGGCCGTAAGCGTGGATGACGCTGGTGAGTCCGGCCGTGGCGGACGCCTGGTTCGCGGACCGGATCAGTTCGTCGAGCGGCGTCCCGAATCGGGTTTCGATGCGGCCGGCCAGCACGGCGACGATCTCGCCGTCGAGGAAGTCGGGGGTCTCGGACACGGAAGGTGCTCCAGGAGGGGATGAAAGGCGGGGAAGGTCAGGGGCGGTCACGGTCGTCGCGGCGGTTGTGCCCGGCGTCGGCTGAGCCGGGGGCACTTGCGGCTGGGGCGACGTGACGTCCTCCGCCGGACGGGGCCGTCCGGCCGGCCAGCCGGGGCGGATGAGACCGGAACGCGAGGGGGCGGCTCGGAAGGACGGTGGCTTCGATGAAAGCGGGCGAGTAGCACACGGCGGAGGCTCCGGACCAGGGGAAACAGGGAAATGCAGCCCCGCGAAAGGGCCGCTGTAGTAGGCAAGGGTCCGGAGAATCCCCGGTTTCGGAAACCGGGGATCCGCCGCTATATTGCGCACTTTTGATGCTGGCCGAACCTGTCCGAGAGCGGCGGCCTCGGTGGCGTAGGCCCGGCCAGGTCAGCGTCCTGGTGGTCTGGCCGTTGTCGGTGCCGGGGTGACGGGCGCGACCGTCGGCGCGGTGCCCCGGACGGTGGGGGCGGGCGGCTTGAGCGGTGGGGCGTCTCCGTCGCTCCACGCTTCCCACCACTGGATGGCCTGGTCGTAGGTGGCGAAGCCGCCCTCGCGCAGGGTGTGTGTGCCGGTGCTCATGTCGACGCACTCCCGCAGGATCCTGAACTCCGGTCCGGCCTCCGAGCTGAGGGAGCGCAGCATCACCACGGTCTCGGGTGCGTCGCGCTCGTCGTCGGTATAGCTGGCGAGCAGGGCGAAGTGGTCGCCGTCGCGGCGGATGCGGGTTTCCAGGGCGTGCGTGACGGCGTCGGCCGGCTGGTAGCGGTCGGGGCCGACCACGGCGGCCGGGCAGCCTCGCGCGATCAGCCACGATTCGGCCATCGCGATCAGCGGGAACTCTGTGCTGTCGATCGTGAAGGTGCGGGCTTTCAGGTCCCGGGCGACGTGTACCGCTCTGAGCTGCGGTGCCCCGGGGATACCCCAGGTAGCGCCCTCGTCGTACAGGACGAGGTAGGCGTCGGTCCACGTGCGGGAGGTCCTCGTGGCAGGGAGCGGCGGGCTCGAAGCCGTCGAGTTCGTAGTCGGGGCTGTCGTCGGTCACGTGCGATGGGGGCTCTCGGTCGAAGGGAGGGTGGTCGCGGCGCCGTCGTGTCCCCGCTGCAGGGGCAGGGACACGACGCGGTGCGACGAGTCACGCAGGTGCCGGACGGGGGTGTCCGGAAGGTCGGGCAGCGCCCGGCTGCGGGATCAGTCGAGGCACATGCGGACGTCGCGGTAGACGTAGGTGCCGGAGACCCAGCCCTTCACGCCGGTGGTGAGGTCGGTGATGTAGTGCCAGCCGCTCCGGGAGGAGTGGACGGTGAAGCGGTGGCCCTTGTAGAGGACGCCCACGGCGGTGGAGCTGGTCGTGGGGCTCTTGCGGATCTTGACGGCGCTGGTGCCGATGGTCCACGGACCGGGGAGGTCGCAGGCGCGGACGAGCGGAGTGGCCGCAGGGGCTGTGGTGGTCGCGGCGGCGGCCGCGGAGGCTGCGGCCGGGACAGCGGCGGTGGCGAGGGCGACGGCGCACAGGGCGGCACGGGTGAAACGCACGGAGGAACTCCTTGAGGGTTCTGGGATGAGGGAAGGCGGGGCTGCTGGGCGGGCAGAGCGTCCGCCCGCGGCAAGGCTGGTGGCCTCGGGGCCGTCCGCCGTTGGGCGGCGGGCGGTGATTCAGCGGCTGCGCGCCGGAACCGGCCAGGCGCCGGCGGGGCGGCCGGGCACGGCAGACTTCTGCGGCGCGGGGTGGCGGGAGCCGACGAGGGTGGAGCGGCCGGCGTCGGTGAGGGTGACGGGCTGGCCGACGATCAGATCGCGGGAGGCGTCTCTGGCGACGAGGCCGTGGTGTTCGAGGCGCTGGAAGGCCATGTAGTCCACAAGACGGCCCTGGGTCGTCCGCACGGAGACCCGGTGGGTGTGCAGGTGCTCGCGGACAGTTCCGCCGGCGGCGAGCGAGAGCAGGGCGGCCAGGTCGTGCGCGGTGAGTTCGGCGCTGATCGCGGGCGTAGGCGGGGCGGAGGCTCGGACCCTCTCCAGGGCAGCAGCGGCACGGAGTTGCCTCTCGTCCCGGTCGTCAACGGCCTGAGCGAGGTCCCGTAGGGTCCGCCGCATCCGGTCGAGCAGGGCGTCGTCGACGACGTGCGCGCCAGAAGACAGCTGCATCAGCACGTTGCGGTGGTAGGCGACCGCGGTCTCGGCGACCCCGAGGTCGCGGTGCGCGGACGCCAGGGCGGCGCGGTCCTCCGAGAGCAGCCCGGCGTGGTGATCGTGATGCAGGCCGGCCAGGTCTCCCACGGCCTGCTCGATCGGCCCGTCCAGGGCTGTCGGGGCCGTAGTGCGGGGCGCAGCTGTCACCGGGTCTGCCAGAAGCCCGCGCAATCCGAGCAGAGGACGGCGAGGAGGGCCGTGCGCCGGTACGACTTGCGGCGTCGGCCGTCCGGGAGGGTGATGTCGCGGCTGGAGACCTCATACGGGCGAAGCAGCGTGGCCAGTCTGGCCTGCGTGAGGGACGCGTACGGCCAGCGGCCCTCGGCCACACCCGGCAAAGTCCGAAGTCCGTCGACGAGGTCAGCAGAGGCCAGGGCGTCCGGGGAGCCGTACGCGGAGAAGACGGCCAGACAGGCAGCCGCGATGCACTCCTCGCCGAGAGGACGACGAGGGAAGCAGCACGGGTCTATCTGAGGGACGGCCCCGCACCGGTCGGTCTCGACCGGGACGGCCGGTGCCGAGCAGGCGTCGTCGCCCAGCAGGCGATCCACCTCCCGCCCTGCTGCGATCAGATCCTTGAGGATGGCCGCGATGTCCTCGATCTCGTCGTCGACCTCAGCGCCGGTGACCGGCCTCGGCCCGTTGACGATGTCGAGCAGTTCACGTTCGAGGTCGTCCTGGCGTGCCTTCGCGTCCAGGAGGGCCTGGTGGTGCGGGTTCGGCTCGGGCGTGCGGGCGTCCGTGAGGTCGTCGTCCAGGAGGGCGCCAAGGAGGCGGAGGAACGGGCTTCGGGTGGTCAACGCTGAGGCCCTTTGGGGTCGTTGTGGTGCGTGGGCGAGGTGAACAGGTCCGCCGGTCGCCACGGCGGCGCCGGCGAAGCAGTCGTGGCGGCCCTGGTCCCGGGCTGCGGAGCGTTGCTCTGCAGCTGAGGCGGGATGGTGCGGGCCGCGTGGACACGAGGGCCCGCGGGTGGGCGCGGCCGGTTCACGCGGGCGCGGACGATGTCGTACACCTCGTGCCGGGCGCGGGGCCGGACGGCGACGATGTGCGCCTCGACGGTGTGCTGAGAGCTGGGCGGGGCCTTCTGCAGGCGGTAGACGATCCGCCACTCGGCGCCGGCGCCGAGGTAGAGCTTGCGGTACTCGCGCAGCTCGTAGGCGAGTTCAGGACCGGTGATCCGGGCCCGGACGACGCCCTCGATCAGGTCGAGTGCCCGGTCCCGGATGTCCTGCGGCAGGGCACGCAGGTCCGTGAGGGCGCCGGGGTTGAACGACAGCCCGTAGGCAGGGCGGGGCTCGGCCGTCATGACGCGGGGCCGGCTTCGGTCGAGGGCGCGTCACCGTTCTCCTGCCGCGATCGGGCATCGCGGGCGAGGGTCCTGGTCGACGGGCCGGGACCACGGAGGAGCCGGTGCTCGGGACGCTCCGGGTCCGTCTGGCAGGCGCTGAGCGGCCCGCCGGCCGAGCGGACGTGGGCCATGGCGTGGGTGAGGAAGTCGCGGTGCCAGACGAACATCCCGGACGCGCCGGCGTCCGGCTCCTTGTGCTGCTGGTAGGCCATCCACAAGGCGTGCAGCCACGCCACGACGTCGAGGTGCTCCTGCCACTCGGGGCACCAGGGAGCGGCGGTGGTGATCTCGGCGCCGTAGACGTCCATCAGGACGTCGTCGACCCAGTCGCTCAACACGGCCAGCTCGTCCTCGAACTCGTTGCCTTCCAGCTCCAGGATCGGCTTGGGGTCCGGTGGCGGGGTGAAGGCCGGTATGCCGGGGAAGCCGGCGAATGGCATGCCCGCCGACCGTGGATCGGCCGGCGGGGCGGCTGCGAGACGGTCGATGACCCGCGCTTGTTCGGCCGAGCGATCGAGGAGTTTCCGGACGGACACCTCGATCGATTCGAGGTCCGGCTCCGGAACACGGACGGGCTCCAATTCCCCGCCGTCGGGGGACTCGGTGAATTCGGACACGAAAAGGATCTCCTTGCAGCCGGAGCCGGTGACTCAGTGGCTCCGATGGTCCGGAGAATCCCCGGTTTCGGAAACCGGGGATCGGCCGCTATATTGCGCCCTTCAGCTCAGGCGCCGAGGACGAAGTCCTCCTGGGACGCGGTCTCCCGCAGGGTCTCCGACAGGCGCTCGGTGGCGACGGACGCGTACTCCTCGGTCTTCTCGATGCCGATGAACTGCCGTCCTTCGAGCAGAGCGGCCACGCCGGTGGAGCCGGAGCCGGCGCAGAAGTCCAGGACCGTGCCGCCGGGCGGGGCGATCTTGACCAGCTCGCGCATCACCGAGACGGGCTTCTGGGTGATGTGCTTGCGGTCCTTGCCCGAGGGCTGCGAGGCGCTGTACAGGCCGGGCAGGTAGACGGGGTTCGCGGAGGCGTTGACCCGGCCCTTCGCTCCCCAGACGATGAACTCGCAGTCCTGCCGGAACTTGCCCTTCTGGGGCCTGGCCTGCGGCTTGTGCCAGGTCAGGACGCCCAGCCACAGCCAGCCGGCGGCCTGGAGGGCATCCGTGGTCGCCGGGAGCTGACGCCAGTCGGTGAACAGCAGCGCCGTCCCGCCGGTCTTCGTGGCCCGGTGCGCCTCGGTCATGATCTGCGTCAGCCAGAGCGTGTAACTGCGCTGGTCCATGTTCTCGCCCGTGAAATCGGGCAGGACGTGCTTGGCGTCCGCGGAGACGTACTTCTGCCGGGCCGAACGGCTCGTGCGCTCCTGCGCGGTCCGGCCACCGCTGTTGTACGGCGGGTCGGTGATGACGGAGTCGGCGCAGCCGTCGGGCAGGGTCGACAGGACGCTCAGCGCGTCACCGTGGTGCAGGGAAAAAGACATGAGGGTGCCCCAATTCGGAGGAGAAACGGAAGGAGGGTCCCCTGATGGCAGGCCCGGCGGCAGAAGCCGAGTTCACCCGGGCGCAAAGGGGGAGGCCGAAACTCTAGGGCACGATCCCCGGTTGAGAAGCATCACCACCGAAGAGCCAGGAAAAGCGCTCCGATTCCGGCTGGCGATTTCGGCGACCGGGGATCCGGGTTTACTGTCTTGTCACTGCCCGGCGGACACCGCTGATGGCACCCCCTCCCTCTCCCCACTCCTGCCCAGGAGGCTTTTGTGTTCCGTCCGTAACCCCGTACGCGCTCCGCGCCGCCCTGTTCGCCCTTCCCTCCCACCACCACTGACCTGATACGGAGGCCGCCATGTACCGCCCCTGCTGACCCCACCCGAACTCCTCGTCTTCCCTCCCCGCTCCATGGAGGTCCTGCTGATGTTCCGTCCGTAACACCCCCGCCTGACGGGGTGCGTGAGCCAACACGCGCCCCGGCCAGCCCGCTCTCGCACCACCGCTCCGGCCGCACGGCCCTTCCTCTCGCACACCGTACGGCCGGAGCCCGCCCCGAAGGACTCGCCGTGTCCCTGTCCCGCCCCTTCCCCTCCCCACGCGACCGCTTCGCTGAGCGCCGTCCGGAGACCGCTCGCGAGTGAAGGGCATCGCCGCCGCGATCGGCGCGCTCTGCCTTCCCCCTCTTCTCCTCGCCGGCACGGCCGTTGTCGCCGCCGCCGGCGGATCATCGGCCGTGACAGTGCCGTCCTGCACCACCGCCCCGGTCGACACCGCCGCTGTACAGCAGCAGGTCGCCGCCGTCCTCGCTGGTTCCGGCGCCAAGGGCTCACGTGTCGAGGGCCTCGAACTGCCCGACGAACAGATTCCCCACGCCCGCACCATCGTCGCCACCGGCATCGACCTCGGCGTCCCCGAACGCGGCCAGGTCGTCGCGCTGGCCACCGCGATCCAGGAGTCCCGCCTGCGCAACCTGTCGTACGGCGACCGTGACTCGCTCGGCCTGTTCCAGCAGCGCCCGAGCCAGGGATGGGGAACTCCCGCGCAGATCCGCGACCCCGCCTACGCCAGCAAGAAGTTCTACGAGGGCCTGCTGAA
The DNA here is from genome assembly GCF_000719555.1 of Streptomyces sp. NRRL F-5727. Taxonomy (GTDB): domain Bacteria; phylum Actinomycetota; class Actinomycetes; order Streptomycetales; family Streptomycetaceae; genus Streptomyces. The sequence continues at coordinate 15,354 of NZ_JOGX01000023.1, forward strand.
GGTCTCCGGCTGGCAGCAGATGACCATCACCCAGGCCGCGCAGGCCGTACAGCGCTCCGGCTTCCCGGACGCCTACGCCCAGTGGGAGCCCCTCGCCCGCGCCCTGCAGCAGGCACTGGTGACCGCACTCCACGCGCCCGACGGTTCCGCAGGCGGAACACCGGCCCAGCAGCCGGCCGACTCGTGCGAGCCGCAGACCGGCGGTGCCGCCACCGGTCCGATCCCCGAAGGCACGGTCCCGAAGGGATACACGATCCCCGCGGACGCCGATCCTCGCGCGAAGACCGCTCTCGACTGGGCCATGCACCAGCTCGGTACGCCCTATCAGTGGGGCGGGTCCTGCACGGACGCGCACGGCCAAGACCCCCTTAAGCGCTGCGACTGCAGCTCCCTGACCCAGCAGTCGTACAAGGAAGCCGGCATCGCTCTCACCCGGGTCTCCCAGACCCAGGCGCACGAAGGGCGAGCCGTCTCTCTCACCCAGCTCCGCCCGGGCGATCTGCTGTTCAGCCGCGGGACCAAGGCCGCCCCTGAGCACGTCGGTCTGTACGCGGGCCACGGGCTCGTCATCGAGGCCCCGCGCACCGGCCGCAACGTCCGGTTCAGCACCCTCGCGGACTACGCCGCCCACAGCGCGCGCCGGGTCCTCTGACACCGGCCCCGCCCGGCACGCCCTTTCGAGGCGCCGGGCGGGCCGGGCCAACTTCGCGCCGCCGGGCGCTTCTCCCCCCTCCTTCTCTTCCTCTTCTCCCGTTCCCCGGCACGGGCCGCTGAGCCCTGCCCGCACAAGGAGCGCACCACCATCTCCCCCGCCACCCTCACCGCCCTCCCGTACGACCATCTCCTGCTCGCCTTCGACCCCGGCGTTTCCCCGAAAGGTGGCGGCCTGCCGGGCCTCGAAGTCCTGCGCACCGTCGTGAACAGCATCAATTTGTTCGGCATCGTGGCCGTGGTCGGCGCGCTCGCCGTCAGCCTCGGCGTGTGGGCCTGGGGTCACCACACCGGCGGCCACCAGGCCGAGGCCAACGGCAAGAAGGGCGCCGTGGTCGCCGCCGGCGCCGCCCTCGGTCTCGGCGCCGCCAACGGAATCGTGGCCTTCTTCTCCGCCCTCGGGTCCCAGGTCCAGTAATGGGGAAACGTTCCCTCTCCCCCCGTGTCGGCTGGAGGCCATCACGACGGGTCGTCATCGCCGCCGGCGCGCTGATCATGCTGCTGCTCGTGGCCGGCGTGGTCGCCTGGTGGACCGGCAGCAGCAAGACGGCCGACGCCTCGCCACAGCCGCACGCCACGACCTCGCCCCCTGCCGGCGCCGCCGGTTCGGCTCCTCCTCCGGACGGCGAATCGGCAGCGCCGGTAGCTGGGCCGCCTCCGGTCTCTGACCCGCTCGTCTTCGCCCGGGCAGCAGCGACGATGCTGTGGTCCTTCGACGCCCGGACCACCAGCCACGCCGAGCAGCTCGCCGGGATGAAGTCCTGGATGACGTCCGAATCCGCATACGCGGACTGGGACTCCGTGCAGGCCCAGATCCCCGACCCGGTGCTGTGGTCGCGGCTGAAGGACAACGGCCAGCACGCCACCGCAGCCGTCTCCGAGGCGCACTTCCCCAGTGCCTTCAAGCAGGCCATCGCCGACGATCCCGCCGCGATCACCGAGGCGTACATCTACGCCGTCACCGTGCGCGGCAAGACCCAGCTGGCCTGGACCGGGGGCGGGTCGGGAGCCGAGGACCGCCAGATCACCCTGGCCGTCCAGTGCCGGCCCAGCGCGGACTGCCGCCTGGTCGCCGTCGCCCCGCGCGTCGCCCCGTAACTCTCTCCTGCATCTCCTGACCCGAAAGGACGCCCGACGTGGGCTTCTGTGACCTGCCCGTCGCCGGTTCGATCTGCGACATCGGCGACGCGATCGAGTTCGCCTCCGATCCCGTCGGCGCGATCGGGAACTGGATGGTGCAGAGCGCCGGTGACCTCGCCGCCGCGGCGGCCGACCTGGCTGCCAAGGCCATCGACCGCACCACCGCCATCGACCTCGGCGCGAGCTGGTTCCGCGACAACTACGAGACGATCTTGCCCATCGGCCTCATCGTGCTGGTCGCCACCTTCTGCGCCCAGCTCGTCAGAGCCGCCGTCAAGCGAGACGGCCAAGCCCTCGTCCAGGCCCTCACCGGAACAGCGAGCGGCATTCTCTTCGCATTCTGTGCGATCACCTTCACCACCGTGGCCATCGAAGTCGTCGACGCGCTGTCCGCCGGACTGTTCGCGGCGGCCGGCACGGACATCGCCTCCGCCGTGCGCCGGATCGTGAAGGTCTCGGCCATCGGTGCCGTCGCCGGACTGGGCTGGCTCGTCGCGGTCATCGCCGCGCTCGCCTCAGCCGCAGGAGCGTTCCTGTTCTGGTGCGTGATGATGGTCCGGAAGGTCGGCATCCTGATCCTCGTCACCTTGGCCGTGTTCGCGGGAGCGGGCGGCGGCTGGGAGGTCGCCCGCCGGTGGCGCCGCGGCTGGATCGAAGCCACCGCCACCCTCGTCGTCTCCAAGCTCCTGATGACGATCGTCTTCGTCCTCGGCATCTCCGCGCTCGGCGAAGCCGACAGCAAGGACGGCCTCGCCGCCCTGGCGGACGTCGCGGCAGGCATGGTGATCATGCTGCTCGTGCTGCTGTGCCCGTACATGGTCTTCAAGTTCGTCCACTGGGCGTCCGAGGGCACCGACGGCGAGTCCATCCACCGCGCCGGTGGCGCGGGAGCTTCGGTGGCCCGCCAGCACGCCGAGAACGCCGGCCGTAAGGCGGCAGCGGCAGCGGCGACCGCCGGCACGGGCGGCGCCGCCGCCGGAGCCGGCGCGGCAGGAAGTGCCCAGGCTGGCGGTGGCGGGTTCCCCGGCGACATCGCCGCCAACCCCGCGACCAGCACCGGCATGCAGAGCGAAGGCTCCAAGGGCGACTCGGAGAGCCGTCTGCAGGACCTGCTCCAGCAGACGATCTCGCCGCAGTCCCAGGGCGGCGGAACGCCCGACGGCCAGGAGGGCACCCCTCCGAGCTGGAGCGGTAACTGGGCCGGCAGCGAAGCGACTTCCGCGGGACAGCAGAGCGGTGAGCTCGGCAGCAGTTCGGCCGCGATGGCGCCCGCTCACGGAGCCGCGAGCAGCGACTCCGCACCCGCCGGCCCGCCGGGCCCGTAGCCGCCCCTCCCGTACACCCGCCGCCGGGGGCAGGGGCCCCTCCCCGCCCTGCCCCCGGCTCCTCCCTCCCGGAAGCGATCGTGTCCTCCGTTTTCACCGTCAAATTCCCTACCCGGTCGCGCCGCGGCATCCTCCTCGGCCTGACCCTCCCCCAGCTCGTCCTGGTCTCCTCGACCCTCGCCGTGCTGCTGGCCACCGTGGTGACCGCGGGCCTGCTCGGCGCCGTCGTCCTGGCTCCGCTGTGGCTCACCACCGCCGTCCTGGTCGGCGTACGGCGCGACGGCCGCTCCCTGATCGACTGGGCGCCGCTCGCCGGACGCTTCGCCCATCGACGCCGCACCGGCCAGACCCTGTGGCGCGTCCGCCCCGTCTCCCGGCCCCGAGTGGAGGGGCTGCTGCACCTGCCCGGCACCGCCGCATCCCTGCGCGTCGCCACCGCCGGCTCCGGGGCCGCCGCCGTCCACGACCCCCACAACCAGACCCTGACCGCCGTCGCCCGCGTCAGCTCCCGGGCCTTCGCGCTGCTCGACCCGGCCACCCAGACCGCCAACGTATCCGCGTGGGGCCGGGCCCTTGCCGGCATCGCCCGCACCGGACGCATCTCGACCGTGCAGGTCCTGGAGCGGACCGTGCCGAACTCCGGCGACAGCCTCACCCGGCACTGGACCGAGCACGGCAACCCCCATGCCCCGATCGCCGGCCAGATCTACACCGAACTCCTCGCTTCGGCCGGACCTGCCGCCGCCCCGCACGAGGCGTACCTCGCCATCGCCCTGGACCTGAAGGCCGCCAAACGCCTGATCAGCCAGGCCGGCGGCGGCCTCGCCGGCGCCTTCACCGTCATGGAACAGACCACCTCCTCGGTCGCCCAGGCCGCCCGCAACGCGGGCCTGACCGTCTCCGGATGGCTGGGGCCCCAGGAGATCGCCGCCGTGCTGCGCACCGCGTACGACCCGGCGTCCACCGCGCACCTGCAGCGGTGGTCCGAGACCGGCCAGGCCGAGGCCGACCCTGCCGCCGCCGGACCCGTCGCCCAGGTCGAGGAGGCCGACCGGCTGGTCACCGACAGCGCCCGACACGCCACCTTCTGGATCGAGAACTGGCCACGCACCGAGACGAGCCCGGGCTTCCTGCACAGCCTGATGTTCAGCGCCGGCGTCCGCCGCGCCTTCTCCCTCATCTACGCGCCCCAGGGCATCGACTCCGCTCTGCGGGACGTCCAGCGCCGCAAGGCCGCGATCATCGCGGACGCCTCCGAGCGCCAGCGTCGCGGCCAGGTCGACTCCGAAGCCGACAGCGTCGAGTACGCCGACGTGAAGACCCGCGAGAAGCAGCTCATCTCCGGTCACGCCGACGTCGCCCTCACCGGACTGCTCACCGTCTCCGCCGACACCGACCAGGACCTCGACGCCGCCTGCACCCAGATCGAGACGGCCGCCGCCGACGCCCAGGTCGACCTGCGGCGCCTGATCTACCAGCAGGCCGACGCCTTCATCACCGCGGCCCTCCCGCTCGCCCGCAGCACCCTGTAGCCCGCCCTGCCGCCCGACGGCGTCCTCCTTCCCCGCGAGAAGCCCATGTCCCCTGATGACCGCCGCGACGCCTTCGACGGTGACGCGTACCCCTACCTGCGGGCCGCCACCGCCGGGCTGCGCCACCACACCCGCGCCCAGAGCGCGACCGGCCAGGCCCAGCCCAGCGACCGGCCCCAACTTGACGCGCTCCACGCCCACCTCACCGCCCTGCACCGCCTCATCGACCAGGCCGCCGAGCAGACCCGCCCCGAGCGCCCGGCAGCCGGACGTCACCTGGCCACGGCCCACGCCCGCGTGTGGCAGGCCGCCGACTCCGTCCACGCGGCCTTCCACCTGGTCCCCGCAGCCACGGAGGACGAGAAGTGCCAGCCCAACCGGCTTCCCGAGGGACCGCCCTTCCTCACCATCTGCCAGCGGCACCTCGCCGCCGTCCACGCGATCCGGCGCAAGACCACCGCCGCCGACCTCGCGTCCTGAACCGTCCTACTGGAAGCGTCCCTTGTCCCACCGCCGCGCCAGCGCCACTCCCCTGTTCACCCCGCATGGCATCGACCGCGCCCAGCGCCGGGCTCTGCGCAAGCAGACCGCCCGCGCAGAAGCCCGGGCCCGCACCGCCGCCGGCACCGGACCCGACCAGCAGTTCGGGGAAGCAGCCTTCCCCTCGCCGTTCTACCCACCCACCGGACGTCCCGGTCCCGCCTCCGCCCGCGGCAACCGCCTCAAGCTCCCCGCCCACCGCATGACCACCGCCGTCGCCAGCGCCGCCTACCCCTTCCTCGCCGAAGGCGGCCTGGGCGCCGACGGCATCTACATCGGCAAGGACCTCCACGCCGAAGGCAGCTTCACCTTCGACCCGTTCTCCCTGTACGGGCGCGTCGAGGGCTTCACCAACCCCAACGTGCTGCTCGCCGGGGTGATCGGTCAGGGCAAGTCCGCCCTGGCCAAGAGCCTGGCCCTGCGCAGCATCGCCTTCGGCTATCGCGTCTACGTCCCGTGCGACCCCAAGGGTGAATGGTCGGACGTCGCCCGGGCCTTGGGCGGCGAGTCCATCGCGCTCGGCCCGGGCCTGCCCGGCCGCCTCAACCCCCTCGACGCCGCGCCCCGGCCCTCAACCATCCCGGAGTCGGAATGGGCGGGAGAGGTCCGCACTCGCCGTCTGCTCCTGCTTGCTTCCCTGGCCCGCACCGTCCTGGGCCGCGATCTGCTGCCCATGGAGCACACGGCCCTCGACATCGCGCTCGACAGCGCCGTCGCCCGGGCCGCCGCCACCGGCCGCGAGCCTCTCCTCGGCGACATCGCCCATGCCCTGGCCGACGGCCCCGGCCTCGAACTGGCCGGCGGCCTGCTCTCCGGACGCCTCGGCGACGCCGCCCGCGACCTCGCCCACGCCATGCGCCGCCTGGTCTTCGGCGACCTGGCGGGCATGTTCGACGCCCCGTCGACCACGGTCTTCGACCCCTACCGGCCGATGCTCACCGTCGACCTCTCCCGCCTCGGCGGCAGCGACGACACCGCGCTCGTCCTCGCCATGACCTGCGCCTCCGCGTGGATGGAAGCCGCCCTCACCGACCCCGGCGGCGGACGGCGCTGGGTGGTCTACGACGAGGCGTGGCGCGTGCTGCGGCACCCTGCCCTCCTCATGCGCATGCAGGGCCAGTGGAAGCTCTCCCGCGGCCTGGGCATCGCGAACCTGATGGTGATCCACCGCCTGTCCGACCTGCTCTCCGCCGGCGACGCCGGCAGCCAGAGCCGCGCCCTGGCCGAGGGCCTGCTCGCCGACTGCAGCACGCGCGTGATCTACCGCCAGGAGACCGACCAGCTCGCCGCCGCCTCCAGCCTCCTCGGCCTGACCTCCGTAGAAGCCGGAGCCCTGTCCCACCTCAGCCGGGGCCGCGGCCTATGGAAGGTCGCCGGACGCAGCTTCGTCGTCCAACATCAGCTGCACGCAGCCGAGTTGGACCTGTTCGACACCGATTCCCGTATGCATTGACCCCTCCTCCTGGAGTTCCCCTGCACCCCGATTACGAGCACTACGACAACATCGGTCGTAGCACCGAACAGATCATCGCCGCGCACTTCGGCATGGCGACGGAGGACGACCTCCTGCGATGGGCTCGTCGTGACGCCGAGGGGTACCTCGCCGAGCGTTCTCTGCCGACTGGCTCGCCTGCCCCTCTCGACACCGCCGCGTATCGCGCCGCACTCAACGAGGCCCGGACAATCGCCGAGGTCAGTGCGGTGACCAGACACCTGATAGAAGTCTGCAGGCCCGTGCTGGAGTCGATGGGCCAGGTCCTGTCGGACATCGCCGACTGGAACGGCCGGTATGGGAAGTCGGAAGCCGACTCCCCGTCCCGGAAGGTGATGGAGGCGGCCAACCGCCTCGTGTCCACGCTCTGGGACGCCGAGGCAGCCGACCTCGCCGCGCTCCGGGCGACGTACGACCCCGCTCCTACACGACCGGGGCCGAAGCCCGCGCCGGGCCTCCCTCCTGCCCCGCCCGAGGCGCCGTCCTCCGGCCCTAAGCCCAGCCGCTAACCCCTTCCGGAGGCTGAACTTGTCGACCCGTTCCTTCATCGCTCGCCCCACCGACCCCTCGACCGGAAGCCGGTACGCCGGCCGTTACTGCCACTTCGACGGCTACCCCGAGAACCAGCTCCCCCTGCTGCTCGGTGCTCTGCAGTACCGCTTCGCCGGAGACCTCGAAGCCCTTCGCCGCCACCTCATCGACGCCCCGCACGATTGGTCGGGGCTCGGCATGGACCTGCTGGAAGGCGCCCCCGAGCACGTGCTGAACCAGATCGATCCGCACGCGGAGCGCTTCCCCAGCCGCCCCCTCGACGACATCGTCACCCTCTCGGGCGAGCCGGCCGAGCCCATCACCATCACGCAGGCCAACGCCGGCGGCCTCGAATGGGGCTACGTCCTGCACGACCACGGCATCGAGGTCATCGCCCTGACCTGGGACGACCGCGGAGGCCCGATCGTGAGCTGGGACACGTCCCCGCTCGCACGCTTCCAGGGCACCCCGTCGCTGTGGGGCCGCGACCAGCCCGTACCCGTCCGGCCAGCCCGCCCCGCGTTGAAGGCCGTCCCGCCGGTCAGTCCCCTGCCGGCCCCGGCCAAGACCCGCGTCACCCGCTGACCCCGACTCCAGGAGCCCATCCCTGTCCACCCCGCAGATCACCGTCGTCATCGCCACCCAGCTCCGCCCCGACCGCCTGCCCTACCTGGAGGAGATGCACGCGAGCCTCACCCGGCAGACCGTTCCGTGGGAGGCTGTGCTCGTCCTCGACGGCGCTCCGCCCGAAAACGTGCCTGCCTCGATCGCCGCCGACCCGCGAGTACGGGTTCTCGCCCTGCCCCGTCCGGTCGGCGCCGCCTGCGCCCGCAACCTCGGCCTGAACCTCGTGAACACCGAGTTCGTGAACTGGGCCGACGACGATGACGTCTTCCCCGACTGGAGCCTGGGCGTACGGCTGGCTGCAGTCACCGACCGTCTCGGGTGGGTCGCCGGGTACAGCGCGGACTGGCTGCCGGACGGCACCACCCGCGTGTGGGAGTGCCCCACGCCGCCCGGTTTCCACGCCGCCGGCGACGTGGTCACGTACTGGCCGCTCCCGCAGGACACCATCCCGATCGGGCCCACGACGATCCTGGCCCGCACCCGCCTCGTACGCGCGGCCGGCGGCATGGGCGGCCTCGTCCAGGGCGAGGACTACATGACCGCCGTCGGCGTCACCAACCTGGCCCCCGGCGTCCTGCTGCCCCTGCCCGTCTACAAGTACCGCAAGCACGAGGGGCAGATGACACAGGGCGAGCAGTACGACGACCTGGAGCTCGCCGCTCGACAGCACGCCCACGCCTACGGCCACGCCCTGCGCAACGCCTTCGTCGCCGCCCGGGCAGCGTGAACATGGCTGGCACCGCACTGCCGCAGGCACGGCCGGACGCCGAGATCATCCTCTGCGTCAGCGCCAAGGAGGGCCTGGTTGCCATCCCCGTGGGCGAGAAGTACTCCCACGGGCACACCGCCCTCCGCTCGACGAGCGCCTTCGAGAAACAGAAGGCGGGCTTCCACGTCCTGCGCGACCTCAGCACGATGCGCGACGTGATGCCCGCGCTGGCCCAGGCCGCCAAGCTCCATCGGGTCGCACTGACCACCAGCTCCAACCCGTATCTGGGGGACTACGCCCAGAAGCTGGCGCGATGCCTGCCCGGCGACTGGACAGCGACAGTCGAGGTCTACGCCCACCCTGTGTGGCAGGAGGACTGGCTCCCTCTGCTGTGGGACAGCGGTCAGCTCACCGAGGCAATGGAGCGCTGCCGCGTCCCGTACGGCGCTGTCCTCACCAGCTCGACCGGCGCGGAACTGCTCCTGATCGAACAGCCCGGCGCCGCAGGTCGCTACCTGCTCGGCGCGTGCGCGAGCAGCACCTTCGACGACAACTACGACAATCCGTTCGCTCCGCCGGCCATCGGGTTGCCCAAATACCCGAAGCTCGCCGCCGCCCAGGTGACGACCAGCTTTCTTCCCCGTTATGAGCACGCGGTGCACAAGCGCCTGTTGGCGGAGGTCGAGAGCGGGCACGGACGTCTGGAAGTCCTGCGGCGCTCTGCCGGTGACGGCCACGCCGAGAGCTCGACGGTCGTGCTCCGCCGGCTTCGCCCCCGCGCGGCGCACCTCCTCGACCGAGTCTGGTGGGCCACCACCCCGGACCGGGCGGATGCCGAGGCGCTGGACCGGCTGGACGCTCTGCTCCGGCCGGGGCGAGGCGAGCGGCCCTCTGTATTCAGGGCGCCGGCCCCGCTGCCCTCTGCGTCGGCCGACGACGTGCGCCGATGGCTCGCCGACGCCCCCGTACTCCTGAAGCACGCCCGGGCCACCCTGCCACCCCCGTCCGCGGCCGACTCCCGCAGGGCACTCGCCTCGACTCCCCGAGCCCTCGCAGCCCCGACCGCCTCAGGTCGCGGCCGGTGAGCCCGCTCTCCTTCCTCCCCTCCCACTCCGAGGACGTACATGCCCCATATCCCCCATTTCCACTTCGGCCTCGACCCCGACCTCGGTGTCGTAGCCCGACCGACAACAGAGGTCACGCCGCATCTGGCCAACTGGTACCTGGTGCGTGAGCAGTTCGAGCTCGTTCCCGGCACCGCGGATCTGTACCGGCTCACCTGGCAGAACCACGATCCTTGGCGACGAGGCCGGCAAGCCGTGCACGATCTCCGCCAAGCCGGATTTGCCGTCCAGGCCGACTACAGCCTCGATCCCGCCCAGTCCGCCCCGCCCGCTCAGGCACGAGGCAACGGGCTGACCGAGCGCCGAGCCCGCATCGCAGCGGCGGCAGCCAGCCGCTCCCCTCAGCGCCCCCTCACGACCGCGCCCTCGACAACGGCGCCCATCCCCGCCGCCGGACCGGTTCGCGCTGCTGTCTCGCGGGGGCGGTGACCCGTGGACGACGCCTCAATTCGCATCGTCCGTGAGCGCGGCGGCGAAGTGGAAGTCACCGGCCCTGTCGAGCCGCTCGCCATGGAACTGCTCCTGAGGGCCGGCTTTCTGGCCCAGCCGACACTGAGAGGCCCCTGGATCCGCCTCCCGTTCGACATGGGCGAGACCTGGGAGAACGACCGCGCCCAGTGGGCCGCCGACATGCTCCGCACCGCGCGGTACCCCGTCCTCCTCGACTCCAGCCTCAGCTCCGCTCCTCCCCACGCCCCGCCCCATCGCCGCGCTCCCGCCCTGCGCGCGGCTCCGTCGCGACGCCGCTGACGCGCCGCCTTCCGGAGAACACTCGTGTCCCCTACCGCCCACATCACTCTGTACTCAAGCCCTGACGACGGCATCGTCGCCCTCCCCGGCGGGCCAGGTGCCGACTGGGCCGTCATCGCCCTTGACCTCGCGCACTTCGAGTCGGCCGACGAAGGAATCCACGTCCTGCCGATGTCCGACCTCGACCGTGCACAGACGGCGCTCGACACGCTCTACGCCAACGCGCACCGGTTCGGCATCACGGTGACCACCACCCGCCAGACGTTCATCAGCGACATCGGGCGAGGCATCGCTGCACGCCTTGATGACTCCTGGACGGTGGAGGTCGGCAACTGCCTGCTTTCGCCCTCGGATTCACGTAACCGCCTGAACTTCCTCTGGGACTCCCTTGGGGGGTCACTGTTCTACGTCATGCAGTCGTACTCGGAGCAAGTATCGGCAGTGGCCTTCCTCCGCTCAGAAAGCGGCCTCGAACTGGCGGTGCTGCGGCGTCCGTGGGACGGTCAGATCGTCGTCGGCGCCCTCGCTCCGGATGCGCAGTTCACCTCGCTGGGGACGGCGGCGCCGGTCAGCGTCGTCGCACCCGATGTCGCCGGCGTCCTGAAGAAGGTCACGGAGATACTCCTGCCTTCCTACGAACACGCCCTGGCGCAGGCCCACTTCCGGCTCCTAGGACGCGTCCTTGATCAGATCCGGTCGGCCCGGACGAACGGCGCCCTGCCCCGCGTCTGGGCGTTGAACGAGGACCTCTGCCAACACTGGTACGGCCTCGACCATCATCTGCGCCGAGGCGTGTACGGTCCGCTGCCGAAGGCTCTGGACGATCTCCTTCGCGGGGCCGATGCAGCCCTGGCCGAAGGCAGCGCGCAGGACGAGGAAGGAGCTGTTCAGCTCCTGGAGCGCTGGCTACAGCAGGGCACACTGCTCGTCGACCTGGTGCAGTCCCTCGACCCGGACTTCACCGCCTCCTCGGTCACACCGTCGGCACCTGCTCCCCTCCCGCCCGGGCCGCCACATCAAGGGCGCCGGCCGGGGATGAGCAGGTGACGACTGCACGGACGTCGGGACCGGTTCTGGGTGAGCCGTACGTGGCCCGGCTTCTGGTCGGCACCATGGTCGCGCGGCTCCCGACGGGCATGGTGCCGGTCGTACTCCTCCTGCTGGTCGCCGACCAGGGCGGAGCCGCGTCCACAGCCGCCCTGATGTGCGCGGCGTACGGGCTGGCCTCCGCGCTCGGGCAGCCGGCACTCGGCCGGGTCGTGGACCGGCACGGGCAGACGGCCGTGACCTGGACGGCTACCGGCTTCACCAGTCTGGCGATGCTGGCCATGCCCCGCGTCGACTCGACCACGCAGACGCCGCTGTTCATCGCCCTGGTGGTCCTCGCCGGCATCTCCACCCCGCCGGCCGAGGCCAACCTTCGAGCCCTGTGGCCGAGCGTGCTGCCCGATCCTCAGCAGCAGCGCGCCGCGCTCGCCCTGGACACCGGATCGCAGGGGGTGATCTTCATCGCGGGGCCCCCGCTGGTCGCCACCGTCACCACGTTCGCCGGACCGGACACCGCCATGGTCGCGACAGCCATGCTCGGCCTGGTCGGGGCGGCGGTCGTCCTGAGCGCCACCCCGTCCCGGAGCTGGCGCCCCGGCACGGCCGCGTCGTCCGGGCTTCTCGGCCCCCTACGCTCGCTCGGGCTGGTCGCTCTGCTCGTCGCCATGACCGGGACCGGCGTCGCGCTCGGTGCCCACACGGTCTGGGCCGTCGCGCTTGCCGAGCGGAGCGAGAGCGCTCTGCTGCTGGGACTCCTGCCGGCGGCGCTGTCCGTCGGCAGCCTCCTCGGCGGCACGCTCTACAGCCGGCGGGTGTGGCCGGGCAGTCTCACCGCTCAGCTCGTTGTAGGTTCCGCAGCCTTCGCAGTGTGCTGGCTCCCCCTGATGCTGAGCCCGGGACCGGCAGCGGCAGTCGCCATGTCCGCCCTGCCGGGTCTTGCCCTCCCGGCGCTGGTGACCAGCGCCTTCCTCACCGTGGACGCGCTCGCCCCGGCCGGCACTGTCACCGAGGCGTACGCGTGGCTGATCGCCGCCATCGGCGTCGGCCAGGCCACGGGGACGGCCTTCGCCGGCCAACTCACCACCCACCCCCAGCTTGGCGCCGGCCTCCCCGCCGCCGGAGCGGCGCTCACCGTCGCCGTGCTCGCCGCGGCGTGGAGCTGGATCTACGTGCCCGACACCCGCGCACGCCGCGGTCGACACCGCCGTGTTCCCGCGCACCGCGCGGGGAGGGCTTCGGCCCGTACCGCCTGACACCCCTTCCCTCTTTCCCTTCTCGAACCCAAGGAGATCTTCATGGCCGTGCCCACGTCCTTCGAGGTCGTCCACAGCTGTGGACACGCCGTCCCCTACGACATGTCGACCCGGTCGGCAGACCAGCGAGCCGGGTACGCCCGGTGGCTCACCGAACGGAAGTGCACCGAGTGCTGGCGAGCCGAGCATCGGGCCGATGCCGCGAGTACCGCGGAGTGGCTGGCCGCCAAGCGCGCCGAGGAACAGGCCGCCGCGGCGGCGTGGACCACCCAGTTCGACATGCCCGAGCTGGAGGGTCCCGAGAAGATCCTCGGCTGGGGCGAGCGCTGCCGGCACCAGCTCGTGACCAGGTCGTACGAGGCTCTCGTCACCGAGGGGAGCTGGGACGAAGCCGACTGGGCGCAGCTGGAGGAGCAGATCCGGCTGCTGACCCGGGCCGGGTGGTGGGTGGACCAGCGCGACGCCGACGGCGTGGATCTGCCGGAACTCGTCGAGGCCGCGAGCGACCGGGACCGGCCCACGGAGAACCCGTTCCGGTAGGCGCGCAGCGCGCAATATAGCGGCGGATCCCCGGTTTCCGAAACCGGGGATTCTCCGGACCCTTTGTCTTCCACCGCCGCCCCGCGACCTCGTGGAAGGACCGTCCGTGCCTGAGACCCGCCCCGTGTACCTGCCGCACGACCCGCTCACCCCGAAGCGGGACATCACCCACGCCCACTTCCGGCCCGGCGAGCACGTGGTGATCTTCAAGGGGGCCGCCGAGGGGCGGCTGTGGGGTGACGCGATGAAGGTGGTCACCGACTCGCTGCACACGCCGACCGACGAGAACGGGTGGCGGCTGCTCGACCCGAACGGCGGCCACCGCTCCTACCTGACCGCCCACCCCCGCTACATGGTGCACCTGTCCACCCTGTGCCCCGAGTGCCTCGTGCACCAACAGGCCCTGCGCGAGTACCTGATACCGCGCGTCGGGACCGGCGAGGAGCCGGTCGACTGCCGCTGGTACTCGGTGACCGCGCTCAACCAGCTGGTCCACGTCGCTGACGTCGGCCGATAGGCGGACAGGACCGCGTTCCTCCGCCCCTCCCTGTTAGTCCGACACCCAGCGAGAACATGATCATTCACCTGTACCGGCACGGCTTTGAAGCCGCCGACGCCCTGGCCGATGCGCTCGGTCGTCCCCTCAGCGCGGACGAGGGGCTCACGACCGAGCCCGGCGGCACCGTGGTGGCCTACTGGGACCAGCTCGACCGATACACCGACGAGAGCCGGTACTGGACGACACCGGAGTGGGCCCAGCACCTCGCCGATCCGCTGGTCGAGCATCCCTTCGCCGCCGCCCCGGACGGCTCCCGACGCGCGATCCTCCACCTGTACGTGCGCCTGCATCCACTGGACCGGGAGCTCTCCCCGGCCGAGTGGTCCGAGGTCGGCCACCGCCTGGCGCGTACGGCCGGCCTGGCTCCGCCCGGCGACGAGTGGTCCTGCCGCTGGGTCGCCGTACGGGACAAGGCCAACCGCATGGACTTGATCGGCAACCTCATCCGCCTCGACGGCGCCTGGGCAAGCACCCCCCGCCGCCTGGCCGAAGCCCTGGAGGCGGAAGCCCGCCGAATTGAAGCCGACCTGCTTCTTCACACCGGGCACTTGTCCGTCCAGGAGAAGGCGCCCGCGGCGACCCGGGCGACCGCCGCTTCACCGGCCCGCGCTCCGGCTGCGACAAGTCCGCTCGCGGGCATCCTGAACCAGCTGGCCGCCGAGCAGGCCGGGCCGATCGCGGCGGTGCGGCAGCTCGTCGAGCAGGTCGGCCGCCAAGCCGCCGCCCTGCCCGGCCACGAGACCGCCGCCGCCGGCCGGGACCTGTTCTGGGCGGCCCGCCGCCTCCACGGGGTGCAGGATCAGCTCGGACAGATCGCTGCCCGTCTCGCGCCCCCTCCGCCCGTCCCAGGCCCGGCGCCCGCACTCCCGCGGACGTCTACGCCGGCCGCGTCGGTGCGGCGGTGAGCACGGCGGACGCGGACGCCGAGCAGACGGTGGTCATCGTGCGCGATCTGGCGACCGACGTGATCACCGCGAGCGGCGGGGACGGTCTGGCACACGGCATCCTGGAGCGCTCCTTCTTCCTGCGGGAGACGCATGGGGTCACCTGGCACCGGCTGTCGCCCACGGTCACGCCGGAGGAAGAGCAGGCCGTCGCCCGTATGGCTGTGGCACGCCTCCAGGCCGCCGGGTACCGGGTCCTCGCCTCTCCGGAGTTCGCCTGGGAGGGCACCGAGGCACGTTACGTGACGACGGGCCGGGCGATCGAGAACCTCGCCGACCGGATCCGCGAGGCCGCCTCCGTGGACGACCTCACCTTCGAGCTCGCGGAGCTCACCGCCACGCACGACGGCATCGTCGCCTCGCTCGGTCTGGTCCTGCACGCGCTTGCCGACGCTTACGACCGGTTCAGCGGACCGGCCGATCCGCACTGGGGTATCCGCCTGCGCAGCGAGGCAGATCACGAACTGCGACTCCTTCAAACGGAGTTGAGGAGCGTACGCGCCACCCTCGCGGACCGCGCCACGCTCCCGGGCCGTCGCGGGCCTCACCCCCCGCCACCGGCTCCACCAACGTCTACCGCCTTCGGACGGACCCGATGACCTTCCCCCCTGTCCCCTCATCGAGGAGCCCATGTCCCTCCCCCGATCCCTCCCCGACGACGACCGCGACCTGGAGTCGTTCGCCACCCTCCTCGCCGAGCACCTGGACGGCGACTGGACGATCGAATACCACCCGCACCAAGGCAACGAGGACCAGTTCCGGCACGCCGAAGACGTCTGGGACCTCAACCTGGTCAGCGGCGCCATCGCCGAGTTCGTCCTGCGTGAAGACGCCCACCTGATCCGGCAGGACGGCACCCGCCTGTACGTCACGATCCGCCCGCTGCACGACGACGAGTTCCTGGTGGCGGCCATCGCCCCGACCGGATCGATCGCCGCCGAGGCGTTCGAAGGGGTCCGGGAGCCCGATGGAATCGCCGTGCCGGGCGATCCCGAGCGGGCCGCCCACGCCGTCACCGCCGACCTCCTGCCCCGCTACGAGGTCGCACTCGCCCAGGTCAGGCACGCCGTCATGAATCCTCCTCAGCCCGCTTCCCGCCCCGACACGACGGTCGTAATGACCTGGCGGGAGGACGGCTCCCTCGCGGCGACGACCACCGCCCGGCCCGCGTCCGAGGTGCTGCTCGCCGAGGGCTTCGTGTGGGAGACCGCCTCGAACGCCTACGTGCTGGCCGGCGACGACACCCGCACCCAGGGCCACGCGGTCCAGGCCGCCGGCGCCCGTCTCGCCCGCCTCGGCATCGGTGTGGCGCTGCGAACGGCCCCCCGCCCCGCGGCTGATGTCTCCCTTCCGGCGTCTCAGCCCGGTGGCCGAGCGACCGTTCGCAACCGGTGACACAGGCCCGTACCCCGCGTCCGTCCGTCCCTCCGCTCGATCCGGTCCGCCGGCCTCGCCTCGCCGTCTTCGTCCTACGCCGCTACCTGCGCGCGGCGGTGGTCAAGGCGGGCGGGATCAGCCACCTTCCTGCCCGTCCGGCGCCGCCCTCCGGTCCGGCTACTCCTGTCCCCCGCCGAACCCGCTGACCAGCCTCGCGGGCCAATCCCCTTGGAACGCCATGAACCCGCCCGTCACCGACGACGCCCTCCTCGACGCCATCGCCCAGCACCTCGACCAGCTCGCCGACCATCTGCTGCAGGCAGACGCCCGGCAGGCCGCACAGATCCTGGCGCGGGTCGTGGACCTGGAGGACGGTGTCCTCCGCAAGCTGACCGACCTCGTCACCGACTGCAGCCGGGCGTCCCGGAACCACGCCGCGGACGGACTGTTCCCGCCAGAGGCATGGCTGGCCTTCGGCCGGGCCGGCAACACGCTGGCCAATGTCTCGGACGACCTCGACCAGCATCGGAACGTCTTCGAGCAGATCGGCAAACAGGCACCCGCCTCCGCGCCGCCGAAGGCCACCGCGTTCGTCACACGAGGGCGGCACCGGTGAACAAGAGGCAACAGCAGTGGTCCGGATGGGGCGCCCAGCAGGCCGCACAGCAGCACTACCTCATCGAGCCCCGATACCTGGCCGGCGGCGGCGACCTGCGGCACATCACCGAATACCTGCGCGCCTCCGGCTGGAAGGACAGCACCCCCCGGTCGTCCGCCACCCTCGTCTTCGGCTCCCCCGACAGGGCCGTCCGTGTCGCCTACCAGCCACCGGGCGGCTGGCAGATCCACGGCGCCGCCCAAGGACACCAGCCGGCCTGGCAGGTCACGTTCACCGCGCAGACGCCGGTGGAGATCGTCGCCGGCCTCACCGACGCACTGACCAAGGAACGCTCCGCACACGCCCCCAACGTGTGGGCGCCGCTCTCCGAACACGGCTGGTCCACCGACACCGGCCAGGAGTACACCGCCGTCAGCCCCACCCGGGACGCCTTCGTCCAGTACGTCGGTACCGGCCCCGATCAGCACTGGTGGATCGGCGCCCGCAACGAGCACGGCGCGGTCTGGAACCTGCAGGCCACCCCGACGGCCCCGCTGCACCTGCTGCAGGGCCTGACCGAGGCTCTGGCCTCCCCCGAGCCGGTGATGCGACCGCGCGGGCACGTGCCGCCGAGCAAGCGCATCCGAGTCACCTCCGTGTCCGTACTGCCCGAACAGCTCAGAGGCTGGCAGCAGGCACGCATCACCGCCGCCCGCGCCGCCACCTGGGCCCGCAACTCCGTCCGCGTCGCCCGGCCCCGTACCAAGGCACGCCACCACGCCCACCCCTGATCACCAGGAGCACCATGCCCTCCTCGTTCCCCCTACCCCTTGCAGTTTGCCGCCCTCTACTGGAGGCGGCGGGATGAAGTCCACGCCTCCCTCCGCCGAGGACATCCAGAGTGCCCTTGAGGTACTGCTCGACTTCGGCTGCCACCTGGAAGAACACGTATCTATTTCTCACCTGAGGCCCCAGCTGGAGACAGCCCTCCACGAAACCTGGGGACTGCCTGCGGCCCTGGGGCAGATTCTCCGCGCCGCAGCCCGCAACATCGACGGCTGGGTCCTCATGCCGGCGCCTCGGGAAATCCGGGAAGTCATCGACCGCTTCCGGGAAGCCGCCCCCGAAGCCACGCTCTGCCTGAACCTGCACGAAGACGTCCACCGCCTTGATCCAGAGCTCTTCGACCGCTGACGACTCCACTGCGGGGCCGGCAGCCCACGACAGAGAAGGTCGATCGACCCCGCAGAGCAAGACATCTCCAAGTCCTGCCGCACCCCAGCCCGCCTCGGCATCAGAGGAAAATCCCATGTCCCCTCCCCTCGCTGTACCCCACTCCGCCTCGGCATTCCCCGGCGCAGAAATGAGCGTCAGCATGGCGGTCTCGTGGCTCTGAGTCCCGCCCAACGAGCCTCATACATCGCCGACCGCAGCTCGAAGATCCCGTTCCTCACCGCGCCCCGGCACCTCGCCGGTCCCGGCGACCCCCGGCACGTCACCCACGCACTGCTCGCCGCCGGCTGGAGCGTCGCCTCCGCCCCCGGCGACCCCCGCACTGTGCTGGCCGGCCCCGCCCAGGCCCGTCACCGGCTCGTCCTCGACCCGCTCTCCCCCTCCTACTGGCAGATCGAATCCGCCGACTGGAGCTGGTGCGCGTCCTTCGGCCGGATGGTGCCCGCCGAGATCGTCGCCGGATTCACCGACCGCCTCATCGCCGGAGCCCCGCGCAGCGGCATCGGCCCGTGGGCGCGGATGGAGGAGGCGGGCTGGTCCGTCGAGCGGCGGCCCGACGGCACCGCCGAAGCCTGCTCCTCCGGCCCCCATCAGATACGGGCCGCGCTCGCCAAGGTCTACGAGGACAACCCGGAGCAGACGGCCTGGAGGGTCGAAGCCCTCCCGGAATACGGCGGGACGCCTGTCTGGCGCATGTGGATCAGCGGCGCGATCCCGGAACACCTGCTGGACGGCCTCGCCGAGCAGCTCGTCACCACCACCCCCGTCGTCCGCGGCATGTACGACCCGGAGAGCCACGGCGCGCGACAGGAGCCGAGCGGCCTCACACCCGAGCAGGCAGTCGAAGCGCACTTCGCCCGAGTCGACGCCTTCGACCGGCGGACCCGGGCCCATCGCCGCACCCGGCCTGCGGTCTCCCTGCCCGCGCCGACCGTGCCCTCCGCCCCCGCCTCCGTCTCCCTTCGCTGACCTTCGAAAGACCCCTCGTGCCCCGCCCTTCTCCTTCCGTCCCTCCGCCCCCTGACCGCACGCCACCGATCACCCGGCTCTCCACCTTCCTGCTGCAAGGCGACGCCGTGCGGGCCGCGTGGGAGCGGTTCGACGACGAGCACACCGACCTCGACGGCTGGCCGTACGACCAGGACACTACGACGCCCGGCAGGCCGAGAAGGACGCCGCCCTCTGGCACCGCTTCTCTCCCCTGCGAGAGCAAGCCGCCGCCCTGCTGGACGCGGCCGAGACGTCCGCCGACCAGCTCGCCGGAAAGTCCGGCCAAGCCCGTTGGAGCTGGCAGCTCGCCCACCTGCGCGGGGCCCTCGAACGGGTCGACACCGCCCATACCGAGTACGAGCGGGTGGCGGCCGATCCGTCCACCAGCGCCGAGGACCTCCTCGCAGCCTCCGCCGTACGCAACAAGCAAGCCTCCGAAGCCCTGGTCGACTGGCTCACCCACGGACGTGCGGTCCTGGAGATCCACGCCGCCACCGTGCGGGCCGGGCAGACCGGCATTCGCCTCACCACCCGCGCGCCGCACGCCGCCACACCGGCATCACCCGCCCGCCGTCGCTGACCCCCCTTTCTCTCTCTTCTTCCGCACCTCACTTTCTTGGAGCCCTTCGTGTCTCAGCGCCCGCTCGTCCTGGTCGTCGCCCCTGGTGATGACGTGTACCGCGGCTACTGCCTGCGCCAGGTCGCCGACGCGTACGACGTCGCCGTCCTCACCACCGGCCCGCTCACCTGGGAGAAGCCGTACGTCGTCGACCACGAGACGGTCGCCGACTTCGACGACGTGGACGCCCTGCTCAACGCCGCCGAAGCCATCACCACGCGCCGGCCGGTCGCGGGCGTGCTGACCTGGAACGAGTCCCACCTCACCGCGGTCGCCCAGCTCGCCGAACGTCTCGGCCTGGCGGTCACCACCCCGGAGTCGGTCCGCACCTGCCGAGACAAGGCCGCCAGCCGCGCCGCGTTCGCCCGCCACGGTGTGCCCTCCGCCCGCTCCGTCGCCGCCGCGTCCCTCGACGAGGCTCTCGCGGTCGCCGAGGCGATCGGCTTCCCCGTCGTGGTCAAGCCGGCGGCCGTGGGCGGCAGCATCGGCGTCATCAAGGCCGAGACCCGCGAGGACCTCGCCGAGGCGTACGCGTTCGCGACCCGCGGCGTGCAGCAGCACGGCGGCGACAACTGCAGCGTCCTCGTCGAGGAGTACCTGTCCGGCCCGGAGGTGAGCGTCGAGTGCGTCACCTATCAGGGCGTGACCACGCCGGTCGCCGTCACCCGCAAGGAACTCGGCGACGAGCCGCTCTTCGAGGAGACCGGCCACACCCTCACGGCCGGCGATCCGCTCCTGGAGACCGTCGCCCCGATCGCCAAGGCCGCCGTGCGGGCGACCGGCGTGACCGGGGGCATCCAGCACGTGGAGATCCGCCTCACCCCCACGGGCCCGCGTGTGATCGAGGTCAACGGACGGATTGGCGGCGACTGGATCGGCTGGGCCGTCGAGCAGGCCCTCGGCCTGCCCCTCGCCCGGATCGCCGCCGACATCGCCGTCGGCGCCGCCCCCGACCTGACGCCGACGCGCCAGGAGGCCGTCGCGATCCAGGTCCTGTACGCCCCGGCGTCCGGCACGCTCACCCAGCGGAGCATCGCCTCCGGCTTCGCCGAGACGGCCGGCTGGGTCCACGGCCCGGCCTGGCTGATGGAGGAGGGCGACGAGGTCCTCCTCCCGCCCGAGGGCGACCTGGACTCCTCGCGCGTGGGCCTGATCGCGACGTACGCCGACACCATCGGTCTCGCCGTCGCCCGCCGCAGCGCCACCAACGGCCACATCGCCCTCGCCGTCGACGCCCCTGCCCCGGGCCGCCCGTGACCGAGACCGCCCGGCAGCCCGCACTCGCCCAGGTCTCGCCCCGGTACCTCGCCGGAGGCGGTGACCCCCGCTGGGTCACCGCGCCCCTCCAGCAGGTCTACCGGTGGCAGATCGCGCACCTCCCCCTCACCCCGGTGGTGCGTGTCATCCCCCGCGACCGCAAGGCGGAGCTGCACCTGTCGCCCGACCCCGACCAGCCCTGGTGGATCCTGCGGCACCTCGGGGCCGGAGAGGAGAAGTCCTGGACGATGTCGTTCGGGGCCCGCACACCGGCTGAGATCATCACGGCGGCGACCGCCGCCTACGCCGCCGGGTCCGCGCCCGAAGACCTCCTCGATCCCGTCACGGTCCTCGAACAGGCCGGCTGGCCCTCGCGCCACCAACGGCACTTCGACTCCCCCGACGGGCACGTCCACATCGGCCGTCTCGCCAACGGCTCGTGGCACACCAAGGTCACCGCCGGCATGGAACCCTGGCGGATCTCGCACCAGCAAGTAGCCGTCTGGGAAGCGCACTTCACCGAGCACACCCCGCCGCACGTGGTCGCCGCGTTCCTCGCCGACCTCGTCTCCCCCGACCCGGTCCTGCGCCACGAACGGACCATGGCCCCCGCCCTGCGGTACAGCGTCCGCATCCAGCGCGAACGCGTCCCGGCCCAGCAGGCGGAGGCAACGCTGTGGGCCCGGGTCGAGCGGCTCTTCCCCCTGAGCACCAGCCGCGAGCTACCGCCTTCCCCGCAGCACCCGGGCGGTCCCCTCCCCCGCCGTACCCGGTGATCACCATCCCGACCGAAGGAACCACCCTGACCTCCCCGTTCCCCTATCGCGCCGACCAGCACGCCGCCGCCCTCCAGGCGCTGGCGGTGTTCTTGGTGCAGAGCGAGATGATCCTCGCCTCCTGGGATTCCTACTCCGACAGGCACACCGATACCGACGGCTGGCCGTACGACGACGAGTCGTATGGCTGGCGCAAGGTTCAGCGAGATACACAGACCTGGCGCGCTTTCGAGCCTGTCCGCCGTTCGGCGCGCTACCTGCTCGCCACGGCGCGGTTCCAGCTGCAGCACATCGCCGCCGGCGACATCGAGCCCCGCTGGCCGTGGCAGCTGTCCGAGCTCGCCCAGGCATACGACCGCCTGGAGGCTCTGCGTACCGAGTGGGCTCAGACCCGCGAGGCCATGCGCACCTCCCGGCCGACCCACGAAGAGTTCATCGACGCACTGGCCGAGCGGAACGCTGAAGCCTGGGGCTACCTGGATGCCTGGGCCACCCACGGCCACGCCCTCCTTGACCTGCACGCCGTCGCCCTCAAAGCCCCCGCACCAGCCCCCATCGCCGTCGCGAACCCCGCCCAGCAGCCCGCCGCCGGCCAGTCGGCGGTGAGGCGCTGATGAACAAGCACGAGCTGGTCGACCAGGCGCTGGTGTCTCCCGTCTACCTCGCCGGCCCCGGCGACCCGGCGTGGGTCACCGTGCCCCTGACCACGGCGTCCGGCTGGACGGCACTGAACCAGCCACTCGTTCCTCACGTCGTGCTGACCGGCCCCTCCTCCAAGAGCGAGCTTCGTCTGGAGCCGGTGCTGGAGGGACCGTGGTGGCATGTGTCGCACCGGGACGGCCGCACCGGAACGGACTGGAGCGTGTCCTTCGACGGGTCCACGCCCGTCGAGCTGATCGCCGCCGTCACCGACGCCCTGCCCCACCCCGGCTACCCCCTGCGGCAGCCGGTCGACCCCTACGAGCCCCTGCGGCAGGCAGGCTGGAGCGTCGCTGGCGGCCGGGGAACCTTCCTCTCCCCGGACGGACACGTCCGCGGCAGCCGGAACACCCTCGCCGGCAGCCGCTCCTGGCGGATCACGGCCGGCCTCGACGAGGACGACCCCCTGTGGCACGCCTTCCTGTCCGCAGGCACACCCACCGTCATCCTGGCCTCGCTCTTCAAGACCCTCGCCTCCCCGGAACCGGCACGGCGCTCCGCCGAGCAGATGAAGGGCTTCCCGCGCCGCGGGATCACCCTGGAGTGGGAGCGGTGCCCGGCCGAGCACGTCGCCCGGGCCCTGACCGAGCGGGTCGAGCAGCTCGCCGCCCGGCGCGCGGTCACCTCACCGCCGCCGTGTCCACCTGTTGGAGAAGGTCTCGCCCCGGCAGGACGGAGGCTCCGGTGACCGACATGATCGACCAGGCGCTCATCTTACCCCGCTACCTCGCCGGCCCCGGCGACGCGGGCTGGGTGACCATTCCCCTACACGAGGCCGCTGGCTGGAGCCACGGACACGAGCCCCTGCTGCCCCGGGTCCTTCTCTCCAGTCCGGACCAGAAAACGCTCCTGCGACTCGAGCCCGCACCCGGCGACCAGTGGTGGCGGATCATCCACAACGGCGGCAGTGCGGCCACCAGTTGGTACGCGTCCTTCGGCGCGCGGACCCCCGTCGAGCTGATCGCCGCGGTCACCGACACCCTGACCGACCCTGCCTACAACGAGCGGGCCGTCGCCGATCCCACTCAGCCGCTGCGCCAGGCCGGGTGGGAGACAGCGCCCTCCGGCGAGTTCCGCTCCCCCGACGGCATCGTGACGGGCGAGCGGATCACCTTCTCCGGCATGACCAGCTGGTTCATCACCGCCGCCCTCGACCAGGACCACACGGTCTGGCAGGCGCGCTTCGACGGCCGCGCCCCCGCCAGCGTCGTAACGGCCTTCACCCAGGCACTGGCCGTCGCAAAGCCGCTGCCGAGAACGCACGAGCAAACCCTCGGCCTCAGCAGGCAGCGTCTCACCCTCCACTGGCAGCAGGCGACGCCCGAGACCGTCGCCTCCGCGCTGCCCGTCCGCGTGCAGCGCCTGGCCGCCCGCCGGCGCAGCAAGCCGTCACCGGCGCCGCAGCCACCTCGGTCGACGCCGCACCGTACCCACTGACCACCTCAACACCGACCCTCCCCGGCACCGCCAAGGAACCACTGCCCCTTGCCCAGTCCCTCTTCCTCCAGCTCCGACGGCTATGACATAGCCCTGAAGATCGGCATCGCCGTCTTCGCCATCGGCTTCCCCCTCGCCAACTTCGCTTGGCTGGCCGGGAACGTCGCCGCCCGGTTGTCCGGGACCACCCCGTGGGCGTCCTACCGTCCGGCTGACGCGCTCCTCCATCCCGGCCAGCTCTGGCCCGCAGCAGGAGAAACGTCCCTGCTCGTCGCCACCC
This sequence comes from Streptomyces sp. NRRL F-5727, assembly GCF_000719555.1. Taxonomy (GTDB): domain Bacteria; phylum Actinomycetota; class Actinomycetes; order Streptomycetales; family Streptomycetaceae; genus Streptomyces. Next base: position 39,444 of record NZ_JOGX01000023.1, read on the forward strand.
GTATCGTCCCTGTCCTGCTGACGCTGGCCCTCGCCGCCGGCGCGGGCGTCCTGTGGCTCCGGTACAAGAACCGGTCCGGCGGCGGGAAGAAGACCGTCGACGGGATGGCGACGGTCCGCGACATCCAGCCGCTGCTCGCCAGAGCCGTCGAAGCCAAGGCCCGCTCCCTGCGGCCGAGCCTGAAGCACGCCAAGCACATCACCCCCCGCGACGCCGGCATCCTCGTCGGCAACCTCGCCGGGACCCGACGCGAGGTCCGCATGGGCTTCGAGGACGTCGCCGTCGCGATCATGGCCCCCCGCTCCGGCAAGACGACCTCCCTCGCGATTCCCTCGATCCTCGCCGCGCCCGGACCGGTCCTGCTCACCTCCAACAAGGCGGCAGGCGACGCCTTTACGGCGACCTTCGACGCCCGTGCCGCCGTGGGGCGGGTGTGGTCGATGGACCCGCAGCAGATCGCCCACGCCGCCCGCGAGATGTGGTGGAACCCCCTCGCCGACGCGAAGACCCTCGACGGCGCCAACCGGCTGGCCGGGCACTTCCTCGCCGCAAGCGTGGACGCGAGCCAGCAGGGCGACTTCTGGTCCAAGGCCGGCAGCAACATCCTGTCTCAGCTCTTCCTGGCCGCCGCGCTGGACGAGCGGCCGATCACCGACGTGATGCAGTGGCTGGCCTTCCCCGCCGACCGGCGCCCGCTCGACATCCTGCGCGACCACAAGTTCACCGCGGTCGCCTCCCAGTTGAAGGGCACGGTGGAGGGGCCGCCGGAGACCCGGGACGGCATCTACGAGACCGCCCGCCAGTACGCCTCCGCCCTGCTCAACAGCGAGATAGCCGCGTGGGTCACCCCTCAGAAGGACGTCCCCGAGTTCCGGCCGACCAACTTCGTGACGAGCAACGACTCGTTGTTCCTGCTGTCGAAGGACGGTGGCGGCGGCGCGAGCGCGCTGATCGCGGCGTGTGCCGACAGCGTGATGCGGGCCGCGACCGCCCAGGCCGAACGCGCCGGCGGACGGCTCGACCCGCCTATGCTCGCGATCCTCGACGAGGCCGCCAACGTGTGCAAGATCAGCGACCTTCCTGATCTGTACTCCCACCTCGGCAGCCGCGGGATCATCCCGATCACCATCCTCCAGTCCTACCGCCAGGGCCAGAAAGTCTGGGGGGACACCGGCATGGACGCCATGTGGAGCGCGGCCACCGTGAAGATCATCGGCTCCGGTATCGACGACCCGGATTTCGCGGACAAGCTCAGCAGGATGGTCGGCGACCACGACGTCGAGACCGTCTCGACCTCGCACTCCGAGTCCGGGAAGTCGACCTCGGTGTCGATGCGGCAGGAGCGGATCCTGCCGGCCGACGCGATCCGCGCCCTCCCCAAGGGCAGCGCCCTGTGCCTGGCCACCGGTATGCGCGTCGCCATGCTCGACCTGCGCCCCTGGTACGCCGAGCCCGGCGCCGACGAACTCGCCGCCGCCTCCGCCCGCGCCTCGAAGGCCATCACCGCCCGGGCCCTCGCCAAGACCGCCTCCCGGCAGGACGACTACGACTCAGCGGCGTGACCAGCCGTCCCCGGCCGCGGATGCACGCCCCCAGCACGTCGCGACCAAGTTCGCCGTGGCCGCCGGATCTCCCATCCCCGAAAGGATCTCCTCCCATCACACCCTCATCCGCTTCGGACACCGCAGCGCCCTTCCGGGACCTCGCCACCCACTTCGCGGCACTGCGCGCCCAAGTCGACGCCGTGGACAAGGCGCCGGGCCCCGGGTTCCTCTCCAAGATCACGCCGCTCCTCCTGGAATCCCAGCAACTGACGAGACAGCTCGTCACAGCGCTGTCGCGGCTCAGCACGAGCGAGTACGTCACTGTGCCCGGCAGCCGCAGCACCCTGGACACCCTCACCGCCACCGTCGCCAGCGCGGCCCTCGTGACCACCCACCTCGCCCAGGCCATCTCCGTCAATCCTCTGATCGGCGAGAGCCTTCCCGGCGCGGCGGTCGACGAGAAGGCCGTCCGTCAGGCCCGCGAGACCGATGCCGAGAGCGGCATCGTGGAGTGCCTGGCCGAAGCCCTCCACGACCTCGACCTCACCGCCACCTGCTGCTCCTACGCCGCCACCAGCATCGGCCGCGCCCTCGAACGCGCGGAGGCGGCCATGCCCCTGCCCAAGCTCAACGCCAAACAGGCAACCGCCCTTGAGGACCTGGCCCAGGGCGAAGGGCGACGGTACGAGGACAGCTTCGGCCGCAAGACCAAGGTCTACGTCTCCGGCGGATCCTCCGTCCATCCGGCCACCTTCGCCTTCTTCGAGAAGTACCGCCTGGTCCAGGTCGAGACCGACACCTCCGACCGCCAGGGCCAGCGGGTGACCGTCACGGACCGCGCCCGGCGGCTCCTCGCCCAGTCCCGTCCGGCCACTCCCACAGGTCGGCCCGCTCCTGTCGCACAGGCAGCGATGGCCGGACGGTCGAGGTGAGGGCCATGGCCGATGAGCAGGGCCGGTTCCTGGTCTCACCGCGGCACCTGGCCGGAGCCGGGGACCGTCTCGCCGACGTCCTCGGGCCGCTGATCCACGTTTTCGGGTGGTCCTGGACTCACGATCGGGAGACCGGACAGGTCACCGTGGTCAGTCCCGACGACACGCTCCAAGTGGACTTCTCGCCGTCCCGTCTGGACGGTATGTGGCGGACGATCGCCCGCAACGACCTGGCCTGGAAGATCACCGCTACGCGGCAGACGCCGCTGGAGGCCCTCGCCAGCGTCACCCAGGCGCTGCCCCAACTGCTGGGCGACATGCGGCATTCGGACCGCATCCCGCTGACGGAACGTTCCGTCGCCGACATCGCCGACCTGTACGACTGGACGACGGGCGCAGGGTCGTACACCTCTCCGGACGGGCACTGCACCATGCATCACTCGCCCGGCCAGCCGTGGCGGGTGGAGCACTCCGTATTCGACGGATTCGACACCCATTGGACCGTCCACGCCACGGGTGCCGTTCCGGCCCAGCTACCGGCCCAGTTCCTCACCTTCCTGGCCACGCCCGACCCGGTGGAGCGCACCCTCGCGGACGTCCCGTACCTGGCCCGGAGTTCAGCCCGGCTGACCTCGCTCACCGGTCTCCCCTCGGGGCTCGGGGCGCAGGTCGTCCACGCGCTCGGAGCTCTGCCCACCAACGGGGAGGGGCGCCGGCGATGACAAGCCCTTCGGATTCCCGCCCCTGTCTGTCGGCCGAGCTTGCCCCCGCCCACGTCCTGGTGCTGGCGGAGGAAGTCACCATGTTTCGGGACCGCCTTTCCACACTGGAGTTCTCCCGGCCGGCCGCTCCGTCGGAAGCCCTGGCACACGCAGGGCGCGCCGATGGCCTCGCCGATACCGCAAGGGCGGTGAGGACCGAGATCGGCAAGGTCCGGCTCTACGTGAGCCCCGCGGTAGAGGACGCGTACAGCCGTATCCGCCTCCTGGAGACCCAGGCGGCCCTCGCAGGCGATCACCTGCGGATGGTCCACGCCTACCTCGTCCGAGTACCGCCGCAGGAGCGCGCCCACCGTCCCTACCCGCGCGGTCGGGTCCTCGACACCCTCCTCGAAGCCGGCCATCACCTGCAAGACGCGACTCTGCTGACCTCGCTCGGCGCCTCCGACGCCCTGCGTGCCGCCACGGATCTCGCGGGTGCGCTCCGCGCCCAGAAGCTGGTCGGCGGCAGGCCGCAGGCGATGTCTCCCACGCAGTACCAGGCGCTGCGCGCCATCGCGGCCGGGCGTCTGAGCGTCGAGGACACCGGTGGCCGCGAGTGGGCGTGGATGAGGGACGCGTCGTTCTCGATGGGCACGGTCCGGTCCCTGGAGTCGCGGGGCTGGGTCCGCCGCGAGGCACGCCACCCCGTTCCCGGGGCGCGGTCCGCCCGCCTTCACCTCACCGAGGTCGGCCGCATTGCCCTCGCCTCCTGGCTCGGCCGTGTCCCCGTCGCCTCCCGCCCGGCCGCACTCGCCACCCGGGCAAGCCGGACGCCCGTCCGCTGAGCCGTACTCCCCCGATCCGAAGGCAGCCCCCATGTCCCGTCACCTCCCTCAGGCCCCCCATTACGAGGTCTGTCTGCAGATGCTGACCCTCGCGACGAAGGTCGCCCAGTGCTTCGACGTGCTCGACGACCGCTCGCTGGCTTCTCCGCAGGCGACCGGGCGGATCGCCCGGCAGGTCACGGCGGTCACCTCGCTCGCCGAGGACGCCGCGGCCGTCGGCACGGCCCACCTGGGCCTGCCGATGTCCCTCATCGACCACACCGACCACACGGTCGCCTCCCGGCTGGCCCAGCTCCAGGTGGTGGCGAAGGCGGCGGCCGAAGCCCTGCGGAGCGCCGCCGAGAGCACCGACCCCACCTCGATGACCGCCGCGGACACCAGGCTGACCCACGTCCAGGCGGCCCGGGACCTGCTCGCCACCGCGGCCTCCGACCTCCTCGCCTGCGCCGAGCGCGTCGCCACCGAGATGGAGCGCTACCGGAACAACTACGCCGTCCCCGAGGCCCACCACCAGATGACCGCCGACCAGTTCAGGGCTCTCCGGCTCATCGCCACCGGGGTCGTCTCGATCGACGAGGACGGCCAGCCCTGGGTGGGAATGGACAAGACGGCCGTCCACCCGAGCGCGATCCGCGCCCTCGACCAGCAGGGGCTCATCGAGCCCGTGCCCTGCGCTGCCTGGGCCGAGGAGATACGCGTCCTGCCCAGCCCGATGGGACGGCTCGTCCTGGCAGCCACCCTCGGCCGGCCGGAACACCCTGCCGCCGAAGCGCCGTCGGTACCCAGCCCGCCGACCGGGCCCGTCGCCTCCACGGCGAGAACCCGCCGATGACTGCAGATCACCCGCAGGAAGCCGATGCGGGATACGCCGGGCGGTCCCCCGGCCCGACCGTCTCCTTCATCGAGCAGCTCCTCTCCTTCGGGACGGACCACATCCTCCAGCACGATCTGCTGGCCTCACCGGCCCTCACCACCCCCAAGGGAGCCCCCGAGATCACCGTCCGAGCCGCCACGGCGCTGTCCCTCGCCCGGCACGCCCTGGACCTGCAGGAGGACCTCGCCGGCCTGCCGCTCCACCAGGGCCAGACCTTCAGGTCGGTCCAGGCGCGGCTGCGGCAGCTCGCCATGCTCGCCACCGACTCCAGCGAGGCCCTGGCCAACGCCGCCGACGCCCTCGCCCCGGTCCGCGGGATCACGAGCCTGGAGGAGCTGGGCGCCCCGTGGGCGATGGAAGCCCGGCAGCTGGCCAGGGAGGCCGTCGCCGCAGGCCGCGACTTCATGGCCTTCGGAGCGCAGGACTGCCTCGCCGCCGCGGAAGCGCTCGCCGCCGACCTACGGCAGCGGGGTTCCTGCCCCTCGAAGCGGCCCGCGGGCCTGTCGCCTGCTCAGCACGCCGGCCTGCGGGCCATCGCCCTCGGTCATGTCGCCGTGAGCGACGACAAGACGGTGCACCTGCACGGCAACAGCCGGCCCGTGGCCATCGCCACGATCCGCTCCCTGGAAGCACGCGGCCTGACCACCCGCGAGGTCTCCCCACTCCACTGGTTCTGGTCCCGCTGCATCCCCACAGCACACGGGCACCGCGCCCTCGCGGCCACGCTCACCGCGCCGGCCCCGGCCATCCGGGCATCCGCCCCGGCCAGCCGCCTCACCAGCCGGATCGCCCGCGCCACAAGTCTCTAACCCCGGCAGTGGCCCCTTCGGCCTGTGTCCGCTCCTCGCCGAAGAGCCGCTGACGCCTCCGCGAACCGAGCGGTCGCGAAGGGGAGTTCGTCGGCGTCGTCCGCTCCCCGGATTCCGTCCCACGCGCCCCCACACAACAGCCAGCGCCTTCCGAGCCCTCCCTCACCAAGCCGACGGCCGCCAGCCGGGCCTCGCCTCTCCAATTCTCCTCCAGTCCAAGGATCTACCATTCCCGCCTCACCTCAGTTCCGCGCCCTTTCTCTTGGCGCCGGTGTCCAGTCCAGTACCCTGCTCGCCCTCTCCGCAAATGGAGTTCTCCCGAAAGTCGATTACGCGATATTCGCCGATACCGGATGGGAACCCAAAAGCGTGTACGCACACCTCGACTGTCTCGAACGGGAAATCGCCGCACCGGCTGGCATACCCATCCTCCGAGTCTCTTCCGGGAATATCCGCAATGATGCCTTGGACCCCGATCACCGCTTCGCTTCGATGCCGCTCTATATCCTCAACACAGACGGCCGACCTGGGATGACGAGGCGCCAGTGCAGCGGGGAATACAAGGTCAAGCCAATCAAGAAGGAGATCCGCAAGCTCCTCGGATATCCCTATCCGACGCGGGTTCCGAAGGGCGTCTTCGTCGAGCAGTGGATCGGGATATCTACCGACGAATTTCATCGCGCCAAGGACGCGGACGTGAAGTACATGCGCAACCGGCACCCGCTGATCGACATGGACTGGACACGTTCGGACTGCATCCGCTATCTCACCTCTCTCGGGCTCGCGGACACCCCGAAATCGAGTTGCCTGGGCTGCCCGTTCCACGGAAATGCCCAGTGGCGACAAATCCGTGACTCCTCGCCTGCCGAATGGGCGGATGTCGTCGAGTTCGACGCCGCGATCCGGAAGGGCAACGCCCGCGCCAACGCGACCGGCAACACCCTGCTGGGCCAGGCGTTCCTGCACCGCTCGCGCGTCCCCCTCGACCAGGCCCCGATCGACCACGTCACCAGGGCCGAGCGCGCCGCCCTCGACTCCGCGGCCGAAGCCGAGGCCGACGCCGCCGAACTGGGCGTGGTGAATGGCTGCTCGCCCTGGAGCTGCCGGGGGGACGAGCCGGAGCAGGACGACTTCGGACTCGCGTCGTGATCCCGCCGAAGGGGCTCGTGCTCGACCTGTTCGCCGGCCCCGGCGGCTGGAGCGTCCCCCTGCACCGCTTCGGGATCCGGGACGTCGGGCTGGAGTGGGACGAGTGGGCGTGCCGGACGCGGGCGGCGGCCGGTCTGCTGACGATCCGCACCGACGTGGCGATGTACCCGGCGTGGATCTTCGCCGGCCGGGTCCGGGGGTTCATCGCCTCGCCCCCGTGCCAGGCATGGTCGAGGGCGGGCAAGCGGCTCGGCCTCCTCGACCAGGACCTCGTCCACCAGGCGGTCGCCGACCTCGCCTCCGGCCTTGATACGCGCGAGAAGCTCCTGGCTGCCTGCCGCGACCCCCGTTCCCTGCTCGCCGCCGAGCCCATGCGCTACCTCCACGCCCTGCACGCCGCCGGCGAACCGGAGTGGGTGGCCATGGAGGAGGTGCCCGACGTGCTGCCGCTGTGGAAGCAGTACGCGCAGATCCTGAGGTCCTGGGGCTTCTCCGTGTGGTGCGGCATCCTCAACTCGGCGGACTACGGGGTGCCCCAGACCCGGCGGCGGGCGATCCTGGTCGCCTCCCGTGTCCGTACCGCCGAACCCCCGACGCCGACCCATGCCGAGGTCGCCGAGCCGGAGGGCTTGTTCGGACCGGGCCGCACCCGCTGGGTGTCGATGGCCGAGGCTCTGGGCTGGGGGGCGACCGACCGGCCCGTCCCGACCGTCTGCGCCGGCGGCGGGCCCGGCGGCGGCCCCGAACCCTTCCCCTCCGGGGCCCGCAAGACCCTCGTCGCCGCCCGGGCGCGCGGAACCTGGACGGCTCCCCCGGCCGTCGAGGACATCGTCCTCAAGCCCCAGACCCGCGGAGCGGGGTGGACCGCCCGTCACGGCGCCCGCGGCGACAGCCCCGCCACCGGACCGGCCCCCACCTGCACCGGCAAGACCGGCCCCTGGACGTGGTCCCTGCGCAGCAACAACCAGACCAACGCCACCGTCCGGAGCATTGACGAGCCGGCCGGGACGCTGTTCTTCGGGCACCGCGCCAACGAGTGCACCTGGATCGCCGGACCAGCCCCGGCCGGAAACGATGACGCTCCGACTCCGGCACCGATCAGGATCACCGCAGCCGAAGCCGGAATCCTGCAGTCCTTCCCCGCCGACTACCCCTGGGCCGGGAACAAAGGCCAGCAGTTCTCCCAGATCGGCAACGCCGTCCCCCCGAGACTCGCCGCGCACATCCTCGACCCGCACCTCGACCGCACCCTCACCACCGACGACTTCACCCTGGCCGCTTGATGTCCCACAGCACCGATCCCGACGAGGACGAACTCGGCACGACCCCGGCGCCGCACCCGGTGTTCCATGCCGAGCAAGCCCTCCTCGGCGCACTCCTCTTCGACCCACGCCTCCTCGGCGACGTGCCCGGAATCTCCGCCGACTCGTTCTCCACCGCCGCGCACGCCGCCCTGTTCACCGCCATCAGCACCCTGCCGCCACCCGACCCCGCCGAACACGCGAAGAGCGCCGCATGGCTTCACCAGGTGCTCACCGCGGGCCGGGAACAGGCGCGCGGCCTGAGCGCCTCCTACCTGCACACCCTCATCCAGGTCTGTCCCTGGCCCCGGCACGCGCCGGCCTACGCGCGGATGGTCGAGGCCGAGCACGCCCGCCGCCGGCTACGGACCGCCGCCGACCGCCTCGTCCAGACGGTCCACGACGCCTCCCTGCCTGAGCCCGTCCAGGCCGTGCTCGCCGAGGCCGACACGCTCACCGTGACCGTGGACGACATCGCCACACGCTTCCCGCCCCGCGCCGGCATCCTGCCCCGCACCCCCGTACCCCCGCCGGACACCGTGCCCGACCCCACCGAAGCGGCGGAGGAGGAGCAGCTGCTGCTCGCGACCGCCACCGCCCGCCCCGCCGACATCGAGTCCGTGCGGTGGCTGCTTGCCGAGGACTTCACCCAGCCCCTGCACGCCGGCCTGTGGCAGTGCCTCACCACCCTCGTCCGCCGCCACGAACCCGTCGACCCCGTCACCGTCCTGTGGGAGGCCCAGCAGCGTGGGCTGCTGCACGACGGAAGCGAGCCGAGCGGCGTACTCCGCCTCCTCGCCGAGCCCGCCGGGTCCGTCGGGCACTGGGGCCAACGCGCCCTCACACGCTCGCTCCTGACCGCCGCAGACCAGACCGGCCGACGCATCCAGGCGTACTCCGACGACCCGATGAACACACCGTTCCAGCTCGTCGCCGGGGCCCGCCGGGCCCTCGCCGACATCGGCGCCATCCGCACCCGCTGGCAGCACGCCACCGGGCACGCCCTCCCCCAGCCAACGCGAGCCACACGCGCCGGCCCCGCGATCCGCCGCGCCCCCGCCGCCTCGCCGCCGGCACGTCCCGTCGCCGCCGGCCGGACCCCCTGACCCCCCGAAAGGCCCCGATGCCGTACGCCCCCACCAACGCCCACGTCCGCTTCGCCCTGCACCCCGATCACCACCCCGCCGTCATCGCCACCACGACAGGCCCCACGGCCGACGCCGCCCGCTCCCACCTCCACGACCACGGATGGCGCAGCACCGGCCCGGCCACGATGGTGCTTGCCCGCATCGACTGCGAAGAGCCCCACTACACCGCCCAGGCCGCCGAGCAGCTCCGGCGGTACGGCTTCACCATCGAGATCGACACCGCCCTCCAGGAGGAGATCGACACCGAGTGGACCTGGGCGAACTACCCCATGCCCTGGTGCAGCCGCGAGGAGATCCGCGAGGTCGGCGCCGCGGCCCAGCGCATCCACGACGACATCGCCGACGGCCGCCTGGTCATCCACCTGCACGCCCACGACGGCCACACCACCGTCGCCGTCGGCTCCTACAAGAAAGGCGTCCGGCGGCACGTCTACCTCCACGGCGAGAACCACCTGCGGCAGACCTCCACCTCGTACGACACCGAAGCGGAGGCCGTCGCCGAGTTCCACCGCCTCTACTCCGTCGCCGTCCGCCCCGGACCCGCCCCCCTCACCGACCTCGAACAGACCATCCGTCAGCTCCACGCAGACACGCCCCCGTCCACCGCCGAGGAGACCTCTGCACCCGCGGCCGAACCGCCGGTCGCGGAGCCCGGCGAGCACGAGGCTTTCCTCGCCGCCCTCTTCGACGAGGAGCGCCAGTGGGATAGGTATCGTCCCCTCGACGAGACGACCATCGCCTCCCACGAATCCCTCACCGTACGAGTGGAGTTCGACCACGAAGCGCGCCACCGCACCGACGTCGCCTGGACGATCGCGGAGTACGACGGCCCCGTCGGCGAGCGCCTCTGGCACGCCACCCTCACCGCCGGCACCCCCGTCCCCTTCATCCGCACGATCCTCCAGTACCTCGACGCCCCGCCCCCCAGCTCCGCAGACCACCCGGACCACGTCCTCCACAACGCTGCCTGGCACCCGGCGAGCCACCCCGCCCGCACCACCTGGACGGCACCGGACCGGACCATCGTCTTCGAGTCCACCCCGCACGCCGTGGAAGACCGATGGACGCTGTACGGCGGGGAGGACCTTGACCGGGCGGCGTGGACCATCCGCCTCTCCGCCGGCGTTCCCCGCACTCTCCTGGCCGAGCTCGCCCAGACCGCCGCAGACATGTTCCCGTCACCCACACAGCCGACCCCGAGGCCGCTTCCGGCGCCCGCCCGCAGGCTCCCCTCAGCCGTGCCCGCCCAGCGCGCCCGCGGCCGGTAACCGGCCCCGGCCCGACTGCCACCGACGGCGCGCTCTGGGCCGGACCACGGCCGCGACGCTCAACTCCCGCCCCGGCGTCGCTGCCTGCGCCTCCTGGCACCAGCTGGACCTTCGTGAGACCGGTCGCAGTGTTCCACCGTTCCGATATCAGGCGATCAGCTGACAGGACGGGGACAAGTCCGATAGATCTTGACCCATGACCGACGCCGCACCCGGGGACCACGAGCCCGAGGGCAGCCAGCCCGAGGAGAGCCAGCCCAAGCCCTTGATCAAGAAGGCGCGCGACTTCGCCAAGAGGCACAAGGGAAAGATCGTCATCGTGACGAGCATTGCTGCCGCCGGCGCCGTGGTGCTCTGGACCATCCTGGAGCAGCGCGCCGAGGCCCTGGCGAACACCGAGGAGTACGAGGACGCTTCGCAGGACGCCGAGAACATTGAGGTGAAGGAAAGCAGGGACGACTCTGCCTCCAGTAGGCCCCCGCGGAACTCCCCTGTCGAGCACGACGTGCAGGGGCACGAGAGGACCCTTCGCGACGGGCGCATCATCGAGATCCCGCCGCACAAGCGGGGCGGCGCCAAGGACGAGAAAGCGGACCCTGGCGACGAGGATTCCGGCGAAGCTGCGGCGTGACCGGCCACGCCGGAGAAACGGGGTGCACTGCCCCCAGGTGAGCGATCACCATGAGGGACATGACGCTGGATCCGGAGAACCCCATACCCTCGCCCCTCGACCTGGAGAAGTCTGTCTTCGCAGCCTACGGGGGAGCCGTGGCCGCGATCTCGACTGTGGAGCGCAACCTGCACCTCGCGCTCGTGAATGAGCGCATCGCCCGGGCGCGGCAGGAAGGCAACACACTGGCTGACCCGTTCGGCAAGGCCGAGCGCGAGACCTTCAATGCCCTCGTCAAGAGGGTCGCCCCGCTGTGTGCCAGCGACTCCTCGCTGGCCGCCGACCTCGCCGTCGCGGTCAAGCGCCGCAACTACCTGGTCCACGACTTCTGGTACTACAAGGTATACGCCGCCCTCACCGAGGACGGCCAGAAGGCTCTGCTCACGGAACTGCGTCGTGACAACGCGGTCTTCGAGGACATCAACGAGCGGCTCGTCAAGGCCGTCGTCGACCCTGGCCTGGTGGCCCTCGGTGTCGACCCCGACTTCGGCAAGGTCGCGTTCATGGCGACCTTGAAGGCTTACGAAGAGGCGAGCGAGTAGCCTCTCGCCCGCCAGACGTGCGGGGGGCGTGCTCGGCGCGGCAGCGGAACGCTCATCCCGTGCCCGACGCTCGCACTCCCCCTCGGTCGTCACCTGCGCGGGTGAACAGGTGGCGGCCCGGACCGCTCCTCGGTCACGATGTCCGGATGCAGGATGACGAACCGCTGGAGGAGTGGGCTCGCCGGCGCGATGCACGCCAGGCCGCCTCGAAGGGCAGGCGGCGCGCGGTGCCGCTCGGTGACCGCCCTCATCGTGGGGCCCACGTGGACCCCGACGCCCCGAGAGCGATCGAGGAGTGGACCGGTACCGAGTGGATGGTCGTCGGCGTCGTCGAGGACTTGGCCGCCGCGAAAGCCCTGCTGTATCCGCCGCCGCCCCTACAAGAGAAGCCCGCCGAGTGGGACCGGCCTGCCATGGGCAAGGGACGGGGCCGGCACCGGAAGCCGTCCTCAGCTGAGGACCGGGACCAGTAGGTCCGAGGTGTGTCCCGGTCTCGCGCCCCTCGCTCATCTCGAAGCTGCCTCCGATTCCTCCCCTGGCCTCGCTCGGCCGCAGCACCTGACCCTCTGATGCGGATAGCTCCGCGTTACGGTCGAAGCGACCTGCACGGCGCCGTTCCGGCGTCCGAGCCATCGCACCGAGGAGACCGACCGTTGGACACCGCCCCCCTGCCCACCGACGGGAACCTTTTCTGGCAGGAGCGCCGGACCTGCTTCCTGACCACCCTCCGACCCGACGGCTCCCCGCACACCACCCCGGTCGGCGTCACCTACGACCCCGAGACGCGGATCGCCCGCGTCATTACCGATGGCGGCAACAAGAAGGTCCGCAACGTCCGCGCCGCCCTGGCCGCCGGGGGCGAAGCCCGCGTCAATGTGAGCCAAGCCGAAGGCCGGCGCTGGTCCACCCTCGAAGGCACCGCCGTCATCAAGGACGACCCCGCCGTCGTCGCCGACGCCGAGCGCCGGTACACCGAGCGGTACAAGACCCCGCGCGTGAACCCCAACCGGGTCGTCATCGAGATCACCGTCACCCGCGCCCTGGGACCCACCAAGCCGTCCGGCTGGTGACTCCTTCCGGTCTCGGCGCGGGCGCAATATAGGCGAGGATCCCCGGTTTCGGAAACCGGGGATCCTGCGGAGGATGGACGACACCACCGCCACTTCCCCGCCCCTCCGTCGAAAGGCACCTCCACCACCGAGACCCCCGCCCCGCCACGTGCTACGCCGCGGCGTACGACAGCCGGAACAGCTCCAGTGCCCGCTCCATGTCCTTCTCCGTGCGCAGCTGGACCTCCAGGTCGCCCGTGCCGTGATGGCCAAGCCCGGTCACGTCCCGGGTGAAGCCCGGCACGAGTTCCACCGTGGCCGGCGCGACCTTGAGGTACACCAGCAGCTTGTCCTGCCGTCCCGTGACGCAGGCGAAGTTCCGCAGCCGCTGGTAGGCGTCGTACTGCTTGCGCTCGACCTTCGTCACGCCCTCGCCCAGCCCGAGCAGCGTCTCGTCGACCACGGCCGCCAGCTCCGCCATGGCGTCGGTCCGCCGGCGCGGTGACGTTCCCCGTCCGCCGCGCGGGCTCTGCCGCCGCGTCCCGCTGCCCTGGGCAGCGACCGACGCGACCGTCTCCAGCGCGATGTGGTGCTCGCCCAGCATCGTGTAGCGCACGAGGTCGATGGACCGCCGGTGCTCGCGTACCGCGTGCAGGTCGTAGCGCGTAAAGCCGCCGGCCACGCAGATCAGCCGGGGCGTGCTCCACAGAACACTGGCGGCTGCCGCCGGCCCGAGCCGCTCGCGGACCAGAGCCTCGAACTCCTCCCGGTGGTCCATCAGCCACGCCATGTAGAACAGGCCCTGCGACAGCACACCCGGGTCGGTCGCCCGCTTGTACTCAACGATCACCGGCGAGCCGTTCTCGTCCAGCCCGAGCGAGTCGATGCGCCCGCCATGGACCGGACCGGTGCTGTACTCGGTGGCCAGGAAGCGAACCCCGAGCATGGACTCCATCGCGCTCTCGACGAGCGCCTGCACATCGCCCTCAGCCTCAGCCAGCCACGGCGCTACCTCAGTCACGCCGTTCGTCGTGTCGAACAGTTTCAGGTACAGCCACCCCCACTCAGCGATTGCCAAGCGGGAACGCCGAAGAGGCGGAAGATTATTTCCTCGGAAGACCGCCCCCATGCCGCACCCCCGCTGCGGCGGCCCACCAGCGGTTCCTGGTGCCGTGGCGAGAGGGCGACGCCAAGCCCGCATGTTGCAGCGCGACGCTGGTTGCCATGAAGACTTCGTTGCAGTTCTCTAGCAGTATGCCGAGGCACCTGCTGTCCGTGGAGCACACGAAGATCCGCACTTTGCGCGAACAGGCTGGACTCACTACGCAGATTCTTGCTGATCGCGTGGGAGTCACCCCTCGTGTGGTCGTGTACTGGGAAGAGGGCAGATACACACCCGAGGCCCGAAATGTTCGTCGACTCGCGGATGCACTCGGCTGCACCACTGCGGACCTCACAGGCACCCCAAGCGGGGCCGAGGAACTAATTGACCTCCGCTATGGAGCCGGCCTGACCGCGGAAGAAGTCGCCAGCCGTCTTCTCGTGACTCCAGTCGGTCGTGACCTGTTCGTCGATGCGCACAAGATCCGCAGTCTAGAGCGCGACCGTCGGGTCTCTGGCTGGAACTGGAAGAAGCCGGAGCACACGGGCCGGCTCGTGCAGCAGCTAGCCGCCGTGTACGAGGTGCCGGTCCGGTTGGTGCTGGACGCATGGATGCGCACACGGCCCGCGGATGAGCCCCCGCGGCTGCCCGAGCGGGAGCGGCACGGCCCTCCGGAGTCGGCAGTCGAAGGCTGGGAGGGGTTGAATGATCGGCAGCGTTTGTATCTGAGAGAAATCCTGCGGGATGACCGGATGACCGAGGCTGAGATGTGGATGCGCAGGCAGAACAGGGTGAGCGTTCCGCCGGCAAGGCAGTGGCGGAAGTTGCCGTTTGCCCTCGACGCGCCTGTAGAAGCGGTCGGCTATACGCGTCTGCAGGCGCGTCTGCGAAGCGCAGGTGTGCACGATCAAGGCGCTGGGGCGACCCTCCACTCCCTGGAGCGGCTGCGGCTGATCAAGGTGGTCAAGGATCGCATGGAGGTTCCTGGGATTGGCGAGGTGGACCGGACCTTGGTGGAGATCACGCGTCGCGGCCGGGCCTGGGCCCGGGCCGGGCTAGGCGAACCGGTTGAGCCCCCGCCGCCCGCACATCTTCTGTCCGAATGGCTGTGGGGCGTTCTGCTACGTGTTGCCGCAGCCGACCCGAAGGGCCTCCACGAGAGCGACCTGACGGGCAAGTCGTTGTTCTATTTGGCGGTCGGCTATCGACCGAGGCGCCAAGCACACCCCAGTCGAGGTTTCATCGAACTGCGGCCAGTGATGGCGCCAGGCGATACGCATGTCCTCGAGTACCGGTGGCACGTCACCACGCTGGGACGGCATCACATTGGCGCCTACCTGCACATATACACGGAGATGTACCCGTGCGCGGCAACCTCGCCGCAGTGATCGTTTCAAGCGGCCTGATGCGTTTCGGGCCCGTTGTCAGACTCGTGCTCTACGGTCGTCTCTCGTGACGACACGAGTCGATGACGACGGCCTGACGTTCTCCCATTTCGAGGCGTTCCGCCTGATCAACTTCACCTTCATCAAAGCCTGCCAGACGATCACAGCCCCGGATCTGAGCCCGCGGCACCGGGCCGAGAAGCTCATGCGTTACCACGGGGACCTGCTCGCTGCATACGGCCCCGGAGTGCCGCTGTCGTTCGGCGAGTTCCGACGTAAGTTGCACGGGCCCGTCGAGGGACTTCTTCCACCGTGGTTGGACCGGTCCGGTTTCGACGATCTCGCCTTCCCCGTCGTGGACTCTGAGGGTTGCGTTACCGGCAGCGCCTTCGATCTGCAGTGGGAGACTGCGCAGCTCCACCGAATCTTGCAACGGCTGAGGCGGATCGGGCGGATGCGGTTCACGGAGGAGCAGCTTCAGGACGAGATCGACCAAGATCAGATGTACGAGATCCTCAAGGGCCGCGGCGACGCTCAGTACGTCGTGGACCGCACCACGCTGGTGGAGTGCCCCGCTGGCACGGCCACAGAGCTGAACAAACGCGGCCTGCCCCTCAACGCGATCGGCTTCTACGAGCCAATCCCGTACCACGCCATCTACCGCACCTGGTGGTTCGGCTGCACGGTGTGCAAGTGGCCCATGAAGATCAGCAAGCGGATGAGCGCGGGCCGCGAGTACTACCGCGTCGCCTGTCTTTACGGCCGTCACGCCGATACCGGTGCCAGCTTCGTGTTCCGGCCCACCTCCGGAGATGCACCACAGCTGCACCCCGACAGCCCCGACACCCCGGCACCGCACGAGGCAGCGCTCGCGCTGGAAACCACCGGTGCCGTACCGGAGGCGAAGCCGGTTGAGGGGCATCTGGCCCTCAAGCGCGGCGTGTGGCGCTACACCTGCGTCCCCGGCCTGCACGAGCTGCGTCTCCACGCCGTTCTGCGGGAGCGGTTGGCCGCCGCACTGCCAGATGTAAACGAAGCCGTCAGGCTCTGGCCGATGAGCGATACCTACGACCATCGCATTGAGGTCAAGGGCCCTGATGGGAGCACGCACGTCTTCACCGTGGATGTGAAGGACTACACCCATGGGCGCGTCCTGGCCGAGAGCCTGCACCGCAACGATGGCGACAAGGGCGGCGCCGAATGGCTCGTCGTTCCCGACCACCGGGCCGACCAGATCCCCCTGCTGACCGTAACCTGCCACAAGTACGGAATGAAGGCCGCAACCATGACCGACTTCGCCCAGATGGTCTGCCGGAGCGCTGGAGTGGCGTGGGTATGAGCCAGATGACCGTCAGGGACGCCTTCGTCCGCGCTGCGCTGGCCCTGGCCGCCCACTACTTCCCGCAGCAGGACGACGATGGCAAGCCGCTGGCCTCATTCCGCCACGCAGCGTTCTTCGCCAGTTGCAAGCCCCAGGCGTGGGAGAGGTGGAGTGAACTGGGCGGTGAGGAACGGCTGCTCGTGGCTGAGGTGATGAAGGTCAGCCACCCCGACCTCGCCGACGAGAAGCGCTTCGCCTCCGCTGCGCGGATCCTCCTGGGCGCCATGAACATCGGCAACGAGGAGGACGAGGAGAGCACCCTCCAGCTGTTCAAACTGGCCGGTGATCCTCTCACCGCCGCCGCGGCCTACCCCTTGTTGGGAGGGGACTACCTCGGCTACGCCAAGAGCATTCTGGCGCCTTTCCGGCGGCCGAGCAGCCGGCGCAAGCCTCACGAGTTCGCAGCGCCGGGCCAGACGTACGAGACGAGTGAACGCACCGACGGCAACGAGATTGTCCACGGCCGCGTCACCATCCCCCGCTTTCCCGCTTTCACCCAGCCCCTCGGCCACGACACGCTTCCCGCCCTGACCACCCGGCCCAGCCTCAGCACGGTCCGGGTCACCGTCCAGGAGCTGAAGGACATCGCGCAGCTCTTGGACACTCAGTACGAGGGCACGGAGGCAGGCCCCTGGCTGTACAAGGTACTGACAGGTCTGCTTGACCGGGTCAAAGCCCGCGACACCGACACCGTCGACGTACTGGATTTGCTGGCCGGCCGGACCCATATCTTCCACGCACCCACCGGAACCGGAAAGTCTGTGCTGGTGCGGCTCCTGGGCTCGTGGGCCGCGCTCAACAACTATCGTGTGACCCTACTCGTTCCCGATGTCAAGGCCACCCTCGCCTCCGTCTGGGACATCAGCCGCGACCTCGAGATCCTGCACCGGGCGAAGAAGACGGACCACTTGGCGACATGTGCCCCGCTGATGTCGCCGTCCTCCCGTCACGAGCGGGCCCTGAAGCATGCGGCCCTGGTCAAGGAGGATCCCGACGCGCCTGGTGAATGGGGTAAGCGAGGGCTCCGTGACGTCGACCACCTCGCCTACGGGTGCGCACAACAGCACTGGCTGGACTCAGCTGGCGTCTACCGTCCCGGCAAGGAGAACTGCCTGAGCCTGCGCGGTGGCGGCGAGATGCTCGCATGTCCCTGGATCCCGACCTGTGGCAAGTTCACCCCCGCCTACCAGGCCGCTGACGCCACCGTGATCGTCACCAACCACCACAACTTCATCCAGGGCACCATGCGCGTGGGCATTCAGATCGATGGCCGCCCGGTCCGCTCCGTCACCGTCCGCGAGTTCGTGCTCCGCGCCAGCGACTTCGTCATCATCGACGAGATCGACGCCTTCCAGGCCGTGGCCGTCGACCGCTGCGCCTCCACGGTCGACCTGCACTCCCGACGGCCGTGGACCGCAGAACCGCAGGTCCTCGACACTGCAGCCAAGCACCTTCCTCTGCGCTTCGAGGACCAACTCATCGAGCCAGTCAGCCACGTCCGGCTCATGGCCGAGTCGTTGCTGACCGGCCTTTGCACCAAAGCATTCCGCCTCAACCACCACGACGACGCACGGGTGTCGAGGTTGCGGCACGAGTACGACTACGAGGGGTGGCGCCTTCCCCGCTCCAAGGACCGCGAGCTCATCAGCCTCCTGTTCCCCGAGTACCAGGTCAGCGATGGACAGCCGATCCCCGCCGAAGCTATTCACCGACTGAACGCTCTCGTGCCGGCTCCCGACCTCGGCGAGGACGACGAGACGATCCCCGACCCCATGCTTCTGGCCCCCGAATGGGAGCGGGTCAACAGCATCCTGGGAGCAGTTGTGTCGCCGCGCGGCATCAACCAGCGAGATGCCATCAAGCTCCGGCTCCACGAAGCGCTCGCTCCGATGATCAACGACGGCCGCACACGCAACCGGGCCATCGACCACCTCCTCATCCGCACCCTGATGAGCGAACTGGACGTATCACTCGCCGTTCTGCGCGACACCGCCCAGTCTCTTCGCCACTCTGGACTACTCACGGCCAACCGCATCATCGATGCGATGCGCCCCGGCGGCGTCGCCGACGTACTTCCCCACGGAACGATCGGCAGGCCGATCAACGGCTACCGGGTCACTGGGATGAAGAACCCGGAGAAGGACGCCAAGCTCTCCACCCAGCACATGGCCGGCGACCCGCACACCTACGTGTCGGAACTCGGCGGGCTGGTCTCGCTGCTCACGGCCGGCGTGGAGCGGCCCGTCTTCGGGCTCTCTGCCACGGCGTACTTCCCCCAGGCGGTCAAGGAACACGTCCACGCGCCTGTGATGTGGTGGATGACCGACGCCCAGGAAGAGTCCATCCTGGTCGAGTCCTCGGCCGTCACCTACGGCTCCAGCCACCGTAAGGCTGGAGAACGCATCCAGATTGCCGGCCAGTTCCCCGCCGACAAGCCCGAAGCCTTGCGCGAAATCGGCGAACGCTTGTACGTGACGCAGCTATCCAGGAAACTCGCACGGCTGGCCAAGTCGGACTCGACCCGCGCCCGGGTGATCCTTACGGCCAACAGCTACGAGCAGTGCGGTCACATCGCCACCGGCCTCGCCAAGGCAAAAGGGCTTTCCCACCGCGTGTGTGTCCTCGTTCGAGAGGAAGACCGCCTCAGCAACGTCCGTCACCTTCCCGATCCGTCTCTGGTGCGCCGCATCACCGTCGAAGAGGTGGAGGATTTCCCCCAATTCGGCGACATCCTCATCGCCCCGCTGGCTAACATCGCCAGAGGACTGAACATCGTCGTCAATCTCCGCTCAGCCATCCACTCCATCTACCTGTGCGTGAGGCCCCCGCTGATCATCGATGACCCCACCTGGATGTATGGCAGCGTCAATGCAGCAGGCATCAACTCACTCCCCCTGCACGGCGCTTCGGACCCGGTGCAGGCTCTCCAAGCGGCCCGGACCGCATCACGCGAACACCTGAACACCATTCTGCGTTCGTCGCCACAGCTGTCGACCATGGATCTCGTCCTCCAGGAACAGATGGTCGCCGGAATGCTGGTGTCCCTCATCCAGCTCGCGGGCCGGGCACGACGCGGCGGCACCAACATGGAGCTGCACTTCGTGGACTACTCCTTCCAAGACGAGACCTGGAGCTCCGACCTGGCCAGCATCATCGAACGAATGAGCTCCCGGTGGCTGCCGGAAGAACGACGCCAGATGGCCGAACTGTACGGCGAAGCGGTCAACGCCTTCTTGACATACGCCGGTGTCGACCTCGCCCTCTCCGCATAGCCCAACGCTTCTCCCGAAAGAGATCACAGCATTGAGCGACAACACCGCCACTCTCCCGAGCACTCTCACCCTGCGATGCACCCCGGAACTCGTCGAGGGACAGAAGGTGTACGTACGGATCTTCCCTCGTAGCGTCAGGGATGAATGGGAGAAGGTGAAGGACGACGGGGACGGCGACCAGAGGGGCCAGCAGAACCCGGACGAGAGGAAGAACCTGCCGTACTCGACGGCGGTGACCTACCTGAAGTTCAAGACTGGCGGGTACGTTCACCTGGACCGGTACCTGAACTTCCTGGTCTCACTGGAGAAGATCGACGACGACACGCTGCGACACGTCTTCCGGTGCGTCGTCGGGTACAGCAAGGGACTCGATACCGACCAGGCCATCCTCCTCGACGTGCCGCCGGTGGCCGACGCCATCGCGAACACACCCGAGCAGGAGTTCGAGATGGCACGCTTCCTCAAGCCGGCACCGGGCAGGCAGCCGAAGTGCCCCGACTGGATGTACGTGGCCGTACCCTGGGTGATCTCCAAGAGGCTTGCCGAGAAGAAGTTCACCGTCTACGACCTCGTCCCGATCACCGAGCAAGTCGCTGCCAAGGAGAAGGACGGCTCCCCCAAGCTCGACGCCGACGGCGAACAGGCCTACAAGAACCGCACGATCGGCTGGAAGGCCAATCCGAATAAGAGGGACGTCACCTATCTGCCCGACAGCAGGGGCGGCCTCATTGCCTGGGACCATCCCTTCGGCCGCAAGTACAACCGCCGTGACGACGCCACCGAAGTCAACGAGGCCACCATGGCCCAGTATGCGATGTCGCGGCTTTCAGTAGTCATGAAGACCGAGCCCAACGTCGTCCACCCCGTCATCTTCCTCGACGCCCATGTCACGCGGGTCCACAGCAACATGGTCCACGCGAAGTCCACCCACATCTACCAGGGCAGCGACGGACTTCCCATCCTGCACACCGAGCTCGTACGCAGCGGCAGCGTCCGAGCAGTCAACCAGCGGGCCCTTGAACTGCTCGCGCGTGACGAAATGGACATCAGCCTCCTCCAGGCGCTGCAGACTCGCCTGGAGGAGGAACGAGCCATTCTGGAGAAGGCCGCAAAGGAAGGGGAGTTCCCCTCCTTCATCACGCC
The DNA here is from genome assembly GCF_000719555.1 of Streptomyces sp. NRRL F-5727. GTDB lineage: Bacteria > Actinomycetota > Actinomycetes > Streptomycetales > Streptomycetaceae > Streptomyces. The sequence continues at coordinate 60,559 of NZ_JOGX01000023.1, forward strand.
GGATCCCGGCGTGCTCCGTCCTCTCATGCCGAAGAACGACAACTTCGCCGTCGGCACGGGGCCAGGAACCCTCCACCTTCGTCTCCTCGCCGAACATGTCTCCAAGGTGCTGGGCGAGAAGGCCAGCTGGGTCGATTTCACGGTTGAACCGATGACCTTCGAGCCGCGCCCCACGGACAAGAACAAGATGGACCCGCAAGAGCGTGCCAAACGCATCGAAGCCGGCGAGCTTTTGCACACCATCGGCTTCCCCCCGCCCGAAGAGATCACCGCCTCCGTGGAGGCCCAGGGCTTCGAGCATCTGCGGATCGTATGTCTGTGGTACCGCTGGAGTACCCGCCTGCGCATGATCAACGCGCTGTCCCTGGCCTTCCCAGACGGCCCGCCCATCGGCGATCCGAAGCCAGGCGACGTGGTTCCTCTTGCTCCTGGCATCAGCGTGGTCTTCCGCCAGGCCGAGCGCCTCCTGTCCCATGGCGACGACGTAAACCGGGCCGCGGAGCTGAAATCCCTAGAGGACGACTTCGCCGGCGACCAGCCCCAGGTAGTGGTCGGCGTGTGGTGTGAGACTGAGATCCCGGCTCTGAAAAGGAAGGAAGGGGAGAAGCGCAACGCCTTCCTGCTGCGCAAGGAGCGCCACGACGGAAAGTTTCAGGTCCGCCGGCTCCTGGCCAAGAACGGCCTCGTCTGTCAGTTCACCAAGGGGATGAAGCCGGGGGCCTTCGGAAACCCCGCAACAGAGATCAGCCCTCCGAAGCCTGGGAAGGATCACGCCGCCTACATGGCCCTCCTCGACCTGTACCGGTCACTGGGCATCATCGACCAACGCCTCGCACGGGCCCTCGCGAAGGACAAGAAGGGACACGAGGCCGGCAACCTCGTGTACTGCGGCATCCATGCCCGCCGGCAGGCCAAGACCCCGGACGGCAAGCACACCAAGCGGATCATCGTGGCCACCGCATTGTTCCCGCCGGAGGATGAGAGCGGCGCCTGGACCATGCGCGCGTGGACTCCCCACATCGGAGCATGGGTGCCCTACCCGGAGGCGATCGCCGCCTTCCATGCCAGTGACTACGCCCTTCACGTCGACGGCAAGGGTGAGACGGACAAGGAACGCTGGGTGGAGGCGGCAGCGCAGGTCGAGGATGCTCTCGCCAGCCTCGTCCGCGATGAGCTGGAGCCGGGTATGGGCTACGTCGTCATGGTCGACGGCCACGCCTGCCGCAGGATGTGGACAGGACTCCACAACGAGAACCAGAGCTACCAGGAAGAGGACATCGCCGATCCCCGTACCTGGCTGCCGGGGTACGGCAAGGGCAGGAACGCCCCACGCAGGAAGCCGAGCGCGGTCATTCGGATGAACGTCGCCCCCGACGAGGTACCTCAGTACGTTCCCGTCCCCCGCGACAGCGACCCGGAAAGCGAAAAGGAATCCATCACGTTCGCCTCGGCAAAACTGCACCGCGGCAAGGTGGACTTCGGCAACCCCTTCTGGATCCTGTTCAACATCCCACGCAACTACCAGGCCAAGGGCGGAGACCTGGGCAAGGGCATCACCCGCTGGGACGCCGATCCGGGCAGGGGAGGCGAGGAGGGCGAGCGGGAGACGAACGAGCTCAAGTCCCCCTGGTGGGCCATCACAGCAACCGAGATCTACCCAGTCGGCGTCGCCGACGGAGTCGACCGGACGATGCTCGCTCGGGCGACCGCCCGCTTGTGTCACCAGACCATCGCCTGGTCGGACCGATCCCGCTACCCCGTGCCCCTGCATGCCGCTAAGCAGCTTGACCTCGACCACCCCCAGTACCGACGGTCAGCTCCGCCCGAGGAGCAGGGGGATGAGGCCACAGACGAGTAGCCCCGCAGCCACATCCTGGTGGAAAGGTTGCGCACCACACTCAAGTGCAAGCTGACCGTCGTATGTGGCGCAGGGATAGAGCACGATGCGAGCAGCACGCCAAGGGCCGACAACCGTGAGAGGTTGCCGGCCCTCCGCGCTCGTCAGTCGACGAGGTAGTGGGCTTCGATGTAGGCAACGGTGGAGCCGTACGGTTCCCCCACAGGCTTCAACATGTACCGGCGGAAGACCGCGGCGGTGGCACGGCGGACGCCTCGGTTGCGGGCCTCAGCGTTGTCCCATGACTGGGCGAGGGTGCGCTTGACCACCTGGTCGATCTCCTCGGCCAGGTTCCGCTCGGTGACGGTGAGGCCGGACGGTGCGTGGTCGTGGATGATCCGCGACAGGACACCTACATGGTCATCATCCAGCACGACGGCTTCGTCGGGGTGCTTCTCGGCGTTCACGATGGCACGGGCGACTCGGAGCGCGTCGGCCAGGAACTCCAGGGCGTCCTGAGCGTTCTGGATGATCCGGTCCCGCAGCTGCCTGATCCGCTCTGCCAGGGCGGTGTACTTCGCGGACCCCGGTTCGACCCCCTTCTCGAGAGCGGCCTTGATCTGGTCCAGGATCTCCGCCGCAGATGGCGGCCTCTTGTCTTCGCTGTCGTCCTTGTCGGACTTGGGGCGGACGAGGGACAGCAGCTCCTTGAGGATGGTGATGCCCTGAGCGTCGAGGACGAGGGGCTCCTCCTGGGAAGCGACCACAGAGAAGGAGTGGACATGGGCATTGATTATCTCCAGGACCATCGGTCCCAGCTCGCCCAGGCGTTCCTTCCTCTCCTCGTCGGAGGACTTCTTGAACAGGGTCGTGTACGCGGACCCGAACAGCCCGAAACCGTCCTGGTACTTGGCGATCCGCTTGTCGGTGTTGATGAGCGGGTACAGCCGGGCCAAGAGCCGGTAGTCCTTGGAGAACACCTCTGCGGCAACAGGGTCGGCGTCGAGGAAAACATTGATGGCTCGTACCGACTCGTAGCCGTGGACCGTGAGGTCCATGCCGTCCACGTTCGCCAACAGGTCTTCGATACGGGCGAAAGTGGTGCGGAACTCGGCGATGAGGTCGGTCACGTCGGTGACGAACCCCCCACCCTTGCCGGTGGCCCCCTCCGCCGTGGGGTCGGCAACGGCCCGCTGGACCTCCTCGGCCAGGCTGATGTAGTCCACGACCACACCGGAGGTCTTCACGAACCCGGTCGGGGACACCCAGGTGCGGTTCGGCCGGGTGATCGTCTGGAACAGGTTGTGGGCCTTCAGTGGCTTGTCCAGGTAGAGAACACCCTCGTTGGGGGCGTCGAACCCCGTCATCAGCTTCGCGGTCACCACCAGGAAGCACAGCGGATCGTCCGGGGTGAGGAAGCGCCGCTTCTGGTCCTCCTCCTCGACCTCCGAGAGCTTGTACGGCCGCATGGCGGGATCTTCGTCTTTGGAGTCTGAGACGGAGATGTTCACCTCGGCGGTGATTCGGTCATGCTTGCCGACCTCGGCGAGTACCTGTGACGCCTCGAAGCCGGCCAGCAGCTCGTTGATCTTGTCTGTGTATGCCACGGCCAGCTCACGGTTGTAGGCGACAACCTGGGCCTTGAGGCCGTTGCGGTAGGCGCCGGCCAGGTAGTGGTCCACGATGTCCTGGCAGACCGTCTGTATGCGTTCGGGGTTGGCGAACACCGAGGTGAGGCGCCCGAACTTGCGCGACAGAGTTTCACGGTCGGGGTCGTCGAGGTCGAATTCGTCGGCGAACTGGTCGAACTCAGCCTGCAGCGCCTGGTCGTTCATCTCGAAGGTGACCGGGTGCGGGTCCAGCATGACCGGGACGGTGGCCTCGTCATGCAGGGATCGGGACACCGAGTAGCGGTGCAGCACCCTGCCCGGGTCGGTCTCCTCGCCGAAGAGGGTGAAGGTGTCGGTGGCGAGGTTCCTGATCGGAGTGCCGGTCATACCGAAGAACTTCGCATGTGGCAACGCTGCACGCATCTGCCCGGCGAGAGACTCCTCTTTGGAGGACTGCGTGCGGTGTGCCTCGTCGACCAGCACGATGATGTTGCGGCGGGTCGACAGGTTCTTGCCGGCGTCGGCGAACTTGTGGACGGTCGTGGAAATAACGCCGCGTACGTCGTCGGCCAGCAGGGATCGAAGCTCCTTGCTGTTGGCGGGCTGGTGGAAGTAGGCGTTCCCCATCGCGGAGGTGAATACCCCAGAGGTCTGCCGGACGAGGTGGGTGCGGTCAGAGAGCAGGATGATCGTTGGCGAATCGGTCCGGGCGTCGGCCAAGAGCAGGGAGGCGGCGAACACCATCAGCAAGGTCTTCCCGCTGCCTTGGTGGTGCCAGATCAGGCCCTTCTGGCCGTCGGCCAGGACCCGCTTGTGGATCAGATGGGCAGCTTCCATCTGCGGATAGCGGGGCAGATACTTCTTGTCCGCGCCGCCTCCGGAGGTGGCGAAGAGAGTGAAGTTGGCGAGCATGTCCAGGACCGTGGCCGGGTTGAGCAGCAGCTCGACAGAGCGTTGCACGTCTGCCTGCCCCGAGAGGGTCTCATCGTCGATGGTGGACCGGAACGGTTGCCACAAATGCAGGGGGGCGCCGGCGGCACCGAATCGCAGCTTCAGTCCGTCGGAGGCGATGGCGAAGACGTTGGGGGTGAAGAACCAGGGGTACTCGGTGGCGTACACGTCGTTGATCTCGCGGGCGGCGCCGGCCCATCCGGCCTTCGCGGTCGGTGACTTCACCTCTGCGACGACGAGGGGCAGGCCGTTGACCCAGTAGACGAGGTCGAACCGTCGGGGGGTCTTGCCGGGGATGGTTATGGTCACCTCGTCCGACACGACCAGTGTGTTGTCGATGGGACGCTCGAAGTCGACGAGCTTCAGGGCGTGCCACACGCCGTCGGCGTCCCGGAACTCCTTGTGCCCGCGGAGCAGGTGCAGCACCTGCTCGTTGGCTCGCACCAGCCCACCCTCGACGGCGTTGACCGTGGCGACGATCTCCTCCACCACCGCGTCCGGGTCGTATCCGCCGATCACCTCAGGGTTAAGCCGGACGATGGCATCCCGCAGATGGCTGACGAGCACCGTCTGTGTCGTCTCACGCGGTAGCGACCTGCCGGCTGTGAAGTTCCAGCCCATCGGCAAGGACCATTGGATCATTAAGTTCTGGAACTCGCGCTCCCGAATGCCCTTCGCCACGCCTTAGACCCCCATTTCGACAGACTCAATCTCGATGGTGCGATCCAGCAAGCTGGAGAGCAGGCTGGAGCGTGCATTCCGGAGGCGGACGACCTCAGCGCGTACCGCATCGGTATTCGCACGGACAGACAACACAGCGGCAGAAACCTCCCGCTGCCGGTCCAGGTTAGTAAGTGGGATGGGTGTGTCACGAATGCGACCCTGGCTGACGTTGACCATTGAGGCGCTGGTTCCTGTAGCCGAACTCGTGAGGTGAGTCCGGGCCGACTTCAGAGCCATGGCTACCACGAGGAAGTCCGGGTCAAGTTCTGATGACGGCACCAGTCGAAGAGTCTTGTCAGCAAGGTAGAGGCCATCTCGAACATCGGCAGGGACTCGTGCGACGGCCCCGACTCGCGAAGGCGTGTTCGCTCGCGTGATGAGTACGTCTCCCGGCTGAACAAGAGCGGCCTCGGGCATTAGCGTGCCAGGTAGAAGGCTCTTGGTCTCTTCCGGGAGGAACGCGAAGGGCGTGACCGCGCTGACCTTCAAAACGCCAAGCTCGTCAGCGCCCGGGGGCCTATTGTTCGCCTGGGGACTCTTGCCACCTCGAATGTCATTGAGCATCGTCCCGAGAGCTACGGTTGGTTCGTCCGCGAGCATTTCCTCGGCAACGGCCATTGATACGCGGTCCAGCGCCTTAGCTTCTTTGTCGAGTGCTGTGATCTGGTCATCGACCGAATCGAGAATCTCGACGATCCGAGCTTGTACCTTTCGGGGTGGGACCGGCAGTTGGATCTGCAAGAGCTGCTCTGGGTTGAGACGCTTGCGCCGTTGAACCGTCCCGCTCACTCGGTTTTTCATCTCTGCCCACAGTCGCGGTGAGCCACAGACGTGCCTCATCCAGTCGGGCATCAGATCTGGGCCGAGTGTAAACGTCGGAAATTCGTTGCTGACGACGAATCCGTCGAACTCGGCAGGTACTACAGCGATTGGCCCTTCCCACGCCGTCAATTTTCGCATTACGACCTGGTCGGTGCGCAGCACGTTCATCGCTGCGTACTCTGTATCTCCGCCGTCGAGTTCTCCTTTTGCGACAACGCCCTTCCCTGCGTTCAAGACCCCAGCTAGGTGGTAGGTAGTTGCAGGCTTCATCGGTGTGCGTTCGATGTCGAGGTGCATTACTTCCCCGAGCGAACGAAGCGGATAGCCGGCACTCGCCGAAATCTTCGATTCCTGCGACGGAACGGCTACCTTGGGACGTACGGGAGTCTCCAGATCACCGAGGCTGATCTGCTGCCAGTCACTCATCGAAGCCCTCGATCCCGGCGGCAGAGAGGACCTCGAGCATGCGCTGCTCGGTCTTCTGGCGCTCGGCGCGGGCGATGTTGTAGGCGTCGATGAGGGTGCCGAGGTCCTCCTGCTCGGCGGCGGCCTGCTTGATGTAGCGGCCGATGTTGAGGTCGTACCCGTTCGCCACGATCTCTGTGGTGGGGACGAAACGCGTCGAGAGGCCGGCACCTCCGTCGCCGTCGAGGCCCGAGTGGTAGGCGGTCACGATGTCAGTGATGTCTACATCAGTGAGAACGTGGCGGTTCTTGGCTTTGGTGAAGCGCGTGGAGGCGTCGATGAACAGCACGCCTTCCTGCCGCTCCGGGGTCTTAGTGCCGGGGGCGCGGAATACGAGGATGCAGGTCGGAATCGTCGTGTTGTAGAAGAGGTTCGCGGGCAGCCCGATCACGGCTTCCAGGAGGTTGTCGTTCAGGACGCGCTTCCGGATGGCTGCCTCTTGGCCGCCCCGGAAGAGGACGCCGTGCGGCAGGACGACGCCGGCACGGCCCTTCTTCGGGTCCATGCTGGCGATCATGTGCTGTACGAAGGCCCAGTCCGCCGACGACTGTGGGGCGACTCCGCCGATGGCGCGCGGGTCGTTGGTCCAGGGCTTCCACTTCAGGCTGTAGGGCGGATTGGCGACAATCACGTCGAACTGCTTCACGGACCCGTCCGGCTTCTTGAAGCGCGGGTCCCTCAGGGTGTCGCCGACCTCGACCTTGAAATCGGTCAGGTTATGCATGAAGAGGTTCATGCGGGCCACACCTGCGGTGTCCGTTACCGCCTCCTGACCGTTCAGGCTGAGGGAGTACCCCCGACCGCCACGGGCCTTCAGAAGGCTCGCGGCGGCAATGAGCATGCCACCAGACCCGCAGGTCGGGTCGTACACCGACTCATTATTCTTGGGGGCCAGTAGTTCGATGATCAGCTCGACGACCTCACGCGGGGTGAAGAACTGACCGGCGCGCGTGCCGGACCCGTCGGAGAAGCGCTTCAGCAGGTACTCGTACGCTCCGCCGAGCACGTCGTGGGACATGTTGCCCTCGTGCATCTTGGGGGAACGATCCATGGCCCGCATGACCGACGCCAGCACTTCCCCTGGCAGCACCGCTTCGGAGGTCCAGGTCATGGACCCAAAAATGCGGGAGAACTTGTCAGGGTTCGCCGACTCGATGGCCTGGAGAGAAGCGCGAACCCGCTGGCCGAGGCCGTGCTGGGCGACGGTGGCGAGCATGGATGACCAAGAGGCGCGGCGCTCGGCGACAGTGCCAGGGAAGATGAAGGGGATCTTGAACGTCTGGTAGTTGCTGTACTCGACCTCGTCGGCTTCCTCGGCTGAGAGGCCGAGGCCCTCGTTCTCCTTGAGGAAGATCTGGTGGGTGTGCTCCCACGTGTCCGACAGGTACTTCCAGAACATCAGCGGGAAGACGACCGAGGAGTACTGCGCTTCGGGCATTGCCACGCGCAGCTCGTCGGCGGCGTCCCACAGCCGGTTCTCGATCTCCTGCTGGGTCACTGCCATCAGTCGGTGGTGTCCTTGCTCGTCAAAGGGCGGCGACCCGAAGGCCGTAGGTTACGGTGAGTAACCGACATGTCAGGCTCGGAATGTGCCGCGTGTCCCATCGTGTGTGAGCCCGCGCGGGCGTTGCACTACCCCGGGCGGGCGACGCACCAACGATATCGCTCGGCTATGACAAGCGAGGCCTGCGGCCAGCAGCTGATCGTCCACGCTTGATGATCTTCACGCTGCTCCAGTGTAGGAAGCCCAGCCGGCTCCGGGACAGCGTGCGGGCCGCTTCCCTCCTCCCAAACCCGCTGCATTCAATGATCCGGCCAGCGCGTACTGGCCTAACCTTGGTCCGAGGTGTGCCGCCGACCGGGTGCGCACCGGGGGTGAGGACAGAGGCGCGTGTTCGACAAGTGGCTCAGGCCGCAGACCGTGGAGCAGCCGGACGGGCTGCTGGAGTACCAGCTGCTCGCCGACGACGGGCTGATCGAGGACGACGAGCTTGTCGAACGGCTGGGCCGCGAGGTGATGCGGAACTACCTGGCTCCCGGCGAGCTCGCCAACGTCTTCGACGACCTGGGAGCGCCGGAGGTCGCCGGCTACCTGAGGAAGAACAAGTTCCCTGCAGACCGCAAGATCCGGCACGGGGACTTCGGGGAGATCATCACCGGCGCCCTCTACCGCAGGGTGCGCCGATGGTGCGTCCCGGTCCTGAAACTGCGCTACAAGCAGACCCCGGCCCAGGCCGTGCAGGGCACGGACGTGCTGGCGTTCCGCTTCCGGCAGGACCCTCCGACTATCGCCGTGCCGGAGGTGAAGACCCGTGCTTACCGCGACTGGAAGGTGGGGAACGAGGCGTACGACAGCCTGGAGAAGGTCCTGGGCAGGTTGGATGAGAGCATCGCCTTCCTCATGGCGCGCTGCCACGACCGCGGCCATACGTTTCTCTCGCACCGACTCGGCGCTCTGTTGCGTGAGGGGGCGCCGCGCCATGTGGAGCGGCACATGCTCTTCGTCCACGACGCCAAGTCATGGAAAGAGGACATCGTGACTGGGCTGGGCGCGAAGGTGACTCAGCGCACCGAGCTGACCGTCGTCAAGATCGACGATCTCAAGGAGTTCGTCGGCAGGGTCTACGACGCGGCCGAGACCGCCCCCGCCAGCGCCACCACCAGCGGCAAAGACAACAGAACGGCGGGAACAGCGTGAGGGACGATGACGGAACCGTACGGCGTCTCGGTGAAGAGGCACTGTCCACGGGAGAGGCATCCCCGGTCTTGCGCAAGCAGCTGCGCTCCCACGTCCTGTCCGAGCAGATCAGCACCGAGGGGACAGCTGACTACACCTACGACCCGGCTGCGCTGCGCCGTGGCCTCTCGCTCGCCCGGCTCGGGCAGTTGGCCCGCACTCCGCGTGAGCGCCGCACGAAGCCGGGGCCGTTGCCGGACATCGCCCAGGCGTACGCCGACCTCGCCGCGCGGGCGGACGAACCGGAGGCACGGATCGAACTGTTGGCGATCTCGGCGACGATGTGGAGTCTGGCCGGCTTCCAAGCCAACGCCACCGCCGTCGCCCGCACCTTCCAACAGGAAGTCGGGGAGCTGTTCTCCTACGGGGACATGCCCGATACCGACGGGCTGACCATGGCCGCCCCGTACCGGATCGCCGAGGCCGCCGGCGCGGTTCTGCGCCGCGACATCGACGCCGCCTCCCGGCTCGGCGCCTCCGCGGCGAGCGAACTGCCTCGCCTTGGCCGCGCACTCACCGCCGCGCTCGCCGCGGGCCGGGCCGATCAGGCGGACCTTGCTGTGCTGGCCGCCTACGGCCTGGTCGGCCGTTCGGCGCGTTCCCTGGCCATCCTATGGCGTACCGGCGATCGCACGGCCGGGCGCGCCGCGATCAGTGACCTGAAGCAGGCCGCGGCCATCCTCCTCCAGGCCTCCGTCGTGGACACCTGGACCCTGGTGGACTCCCTCGCCCACGCCGTCGAGGACATCGTCGCGACCTCCCCGTGGCGCCTGCTGCGTCGCGCCTCCAGCTGGTCGAGGACCTGGGAGCGCTACCTCAAGGCCCTGATCGTCTCCGGCCGTCCGCTCACCCAGGTGTGGCCCTCCCAGCGCACCGCCCTGGATGCCGGCCTCCTCGACGCCCGTGCCCACAACCTCACGGTCACGATGCCCACCTCCGCGGGCAAGACCCACATCGCCGAATGGGCCATCCTCCACGCCCTCTCCGACACCGGCGAGGCCGACGAGAGCCCCTTCGGGCTGTGCCTGCGCTACATGGACCCGCCGCTGGCGGTCTATGTGGTGCCCACCCGCGCGCTGGCTGCCCAGGTCGAACGGCACCTCGCCGCCAGCCTCGAACTCGTCGGCCTGCGCGTCTCCTCCCTCTTCGGCGGCGCCGAACACGTCCGCTACGAGAACCAACTCCTGGACTACACCGACGTCCTCGTCGTCACCATCGAGAAGCTCGACCTGCTGCTGCGCAACACCCCCGAACTTGCCAGCCGGCTGCGCCTGGTCCTTGTCGACGAAGGACACTCCATCGACCGGTCCGCCCGCGGGCTACGCCTGGAGATGGTCCTCACCCGGATCCGCCGCACCACCCCCTCGGCGCGAATTGTCCTGCTGTCCGCGGTCCTGCCCAACGGCGAGGACATCGCCCGCTGGCTGGAGCCCACCGCCGAGGGCACCAACCACGCTGAGATCGACTGGTCGCCCTCCCAGCTGCGCACCGGGGTGTTCTCCTGGCAGGGGCAGGAGAAGGACGGGCAGACAGGCAGCATCCAGTACGGCACCGCCCAGGGCAGGGACTTCTTCGTGCCCAAGGTGCTCACCCGCCGCCTCACCCGCACCCGGCTGTCCCCGCGCGATGCCAAGGACGTCGCGGCCGCGCTGGCGCTGCACTTCGAACGCCTTGGTCCGGTACTGATCTCCACGACACAGCCGTCTTACGCGCGGGCCGCCGCAGGCGCCCTGCAAACGGCACTGCGGAAGACCGACAACCTCGTACTCGGCATGGACTGCACCGATATCGGGCAACGGCGGAGGCTGAGTGATCAGCGCCTGGCGCTCTCGGAAAAGATCGCCGAGCTCCTCGGCGAGGAGCACGAGCTCACCACGATGGTGATCCAGGGCATCGCCTACCACCACGGCACCATCCCCCAGCCCGTCCGACACCTGCTGGAGCGCGCCTACCGCGACGGGGCATTGCGCGTGCTGTGCGCCACCAGCACCCTCTCCCAAGGCATGAACCTGCCGGTCAAGACCGTGCTGGTGCACAGCACCTGGCGCAACCAAGAGCAGATCGGCGTCCGCGAGTTCTGGAACGCCGCTGGCCGCGCCGGTAGGGCGTTCCAGGAGACCGAGGGCCACGTCGTCCTCATCGCCAAGGACGCGGAGGACGCCCGAAAGCTTCGGCGCCGCTACCTCGACAAGGGCAACATCGAACCGGTCCTGTCCACCATCGGCGCGCTCTACCACCGCCTCGCCAGCACGAGACTGGGCGCTCGCCCTGCCCCCGGACAGAACCTGACAGACCTCGAGCTTCCCGACCCAGAGCAGGAAGACCTGACCGACTGGGCACAGGTCCTGGACCTCCAGCTCCTGACGATGCTCGCCGAAGAAGTCGTCGACACCCCCGACCAGCAGCTGCTGGAAGACGCGGCACACGACCTGCTCGCGCACACCCTGGGCGGCCACCAGATCGGCGCCCAGGACTGGTCCCTCAAACCGCTCGCCCAGTTCACCGCCCGCCGCGTCACCGCTCTCGCCCGTCAGCTCCCCGACCCGGCCGCCCGCGCGGCGATCCTGCGTACAGGGCTGAGCCTGCAAGGGGGCCTCGACGCGATCACCGCCGCCGAGCAGCTCGCGAACACCCTCACCGAGCACCCCGGTCTCCTCGACCCCGCGACATGGCCCGCCCTGCGCGACACCGTCCTGACCGCCGCCACCAAGATCCAGGAACTCCGCCGGAGCGCCACCGCCAAGGACCGGCCGATCGGAGCGATCGTCCCTCTCGCCGGTGACTGGATCGCCGGCTGGACGCACCGGGAGATCCACAGCCACTACCAGCTACTCCTCGCCGCCAAGGACATCACGGTCACCTCGGACTACATCGACAAGGTGATCACCCAGGACCTGGCCTGGGCCGTCTCCTCGATCCTGCAGATCCTGGAGACCCGCCACGGCATCACACCCGAAGGCCCCCTCGCTGCTCTGCCAGCCATGCTCAAGTACGGCGTCGATACCGCCCCCGCCTGCTACGCCGCCAGCCTGGGCATCACCCAGCGCAGCGCGGCCATCGACCTGGCCGCGCGCTGCCCTGTTCCCGAGCCGTCCTTCTCTGACTTCACCGGCTGGCTCGGCAACCTGACCACCGACGAGATCACTGCCATCGCCGCCCCCAATGTCGCGGCCCTGCTCATCCGCAGCGCCGAGCGGCGCAGCCCCCGCACCGTTCAAAAGATCATCCTCAGCGGCCGGGGCACATTCACTACCCCCCTACGCGGCGTCCGGCACACCTACAGCGACGGGTACCTAGCCGGGTTGTCCACAGGAACCGTCCTCGACCTCGTCCGCGACCACGACAACCCAGCGGACCCCAACGCCATCCGGGTCGAGCACAACGGGCTCCATCTCGGATGGATCGCCAAAGACACCGCCCGCCCCCTCGCACTCGCCCTCGACGGCCGGCCCTCCCCCGTGGTCACGGCCATCCTGAGCACCGATACCCACGCCCTCGCCGAAACCGGCGGCACCGAGCAGTTGGCCTCCCACGACCAAGTCGAGCTCACCATCATCGTCGGCTCCAGGTCATAGCAGCTACGGACCTGGTCGTGGGCTTCGGCTACGGCGTCAGCTCAGATAGACCGCCCAGCAGTTCAACGGGCCACGATGCGCGTTCGGACTACAACCTGCAGCGATCCCTTTGAAGTCGGCAACGGCCTGAACTGCCCAGGGGCTGCTGCACGCCCTCCGCGTGGCGCACCATCCACAGCTCGCAGCACGCCCTCGCGCCCTTCGGGGGAGAGACGCTCCAACATGCGCACGACCTCAGCAAGGTCGTCCCCGATCGACATCACCGCTCGCCCGCAAGGTCCAAATCGCCACTTCGCGCCTCGCCAACGACCTCGGCGGGCTGAGGGCGACGCCACGGATGAGCAATAGGCTGAGACACCCCACGCCACCAAGCATCCGTGGGCAGCTTCCCTGCGGGCTCGAACGGCTCGCCGGGGCGGGGGAACGCCACCGCCTGGCCGGCCTCCTCTGCCTCGTACTTCGTCCACTCCCCCGGCTCCGCCCAGGCGTGCGGGGCGAGGTTGAAGGTGGCCCAGTGGATCGGCAGCAGCACCCCGCCCGGACCACCTCCCTGCAGGTCAAGGTGCGCCTGCACCCCCTTCGCGGGCGACATGTGAATGTCTGGCCACGCCCCAGGCAGCGGCGTATAGTCCGTGTGGTTCTTGGGCCAGAAGCCGTTCTTGATTCTTGGAGTCAACAGAGGCTCAGCGCCCTCGTCGGCGCGTGCCGATCCACCGTTCCACTTCCCCTTGCGCGCTCCCGTGAACGCCCGTCCGATCCGACCCGTCGCGAGGCGACCGCCGGATACAGTGCGCGGGACAGCGGCCCGGTCGGGGAGGCAGGCGTGACCGACACCAGCGACATCCATCCCGTCGAGGGTGAGGCGCCCGTGCGGCGGCAGAGCCGGCTGCACCGCCTGATGCGTTACGCCCTCTGGTCGCCCGCGTCCTTCTGTGGGCCGTGCCCTGCTGGGTAATCCTGAAGGGCTCCACGCCCCACTCGGCCACCGACCATTACCTCACCTGTCAGGTCCCCGAGCCCGGAAGCGCGTGAGCACCCCATGAACAGCCGGACCCCCCGCCCCACAGCCCGCATCCTCGGCGGCAACCACGAGCTCGTCGTCGACAGTCTGTCGCTGGACGAGGACTCGTTCACCGTCCGTTACACGGTCAGGCCGCCCCTCCCCGAGGGGCAGGAAGGCGGGTCGCCCGTCCTGCTGGCGCTGGAGGCACGTGACGACGTCGGCAACGAGTACACCGACTGGGGCGGGGCGTACGGCCTGAGCGAGGACGGCGGTCACACGGACGGCGCGATCACCGGCCGGCCGGCCGTCGCCCAGTCCGCGCGTGTCCTCACGGTCCGCCTCACGTTCCTGCGGGAAGGGCGGGAATACCCCTGCGACCTGCCGCTTCAAGTGCCGGGCACCCGACCGGACTCCGACTGACACGACCAGGCCCTCCACCGGCCTCATGTCGTCTTCTCCGGGGAGACAGCCGGACGTGACGGGGAGGGTCCGTGCGGCGTACGCAGGCCGAGGACCATGGTCAGCCCGCCCCCAGGAGTGTCCTCCGCCGTCACCGTGCCACCCATCGCCTCCAGGAAGCCGCGCGCCACGGCGAGGCCGAGGCCGACGCCCTCCCCGCGTGGGGCGTCGCCGTACCGCTGGAAGGCGCCGAAGATGCGGTCCTTGGCCTCGTCGGGGACGCCGGGACCGCGGTCGACGACACGGAGTTCGACGCGGTCGGCCAGGGCGCTCGCCGCGACGAGGACCGGTTCTCCGGGCGGGCTGTACTTGACGGCGTTCTCGACGATGTTGGCGACGGCCCGTTCCAGCAGGCCGCGGTCGACGGCGACCATCGGGAGCGTCTCGGGGATGTCCAGTTCGACGCTGTCCTCGGGAACGCCGAGCAGGGCCATCGGGACGACCTCGTCGAGGTCGGTTTCCCTGATCACGGCCGTGACGGTGCCGGTCTCCAGGCGGGACACGTCGAGGAGATTGCCGACGAGGTGGTCCAGCCGGTCGGCGCCGTCCTCGATGGTCGCGAGGAGTTCTGCCCGGTCCTCGTCCGACCACTCCACGTCGTCCGCACGCAGGGAGGAGACCGACGCCTTGATGCCGGCGAGCGGAGTACGCAGATCGTGGCTGACCGCGGCGAGCAGCGAGGTGCGGATCTTGTTGCCCTCGGCGAGCTTGCGGGCTTCCTCGGCCTGGTCCACGAGGCGTTGGCGGTCGAGGACGACGGCGGCCTGAGCGGCGAAGGCGCCGAGGACGCGCCGGTCCTCGGCCGGCAGGACGCGGCCGGTCAGGGCGAGGGTCAGGTGGTCGCCGACGGGCATGTCCACGTCGGCGTCTTCGGGGCGACCGATGGTGGGGTGGCCGACGGCGGTGACGCACGACCACGGTTCGGTGTCCTCGCCGCGTTCCAGGAGCGCCACCGATTCCATGGAGAAGGTCTCGCGGAGCCGTTCGAGCAGGGCATCAAGACTGGTCTCGCCGCGCAGGACGCTGCCCGCGAGGAAGGAGAGCGTCTCCGCCTCCGCACGCAGCCGGGCCGCCTGATGGGTGCGGCGGGCGGCGACGTCCACGACCGAGGCGACCGAGATCGCGACTCCGACGAAGATCACCAAGGCGACGATGTTGCGCGGGTCGGCGATCGTGAGCTGGTGGAGCGGCGGGGTGAAGTACCAGTTGAGCAGGAGCGATCCGACGGCCGCGGACGCCAGGGCGGGTCTGAGGCCGCCGAGGAGGGCCGCGGCCACGGTCAGGGTCAGGAAGAGCAGAACGTCGTTGGCCAGGCCGACGTCGGGCAGGGCGCTGCTCAGGAGCAGGGTGAGCAGGACGGGTCCGGCGAGGCCGACGGCCCAGCCCCACAGGGTGCGGGACCGGCCGAGCCTCGTCCGGCCGGCGGTGGGCAGGCCGCGGCCCTTGGCGGCTTCGTCGTGGGTGACGATGTGGACGTCGAGGTCGGGGCCGGAGTCGCGGGCGACGGTGGCGCTGACGCCGGGCCCGAAGGCGTACTGCCACGTCCGGCGACGGCTGACGCCGAGGACGATCTGGGTGGCGTTGACGCCTCGGGCGAATTCGAGCAGGCCGGTGGGGACGTCGTCGCCGACGACGTGGTGGAAGGTGCCGCCGAGGTCCTCGACGAGTGTCCGTTGGAGTGCCAGTTCCTTCGGCGAGGCGGTGGTGAGCCCGTCGCTGCGGGAGATGTAGACGGCGAGGACCTCTCCGCCCGCTCCCTTCTCGGCGAGGCGGACGGCGCGCCGGATGAGGGTGCGTCCCTCGGGGCCGCCGGTGAGGCCGACGACGATCCGCTCGCGGGAACCCCAGATCTTCGAGACCCGGTGCTCGGTCCGGTACTCCTGCAGGTATTCGTCGACCCGGTCCGCGGTCCACAGCAGGGCCAGTTCGCGCAGGGCGGTGAGGTTGCCGGGGCGGAAGTAGTTGGAGAGGGCCGCGTCGACCTTGTCGGGCTTGTAGACGTTGCCGTGTGCCATGCGGCGGCGCAGCGCCTGCGGCGACATGTCGACCAGCTCGATCTGGTCGGCCCGGCGGACGACCTCGTCGGGGACCGTCTCCTTCTGACGTACGCCGGTGATCGCCTCGACGACGTCCCCGAGGGACTCCAGGTGCTGGATGTTGACCGTGGATATGACGTCGATGCCCGCCGCGAGGAGCTCCTCGACGTCCTGCCAGCGCTTGGGGTTGCGGGATCCGGGGACGTTGGTGTGCGCGAGCTCGTCGACGAGGGCGACGGCCGGGCGGCGGGCGAGGACCGCGTCGACGTCCATCTCGGTGAAGACGGTGTCCCGGTACGCGATCTCCTTGCGCGGCATAGTCTCCAGGCCGTGCAGCATCACCTCCGTACGCGGCCGGTGGTGGTGTTCGACGAAGGCGACGACGCAGTCGGTGCCGCGTTCGACCCGGCGGTGGGCCTCCGAGAGCATGGCGTACGTCTTGCCGACGCCGGGTGCCGCGCCGAGGTAGATGCGGAACTTTCCACGTCCCATGGTGATGTGCGCTGCCGTTCTCGTGCGGTGGTGTCTGGAGGGGGTCAGGGTTCGAAGCGGTAGCCCATGCCGGGCTCGGTGACGAGGTGACGGGGGTGCGCCGGGTCCGATTCCAGCTTGCGCCGGAGCTGGGCCATGTACACCCGGAGGTAGTTGGTCTTGGTGCCGGAGCTGGGTCCCCAGACCTCGGTGAGGAGGCGCCGCTGGCTGATGAGGACGCCCGGGTTGCAGACGAGGATCTCCAGGAGGTGCCACTCGGTCGGCGTCAGCCGTACGTCACGGTCCTGCCGCCGGACCTTCTTGGCCACGAGGTCGACGGTGAACGACTCGGCCGTGACCAGACTCGTCGTGAGCGGTCGGCTGGACGCCTCTTCGGTGCGCCGGGTCGCCGCCCGCACGCGGGCGAGCAGCTCGTCCATGCTGAACGGTTTCGTCATGTAGTCGTCGGCACCGGAGTCGAGCGCTCGGACCTTGTCCTCGGAACCGCTGCGCGCGGAGAGCACGAGCACCGGGGCCCTGCTCCATCCCCGGAGCGCCTTGATGACGTCGACTCCGTCCATGTCGGGCAGGCCGAGGTCGAGCAGGATCATGTCCGGCCGCTCCGAGGCCACCAGGCGCAGCGCCGTGGCGCCGTCGGGTGCGGCGTCCACGGAGTACTTCCGCGCCTGCAGGTTGATCACCAGTGCGCGTGCGAGCTGCGCGTCGTCCTCGACGACCAGCACCCGGGTCATCGGTGCTGCCCCTCCTGTCGTGGTTCGGTATGCGGCGGAAGCCGGCGGGCCGTGGGTGGTCCATGGCCGCGCCGGCTCCGCTGTCGTTCGGTTAAGCCCATCAGCCCTTGGCCACCAGGTCCTTGAGAGCGATGTTGAGCTTCAGGACGTTGACGCGGGGTTCGCCGATGAAGCCGAGGATCCGGTCGTCGGTGTGCTCGGCGACCAGCCTCTCGACCGTCGCGACGTCGAGCCCGTTGCGTGCGGCGACGCGGTGGACCTGGAGCCTGGCGTACTCCGGGGAGATGTGCGGGTCGAGACCGGAGCCGGAGGAGGTGACGGCGTCGGCGGGCACGTCCGACGGCTTCACCTGGTAGTCGGCTGTGGAGTTGTCCTTGACGACGGCGGCCTTGGCGTCCTTGACCCACTTGATCAGGTCCTCGTTGTCGCCGGAGCGGTTGGTGGCGCCGGAGAGGATGATCGAGTACTGGGTGTTGACGGAGTTGGTGCCGAGGCCGTTGGAGGGGCGGGGCTGGAACCAGCGCAGGTCGGGGGCCGGGGTCTCCTCGCCGTCCTTGAGCGGCAGGGTGTAGGTCTGGCCGATGAGCTCGGAGCCGACGACCTTCCCGCTCGCGTCCTCGATCTCGGAGCCGTTCGCCCTGCCGGGCATGGTGAGCTGGGCGATGCCGGTGACGGCGAGCGGGTAAAGGACGCCGCAGACGAGGGTGAGGACGAGGAGGGCGCGCAGGCCCGCCCACAGGACACGGCCGGTGTTCGCCGCTGAGTTGTTCATCGTGGTCAGCCGATTCCGGGGATGAGGGAGATGAGGACGTCGATGATCTTGATGCCGATGAACGGGGCGATCAGGCCGCCGAGTCCGTAGATCCCGAGGTTGCGCCGCAGCATCGAGTCGGCGCTCGCCGGGCGGTAGCGCACACCCTTCAGCGCCAGCGGGACGAGGGCGATGATGATCAGGGCGTTGAAGATGACCGCGGACAGGATCGCGGACTCCGGCGAGGCCAGGCCCATGATGTTGAGCTTGTCCAGCGACGGGTAGGCGACCGCGAACATGGCCGGGATGATCGCGAAGTACTTCGCCACGTCGTTGGCGATCGAGAAGGTGGTCAGGGCGCCCCGGGTGATGAGGAGTTGCTTGCCGATCTCGACGATCTCGATGAGCTTGGTCGGGTCGGAGTCGAGGTCGACCATGTTGCCGGCCTCCTTCGCGGCCGACGTGCCGGTGTTCATCGCCACGCCGACGTCCGCCTGCGCGAGCGCCGGGGCGTCGTTGGTGCCGTCGCCGGTCATCGCGACGAGCTTGCCGCCCGCCTGCTCGCGCTTGATGAGGGCCATCTTGTCCTCGGGGGTGGCCTCGGCGAGGAAGTCGTCGACCCCGGCCTCCTCGGCGATCGCCTTCGCGGTCAGCGGGTTGTCGCCCGTGATCATGATCGTCTTGATGCCCATGCGGCGCAGTTCGTCGAACCGCTCCCGCATGCCCTCCTTGACGACGTCCTTCAGGTGGATGACGCCGAGAACCCGCGCACCCTTGTCGTCGCACACCGCGACGAGCAGCGGGGTGCCGCCGGCCTGGGAGATCCGGTCCGTGAGCGCCTGCGCGTCCTCGGCAACGCTGCCGCCCTGCTCCTTCACCCACGCGACGACCGAACCGGTCGCTCCCTTGCGGACCTTGCGTCCGTCCACGTCGACGCCGGACATGCGGGTCTGGGCGGTGAACTCGATCCAGACCGCTTCGGACAGTTCGCCCTGGTGGCGTTCGCGCAGGCCGTACTTCTCCTTGGCGAGGACGACGATCGAGCGGCCTTCGGGCGTCTCGTCGGCGAGCGAGGAGAGCTGGGCGGCGTCGGCCACCTCGGCCTCGGTGGTTCCGCGTACGGGGACGAACTCCGACGCCTGGCGGTTGCCAAGGGTGATGGTGCCGGTCTTGTCGAGCAGCAGCGTCGACACGTCGCCGGCGGCCTCGACCGCGCGGCCCGACATGGCCAGGACGTTGCGCTGGACGAGCCGGTCCATGCCCGCGATGCCGATCGCGGAGAGCAGCGCACCGATGGTGGTCGGGATCAGGCAGACCAGCAGCGCCGTGAGGACGATGAGGGAGGTCTGGTCGTCGGCGCCCGCGTAGATCGCGAACGGCTTCAGTGTCACGACCGCGAGCAGGAAGACGATGGTGAGGGACGCCAGCAGGATGTTGAGGGCGATCTCGTTCGGGGTCTTCTGCCGGGCCGCGCCCTCGACCAGGTTGATCATCCGGTCGATGAAGGTCTCGCCGGGCTTCGTCGTGATCTTGATGACGATCCGGTCGGAGAGCACCTTCGTGCCGCCCGTGACCGCGCAGCGGTCGCCGCCGGACTCGCGGATCACGGGGGCGGACTCGCCGGTGATCGCGGACTCGTCGACGCTCGCGACGCCCTCGACGACGTCGCCGTCGCCGGGGATGACGTCCCCGGCTTCGCAGACCACGAGGTCGCCGACGCGCAGCTCGGTGCCGGCGACCTCTTCCTCACCCTTGCCGTCCCGGGTGAGACGGCGGGCGACGGTGTCGGTCTTGGCCTTGCGCAGCGTGTCGGCCTGCGCCTTGCCGCGGCCCTCGGCCACCGCCTCCGCGAGGTTGGCGAAGATCGTGGTCAGCCACAGCCAGACGGTGATGGCCCAGCCGAACCAGTCGCCCGGGTTCTTGATCGCCAGCGCGGTCGTGACCACCGAGCCGACCAGCACGACGAACATCACCGGCGACTTGATCATCACGCGCGGGTCGAGCTTCTTGATCGCGTCCGGGAAAGAGGCGATCAACTGCTTCGGATCGAAGAGGCCGCCGCCGACCCGGCCGGCCGACGGGTGCCCGCCGGACAGGTCGCCGTGTGGTGCTTTCGTCGAGGGGACGGAGGTGGACATGTCGTCCTCGTGCTTCTTTACGTCGATGGTCATGCCGCGAGCCCTTCGGCGAGCGGTCCCAGCGCGAGGGCCGGGAAGTAGGTGAGACCGGTGATGATCATGATCGTGCCGACGAGCAGGCCGGTGAACAGCGGCTTCTCGGTCCGCAGCGTGCCCGCGGTCTCGGGGACGGGCTGCTGCTCGGCGAGCGAGCCGGCCAGCGCGAGGACGAACACCATGGGCAGGAACCGGCCGAGCAGCATCGCGATGCCGATGGTCGAGTTGAACCACTGGGTGTCCGCGTTCAGGCCGGCGAAGGCCGAGCCGTTGTTGTTGGCGCCCGAGGTGTAGGCGTACAGGATCTCGGAGAAGCCGTGCGCGCCGGAGTTCGTCATCGA
>NZ_JOGX01000024.1 GCF_000719555.1 Streptomyces sp. NRRL F-5727
CGGTGGGGCCGCGGGTGCCGGGGGGCGGGCGGCGATCGGTTCCCAGCAGGGCGGAGGTCATCAGGTCGTCCCAGGCGGCCTCGGGTGGGGTCCCTGTCGTCGTCACGTCTCTCCTCCTCGGTCAGGGCCGGGTGCTCGTCTGCGCGGGTTCGGGCGGGCGGGGGTCACAGCAGCGGCACCGTTTCCGACGGTGCGTCCGGCGACCAGGCGGCCAGGGGTGTGAAGCCTCTGTGGCCGCATTCGCCGAAGACCGTCACGGGGGCGCCGCCGGACAGGGCGAGGAGGCGCCAGAGGCCGGGGCGGGTGCGGTCGCCGCCGGTCAGGGGCAGTGCCTCGCGGCCGTCGGCGTCGGCGAGCTGCCAGCCGTACTCGGCCCGCGCGGGCACCACCCCGGCCAGCGTCACCGGCCAGGAGTCCAGCCACGGGTCCTCCCGCAGCGCCCGCCCGTACGCGTCCAGCGCCGCCCCCACCGGGCCGCCCGGCGGCGGCACCGCGGGCCCGGCGACCGGGAGCAGCGGCTCGCCGGGCTCCGCCCTGAGCTGCCCCGAGCCCGCGTGCGGGGTCAGCTCGCCGTCCACCACCGCGCCGACCGGCAGCGCCAGCGCGGGCGCGCGGCCCGCCGCGCCGAAGGAGAGCAGCAGCGCCGTACGGCCGCTCTCCGCCCCGTACAGCCAGAGGCGACGGGTCGTCAGCCGGCCGTCCCCGGTGTCGTACTGGGCGAGGACCAGCCACCGGTCCCGCACCGCCGTGCCGCCCGGCGCGGCGGGCAGCCCGACCCGGGTCCGTACCGTCGCCGCCAGCGGAGCGGGCAGCCGGTCGGCGGCCAGCCACGCCCGGTCCAGGAGATGGGTGAGCGCGCACTCCTCCAGGAGCCGCACCGGCCAGCCCGGGCCCGAGCCCGGTATCGCGCCCAGCTCGCGGACCCGGCCCGCGAGCCCCGGCGCCTGCGCGTCGACCATGCGGGCCGCGGTCTCCTCCCACAGGCCGTACCCCTGCTGACCGGCCGCGGCGAGCCCGCCGCGCACCAGGTCCGTGAGGCGCCGCTCCAGCTCCTCCGCGCCCGCCGTCACCCGGGCCGCCCGCCGCTCCGCCCGCCGGCGGGCGGCCTCCGGATCGGCCGGCGGCCCCCCGGCCGCCTTCCGGGCGGCTCCCGCGGCCCCGGCGCGCCGCCCCGCGAGCCAGCGCGCGGCCCAGTCCGGCGGCTCGGCCCCGTCCGGCACGGCCGCGCCGTCCGCCGCCCACAGCAGCAGCAGTCCCAGCACGTGCTTGCACGGGGCCTTGCGGCTCGGGCAGGTGCACGAGTACGCCGGCCCGGCGGTCTCCACGACCGTCCGGTACGGCGTGCGGCCACTGCCCTCGCACTGCCCCCAGACCACCCCCTCGCCGCAGCCCGCGCCGCTCCACGGCCCGGCCGCGCCGAGCCCGCTCCCCGCTCTGCGCGAGGCGTCGTCAGGAGCCAGTGCCAGCACCTGCTCGGCCGTCCAGCGCACCCCCATGGCATTCATGTACCTGACGGTATTGTCCGCCACTGACAACGCAGTTGACCTGCGGATTCGCTCCGGAGAGCCGCCCCGGCGACACGGTGGCTTTACCGGTCCTTTACGGTGCTGTGCGAGCTCGCGCGAACCAGCGCGCGACCTTACGACCGCACTGACCCGTGCAGGGGGAGTACCACCATGAACCGCACCGTCCGCACCGCCGTCTCGGCCCTCGCCGCCCTCGGCCTCGCGTTCGGACTCGGAGCCTGTTCCGAGGCGGCCGACAAGGCCGCCGAAGAGGTCGACAAGGCCGTCACCGAAAGCTACGAGGTGACCTACGAGGTCACCGGCACCGACGTCACGTCCATCGAGTACCACGCCGGCGACGGCACCGCGATGCAGCCCCAGGTCGAGACCGAGAAGAAGCCCACCACGCCGTGGAGCAAGACGGTGAAGCTGCACGGCATCATGCCGCCCGCCGTCATGCCGGTCACCACCAAGCCCGCCGACCTCGTCTGCAAGGTCGTCTACCAGGGCAAGGTCATCAAGGAGGCCAAGGGCGAGCAGGCCATGGCCGGCGGCTGCGTCGCCGTCTCCCCGGTCTTCAACTGACCCTCCCCGCCCCGCCCTTCGGGCCCCGAAACCACCCCTGACCTGCGACGGCAGTCGATTGTCAGTGGCGTGGTGCACCGTGGATCGCACAGCAGGTCGAACGATCTGGAGGGGGATCCATGACCGTGCCCGAAACCATCCCGCAGCCCGGCGCCGGTGCCGTGACGGACACCGGCCCGGGCCGGCGGCGCCCCGCCGCCGAGGCCCTCCGGCCCCACGCCGAGGACGCCTTCGCCCACGAACTCGCGGCGCTCGCCGCCGCCGACGACCACCCCAGGCCCGCCCGCTGGCGCCTCTCGCCCCGGGCCGTCGCCACCTACCTCCTCGGCGGCACGCTGCCCGACGGCACCGTGATCACACCCAAGTACGTCGGCCCCCGCCGCATCGTCGAGGTCGCCGTCACCACGCTCGCCACCGACCGGGCCCTGCTGCTCCTCGGCGTCCCCGGCACCGCCAAGACCTGGGTCTCCGAGCACCTGGCGGCCGCCGTCAGCGGCGACTCCACCCTCCTCGTCCAGGGCACCGCCGGCACCCCCGAGGAGGCCATCCGGTACGGGTGGAACTACGCGCGGCTGCTCGCCGAGGGCCCCAGCCGCGCCGCCCTCGTCCCCAGCCCCGTGATGCGCGCCATGGACCAGGGGACGACCGCCCGCGTCGAGGAACTGACCCGCATCCCCGCCGACGTGCAGGACACGCTCATCACGATCCTGTCCGAGAAGACCCTGCCCGTCCCCGAACTCGGCGAGGAGGTCCAGGCCGTCCCCGGCTTCAACCTGATCGCCACCGCCAACGACCGCGACCGCGGCGTCAACGACCTCTCCAGCGCGCTCCGCCGCCGCTTCAACACCGTGGTGCTGCCGCTGCCGGCCAGCCCCGAGGACGAGGTCGACATCGTCGCCCGCCGGGTCGAACAGCTCGGCCGCTCCCTGGAACTGCCCGCCCTGCCCGAGGGCGTCGAGGAGATCCGCCGGGTCGTCACCGTCTTCCGCGAACTCCGCGACGGCGTCACCGCCGACGGCCGCACCCGGCTCAAGTCCCCGTCCGGGACGCTCTCCACCGCCGAGGCCATCTCCGTCGTCACCGGCGGCCTCGCGCTCGCCGCCCACTTCGGCGACGGCGTGCTGCGCCCCTCGGACGTCGCCGCCGGACTCCTCGGCGCCGTCGTCCGCGACCCGGCCGCCGACCGCGTCGTCTGGCAGGAGTACCTGGAGACGGTGGTCAGAGAGCGCGACGGCTGGAAGGACTTCTACCGCGCCTGCCGCGAGGTGAGCGCATGACGGCCCTCGCCACGGCACCCGCCGCGGCGGACGCCCGGGAGCGGGTGGCCTGGCCCCTGCTGCTCGGGGTGCGGCACCACGGACCCGGCTCCGCGCGCGGAGTGGTCGCCGCCCTGGACGCGGCCCGGCCCGACGCGGTGCTGATCGAGGGACCCGCCGAGGCCGACGGGCTCGTCGCCCTCGCCGCCGACCCGGAGATGCGGCCGCCGGTCGCCCTCCTCGCGCACGCCGCCGACGACCCCGGCCGGGCCGCCTTCTGGCCCTTCGCCGCCTTCTCGCCCGAGTGGACCGCCGTCCGCTGGGCCCTCGGCCGGGGCGTCCCGGTCCGCTTCGCCGACCTGCCCGCCGCCCACACCCTCGCCACGTCCGACCCCACCTGGGGCGACGACGAGGAGGCCGACGGCGCCGGCCGGATCGACCCGCTCGCCGAACTCGCCCGCGCCGCCGGGCACGAGGACCCCGAGCAGTGGTGGGAGGACGTCGTCGAACTCCGCGGCGACACCGACCCCCTCGCCCCGTTCGCCGCCCTCGCCGACGCGATGACCGCCCTCCGCGAGCGCTACGGCCACGGCGGACACCCGCGCGACCTCGTCCGCGAGGCCCACATGCGGCTGCGGCTGCGCGCCGCCCGCAAGGAGTTCGGGGACGCCGTCGCCGTCGTCTGCGGCGCCTGGCACGTGCCCGCGCTCGCCAAGCGGACCACCGTCACCGCCGACCGCGCCCTCCTCAAGGGCCTGCCCAAGGTGAAGGCCGAGCTGACCTGGGTGCCGTGGACCCACCGCCGGCTCGCCCGCCGCTCCGGATACGGCGCGGGCATCGAGTCGCCCGGCTGGTACGACCACCTCTTCGCCGCCCCCGACCGGCCCGTCGAGCGCTGGATGACCAAGGTCGCCGGACTGCTCCGCGAGGCCGACCACCCCGTCTCCTCCGCCCATGTCATCGAGGCCGTCCGGCTCGCCCAGACCCTCGCCGCCCTCCGCGGCCGGCCCCGCCCCGGGCTCGACGAGACCACCGACGCCGTCCGGGCCGTCCTCTGCGAGGGCTCCGACGTGCCGCTCGCCCTCGTCCGGGACCGGCTCGTCGTCGGCGACGCCCTCGGCGAGGTCCCGGCCGCCGCCCCCGCCGTCCCGCTCCAGCGCGACCTCGACCGGCTCCAGCGCTCCCTCCGCCTCAAGCCCGAGGCCGAGGAGCGCACGCTCGACCTCGACCTGCGGGGCGCGACCGACGCCGCCCGCAGCCGCCTCCTGCACCGGCTCCGGCTCCTCGGCGTCGACTGGGGCGAGCCCACCGCCGGGCGCACCGGCACCACCGGCACCTTCCGGGAGTCCTGGCGGCTGCGCTGGCAGCCCGAGCTGCACGTCCGGGTCGCCGAGGCCGGCGTCTGGGGCACCACCGTGGAGGCCGCCGCCACCGCCCGGGCCGAGTCCCGCGCGCTCGCCGCGGACACCCTCGGCGAGATCACCGCCCTCGCCGAGCGGTGTCTGCTCGCCGGGCTCACCGACGCGCTCCCCGCCGTCCTGGGCGCCCTCGCCGACCGGGCCGCGCTCGACACCGACGTGGCCCACCTCGCCGACGCGCTCCCCGCCCTCGCCCGCTCCCTGCGGTACGGGGACGTGCGCGGCACCGACACCGCCGCCCTCGCCGGAGTCGCCGCCGGACTCGCCGAGCGGATCTGCGTGGGCCTCCCGCCCGCCTGCGTCCACCTCGACGCCGAGGCCGCCGCGCAGATGCGGGACCGCCTGGACGCCGTCCACACCGCGATCGGCCTCCTCCCGGAACCGGCCGGCGCCGCCGAACCCGGGACGCTCGCCCTCCGCTGGGCCTCGGCGCTGCGGCGGCTCGCCGAGGCCGAGCGGGTGCCCGGGGTCGTCCGGGGCCGGGCGGCACGGACCCTGCTCGACGAGGGACGGCTCCAGGACGACGAGACCGCCCGGCTCATGGGGCTCGCCCTCTCGCCCGGCACCCCGCCCGCCGACGCCGCCGCCTGGATCGACGGCTTCGTCGGCGGGTCCGGCGGCGGACTGCTCCTCGTCCACGACGAGCGGCTCCTCGCCCTCCTCGACGGCTGGCTGGCCGGCGTGCCCGCCGAGGCGTTCACCGACGTCCTGCCGCTGCTGCGGCGCACCTTCGGGGCGTACGAGCCCGGCGTGCGCCGCACCCTCGGCGAGCTCGTCGCCCGCGGACCCCAGGCCGCCGCCCCCGGCCCGGCCGCCCTCGTCCCCGGCTTCGCCGCCGCGCTCGACGAGGAGCGCGCCGACGGGGTCCTGCCCCTCCTCCACCTCGTCCTCGACACGGAGGCACCCGCATGAGCCACGCCGCAGCACCCGGCGAAGCACCCGCCGCAGCATCCGCCGAAGCACCCGCCGCGGCCTCCGCCGACGAGCGGCTCCGCCGCTGGCGGCTCGTCCTCGGCGGCGCCGCGGCCGAGGGCACCGGCCGCGCCCTGTCCGGCACCGACGCCGCCATGGACGCCGCCCTCGCCGCCCTCTACGACAGCAGGGACAGCCGCGACGGCCGGGACGGCGGCGGTGAGCGCCGGGGCGGGCTCGGCGGCTCCGCGCCCTCCGTCGCCCGCTGGCTCGGCGACATCCGCAGCTACTTCCCCAGCTCCGTCGTGCAGGTCATGCAGCGCGACGCCATCGACCGGCTCGGGCTCGCCGCGCTCCTCCTGGAGCCGGAGATGCTGGAGGCCGTCGAGCCCGACGTCCACCTCGTCGGCACCCTGCTGTCGCTGAACAAGGCGCTGCCCGAGACCACCCGCGAGACCGCGCGGGCCGTCGTCCGCAAGGTCGTCGCCGACCTGGAGGCCCGGCTCGCGACCCGTACCCGCGCGACCGTCACCGGCGCGCTCGACCGGACCGCCCGGATCAGCCGCCCCCGCCACCGGGACATCGACTGGGACCGCACCCTGCGGGCCAACCTCAGGCACTACCTCCCCGAGCACCGCACGATCGTCCCCGAGCGGCTGATCGGCCACGGCCGCGCCTCCCGGGCGGTCCGCAAGGAGGTGGTGCTCTGCATCGACCAGTCCGGCTCCATGGCCGCCTCCGTCGTCTACGCCTCCGTCTTCGGCGCCGTCCTCGCCTCGCTGCAGGCCGTCGCCACCCGGCTCGTCGTCTTCGACACCGCGGTCGTCGACCTCACGGACGCGCTCGACGACCCCGTCGACGTCCTGTTCGGCACCCGGCTCGGCGGCGGCACCGACATCAACCGGGCCCTCGCCTACTGCCAGTCCCGGATCACCCGACCCGCCGACACCGTCGTCGTCCTCATCAGCGACCTGTACGAGGGCGGCATCCGCGACGAGATGCTGAAGCGGGTCGCCGCGATGAAGGCGTCCGGCGTGCAGTTCGTCGCCCTGCTCGCCCTCTCCGACGAGGGCGCCCCCGCCTACGACCGCGACCACGCCGCCGCGCTCGCCGCCCTCGGCGCCCCGGCCTTCGCCTGCACCCCGGACCTCTTCCCCGAGGTGATGGCCGCCGCCCTGGAGAAGCGGCCGCTGCCGATACCCGACACCGCCTGACGCCGTCCGGCCGCCCGGACGCCGGCCGTACGGATTCCGTCGTCACCCGGCCACCCGGACGGGTGGCCGCGGGCCGACTGAGGCCCATATCACATCCGGTGCGGGCCGCCCCTCACCTGCGGCGACGGCGTGGCGTGAGGGGCGCAACCCCCTTCCCCCGCCTGCCCCGTCAGGCCCGGAGGGGGCCAGCCGGACGTCCACGGACAGCCCACTCGCCCCTACGTTCTGTGACCCGTATCACCGCTCGGTTGTGATCTGCGATTTAGGGACCCACGTCCCACGGGGATAACCTGCGAGACGGACATGCCGCGTCCACGGACACCGTGTACGCCTCCCTAGTGACAGCGCAGTCACGTTGCCCTCCGCGGCACGCCCACGCAGACAACGAACCGCGATCATCTAGAAAAGGGACGCGCGTGGACCTGTTCGAGTACCAGGCGAGGGACCTCTTCGCCAAGCACGGTGTACCGGTGCTGGCCGGTGAAGTCATCGACACGCCTGAGGCGGCGCGCGAGGCCACCGAGCGTCTTGGCGGCAAGTCGGTCGTCAAGGCCCAGGTGAAGGTCGGCGGCCGCGGCAAGGCCGGCGGCGTCAAGCTCGCCGCCACCCCGGACGAGGCCGTCGCCCGCGCGACGGACATCCTGGGCATGGACATCAAGGGCCACACGGTCCACAAGGTGATGATCGCGGAGACCGCTCCGGAGATCGTCGAGGAGTACTACGTCTCGTACCTCCTCGACCGCACCAACCGCACCTTCCTCGCCATCGCCTCCGTCGCCGGCGGCATGGACATCGAGCAGGTCGCCGAGGAGACC
This sequence comes from Streptomyces sp. NRRL F-5727, assembly GCF_000719555.1. Lineage (GTDB taxonomy): Bacteria > Actinomycetota > Actinomycetes > Streptomycetales > Streptomycetaceae > Streptomyces. The sequence goes on from NZ_JOGX01000024.1 coordinate 7,706, forward strand.
CCCGAGAAGGTCGCCAAGGTGCCGGTCGACGCCAACAAGGGCGTCGACATCGAGAAGGCCCGCGAGATCGTCGCCGCGGCCCAGTTCCCGGCCGAGGTCGCCGACAAGGTCGCCGACGTCCTGGTCACCCTGTGGAAGACCTTCGTCGCCGAGGACGCCCTCCTCGTCGAGGTCAACCCGCTCGCGAAGGTCGCCTCCGGCGACGTCATCGCCCTCGACGGCAAGGTCTCCCTGGACGCCAACGCCGACTTCCGCCAGCCGGAGCACGAGGCCCTGGAGGACAAGGCCGCGGCCGACCCGCTGGAGGCCGCCGCCAAGGCCAAGGGCCTCAACTACGTCAAGCTCGACGGCTCCGTCGGCATCATCGGCAACGGCGCCGGCCTGGTCATGTCGACCCTGGACGTCGTCGCGTACGCCGGTGAGAACCACGGCGGCGTGAAGCCGGCCAACTTCCTCGACATCGGCGGCGGCGCCTCCGCCGAGGTCATGGCGAACGGCCTGGAGATCATCCTCGGCGACAAGGACGTCAAGTCCGTGTTCGTCAACGTCTTCGGCGGCATCACCGCCTGCGACGAGGTCGCCAACGGCATCGTCCAGGCCCTGGAGCTGCTCGCCTCGAAGGGCGAGGAGGTCAGCAAGCCGCTGGTCGTGCGCCTCGACGGCAACAACGCGGAGCTGGGTCGCAAGATCCTGTCGGACGCCAACCACCCGCTGGTTCAGCGCGTGGACACCATGGACGGCGCGGCCGACAAGGCCGCCGAGCTCGCGGCTGCGAAGTAAGGGAAGAGGGACAGAACAGCCATGGCTATCTTCCTCAACAAGGACAGCAAGGTCATCGTCCAGGGCATGACCGGTGCCACGGGCATGAAGCACACCAAGCTCATGCTGGGTGACGGCACCAACATCGTCGGCGGCGTGAACCCGCGCAAGGCCGGCACCGTCGTCGACTTCGACGGCACCGAGGTCCCGGTCTTCGGCTCCGTCGCCGAGGCCATGGAGAAGACCGGCGCCAACGTCTCGGTCCTCTTCGTGCCGCCGGCCTTCGCCAAGGCCGCCGTCGTCGAGGCGATCGACGCCGAGATCCCCCTCGCCGTCGTCATCACCGAGGGCATCGCCGTCCACGACTCCGCCGCGTTCTACGCGTACGCCGTGGAGAAGGGCAACAAGACCCGCCTCATCGGCCCGAACTGCCCCGGTCTCATCACCCCGGGCCAGTCCAACGCCGGCATCATCCCGGGCGACATCACGAAGCCGGGCCGCATCGGCCTGGTCTCGAAGTCCGGCACGCTGACGTACCAGATGATGTACGAGCTCCGTGACCTCGGCTTCTCCTCCGCCGTCGGCATCGGTGGCGACCCGGTCATCGGCACCACGCACATCGACGCCCTCGCGGCGTTCGAGGCGGACCCCGACACCGACCTGATCGTCATGATCGGCGAGATCGGCGGCGACGCCGAGGAGCGCGCGGCCGACTTCATCAAGGCCAACGTCACCAAGCCGGTCGTCGGCTACGTCGCGGGCTTCACCGCGCCCGAGGGCAAGACCATGGGCCACGCCGGCGCCATCGTCTCCGGCTCCTCCGGCACCGCCCAGGCGAAGAAGGAGGCCCTGGAGGCCGCCGGTGTGAAGGTCGGCAAGACCCCCACCGAGACCGCCAAGCTGGCGCGCGCCATCCTCGCGGGCTGAAGTCCCACGGCGAGACCGTAGGCGAGTGGGCCCCGCCCCTCCCGGGAGACCGGGCGGGGGCGGGGCCCACTCGCGTACGCCGGAGGCTCACCCCGCGGTCGGGACCAGCCGCTCCGGGCCCGGGTTCGGCTCGGACCGCAGCCGGTCGCGCAGCTCCAGGTCCTCCTCGCCGAGCTTCTGCGGCCCGCCGCGCACCGGGACGCCGTTCACGACCTGCCCGGGCGCGATGTCCGGGATGTAGCGGGTCGGCGCCGTCGCCGCCGTCAGGGCCGTGACGCCGATGAGGGCCGCCGTCACCCCGGCCACCGTCCGGGTCATCCGCCGGGCCCGCCGCTCGCTGCCGCCGCGGACCGCGCGCGCCCCGGGGAGCGTCGCCGTCGGCGCCTCCGCGACCAGCGCGCCCAACCGCCGCTGGAGCGTTTCGGGATCGGCCAGCTCGGGCACCGCCCGGCCGATCGCCGCGTGCGCGTACAGCAGCCGGTTGGCGGCGGCCGGGGTGCTCGCCTCCGTCTCCGCGGCCGTCTCGGGCAGGTCGAGCCCGAGCCCGTCGTAGAGCAGCACGGTCCGGCGGTACGGCGCCGGCAGGTCCAGCAGTGCGCCGAGCAGCGCCCGCCGTCCGGCCTCGGTGGGCGGGGCGTCGGGGTGCTTGTGGGTGCGGCGCAGCCGGTGCCAGGGCGAGAGGGCGTACTCGTACGCCGCCGCCCGCACCCAGCCGACCGGGTCGGGGTCCACGGCCACCTCGGGCCAGTGCTCCCAGGCGTGGCGGAAGGCGTGCTCGACGGCCTCCCGGGAGAGGCGACGGCGCCCGGTCAGCAGGTACGCCTGGTGGACGAGGCCCGGGGCCACGTGCCCGTACAGCGCGTCGAACGCCTGCTCGGGGGTGAGCCCGGACGGCTCCGGAGCGGGAGCGGCGGCCTCCTCCCGCTCCTGCTCGGGCCGCGGCTCGGGCTCGGGCTCCGGTTCCGGCTTCGGCTCCGGTTTGAGGCGCTCCTCGGGCTGGACCGGGGCGCGCCGGGCGGGGGCGGCGGCGATCGCGGGCGTGGGGGAGGGGGCCGTGGGCGGCTTGGCGGCGCGTTTGGCGGCGGCCCTGGGCCGCACGTTTCCGGTGGGGGCGGGGGTCGGACCCCGGTCGGCCGGGGCGCCGGTGAGCAGCTTGACGTACGCCTCGCGCTTGCGGCCGCGGGGGGAGGAGCGGCCCGTCTCCCATGCCTTGACCGTGGCCTTCGTGACGCCCATGGCCTCGGCGACCTGCTCCTCGCTCAGGGCGAGTGCCTCGCGCAGCCGGCGCCGCTCCTTCGGTGTCGGCAGCGCGGTGGCGGTGGAGGGGGGCGCGGTGTCGCCGCCCCGGCTCGTCTGGCTCATCGGCTTCGACCTCCCGCAGTGCACCTTTGGGCGGAAAAGAACATAAACGTATCTTGAGCGACACAACGGAGGTTTGCCTGTTACGCCGCGAAAGCGCGTGTCGTTGGCAGCATGGCCCCGTGACCCAGCTGACCGAGCACTCCCTGGTCCAGGGCGGCCGTTCCGCCGCCTTCGCCACCGCCTGTGTCCGGGGCGGGGTCGCCGCCGGGCTCGGCGTCGGCGCGCTCGCGGTCCTGGTGATCGTCGCCTGGATCGGCTCGCCGTTCCCCGACAGCGGCGCCGGCGGCGCCCTCCACCTCGCCGCCGGGCTGTGGCTGCTCGCCCACGGCGTGGACCTGGTCCGCACGGACACCCTCAGCGGGGTGCCCGCGACGCTCGGGATCGTGCCGCTGCTGACGGCCGCGCTGCCGGTGTGGCTGGTCTTCCGGACCGCCCGGTCCACCCTCGATCCGGCCGACGAGAGCCGCCCGCGGCCCTCGCCCGCGGGCGCGCTGGGCGCGGTCTCCGGGGGGTATCTGCTGGTCGCGGCCGTGATCGTGGTCTACAGCGAGAGCGGCCCGCTCCCCGCCGACCTGGTCACCGCCGGCCTGTGGCTGCCCGGTGTGGTGCTCGGCGCGGCGGGCGCCGGCGTCTGGTCCGCGCTGGGCCGGCCGCTGCCCGGCCGGGAGGAGGCAGCGGCCGCGCTGCGCGGCGCGGGCACGGGACTGGTGACGCTGCTGGCCGGCGGGGCGGTGCTGGCCGGGACCTCGCTGGTCTGGCACGCGGGCGCGGCCCGGGCCTCCTACGAGGGGCTGGCGGGGGAGTGGTCCGGACGGGTGACGCTGGCGCTGCTCGTCCTCGCCCTGGTGCCGAACGCGGCGGTCTGGGCGGCGGCGTACGGGCTCGGCCCCGGCCTGGCCCTCGGCACGGGCGCGCTCGCGACCCCGCTGGGCCTCGTCGGCGACCCCGCCGTGCCGCCCTTCCCGCTCCTCGCGGCGCTGCCGCCGGAGGGGCGCGGCGGCTGGCCCCAGTGGGCCGCGGCGGCCGTGCCACTGGTCGCGGCGGCGGCGCTGGGCCGCTCGGTGGGCCGGGCGACCGGCGTCGGCCGGGCCCGTGAGACGGCGCTCGCGGCGCTGGGCGCGGCCTGGGCCTCCGGGGCGGCGGTCGCCGTCCTCGCGGGCGCGGCCGGCGGCCCGCTCGGTTCGGGCCGGCTGCTCGCCTTCGGCCCGGTGTGGTGGCAGGCGGGCGCGGCGGCGGTGCTGTGGGGGGTGGGCGTCGGCCTGCCGACGGCGCTGGCGGTACGGGCCTGGGGCCGCCGGGAGCCCCGGGTCAGGAAGCCCCGGATCCCGAAGCCGCCGAGGCGGCCGAAGACGCCGGAGCGGGTCCTCGCTGCGGCAGGAGCCCCGGCCGCCCCCGCCTCCCCGGACCCGTCCGGCCCCGGCTTCTCCCTCACCGGTGCCGATGGCGGGGCCGACGTGGGTGACGACGACGGCTACGAGCCGTACGACTACCTCCCCGCCTCCTGGGAGACCCCGGATGCCACCCGGCTGCCGCCTCTTCCGCCGGCCCCGGGCACGACTCCGCCCCGGTCGTCGGGGACGACCGGGGCGGAGGGGGCGGACGGGGGCGAGCCGGGGGCGCCCGGCTAGTCGCGCACGCCGAAGCCGTCCCGCAGCGGCTTGGGCAGCAGGTCGTTGCAGGCCACCGCGCCCGCGTGGGTCAGGGCGTCGTCCCGGCACTCGTAGAAGTCCTTGTAGACCAGCTGCATCGTGAAGCCGAAGCACACGATCGCCAGGGCCACGGCCGAGGCCACCAGGCCGCTGATCGCCGCCGTCCGCATCGACCGGGCCGGGCTCGGGGCGCCCGGCGCCGTGGACGGCCGTCCCGAGGGCTGGGACGCCGCCTGTGATTCCGGCGACACCTCGGCCGCCGGCTTCGGCTTGGCGCGCAGCGAGCTGATCGCCCAGTACAGCGACAGGGCGCCGAGCAGCAGGGCCAGCTCCGGGATGTCGAAGATCGCGAAGAAGAAGGCCCACATGCCGCCGAGGACCGCGTACCGCGCCCGCCGCTGGGCGGGGTCCGTCGGGTCCCAGCGCAAGCCCGGCCGCTCCGGCCCCTGGCCGCCGGAGCCGCCCTGGCCGCCGCCCTGGCGCTCAGGACCGCGCCCGAAACCGTCCGACGAACGGCCCGGCTGGCGCGGGCTCCAGCGCCCGTCGGACGAGCCCGTCACGGGCGACGACGACGGTTCGGCGCCCTCGCCGTCCTGGCCGTCCCGGCCGTCCGAGCCCTCCGGCCGGCGCGGCTGCCACGGCTCGTCGGGCTTGCCCTCGGGCGGCGGGGCGAACGGGTTGTTGTCGTTCGTGGACTGGCGATCCGGCATCTGCTGGACGTCTTCCCTCTGTCGTCGTGACCGTCGTCGCACCGGGTGGCACACCGGCGTCGGACCCTGACGCTACCCCCCTGCTCCGCCCCCGTCCCGTGGGGGCCGTCCCGTGTGCCGGTATCGTTGCTGACGGTCGAGCCATTCGTAGGGTTCCCCGTATCGACGGGCACGATTCGTTCGTAGGACCGCACAATAACCACGGAAAGAGTGACCCAGTGGCTGCCGCCCGCCTTGTCGTTCTGGTCTCCGGGTCGGGTACCAACCTCCAGGCCCTGCTCGACGGCATCGCCGCCGACCCCGAGGGCTACGGCGCGGAGATCGTCGCCGTCGGCGCCGACCGCGACGCCATCGCCGGTCTGGAGCGGGCCGAGCGCGCCGGGATCCCCACCTTCGTGTGCCGGGTGAAGGACCACGCGAGCCGCGAGGAGTGGGACCGCGCCCTGGCCGAGGCCACCGCCGCGTACGAGCCGGACCTGGTCGTCTCGGCCGGGTTCATGAAGATCCTCGGCAAGGAGTTCCTGGCCCGCTTCGGCGGCCGGGTCGTCAACACCCACCCGGCTCTCCTCCCCAGTTTTCCCGGTGCCCACGGGGTGCGTGACGCGCTCGCCCACGGCGTGAAGGTCACCGGGTGCACCGTCCACTTCGTCGACGACGGCGTCGACACCGGCCCGATCATCGCCCAGGGCGCGGTCGAGGTGCGGGAGTCGGACGATGAAGCCGCTCTGCACGAGCGCATCAAGGAAGTCGAGCGCTCGCTGCTCGTCGACGTCGTGGGGCGCCTCGCCCGGCACGGCTACCGCATTGAGGGACGAAAGGTTCATGTCGGTGAACACGGACACCGTTAAGCCCATCCGCCGCGCGCTGGTCAGCGTCTACGACAAGACGGGCCTGGAGGAGCTGGCCCGCGGTCTGCACGAGGCCGGTGTCGAGCTCGTCTCCACCGGCTCCACCGCCGGGAAGATCGCCGCCGCGGGCGTCCCGGTCACCAAGGTCGAGGAGCTGACCGGCTTCCCCGAGTGCCTGGACGGCCGCGTCAAGACCCTGCACCCGCGCGTGCACGCCGGCATCCTCGCCGACCTGCGCCTGGAGTCGCACCGCGAGCAGCTCGCCGAGCTGGGCGTGGAGCCCTTCGACCTGGTCGTCGTGAACCTGTACCCGTTCCGCGAGACGGTCGCCTCCGGCGCCACCCCGGACGAGTGCGTCGAGCAGATCGACATCGGCGGCCCGTCGATGGTCCGCGCCGCCGCCAAGAACCACCCGTCGGTCGCCATCGTCACCAGCCCGGAGCGGTACGCCGACGTCCTCGCCGCCGTCCAGGCCGGCGGCTTCGACCTGACCGCCCGCAAGCGGCTCGCCGCCGAGGCGTTCCAGCACACCGCCGCGTACGACGTGGCCGTGGCCTCCTGGTTCGCCGACGACTACGCCGCCGCCGACGACAGTGGCTTCCCCGACTTCCTGGGCGCCACCTACGCGCGCAAGAACGTGCTGCGCTACGGCGAGAACCCGCACCAGGGCGCCGCGCTCTACGTCGACGGCACCGGCGGCCTCGCCGAGGCCGAGCAGCTGCACGGCAAGGAGATGTCCTTCAACAACTACACGGACACCGACGCCGCCCTGCGCGCCGCCTACGACCACAGCGAGCCCTGCGTCGCGATCATCAAGCACGCCAACCCGTGCGGCATCGCGATCGGCGCCGACGTCGCCGAGGCCCACCGCAAGGCCCACGCCTGCGACCCGGTCTCCGCCTTCGGCGGCGTCATCGCCGTCAACCGCCCGGTCTCCGTCGCGATGGCCGAGCAGGTCGCCGAGATCTTCACCGAGGTCGTCGTCGCCCCCGGCTACGAGGACGGCGCGGTCGAGATCCTCGCCAAGAAGAAGAACATCCGCGTCCTCCGGGCCGACCGCGGCCCCGTCAACGAGGTCGAGGTCAAGGCCGTCGACGGCGGTGTCCTGCTCCAGGTCACCGACCGCCTCCAGGCCGAGGGCGACGACCCGGCGAACTGGACCCTCGCCACCGGCGAGGCCCTCTCCGCCGAGGAGCTCGCCGAGCTCGCCTTCGCCTGGAAGGCGTGCCGCGCGGTCAAGTCCAACGCGATCCTGCTCGCCAAGGACGGCGCCTCCGTCGGCGTCGGCATGGGCCAGGTCAACCGCGTCGACTCCGCCAAGCTCGCCGTCGAGCGGGCCGGCGAGGAGCGCGCCCGCGGCTCCTACGCGGCCTCCGACGCCTTCTTCCCCTTCCCCGACGGCCTGGAGATCCTCACCGCGGCCGGCGTGAAGGCGGTCGTCCAGCCCGGCGGCTCGATGCGCGACGAGCTCGTCGTCGAGGCCGCGAAGAAGGCCGGCGTGACGATGTACCTCACCGGCACCCGCCACTTCGCGCACTGACGCCACACGGCTGTGGGGCCCTCCCGGAACAGGAGGGCCCCACAGCCGTCTCTGGTCTAATGGACGGGCCCTGGCCCGGCCGGCAGTAGTGGAGACGTGGTGTTGGACGTACTGAGACGACCGTCGGCGGACCCCGCCGGCGAACGGCCCGCAGAGGACCCCGCCGCCGCGCCCGTCCCGTACCTCCCGTACGTGCTGATCGCGGCCGTCCTCACCGGCCTGTACTTCCTCTACTCCTGGGTGCAGTACGACCACTTCCGCACCCCCTCCTGGGACCTCGGCATCTTCGGGCAGGCCGTCCGCTCCTACGCCGAGTTCAGGCTGCCCGTCTCCGACATCAAGGGGCCCGGCTTCCCGATACTCGGCGACCACTTCAGCCCGGTGACGGCGCTCCTCGCCCCGCTCTACTGGATCTGGCCGTCACCGGTCGCGCTGCTCTTCGCGCAGGCCGCGCTCTTCGCCGGCTCCGCCGTGATCGTCGGCCGCACCGCCCAGCGGATCCTCGGCAGCCGGGCCACCGGGATCGCCCTCACGGTCGCGTACGGGCTCTCCTGGGGCCTCCAGGAGGCGGTGAAGTCCGACTTCCACGAGATCGCCTTCGCCGTCCCGCTGCTCGCCCTCACCTGCCGCGCCCTGCTCCTCGGCCGCTGGACCGCCGCCGTCGCCTGGTCGGCGCCGCTCGTCCTCGTCAAGGAGGACATGGGGCTCACCGTCGCCATGGTCGGCGTCGTCCTCGCCCTCAAGGGCCAGAAGAGGCTGGGCGCCGCCCTGGCCGGCTTCGGCGTCGCCTTCTTCGCGCTCACCGTCCTGGTCCTCATCCCGGCCGCCAGCAAGCTCGGCCAGTACGACTACTGGGCCAAGATCGAGAAGACGGGCACCGGCACCGAGACCTCGCTCGGCCAGATCGTCTCCTCCGCGCTGACCTCCGGCGACCGCTGGGAGATGGTCCTCTTCCTCTTCGCGATCACCGGCTTCCTCGCGCTGCGCTCCCCGCTCGCGCTGCTGGTCCTGCCCACCCTCGGCTGGCGCTTCGTCTCCCAGGACGCCAACCACTGGGGCATGCACTGGCACTACAGCGCCGTCCTGATGCCGATCGTCTTCCTGGCGCTGGTCGACGCCGTCCGCGCGGTCCGCAGCTCGCCGCGCCCCTGGCTCTCCGCGTACGGGAAGGTCGCCGTCGCCGCGGCCACGGCCGTCGCGCTCACCCTCGCCGCGAACCTGCCGCTGCGCGAGCTGCTGAAGTCGGAGACGTACGCCGCCGACACCCGCGCCGAGCAGGCGCGGGCGGCCGTCGCCGCGGTCCCGGAGGGGGCGAGCGTCGAGGCCGACGTGCCGCTCCTCGCCCACCTCACCGCCGGCCACACGGTCTACTGGGTGGGCACCGCGAAGGGCGCCACCCCCGACTACCTCGCGCTCGACCTGCGCGGCTGGTCGGGCCAGACCTCGGACCCGGCCGTGACGGCTTCGCAGTTGCACCCGGAGGCGGCGTACGAGATCGTCCACCGCTCGGACGGCTTCGCGGTGCTGAAGCGGAAGTAGGCGGGTACGCCGAAGGGCCCGGTTCCGGGGAGGAACCGGGCCCTTCGGCGTGCCGTGCGGCTCAGTAGCGCGGGCGCTTGAACCAGGCGCCGGCGTCCGCCTTCGAGAAGAAGACGATGATCAGGATGCCGATCACGAGGCCGACCAGGGACCCGCTCCGGTTCGTGCCCATGGACTCGGCCATGCCCAGGTTCGACAGACCGCTCAGCGTGAGCAGCGAGCCGTAGACGATGCCGGACACGCGGATGCCGCCGCGGCCGTTCGCGCACCGGGCGGCGATGACGACGCCCCAGATGCCGAGCGCGGCGACGAACACGCCCATCCCGATGAACAGCCCGGTCGCCGCCGTGGCGGCGGAGGAGCCGGAGCCGTCCACCTCGTTCACGAGGAAGCTGCCCCCGACGGCGATGCCGAGGCCGACGAGGATCTGCAGGATGCCGACGATCCAGAGCATCACCCGGGCCGCCTTGATGGTGCCGGGCATGGCCATCATGCCGGGAGCGCCGTACGGGGCGCCCGGGTACGGGCCGTACGGAGAGGCGGGCGGGGCGGCCGGGTAGCCGTAGGCGCCCTGCGGCGGCACGCCCTGCGGCGCCTGCGGGTAGCCGTAACCCGGCTGCTGGCCCTGCGGCGGGCCGTAGGGGTTGTTCGGGTCGCCGAAGCTCATGGGGGTTCCTCCGTGAAGATCTCGTGCGGGGACGGACGCGGCCCGCGAGGAGGGACTTTCACGGTGTGTGAGCGGATTCCCCCCGGCACTTTCCGCGGCACTGTGCTGGTCATCGTCGTCGTAGCTCCGAGGTGTTGTCCAGTCGGTACACACCGGAGTTGTGCACGTGCAACTCTTCGCGGCGGGCCGGAGCGGCCGCCCGTGAGCCGGGGCGGGGCCGAATTGGGAGAAGGCGGGGGTCATCCGGGAGGATGTCCTCCATGAGCGCCCAGATTCTCGATGGCAAGGCCACCGCGGCCGCGATCAAGTCCGACCTGACCGTCCGTGTGGCGGCCCTCAAGGAGCAGGGCGTCACGCCCGGTCTCGGCACCGTCCTGGTCGGCGACGACCCGGCCAGCCAGAAGTACGTCGCGGGCAAGCACCGCGACTGCGCGCAGGTCGGCATCGCCTCCATCCAGCGCGAACTCCCCGCGACCGCCACGCAGGAGGAGATCGAGGCGGTCGTCCGGGAGCTCAACGAGGACCCGGCCTGCACCGGTTACATCGTCCAGCTGCCGCTGCCGAAGGGCATCGACGAGAACCGGATCCTGGAGCTGATGGACCCGGCGAAGGACGCCGACGGCCTGCACCCGACCAACCTCGGCCGGCTCGTCCTCAACGAGCCCGCCCCGCTGCCCTGCACGCCGAACGGCATCGTCACGCTGCTCCGCGCCCACGGCGTGCGGATCAACGGCGCCGAGGTCGTCGTCGTCGGCCGCGGCGTCACCATCGGGCGCCCGATGCCGCTCATCCTGACCCGCCGTTCCGAGAACGCCACGGTCACCCAGTGCCACACCGGCACCCGTGACCTCTCGGCGCACCTGCGGAACGCCGACATCATCGTGGCCGCCGCCGGTGTGCCGCACCTGATCAAGCCCGAGGACGTGAAGCCGGGCGCGGCCGTCCTCGACGTCGGCGTCTCGCGCAACGCCGAGGGCAAGATCATGGGCGACGTCCACCCGGACGTCGCCGAGGTGGCCGGCTGGATCTCCCCGAACCCCGGCGGCGTGGGCCCGATGACCCGCGCGCAGCTGCTCGTGAACGTCGTCGAGGCCGCGGAGCGCGCGGCCGCGGCGCGCTGAGATGACCTCGGGGAGCCCGGCCACCCCCGGGAGCCCTGACGGTCCGCGGGAGCTGCCGCGCGGCCGGGTGTCGAAGGTCCGCCGGGTGCGGGGTTCGCGCCGGCCGCCGACCGTCACCACCGACACGGCCCGGCCCGAGGGCGGCGGCCGGGCGGCCGGCGGCGGCGCTCCGGCGCCCGCCCGCCAGTGGCCGCTGCTCTTCGTGCTCGGGACGGCGGCGGTGGGGCTGCTCGTGGTGGGGACCGATCCCTTCCCGCAGTCCTTCCGGGTCGGGACCATCCTGGTCGGCGCCGCGCTGCTGCTCGGCGCGGTGCTGCGGCGGGTGCTGCCCTCGGTGGGCATGCTCGCGGTCCGCTCGCGCTTCACCGACATGATCACGTACGGCGTGATGGGCTCGCTGATCGTGCTGCTCGCGCTCATGGTGCAGCCGAAGCCCTGGCTGAAGATCCCGTTCCTGGAGGACATCCTCCATCTGACGGTGACCTGAGCCCGCGCGCCCGGAACCGACGACGACGCCCGCCCTCTCCCCCGTGGGAGGGCGGGCGCCGTCGTGATCAAGGGTCATGTACGCGCCAACGAAGGGCAAGTTCGGGCCGCCCCCTGTGGCACGGAGGTGACCATTCCGGTACATCCGGACCCTCCGTTCGGGGTCCCGCTCGCCCCCGGGAGCTGCCATCCTTCGAGGAACATCGACGAGGGGGTGCGCATGCCGGCGTGGAAGGCGCTGTCCGGTGAACTGGACCCGGACGTGCGGACGTTCGTGGAACGGCTGCGGCTGGTCATCGACCGCAGCGGCCTCGGCGTCGTCGCCGTCGCCGAACGCACCGGACACGACCGGGCCGACTGGGACGCCTTCCTCCACGCCCGCCGGCCGGTGCCGCGGAGCGCCGTCGTCGCGCTCTCCGACATCACCGGCGCCGACCTCGGCCCCCTCACCGCCGAGTGGGAGCACGCCGACCGCGCCTGGAAACAGCTCCTGCGCGAGCGGGCGGTGGCGGACGCGGCGGAGGACAGGCCCTCCCCGGAGGGCGTACCGGAGCGGAGCGCGGGCCCGCAGGACGCGCCGCCCGCCGACCGGACCCTGCGCATCCGGAAGGTCGTACCGCCGGCTCCCACGCCCCCACCGGCCCCCGTACCGGCTCCCGCGCCCGCCCCCGTACCGGCTCCCGCCTCCCGCAAGCCCTGGCGGGCCACCCCGCTGCTCTACGCCGCCGGGATCGCCGGGGCCGCGCTCGTCGTCGTCGCCGCCGTCCTCCTCGCCGACCTCGGCGGCCCGGGCGGCTCCGCCGCGCCGCCCACCGCCGCCCCGGCCCCGTCGGCCACCACCGCCGCGCCCGCGCCCGGCCCCAGCCTCCCCGAGGGGGTCCGCTGCACCGGCGCCGACTGCGGCGGACAGGACCCGGAACGGATGGGCTGCGGCGGACCGCTCGCCACCACCGTCGCGAGCACCCGGATCGGCACCGCCTTCGTCGAGGTCCGGTACAGCGAGGTCTGCGCCGCCGCCTGGGCCCGGATCAGCGGGGCGGCGGCGGGGGACGAGGTCAGCGTCCAGTACGGGACCGCCGTCCAGGCCGCGAACGTCCCGGCGGGCGGCGACACCGACGCGTACACCACGATGATCCCGGTCGCCTCCGGCGGCGCCGCCCGCGCGTGCGCGATGCTCGACGGCGGCGAGGACGGCTGCACGGGAGAGTGAAACGGCGCCACGAGGTGAGCCGCACCACAAGGGGGTGGGGGTGCGCAGGGGCCCGGGTCCGATAGCCTGACCGCCGGATATCTCTTCACATCGAGACATCGATCGATCATGGAGCGTTATCCAGCCTCAGGGGCAGGGAAACCCCACCGCCAGCTGTCTTGTCTTACGGAGATCGCCATGACCCGCACTCCCGTGAATGTCACCGTGACCGGCGCGGCCGGCCAGATCGGCTACGCGCTGCTCTTCCGCATCGCCTCCGGCCACCTGCTCGGCGCGGACGTGCCGGTCAAGCTGCGCCTCCTCGAGATCCCGCAGGGCGTCAAGGCCGCCGAGGGCACCGCCATGGAGCTCGACGACTGCGCGTTCCCGCTGCTCAAGGGCATCGACATCTTCGACGACCCGAACAAGGGCTTCGAGGGCGCCAACATCGGCCTGCTCGTCGGCGCCCGCCCGCGCGGCCCGGGCATGGAGCGCGGCGACCTGCTCGCCGCCAACGGCGGCATCTTCAAGCCGCAGGGCGAGGCCATCGCCGCGCACGCCGCGGACGACGTCAAGGTCCTGGTCGTCGGCAACCCGGCCAACACCAACGCCCTCATCGCCCAGGCCAACGCCAAGGGCGTCCCGGCCGAGCGCTTCACCGCGATGACCCGCCTGGACCACAACCGCGCGCTGACGCAGCTGGCCCAGAAGACCGGCTCCTCGGTCACCGACATCAAGCGCCTGACCATCTGGGGCAACCACTCCGCCACCCAGTACCCGGACATCTTCCACGCGGAGATCGCCGGCAAGAACGCCGCGGACGTCGTCGACGACCAGGCGTGGCTGGCCGACACCTTCATCCCGACCGTCGCCAAGCGCGGCGCCGCGATCATCGACGCCCGTGGCGCCTCCTCCGCCGCCTCGGCCGCCAACGCCGCCATCGACCACGTCTACACGTGGGTCAACGGCACCGCCGAGGGCGACTGGACCTCCATGGGCGTCCCGTCCGACGGCTCCTACGGCGTCCCGGAGGGCCTGATCTCCTCCTTCCCGGTCACCTGCAAGGACGGCAAGTACGAGATCGTCCAGAACCTCGACATCAACGAGTTCTCCCGCGCCCGCATCGACGCCTCCGTCCAGGAGCTGTCGGAGGAGCGCGACGCGGTCCGCGAGCTCGGCCTCATCTGAGCCACCCACCCGCCGGACGGAGTCCGGCGCAGCTCTCCGAAGCCCGGGAGGCCCCCTGGGGCCGAGCGGTGCGAGGGGAGCGTCGGGAACCGGTGCGCGACGCGGTCCGCGAGCTCGGCCTCATCGGAGTCCGCGTCCGCCGCTGAACGCGCGGAGCCCCCGGTCGTACCTCGGTACGGCCGGGGGCTCCGCGCGTTCGGTCAGTGCGAGCGCGGGGTGTAGTGGCCCGGGACCATGCGGGTGGTGACGGCGATCCGGTTCCAGGAGTTGATGACGACGATCGCGCCGATCACCCGGGCCAGCTCGGCCTCGTCGAAGTGCTCGGCCGCCGCCGCGTACACCTCGTCCGGCACGAAGCCGTCGGTGAGCACGGTGACCGCCTCGGTGAGGGCGATCGCGGCCAGCTCCCGCTCCGTGTAGAAGTGCCGGGACTCCTGCCAGGCGGCGAGCTGGACGACCCGCTCGACGGTCTCGCCCTCGGCGAGCGCGTCCTTGGTGTGCATGTCGAGGCAGAAGGCGCAGTGGTTGATCTGCGAGGCCCGGATCTTGATCAGGTGGTACAGCACCGGGTCCACGCCCTTGGCGGCCTCCTGCTCCAGCCGGATCATCGCCCGGTAGAACTCGGGCGCCCGCTCGAAGAACGGCATGCGCGGCGTGTGCTCGTGGGCGAGGGACGGGGCGGGGGAGTGCGCTGTGGTGGTGGTCATGGCGCCACCGTACGAAGCCGATGGCATGCCGCTATGGTCCATTCCCATGCGGAACGACTGGGCCACTTTCGGCGCCGACCTCCACCTGGACCTGCCCGGCAGCCGGCTGCGGGCCGGCCTCATGGACGCCCTCCGCGAGGCCGTGCGCAGCGGGCGCCTGGCGCCCGGCAGCCGGCTGCCGTCCTCGCGCCAGCTCGCGGCGGACCTCGGCGTCGCCCGGAACACCGTCGCCGACGCCTACGCCGAGCTGGTCGCCGAGGGCTGGCTCACCGCCCGCCAGGGCTCCGGCACCCGGGTGGCCCGCCGCGCCGAGCCCCGGCCCGCCCCCGAACCGGCGGAGGCCCCCGCCCCCCGGGCGGCGCCGGAGGGGCTCGCCCCCGGCGGCACGCCGTGGCAGCCGCCCTCGGGGCAGCTCGCCCGCGCCTCCCGGCGGCGGGCGCCCGCTCCCGCGTACGACCTCCGGAGCGGCACCCCGGACCTGGCCTCCTTCCCGCGCGCGGAATGGCTCAAGGCGTACCGCAGGGCGCTGACCGCCGCCCCCAACGAGGCGTTCGGGTACGGCGATCCGCGCGGCCGCGCCGAACTGCGCACCGCCCTCGCCGAGTACCTGGCCCGCGCCCGCGGCGTGCACGCCCGGCCCGAACGGATCGTGGTCTGCGCGGGGTTCGCGCACGGCCTGATGCTGCTGGGGCAGGTCCTGCGGGCGCGCGGGGCGCGGGCGGTGGCGGTGGAGTCGTACGGCATCGGCATGTACCCCGGGCTGCTGCGCAGTGCGGGCCTCGCCACCCCGGCGCTGCCCTTCGACGAACACGGCACCCGCGTCGACGGCTTGGGCGCGGACACCGGCGCGGTGCTGCTGACCGCCGCCCACCAGTTCCCGCTCGGCGGGGCCCTGCCGCCCGACCGGCGGGCGGCGGTCGTCGACTGGGCGCGGGCGACCGGCGGCCTCGTCCTGGAGGACGACTACGACGGCGAGTTCCGCTACGACCGGCAGCCCGTCGGCGCGCTCCAGGGTCTCGACCCCGAGCGGGTCGTCTACCTCGGCACCGCCAGCAAGTCCCTCGCCCCCGGCCTGCGGCTCGCCTGGATGGTCCTCCCCGAGGGCCTGGTGGACGAGGTCGCCACCGCGAAGGGCGGGGTGGTGGACTGGATGTGCGGCACCACCGACCAGCTGGCGTTCGCGGAGTTCCTCGCCTCGGGCGCGCACGACCGGCACGTACGGGCCATGCGGCTGCACTACCGGCACCGCCGCGACCAGCTCGTCGCCGCGCTCGCCGCACACGCGCCCGGGGTCCGCGTCGGCGGCATCGCGGCCGGCCTGCACGCCGTGCTGACGCTGCCGCCCGGCACCGAACAGGCGGCCCTCCGCTCCGCCGCCTGGCAGGGGCTGGCGGTCCAGGGCCTCGACCGGTTCCGTCACCCGGACGCCCCCCACTCCCTGGAGGGCCTGGTCGTCGGCTACGGCACCCCGCCCGACAGCGCCTGGCAGGGCGCCCTCCAGACCCTCTGCCGCGTCCTGGAGGGCGTGGGCGAGGAGGCCGCCCCCGCCCCCTCTGAAAGGCTGGACCCGTGACCCAGGACCACCCCCACGCATCCGCCCCGCCGCACCCCGCCCCCGACGGGCGGCCCCGCCCCGGTGCGGAGGCCGACGCGCGGGAGTTCGTCGGTCACCGGGGGCGGCTCTTCGGGCTCGCCTACCGGATGCTCGGGTCGGCCGACGAGGCCGAGGACGTGGTGCAGGACGCCTACCTGCGGTGGAGCGGGACCGACCGGGGCGCCGTCAGCCACCCCGGGGCCTGGCTCGCCAAGGTCGTCACCCATCTCTGCCTCAACCGGCTCACCTCGGCCCGGGCCACCCGCGAGTCGTACACCGGCAGCTGGCTGCCGGAACCGGTCCTGGCCGAGGCCGGCGCCGGGCCGCTGGAGGCCGTCGAGCGCCACGACGACGTCTCCACGGCCCTGCTGCTCCTGCTGGAGCGGCTGACCCCCGCCGAGCGCGCCGTGTACGTGCTCCGCGAGGCGTTCGGCTACCCGCACCGGGAGATCGCCGGCCTTCTCGACATCGGCGAGGCCAACTGCCGCCAGCTGTACGGGCGGGCCGCCCGGCGGGTGGCCGAGCCCGGCGACGGCGGCGCCGCCCGCTTCGGCCCGCCCGAGCCGGAGCGCCGGCGGGCACTCGTCGAGTCCTTCGTCGCCGCCGCCCGCGACGGCGACCTCGCGGGCCTGGAGAAGGTCCTCGCGCAGGACGTCGTCTGGTGGAGCGACGGCGGCGGCAAGGTCCGGGCGGCGCTCCGGCCCGTCCGGGGCCGCGACCACGTGGTCCGCTTCCTCGCCGGCGTCGCCCGCCGCACCGAGGAGGGCACCCGGCTCACGGTCGCCGAGGTCAACGGCGCACCGGGGATCGTCCTGCACGTCGGCGAGCGGATCACCGGCGTCGCCACGGTCGCGCTCCACGCGGACGGCCGGATCGGCGAGGTCTGGTTCGTCTCCAACCCGGACAAGCTCGGCCACGCGACCCGCAGGTTCGCCGCGTACCCGGAAGCCGACGGCTGAGGCCGGGGGCTGAGGCCGGGACTGAGGCCGAGAGCTGAGGCGGGGCTGAGGCCGGGGGCTGAGGCTGTTGGGCTGAGGCGGGGCTGAGGCCGTTGGGCTGCGGCCATCACGGGGACTCGGTGCGCAGCGAGTCGCGCGGGTCCCTCGGGTCCCGCGGCGGCGCGTCCGGCACCGCCGGCGGCTCGCCGAACCGGGCCAGCGCGAGGCTCGCCGCGACCGCCACCGCGAAGCCCGTGACGGCCAGCCAGCCGAGGCCCTCGCGGGTGCGGTCGCCGAGCCAGACGACGCCCGCCGCCGCCGGGCCCAGCGTCTCGCCCAGGACCATGCCCGCCGTCGCCGTCGTCACGGCGCCCCGCTGGAAGGCCGAGGTCAGCAGCAGGAACGCCGCCCCGCCGCCGAGCAGCAGCGCCCACAGCGCCGGGTCCGCGAGGTCGATCCCGTCGAGGAGCCGCACCGCCACCTCCACCACCCCGAAGCCGATCCCGGACCCGAGGCCGAGGACCAGCGCCCGCGGCCGGTCCGGCAGCCGTCCGCCCGCCGCGCCGAGCAGCAGCACCCCCGCCGCGATCCCGAGCAGCGCCCACGGCAGCTCCGGCGGGCCCGGCCGGTGCCCCTCCCGGCCCGCCGCGAGCGCCAGCATGGCGAGCCCCGCGCAGACCGCCGCCACCGCGCCCCACTCGACCGGGCGCAGCCGCACCCGGAGCATCCGGGAGGCCAGCGCCGCCGTGACGGCGAGGCTCGCGGCGAGCGCCGCGCCGACCGCGTACAGGGGGAGGGAGCGCAGGGCCACGACCTCCAGGAGGAAGCCGAGGCCGTCGAGGCCCAGCCCGACCACGTACCGCCACTGCCGCAGGGCCCGCCACAGCAGCCCGACGTCCACCCCGCTGCCCGTCCCGGGCTCGGCCGCGCGGGCGGCGGCGGCCTGGAAGACGGTGGCGGCGCCGAAGCACAGCGCCGATCCGAGCGCGCAAACCATACCGAAGAGCACAAAGCGACTCTAGGTGCCGAGGCCGGAAAGCGGCGGCCTACACTGTGCGGTCGCGAGCCCTGCGGTCATACGAACGGCCGCGCGGACACGCCACGCGCACACAAAGGTGCGCGGCCACGCGAAGGGGAGGGCGAGGGACATGCGGAGGCTCAGGTCGAGCACGGTGGTGCTCGGCGGGATGGGCGTGCTCGCGGCGACGATCACCGCCTGCGGCGCCGAACCCGACCGCAGGTGCGCGGACCCGGTGACGCTGGAGGAACTGCCCGGGTACCGCTGCGACACCGGCGGCGGGGACGACGACGATGACGACGGCTCGTACGCCCGCGGCGCCTACTACTACGGCGGCCACGTCCGCGACGCGCGCGTGACCGGCGGCAGCTTCGACAGGAAGGCCGTCGACACCGGCGGCTTCGGCTGCTCGTCCTCCGGGTCGAGCGGCGGCTGAGACGGGCGGACCGGCACCATGGAACGGCACACCATCGAGCCCCGTCCGGGCTGGCAGGAGACGGTCGAGGAGCAGGGGCTCATCTATCCCCTGACCCGCTACCCGGACGGTTCGCTGCGTCCGTACTGGGACGAGAGCGCGTACTACTCCTTCACGCTGCCCGAGATCGAGGCGCTGGAGGAGGTCGTCGAGGAACTGCACGCCATGTGTCTCGCGGCCGCCGCGCACATCGTCGAGCGGAACCGTTTCGCCGACCTGGGCATCACCGACCCGCGGGTCGCGGAGCGGGTCGCCGAGTCCTGGCGCCGGCGTGCCGAACTGCCGTCCCTCTACGCCCGCTTCGACCTCGTCTACGACGGCACCGGTCCGGCGAAGATGCTGGAGTACAACGCGGACACCCCGACCTCCCTGGTGGAGGCGGCCAGCCCGCAGTGGTTCTGGATGGAGGAGCGCTTCCCCGGCGCCGACCAGTGGAACTCGCTCCACGAGCGGCTGGTGGACGCCTGGAAGCGGCAGGCGCCGCTGCTGCCGCCCGGTCCCGTCCACTTCGCCCACTCCGAGAGCGACGAGCTCGGCGAGGACCTGATGACGGTCGCGTACCTGCGCGAGACCGCCGAGCAGGCCGGGCTCGCCACCGAGGCGCTCTCCGTGGAGCGGATCGGCTGGGACCGGCTCTCCCGCCGCTTCGTCGACGAGAAACTGCGGTTCATCCGCAGCTGCTTCAAGCTCTACCCGTGGGAGTGGCTGGTCACCGACCGCTTCGGCAGGCACGTGCTGTCCACCCTGGACAACGGCGGCGGCTCCGGCACCACCTGCTGGATCGAGCCCGCCTGGAAGATGCTGCTCTCCAACAAGGCGCTGCTGGCGATCCTCTGGGAGCTCTACCCCGGCCACCCCAACCTGCTGCCCGCCTATCTGGACGGGCCGCGTGAACTGGCCACGACCACCGGCTGGGCGGCCAAGCCGCTGCTCGGCCGGGAGGGCGCCGGCGTCACCCTGCACGAGCCCGGCAGCGAGCCGGCCGTCCGCGACGAGCCCTGCTGCTACCAGGGCCTCGCCCCGCTCCCCGACTTCGACGGCAACCGCACCCTGCTCGGCGCGTGGGTCGTCGAGGACGAGGCCGCCGGGCTCGGCATCCGGGAGTCGGCGGGCCCCGTCACCGACGAGTACGCCCGCTTCCTCCCGCACGTCATCCTGTAGCGCTACCCCTCCGGCACGTAGTCCCGCAGCGGCGCGGGCGTCAGCCCGGCCGCCTCGGCGAGGGCCAGGGCCTGGGCCAACTCCCCTGTCAACGACGGGAGTTACCCTCCGACCAGCACTCCGAGGTACGGCGTCCGTCCGCCGCACCCCCGTGTGGGCAGGCGTTCCGCAGGGCCGAACGCCTGCCCGCGACGCGCGTCAGGTCGACAGGACCGCTCGGAGTTGGTCCAGGCCCCAGTCGAGGTCCTCCTTGGAGATGACCAGCGGCGGCGCGACCCGGATCGTCGAACCGTGCGTGTCCTTCACCAGCACCCCCCGCTCCATCAGCCGCTCCGAGATCTGCCGCCCCGTACCGCGCGACGGCACGACGTCGACGCCCGCCCACAGCCCGCGCCCCCGCACCGCCTCCACCGCGCCGCCGCCCACGAGCAGCCCCAGCTCCGCGTGCAGGTGCTCGCCCAGCTCCGCCGCCCGCTGCTGGTACTCACCGGTCCGCAGCATCGCGATCACCTCCAGCGCCACCGCGCAGGCCAGCGGATTGCCGCCGAAGGTCGAACCGTGCTCGCCGGGCCGGAAGACCCCCAGCACGGCGTCGTCCGCGACCACCGCCGACACCGGCACCACACCGCCGCCCAGCGCCTTGCCCAGGATGTACACGTCCGGGACGACGTCCTCGTGCTCGCAGGCGAAGGTCCGGCCGGTCCGGCCGAGACCGGACTGGATCTCGTCGGCCATGAAGAGCACGTTCCGCCGGGCCGTCAGCTCCCGCACCCCGCGCAGATAGCCGGCCGGCGGGACCAGCACGCCCGCCTCGCCCTGGATCGGCTCCAGCAGCACGGCCACCGTGTTCTCGGTGACGGCCGCCTCAAGGGCCGTCAGATCGCCGTACGGCACGATCTCGAAGCCCGGCGTGTACGGACCGAAGTGGTCCCGGGCGTCGTGGTCGGTCGAGAACGACACGATCGTCGTCGTCCGCCCGTGGAAGTTGTTCCCCGCCACCACGATCTTCGCGTGCCCGTCCGGCACGCCCTTCACCTCGTACCCCCACTTCCGGGCCGTCTTCACGGCCGTCTCGACCGCCTCCGCCCCGGTGTTCATCGGCAGCACCCGCTCCTTGCCGCACAACTCCGCCAGCCGCGTGCAGAACTCGGCGAACCGGTCGTGGTGGAAGGCCCGCGAGGTGAGCGTCACCCGCTCCAGCTGGGCCTTCGCCGCCTCGATCAGCCGGCGGTTGCCGTGCCCGAAGTTCAGCGCCGAATAGCCGGCGAGCATGTCCAGGAAACGACGCCCCTCGACGTCCGTCATCCAGGCCCCCTCCGCGGAGGCGACGACGACGGGCAGGGGATGGTAGTTGTGGGCGCTGTGCGCGTCCGAGGCAGCGATCTCGTCTTGCGTTCTCGACACGGGATCTCCGATCGTCCTGCGGCCGGGGCTGGGTGTGCCCCCCTTCTTATCGTCGCTCGCATCCCGGACGAAGAAACCTCCGACGACGGCGCGCCCGCTAGTCTGTGAACACGCACGGCGACTGGCGTACGGGGAACCGACCCCGGGGGAGCCGTGCGCGCTCCACCACACGAGGTGCCGCTCGCCTGGGCATCACGGGACCGCACCGCGTCCCGTGGCGCACACCTCGCCCGGGACGTTCCGACGTACTCCCGGAGGAACACGTGACCACGCCCCAGCAGACCGCCGGCCACCCCGCGCTCACCGCGGCCGATCCCGAGCTCGCCGCTCTCGTCGGCGCCGAGGAACGGCTCCAGGCCGACACCCTCCGCCTCATCCCGAGCGAGAACTACGTCTCCGCCGCCGTCCTCGAAGCCTCCGGCACCGTCCTCCAGAACAAGTACAGCGAGGGCTACCCCGGCCGCCGCTACTACGAGGGCCAGCAGGTCATCGACCAGGTCGAGACCCTCGCCGTCGAGCGCGCCAAGGCCCTCTTCGGCGTCGACCACGCCAACGTCCAGCCCTACTCCGGCTCCCCGGCCAACCTCGCCGTCTACCTCGCCTTCGCGAAGCCCGGCGACACCGTCATGGGCATGGCCCTGCCCATGGGCGGCCACCTCACCCACGGCTGGGGCGTCTCCGCCACCGGCTCCTGGTTCCGCGGCGTCCAGTACGGCGTCCGCCAGGACACGGGGCTCATCGACTACGACCAGGTCCGCGACCTCGCCCTCGCCGAACGCCCCAAGATCCTCTTCTGTGGCGGCACCGCCCTTCCCCGCACCATCGACTTCGCCGCCTTCGGCGAGATCGCCCGCGAGGCCGGCGCCGTCCTCGTCGCCGACATCGCCCACATCGCCGGCCTGATCGCCGGCGGCGCCCACCCCTCCCCGGTGGGCCACGTCGACGTGATCTCCACGACCACCCACAAGACCCTCCGCGGCCCGCGCGGCGCCATGCTGATGTCCACCGAGGAGCACGCCAAGGCCCTCGACAAGGCCGTCTTCCCCGGCCTGCAGGGCGGCCCGCACAACCAGACCACCGCCGCCATCGCCGTCGCGCTGCGCGAAGCCGCCCAGCCCTCCTTCCGCGACTACGCCCACGCCGTCGTCGCCAACGCCCAGGCCCTCGCCGACGCGCTCCTCGCCCGCGGCTTCGACCTGGTCTCCGGCGGCACCGACAACCACCTGATCCTGATGGACCTCACCCCCAAGCAGGTCCCCGGCAAGATCGCCGCCAAGGCCCTCGACCGGGCCGGCATCGTCACCAACTACAACACCGTCCCCTACGACCCCCGGAAGCCCTTCGACCCCTCCGGCCTCCGCATCGGCACCCCCTCCCTCACCTCCCGCGGCCTCACCCCGGCCCACATGGACCAGGTCGCCGACTGGATCGACCGCGCCGTCACCGCCGCCGCCACCGAGGACGAGCCCACCCTCGCCAAGATCCGCGGCGAGGTCGCCGACCTCATGGCCGCCCACCCGGCCCCCGGCCTGCCCGCCTAGGTCCTGTCGTCAAACTCCCGTCGTCGCCCGAAGGGCGGCCCCGCGGCGTCAGGTGCGTGCTCTCGGCGTGCCGGGTGGAAGTCCTCGTACTGGGGTCCGGTATCCCCTCCAGCCGGAGCGTCAGACCCGACGACGGCCGCACCCACAGCAGCGTCGGCCCCGCCGCCCGCACCTCATGCCGCCACCGCCCGTCGGCCGAGGTGAGCGGGAAGGTCAGCCGGTGCGGCTCGGCGAACCAGTACGCCGCCGTCCCGTCCGCGAGGACCACCGGCTCCGGCTGCACCCGTGTCTCCTTCACGAAGACCGGGTCCAGCTCGCCCGGGAACTCGTCCAGCCGGACCACCGCCCCCTCCGCCGTCCGCCAGCAGACCCCGAGCACCGCCCTCGGCGCCCGCCCCGTCACCGCCGTGACCGCCCCGGCCGCGCCCTCCGGCAGCAGCGGCGCGAACCCCGCCCGCCGGGCCGCCTCCGCCACCGGCACCGGATCCGGACACCCCGGGACCTCCGCCGGAGCCACCTGCGGCGCCCCCGGCACGTACTCCACCGCGACCCCGCCCACGCCCAGCCACTCCACCACCGCCGCCCGCACCGGCGGCGTCAGCACCGCCACCACCAGCACCCCGGACAGCGCCGCGAGCAGCGCCCGCCACCGCCGCCGCAGCCACCCCCACCGCTCCCGCTCCGGCTCCACCACGGCCACCGGCACCGGCACCCGCTCGGCGAGGAGCTGGGCCAGCACCCGCTCGGCCATCGACTCCCCGTCCACGTCCGGCACCCGCAGCGACCGCCCGAGCTCCCGCAGCTCCTCCGGCAGCCCCCCGGCACCCTCGTCCTCACACACGCCCCTCACCTCCCTCCGCCGTACCCATCGCCGACCCCAGCCTCTTCAGCGCCCGGCTCAGCCGCGACTTCACCGTCCCCCGCGGCCAGCCCAGCGCCTCCGCCGTCTCCGCCTCGTCCAGCTCCAGCAGATAGCGGTGCACCACCACCCGCCGGTGCTCCTCCGGCAGCCCGTCCAGCGCCGCGAGCAGCCGCCGGCGCCGCTCGCCGTCCACCGCCGCCACCGCCGGGTCCGCCGACTCCGGTATCAGCGGCTCGCCCGCGAGCAGCTCCGCCTCCCGCCCCGCCACCGCCCGCTGCCGGCCCGCCGAACGCAGTGTGTTCCTCGTCTCATTGGCCACGATGCTCAGCAGCCACGGCCGGAAAGAGGCCCCCTCCCGGAAACTCCCCAGCGAGCGGTACGCCTTGAAGAACGCCGCCTGCACCACGTCCTCGGCCTCCGCGCCCGCCCCGCACGCCACCGCCGCCCGCAGCGCCACCGCCGTGTGCGCGCGGACCAGCTCCGCGTACGCCTCCGGCTCTCCGGCGCGCACCCGGGCGATCACGGCGCTCTCGTCGACGACGGCCGAGCCCCCCTCCCGTGTCCTCACACTCTTGGTACACCGGAAGTCCGGGATCGGTTCCCACACCTGAGAGAATGATGTGCATGGCCTCTGACCGACCTCGCGCGCTCTCCGGAATCCAGCCCACCGCGGGCTCCTTCCACCTCGGCAACTACCTCGGTGCGATCCGGCAGTACGTCGCGCTGCAGGAGACCCACGACGCCTTCTACATGGTCGTCGACCTGCACGCCATCACGGTCCCCCAGGACCCGGCCGAGCTCCGCGCCAACACCCGCTTCGCGGCCGCCCAGCTCCTCGCCGCCGGCCTCGACCCGGAGCGCTGCACCCTCTTCGTCCAGAGCCACGTCCCCGAGCACGCGCAGCTCGGCTGGGTCATGAACTGCCTCACCGGCTTCGGCGAGGCGTCCCGCATGACCCAGTTCAAGGACAAGTCCGCCAAGCACGGCGCCGACCGCGCCACGGTCGGCCTCTTCACCTACCCGATCCTCCAGGTCGCGGACATCCTCCTCTACCAGGCCACCCACGTGCCGGTCGGCGAGGACCAGCGCCAGCACATCGAGCTCACCCGCGACCTCGCGGAGCGCTTCAACGGCCGCTTCGGCGACACCTTCACCGTCCCGGCGCCGTACATCGTCAAGGAGACCGGGAAGATCTACGACCTCCAGGACCCGACGATCAAGATGAGCAAGTCGGCGTCCACGCCGAAGGGCCTGATCAACCTCCTGGACGACCCGAAGGTCACCGCCAAGAAGGTCAAGAGCGCCGTCACCGACACCGACACGGTGATCCGCTTCGACCCGGAGAACAAGCCCGGCGTCTCCAACCTCCTCGCGATCATGGCCACCCTCACGGACACGACCGTCGCGGACCTGGAGAAGACCTACGAGGGCAAGATGTACGGCGCCCTCAAGACCGACCTCGCCGAGGTCATGGTGGACTTCGTCACTCCCTTCCGGACCCGCACCCAGGAATACCTGGACGACCCGGAGACGCTGGACTCGGTCCTGGCCAAGGGCGCGGAGAAGGCCCGCGCGGTCGCCGCCGAGACGCTGGCGCAGACGTACGACAAGATCGGCTTCCTGCCCGCGAAGCACTGACCCGGCGACAGGGTCCGAGGGCTCTGGCCGAAAGGGTGGTGCAGGCCGCACACTGGCGGCTGCACCACCACACACCGAACGAACCGGACGACGGAGGAGAACGACGTGGGGACCGTAACGCTCGGCGTTTCGATCGCGGTCCCGGAGCCTCACGGCAGCCTGCTCCAGGAGCGGCGCGCGGGCTTCGGGGATCCCGCCGCGCACGCCATCCCCACCCACGTCACCCTCGTCCCGCCCACCGAGGTCGACCAGGACCGGCTGCCGGAGATCGAGGCGCACCTCGCCGACGTCGCCGCCGACTGGCGCCCCTTCGCGATCCGGCTGAGCGGCACCGGCACCTTCCGCCCGCTCTCCCCGGTGGTCTTCGTCACCCTCGCCGAGGGCACGGCCGGCTGCGACCGGCTCCAGGCCCGCCTCCGCGAGGAGGCCGGCCCGCTCGTCCGCGAGCTCCAGTTCCCGTACCACCCGCACGTCACCGTCGCCCACGGCATCGCCGAGGAGGCCATGGACCGGGCGTACGAGGAACTGGCCGGCTTCGAGGCCGCCTGGACCTGCACCTCCTTCGCCCTCTACGAGCAGGGCGCGGACGGCGTGTGGCGGAAGCTGTACGACTACGAGTTCGGCAGCGGCCGCCCCGTCTCGGCCGTCCCCTCCCAGGGCGGCAGCCCGGTCCGTACGACCTCCTGAGGCCGTACGGTCACACCGGCAGCCGCCGGTGCAGCGGCCGCGGCACGTGCCGCAGCGCCGACGCCACCAGCCGCAGCGGCCCCGGCACCCACACCGTCTCCGAGCGGCGCCGCAGCCCCAGCTCGATCGCGCCCGCCACCGCCTCCGGGGTCGTCGCCAGCGGCGCCTCCGGCCGCCCCGCCGTCCGCTCCGAGCGCACGAAACCGGGCCGCACCACCATCACGTGCACCCCCGTCCCGTGCAGCGCGTCCCCCAGACCCTGCGCGAAGACGTCGAGCCCCGCCTTCGACGAGCCGTAGATGAAGTCGGCCCGCCGCCCCCGCTCGCCCGCCACCGACGACAGCACCACCAGCGAACCGTGCCCCTGCGCCTGCAGCGCGCCCGCGCACACCAGCGCCGCCGAGACGGCGCCCGTGTAGTTGGTCTGCGCGACCCGCACCGCCGCCGCCGGATCCGACTCGTCGCGCGCCTGGTCGCCGAGGACCCCGAAGGCCAGCAGCACCAGATCGACGTCGCCCTCGGCGAAGACCCGCCCGAGCCGCTCCGCGTGGACGTCCGTGTCCAGCGCGTCGAACGGCACCACGTGCACCTCCGCCCCCAGCGCGCGCAGCGACCCGGCGGCCGCCGTCAGCTCGGGGGACGGGCGGCCGGCCAGCCAGACCGTACGCGTGCGGCGGGCGATCAGCCGGCGCGCGGTGGCCAGCCCGATGGCGGACGTGCCGCCGAGCAGCAGCAGGGACTGAGGGGCACCGAAGGCGTCCTTCACGACGCATCACTCCTGAACGGTTGTCAGAGGCCGAGACGGCGGGAGAGGTCCGAGCGGAACACGGACCCCGGGTCGAGCGCGGCCCGCAGCCCACGGAAGGCAGCGAGCCGCGGATACATGACGGGGAGCAGCGCGGGCCGCAGCCGGGCGTCCTCGGCGAGACAGACCCGCCCGCCGGCCGCCGCCACCCGCTCGTCGAGGACGTCGAGGAACCGCCCGAGCCCCGGGGCCCCGGCCGGCACGTCGAGCCCCAGACACCAGCCGCGCACCCGGAACGCCAGCGGCCCCGCCCCGTCCGCGTACACCCGCTCCACGCGCGCGTGCCGGGCTCCCCGGGCGGGGGAGCGCCGGCCGGCCAGCAGCGCGAGGATCCCGCGCAGCGCCTCCTCCCGCCCCTCCGGCACGGCACACCGGTACCGCACGAAGGCCGCCCCGGGACCGAAGCCGGAGCCGTACGCCGGGAGCACGCGCGCGCGTGCCGGCCCCGGCAGCGGCCGCAGCCCACCCGCCCCCACCCCCGGGAAGGACGGCAGGGCCAGGGGGGCGCGACGGGCCCGGTGACCCCGGGGAAGACCGGCGTACGGGACCGGCGCGGCGGTCGAGAGGAAGGCCCGCCCCCGCCCGGCCAGCTCGACCCGGGCGCGCGCGTACGGCTCCCGGGGCGCGCCGCCGCCCGTCCAGTGGGCCAGCAGCGCGTCCACGTCCCGGAAACGGACGGTCCGCTCCCGCAGGTACGCCGTCTCGACCGGCCGCACCGCCAGCGTCGCCGACAGGACCACCCCGGTGAGGCCGAGACCGCCGACGGTCGCGTCGAAGAGCGGCTCGCCGTGCCGAACTGTCCTGGACTCCCCGTCGGCGCCGAGGAGTTCGAGCGCGGCGACCCCGGTCCCGTACCCCGACGCGATCGCCCCGCCGACCGTCCACGGCCCCGCACCGGCCCGCGGCTGGAGGCCGAGCGGCAGCAACGCCCGGGCCAGCGCGCCCAGTTCCGTACCGGCCTCGCAGACCACCAGGCCCGCCGCCTGGTCCAGGCCGCGGATCCGGTCGAGCGCGGCCAGGTCCAGGACGGTCCCGCCCGCGTTCTGCGCCGCGTCGCCGCCGGACCGGCCCCGGCCCCGGGCGACCGCGCCGCGCGGCCCCCGCCGCAGGACGGCCCCGGCGGCCTCGGCGGCCGAGCGGGGACGGGCCAGCAGCGCGAGCGAGGGTGCGGTGCGCCCGGCGCCCGTGAGGGGCA
Source organism: Streptomyces sp. NRRL F-5727 (assembly GCF_000719555.1). GTDB lineage: Bacteria > Actinomycetota > Actinomycetes > Streptomycetales > Streptomycetaceae > Streptomyces. The sequence goes on from NZ_JOGX01000024.1 coordinate 35,716, forward strand.
CGAAGTCGTCGTCCAGGACGAGGGGTTCGACAGCCATGAGGGCGACGGTATCGCCGCGTCTGTCGCTTATGCCGGTATTGCCGTGCTCCGACGCGCGGTGTCGGTCCCCGCCCGCCGCCCGCCTCCGGGGGATCCTCGACCCATGGACTGGCTGACCAAGCTTCCCGTCATCGGCCCCTGGGTCGCCCGGCTCATGAAGACGCACGCGTGGCGCTCCTACGAGCGGCTCGACGAGGTGCACTGGAGCAGGCTCGCCGCCGCCCTCACCTTCCTCTCCTTCCTCGCCCTCTTCCCGCTGATCACCGTCGCCGCCGCGATCGGCGCCGCGCTGCTCACCGACGACCAGCTCGCCCGCATCGAGGAGAAGCTCTCCGACCAGGTCCCCGGCATCTCCGACCAGCTCGACATCGGCGGACTCGTCGCCAACGCCGGCACCGTCGGACTCGTCGCCGGCGCCCTGCTGCTCCTCACCGGCATCGGCTGGATCGGCTCGATGCGGGACTGCCTGCGCGCAGTCTGGGGCCTCGACGACGTCGACGAGGGCAACCCGGTGCTCCGCAAGGGCAAGGACGCCGTCATCCTCGTCGGCCTCGGCGGCGTCGCCCTCTGCTCCCTCGCCGCCTCCTGGCTCGGCTCCACCGCCGTCGGCTGGAGCGCCGACCGGCTCGGCATCTCCGGCGGCGGCGCCGGCGGCGTCCTGCTCCAGGCCGCCGCCGTGCTCGTGGCGATGGCCGCCGACTTCCTGATCCTGCTGTACGTCCTCAAGCTGCTGCCGGGCGTCGACCCGCCGCGCCGCCGGCTCGTCGTCGCCGCGCTGATCGCCGCGGCCGGCTTCGAACTCCTGAAGCTGCTGCTCGGCGGCTATATGCGGGAGGTCGCGGCGAAGTCGATGTACGGCGCCTTCGGCGTACCGGTGGCGCTGCTCCTCTGGATCAACTTCACCGCGAAGCTCCTGCTGTTCTGCTCCGCGTGGACGGCGGTGGGGTCACTCGGCACCTCCGCTACGGAGCCACGCCCGACCCCGACCCCGACTCCGACTCCGACCCCGGCCCCGACCCCGGCTCCGACTCCGGAGACGGATCGGCGCCCCCCGCACGAGGACGCGAACGGGGACGGCGAAGGCGCCCCCCACCGTCCGCCGCGGGCCAGCGACGATTGACCAGGAACACCGCGGCCGCGACCAGCACCAGCACCCCGCCCGCGATGGCGAGCGCGATCCCGACCCCGCCCGAGTGCTCCTCGGAGGCGGCCGCGACGGCCGGCCCGCCCGTCTCCGGAAGCTCCTTGCCCGGGGCGGGCGCGCCCGACTCCGTACCGCCCACCGGACGGGCCGACGGCCGCGCGTTCTTCGGCGGCACCAGCTCACCCACCGGCGTCACCTTCCCGGACGCCGCGAACCCCCAGTCGAGCAGCCGCGCGGCCTCCTTGTAGACCGCGTGCTGCTCATTCGACGAGGGGTTCATGACCGTCACGAGCAACACCCGCCCGTTCCGCTCGGCGACCCCGGTGAAGGTGGCGCCCGCGTGCGTGGTGTTGCCGTTCTTCACGCCGGCGATGCCCGGGTAGGGGGCGATGCCGAAGTCGCCGGTCAGCAGCCGGTTGGTGTTCTGGATCTCGAAGGTCTCCCGCTTCTTGCCCGGCTTCGCCTCGCCGGGGAAGGCCGCGCGCGGGGTCGCCGCGTACTCCCGGAACTCCGCCTTCTGCATCCCGCTGCGGGCGATCAGCGTCAGGTCGTACGCCGACGAGACCTGCCCCGGGGCGTCGTAGCCGTCCGGCGACTTGACGTGGGTGTCCAGCGCCTGGAGCTCGACCGCGTGCGCGTTCATCTCGGCCACGGTCTTCGTCAGACCCTGGTTCATCTGCGTCAGGACGTGCACGGCGTCGTTCCCGGAGCGCAGGAAGACCCCCAGCCACAGGTCCCGGACCGTGTAGGTCTGCTTCTCCTTTATCCCGACGAGGCTGGAGCCCTCGCCGAGCCCGGCCAGGTCCTGCGCGGTGACCAGCCGGGTCTGCTTCTTGTCCTTGAACCTGGGCAGCAGCGTGTCCGCGAAGAGCATCTTCAGCGTGGACGCCGGCGCGAGCCGCCAGTGCGCGTTGTGCGAGGCCAGCACCGCGCCGCTCTCCGCGTCCGCCACGATCCACGACCGCGCCGACAGCTCCTTCGGCAGCACCGGCGCCCCGGTCCCCAGCTTCACCTGGGTCCCCGGCAGCCCCAGCAGCACCCCGCCGACCGACGACATGTTCGCCGGCGGCTTCGGCTGCTCGTCCTTCTTCTTCGCCGGAGCCCCCGAGCTCGCCCCGGGCCGGACGGGTTCGTCCGCGTGAGCGGGCCCGGCGGCGATCGCGAGCGGAAGCAACAGCGCGGCGGCGACCGCACCAGCGGTCCTCTGAGAAGCAGACACGATCGAGAACGTACAGGCACGCCTCCCCGATCCGAACCCCGCGGTCCCCTTCCCCCACCCCCGTCCACCCGGACGCGGGCCCCAGGTCACGGACGGCGATACTGAGCCCATGAAGCTCAGCCGCCGCGTCTCCTGGTTCCTGCTCGCGTTCGGAGTCTGGAGCTGGTTCATCTGGATCACTTTCGTCAAGAATCTCTGGAACGACGGCAGCGGTCTCGCCTTCGACGACGCCGGGGACCCGACGGCCTACTTCTGGGTCCATCTGCTGCTCGCCGTGACCTCCTTTGTTCTGGGGACGGCGATCGGCGTGATCGGGTTGCGCGGGGTGCGCGCCTCCCGCCGTTCCTCCGACTGACACAAGAGAGGTACCGGGCGTGATCGCCTTCCTGACCTTCCTGGTCGTGGTCCTCGCGCTGCTCGGCGCGGTCCACTGGTACGTGTGGCGTCGGCTGGTGCGGGACGTCACCGCGCCCGGCGGCCGGGCCCGGCGGCTCGGCACGGTGCTGGTGGTCGTGCTGCCGCTGCTGTCCGTCGGCGCGCTGGCGTCCGGGCGGGCCGGGGTGCCCTTCGTGGTCCAGCAGGTGGTGGCCTGGCCCGGGTTCCTGTGGCTGGCGCTGCTGCTGTACGTGGTGCTGGCGCTGGTCGTCGGCGAGGCCGTGCGGCCGGTGCTGACCCGGGTCCTCGCCCGGCGGGCCGCCGCCGCGCCGGCCGCCGCGCCGGTGGCCGTACCGGCGCCCGCGCCCGTTCCCGTACCGGAGAGGGGGCAGGAGGGCGAGGAGAGCGAAACCGGGGCCGAGCCGGAGGGCGAGACCGGGGCCGGCGTGTCCGCGTCCGGCGTGTCCGCGTCCGATGTGTCGCGGCGGCTCTTCGTGTCCCGGGTGGTCGGCGGGGCCGCGGTCGCCGTCGCCGCGGGGACCGTGGCGAACGGGGCGTACGGGGTACTGCGCGGGCCCCGGGTGAAGCGGGTGACCGTACCGCTGGCCAAGCTGCCCCGCGCCGCGCACGGGTACCGGATCGCGGTCGTCTCCGACATCCACCTCGGGCCGATCCTCGGGCGCGCCCACTCCCAGCGGATCGTCGACACGATCAACGCCACCCAGCCCGATCTGATCGCCGTCGTCGGCGACCTCGTCGACGGCTCCGTCGCGGACCTCGGCCCCGCCGCCGAGCCGCTGGCGCAGCTGCGCGCCCGGCACGGCTCGTTCTTCGTCACCGGCAACCACGAGTACTTCTCCGGCGCCGACGCCTGGGTCGACCACGTCCGTGAGCTCGGCCTGCGCCCGCTGCGGAACGAGCGCCTGGAGATCGCCGCCGGGTTCGACCTGGCCGGCGTGGACGACGTGGCCGGGGAGAGCGAGGGCCGCGGGCCGGACTTCGGACGGGCGCTCGGCGACCGCGACCGGTCCCGGGCGGCCGTCCTCCTCGCCCACCAGCCGATCGTGATCGACGACGCCGTCGCCCACGGGGTGGACCTCCAGCTCTCCGGTCACACCCACGGCGGCCAGCTGTGGCCGGGGAACTTCCTCGCCGAACTCGCCAACCCGACCGTGGCCGGTCTCGAACGGTACGGGGACACCCAGCTGTACGTCTCCCGGGGCGCCGGCGCGTGGGGGCCGCCGGTCCGCGTCGGCGCGCCGTCCGACATCACCGTCGTCCAACTCGCCTCGAAACAGGCGTAATCGGGAGAGAAGCGGAGAGTGTCACTCCCTGCTCCGGGGTGGATACGTGCTGCTCATCGACTTAAATTCGCATTTCCCGGACATATGCATGCGGTGTGAAGATTTCCTCTTCCCCATGTGAAAACCGTGTGATTGGGTGGCGCAAACGCGACGATTCGGGGGCCGTCGCTCTTTGGGGTCTTTGCACGAAAAAAGGAAGCACGGCAATGCGGTCGACGGTCCGTCTCCGGATCCTCATCACTTGTGGAGTACTGGTGGCCGCGGGGGTGGGGGGCTGGCAACTCCTGCCCTCCGACGAGGGCCGTACGGACCCGATCCCCGTCGGCACCACCGACGAGGTCACCTCGCTCGACCCGGCCGGCGCCTACGACGCCGGCTCCTGGGCGATGTACAGCAACGTCTACCAGTCGCTGCTGACCTTCAAGCCGGGCTTCACCACCCCGACCCCGGACGCCGCCGAGAGCTGCAAGTTCGTGGGCGACAAGCTCACCACGTACCAGTGCGTCCTCCGTGACGACCTCACCTTCCCCAGTGGGCGCAAGGTGACGGCCGAGGACGTCGCGTACTCCTTCGACCGGATGCTGAAGATCAAGGCGGAGGTCGGCCCGGCGTCGCTCTTCCCGACCCTGAAGGACGTGCGGGCCGACGGCCGGACCGTCACCTTCAACCTCGGCGCCCGGGACGCCACGTTCCCGCTGAAGCTGGCCACCGGCGCCGGGTCGATCGTCGACCGCGACCGCTACCAGGCCGACACCCTCCGCCAGGACAACGGTGTCGACGGCACCGGCCCGTACGTCCTCAAGGAGTACAAGCCGGGCGAGAGCGCCCTCCTGGAGCCCAACCCGAGGTACCGGGGCGCGCTCGCCGGGACGGGCCGCCCGGTCCGCGTGAAGTACTTCAAGCAGTCCGAGGAGCTGGCGAACGCCTGGAAGTCCGGCGAGGTGCAGGTGACGCACCGCCAGCTCCCGCCGTCCTTCGTGGAGAACCTGGACACCAACGGCGGCACCCGGCTCACCGAGGCGGAGAGCGCCGAGATCCGCAACATCGTCTTCAACACCCGGTCCGACTCGCCGATGGGCGAGAAGGCGGTACGGCAGGCGGTCGCGGCGATCCTCGACCGCCCGGCCATCACCACCGGCGCCTACAAGGGCACGGTCGAGCCGCTGTACTCGCTGATCCCGCAGGGCTTCGTCGGGCACAGCACGGCCTTCTACGACCGCTACCCGTCGCCCGACGCGAAGAAGGCGAAGAAGCTGCTGAAGGACGCCGGGGTGGAGACGCCGGTCGCGTTCACCTTCGGCTACCGCCAGGACGCCACGTACAAGGCCGAGACCGCGCTGATCAAGAAGCAGCTGGAGGAGACCGGCCTGTTCGAGGTGAAGGTGGTGGAGGCCGACTGGCAGAACTTCCAGAAGGGCTACACCAGCGGCGCCTACGACGCCTACACGGTCGGCTGGCTCCCCGACTTCCCCGACTCGGACAGCTTCACGGCCCCGCTCGTCGGCACCGGGAACACCCTGGACAACGGCTACTCCAGCAAGACCGTCGACAAGCTGATCAAGGACACCCAGCAGTTCGACGACCGCTCCCGGACCACCGGCGACTTCAAGTCGATCCAGGAGCAGGTCGCCCAGGACGTGCCGCTGATCCCGGTCTGGCAGAAGAACGACTACGTCCTCGCCACCGAGTCCGTCGGCGGCTCGCAGAACCTCTCCGACGGCACCGGCATCTGGCGCCTGTGGGAGCTGTCCTGGCTCTGACCGCCGGGGCGGTCAGTCCTTCTTCGGGGCGGTCCTGCGGGGCCGCCCCGACGCCGCCATCCCGGCCGCCGTCGGCATGAAGTCGGCGAGCAGTTCGTGGGTCTCCTTGACCAGCGGACGCAGGATCCGGAAGCGGGAGAGCGAGATCGCCCGCGCGGTCACCGGCGCCAGCCGCTCCACGAGCCGCCGGCTGTTGGCGGCGCCCTCGGAGCGGTCGTACACCCAGAACAGCACCAGGCCCATCTGCTGGAGCCACAGCAGCTGCGGCAGGGCCTCGGAGAGCTCGGGGTCGACCTTCACCGAGGCGCCGGAGAGCACCCGGCGGTGCACCTCGATGGCCGCCTCGCGCGGTCCCTCCGACTCGGGCGAGAACGGCGAGAGCGGGCTGTCCGGGTCGGCCGCGTTCTTGAAGAACTGGGCCGCGAACTCGTGGTACGGCTCCGCGATGTCGAGCCAGGCGAGGAGTACGCCCCTGATGCGGGCGACCAGTTCCTTCTCGCCGCCCTCCAGGACCGGCCGGACCGCCGCCTGGTGCTCCTCGGCGATCCGGTCGTAGAAGCCCTGCACCAGGTGCTCCTTGGACGCGAAGTAGTAGTAGGCGTTCCCGACCGAGACCCCGGCCTCCTGGGCGATCGCCCGCATGGTGGTCTTGTCGTACCCCCGCTCCCGGAAGAGCCGCAGGGCGGTCTCCAGGATGAGCGTCCGGGTCTGCTCGCTCTTCGGGGCCTTCGGAGCGGCCGGGGCGTCCGGAGCGTCCTTGGCCTTCGGAGCGTTCGTGGCCTTCGGAGCGACCGGGGCCTTCGGAGCGACCGTGGCCTTGACCGGGGCCTTCTTCTCTTCCTTCGCGTCCTTCACGGGGCCGAGCCTAGCCGGGTGCACCGGGCACGTCGCAGTGCCCGTCCTGGCAGCCGGAGCCCTCCGGACCCCTGAGCGCCTCCCGCCACTTCGCGGCGGCGAGGACGGCGGCGCGGGCGAAGGGCTGCCCGGCGGGGGTGGCGAGCCAGTGGGCCCTGGGCCGGTGTTCGGCCAGCGCCCAGAGGCAGACGATCCAGGCGGCCGAGGCCCGGTAGACCTGGCCCCGGTCCCCGACCACGGTGATCTCCCGCAGGGTCGCGGTGTGGTCGAGGTCGGGGAAGAGCTGCCGGGCCCGCTGCGAGCCGGCCGGGACGAGGTCGAGCGGGACGAGCTGCCGCTGGCGCAGCAGCCAGTGCCTGAGGTGGACGCAGAGCGGGCAGTCGGCGTCGTACAGCACGGTCAGCCGTCCCACGGGGGTCCTGGGGACCGTGGGCGTCCGGGGGTCCGCCGGGGTGGACACGGTGGTCAGACCTGCGGGGCGGGCGGGGCCCACGGGCCGTCCTTGGGGGCGGCGGTCCAGCCCTGCGGGGCGACGGGCGGGACCTGCTCGCGCTCCATGACGCCGCGGCGGCGGATCTTGTTGAGCACGTAGACGTTGCCGAGGTGCATCACGCCGAGGACGAGCAGGACGACGCCGAGCTTGACGGAGAGGGCCTCGAAGAGCGCCCGGGCGTCGAGGACGGCCGCCTCCTGGCTCAGGTAGAGGGCGACGAAGCCGAAGTTGACGAGGTAGAAGCCGACCACCAGGAGGTGGTTGACGGCGTCCGCGAGCTTCTCGTTCCCGTGCAGCACGTCGGAGAGGAAGACCCTTCCGTTGCGGCTGAGGGTGCGGGCGACCCAGATGGTCAGGGCCACGCTGATCAGCAGGTAGACGATGTACGCGACGACAGTGAGGTCCATGCCCCACGCTCCCTTGAACGCGTTCAAATGCTGGCAGGCATGACTGTAGACCCCCTCTTGAACGTGTTCAAGTCCGGGGGTGAAAGGTGTGGCCCGCCCTGTCAGGTGCGTCTAGAGTCACGGGAGTGACGCTCTCTCATGACACGGCCGGCACCGGCACCCAGACCGTCGTCCTGCTGCACTCCGGGGTCTGCGACCGCCGGATGTGGGAGGGCCAGTTCCACGCCCTCGCCGCGGCCGGGCACCACGTCGTCCGCTGCGACCTCCGCGGCTTCGGCGAGACCCCCCTCGACGCCCCGCACGTCCACGCCGACGACGTACGGGACCTCCTCGACCACCTCGGCGTCGAGCGGTCCGTCCTCGTCGGCTCCTCCTTCGGCGGCGAGGTCGCCCTGGAGGTCGCCGTCCGTCACCCCGAGCGGGTCGCCGCCCTCGCCCTGCTCTGCGCCGCCGCCCCCGTCGAGCACGACGCCGGACCCGAACTCCGGGCCTTCTTCGGGCAGGAGGACGCCCTCCTCGCAGCCGGCGACGTCGACGCCGCCACCGCCCTCAACGTCGACCTGTGGTGCGGCCCCGACGCGGGACCCGAGGCCCGCGCCCTCGTCCACGCCATGCAGCGGCGCGCCTTCGAGCTCCAGCTCGCCGCCCCCGACGAGCACGGCGCCCAGCCGTCCGGCGTCACCCAGGGCGACCTCGAGGGCATCACCGTGCCCGCCCTCGTCGTCACCGGCGCCCACGACGTCCCCGACTTCCGCGTCATCGCCGAGAAGACCGCCGCCCTCCTCCCGGACGCCCGCCGCGTCGAACTCGACTGGGCCGGCCACCTGCCGTCCCTGGAGCGCCCCGAGGAGACCCTGGCCCTGCTGACGGACTTCCTGTCCGGCCTCAGCGCCCCCGCCGCAGCTGGGCGGTGATCGTCGGGTCGGTGATCCGGTCGTCGGCGGCCAGCAGGAACGCCTTCGACAGGATCACCGACAGCATCCCCCCGTCCTCCTCGAACGGCAGGAACACCTTCCCCGCCGCCCGCCCGGCCTCCCGCGACCGGTCCACCACCACGCACAGATACGCGTCCGAGGGCTCCATCAGCACGTTCCCCGAGCCCAGATGGATCCGGTACGCGCCCAGCTGCCCCCGCACCCGCAGGAACCGGTCCGTCAGCTCCACCCGGTCCGCGAGCCGGGTCCGCGGCAGCAGCCGGGCCAGCGTCTCCCGCCGCACCCGCGCCCCCGCCGTCAGCTCCCCGAACCCCCAGCTCCGCCAGTAGGCGCCGTAGCCCCGGTCCTCGCCCCGGTCCCGCCACTCCGGGTCCGCCCCGACCGACGCCACGCCCACGAACAGGTCCACGTCCCGCAGCGCCTCCGACAGCACCAGCGCCGGCACCTCCGCCAGCTCCGCCCGCTCCCACGCGCCGCGCGGACCCGCCGCGCCCGCCCGCCGCTCGAACCGCACCTGATCGGTCGAGCAGAGCGCGGCGGCCCCGTCCGAGACCGCCCCGCCGTCGACCAGCTCCACGAGGAACCGGGCCCGCCACCGGACCCCCTCCGCCGCCGGCAGCCCGCCCGGCGCGGGCAGCTCCTTCACCATCTCCGAGGAGTCGCCGTCGGAGAAGTACCCCAGGTGCCGCCCCGCCCAGCCCCGGCCCGTCATCAGCGCCCGGGCCTGCCCGTACCGCAGCACGTGCCCCGCGAAGCGGTTCGAGTACGAGACCGTCTCCCGCTCGGCCGGCGTCAGCGGGTACACCTCCCGGAACACCTGTTTGAACGGCTGCCGCCGCTCCCGGTCGAGCAGCGCCGCCCGCCACCCGGCGACCTCCTCGTCCCCGGCCCGCAGCGGATGCCACAGCCGCAGCCGGTCGCCCGCCCCGACCGGCCGCGCGGTGCCGTCCGCCGCCGCGAGCACCCAGCCGCCGCCCGCCCGCTCCGGCAGCCCGGCGGTCCACCCCCCGGCGCCGTCGCCGGCCTCCCAGACCAGCGCCCGGGCCACGACCCCCGTCACCGGATGGTCCGCGTAGTACCGGCGCCAGTCCTCCGCCGGCCAGGACGTGCCCGCCGCCAGGTGCTCCTCCAGCCGGGCCCGCTCCTCCGAGAGCAGCGCCGACGCCTTCCGCAGCCCGGCCCGCACCTCCTTCAACTCCTCGGCGCGCGCCTCCCGCACCTCCTTCGGCGCGGTCTTCAGGAGCCTCCCCTCCGGGCCCCTGAAGGAGAGCAGCGCCGTGCCCGGCTCCCGTACCGCCAGCTCCGCCGTGTACGCCCCCAGGGCCGTCTCGCGCACCCCTCGCCCGTCGAGCCCGAGGTCCGGCACGGCCCGCTCCCGCAGCATCGACGCGGTCATCCCGGCCCGCGCGGCGACCGTCTCCGTGGCGCGCGCGATCCCCTTGGCCACCGTCCGGTTGACCACCCGCCGCGGCAGCCGCCCCAGCTCGGCGACGGCCTCCTCGGCGCGCTCGGCCGTGCACTCCCCGAGCACCGCGACGGCCGTCGTGGCGAGCGGCTGGCTGCGGCAGATCCCCCCGGACCCGCCGAGCCCCGTCCCCGCGTTCAGCGCCACGGCCCCCAGCAGCGGCACCACCCACTCCTCCCCGAGGCCCAGCGAGGCCCACAACAGGCCCCGGACGAGGGAGGTGTTGGCGTCCCCGGCGAGCGAGACGAGCCCCATACCGAACGGGTCCACGTCGTGCACCCGGTGCTGGGGCTGCGCGGCGATCCCCTCCAGGAGCAGCCGCACCACCTCCGCCCCGCGCTCGGCGCCGGCCAGCAGCTCCGCCGCCCGCCGCCGCCACACCCGGGTGGCGCGCGGCTTGTCGAGCAGCGCGCAGTGCCCGAGGAACGCGGCCACCCCCGCACCCGACAGCAGCTCGCCGTGGGCGGCCCGCATCGCGGGGCCGTAGTCGTCGAGCTCGTCGAGCAGGTGCCGGGGGAGCCGGCGGTCGACGACCGGGGCCTCACGAGCCAGCAGGACGTCGATCCGGCGCCGGATCTCCCCGTACTCCTCGGCCCTCCTGTCCCACCGGTAGGACTCGGCGAGGCGGCGGAGCGTCCGCAGCCGCGTCCGGTCGTACTCCCCGGCCTGCTCGGCCGCCGAGACGGCGATCGGCACCACGACCGGGAACGCCTCGCGCAGCTCGTACGGGCCGAACACCGAGTCCCGGCCGAGGAGACGGGCGAGCATCAGGTCGGACTCGGCGGCCGACCAGCCCAGCCGCTGCCCCGCCAGATGGGCGAGCCCGCGCTCCGCGGAACCCCGGTGCGTCCCCGGGCGCTGGAGCGCGAACGCCGCCGCGCGCCGTCCCGCCGGGTCCAGGGAGTCCAGAAACCGCTCCAGCGTCCCCGTCGCCCCGGCCCGCTCGCGGGCCACCGCCTCGTCCAGCCCGTCGACCGGGCCCGTGATCCCCACCATGCCGACCACGGTAGGGCCACCCACCGACAGCGCCCTCAGCGCAGCCTCCGCACCCCCGGCACCAGCGCCGTCGCCAGGCAGCAGCCGCCGACCAGGACGGCCGCCACGACCAGGGGCACGCCCGGGCCCCAGGCGTCGGCGGCGAGCGGGGCCAGGGCGTAGCCGACCGGCATCGCGGCGAAGGAGAGCAGCGAGTCGTACGAGACGACCCGGGCCAGCACCTGTTCGGGCACCGCGCGCTGGACGACCGTGTCCCAGACGGGGGTGAGGAAGCCGAGGCCGGCCTGCGCGAGTCCGTACGCGGCGATGACGGCCCAGGCGGGCGCCCCGGCGGCGAGCAGCAGCAGCGGCAGCGCGTAGCTCGCCAGGGCGAGGTTGGCGGTCAGGACGGGCCGGGCGGGCCGCAGCCGGTCGGCGAGGAGCGAGCCGGCGAGCAGGCCCACCGCGCCCACCTGGAGCAGCAGCACCCAGGCGCCCGCGCCGCCGAGCCGGTCGAGGGCGAGGGCGGGGCCGAGGGTCATCAGGACGGCGGCGGCGCCGTTCCAGGCGCTGTGGGCGACCAGGCTGGTCCAGTACCAGTCGCGGGACCTGACCTCCCGCCAGCCCTGGCGCAGGTCGGTGAGGAAGGACCGGCGGGGGACCGGCACCCGGTCGATCCGCAGGACGGCGAGGAGCGCGGCGCTCACCGCGAAGGAGGCCGCGTCCAGGACGAAGGCCCAGCCGGGGCCGACGGTGAGGACGAGCGCGCCGGCGAGCGCGGGCCCGCCCACGCGGGTGGCGCTGTGCGCGATGCCCATGGCGGCGTTGGCCCGGAGCAGTCCGGCCTCGGCCACGGTTCCGCGCACCAGCGGGGAGGCGGTCGGCATGGCGAAGGCCCCGGCCGCGCCGCCGGCGGCCGAGGCGGTGGCGATCAGCCACAGCGTGGGGCTGCCGCCGAGGAGCTGGAGGCCGACGAGGAGCTGGGTGGCGCACCGGACGAGGTCCATGGCGAGCGCGATGGCGCGGGCGTCGAAGCGGTCGGCGAGGACGCCGCCGACCGGCAGCAGCAGCAGCTTCGGCACCATCGCGCAGGCGAGGACCAGGGCGAGCGCGCCGGTGGAGCCGGTGGCTTCGAGGACGGCGAGGGCGAGCGCGGCGGGGATGACGGCGTCACCGGTGAGCGAGAGGACCCGGCCGGTGAAGAGGAGCCGGAAGGGCCGGGTGCGCAGGGGATGGCGGAGGGGCGGTGGGGCGAGGACGGGAACGGTCATGCCCCGCAGGGTATTTCGGCAGCGAATAATTCGGCAACGAAATATTTCGGCGCGACCGGGCCGGACCCCCGCACGTACGATCACCCCATGAACCAGCCGGACCCCGCAGCGCCCCAGGAACAGGACTGGACCGACGGCCACGTGGCCCGCTGGCAGCCCGTTCTGCCCGACCTCGACCCCGTCGTCGAGGGCGCCGTCACCCGGATGAAGAAGCTCTCCGTCCACCTCCGCCGGGTCCGCGAGCAGTCCCTCGTCGACTTCGACCTCGAACGCCACGAGTTCGACACGCTGCACAAACTGGCCGGCCGCGGCGGCTCCGCCGCCCCCTCCGAACTGGCCCAGGACCTCGACCTGGCCCCCGCCTCGGTCACCGGCCGCCTCGACGCCCTGGAGAAGCGCGGCCTCGTCCGCCGCACCCCCTCCACCACCGACCGCCGCCGGGTCGTCGTCGAGCTCACCGACGCCGGCCGCACCACCTGGCTCGGCGCCATGGACGTCCTCGGCCACGAGGAGGAACGCCTCCTCGGCGTCCTCACCCCCGCCGAACGCACCACCCTCAACGACCTGCTCCGCCGCGTCATGCTCGCCGCCGAGGAGGACCCGGCCGCCCCGCACTGGCACTGACCCGCTGTCAGTGGCGGGCCCTACGCTCGGCGCCCATGGGAACAGTCACCTTCGTCGACGAGACGACCCTGGGCGCCCGCACCGCCCGCGCGCCCCTCGCCGTCCCCGAGGAGCGCCTGCCGCTGCGCGAGCTGATAGCCCGCCGGGTCGCCCTGGAGACCGCCCCGGAGGAGTACGAGGCCGCGCTCGCCCGCGCCCTGGACGCCTTCTCCCGCAACGGCTTCCTGGTCCTGGTCGGCGACCGCCAGATCGAGGACCCGGACGAGACGGTGACGGTGGGCCCGGCCACCGAGGTCGTCTTCTTGAAGCTGGTCCCGCTCGTCGGCGGCTGACCCCGCCCCCCGTACACGCGGGAAGGCCCCGCCTCCCAGGGGGAGACGGGGCCTTCCGCGACACTCGGAAGAGGTCAGAAGCGACGCGTGATCAGCGCGCGCTTCACTTCCTGGATCGCCTTGGTGATCTCGATGCCACGCGGGCAGGCGTCCGTGCAGTTGAACGTCGTGCGGCAGCGCCACACGCCGTCCTTGTCGTTCAGGATCTCCAGGCGCTGCTCGCCCGCCTCGTCACGCGAGTCGAAGATGAAGCGGTGCGCGTTGACGATCGCGGCCGGACCGAAGTACTGGCCGTCGTTCCAGAAGACCGGGCAGGACGACGTGCACGCGGCGCACAGGATGCACTTGGTGGTGTCGTCGAAGCGCTCGCGGTCCTCGGCGGACTGCAGGCGCTCGCGGGTCGGCTCGTTCCCCTTGGTGACGAGGAACGGCATGACGTCGCGGTACGCCTGGAAGAAGGGCTCCATGTCGACCACGAGGTCCTTCATCACGGTGAGGCCCTTGATGGGCTCGACCGTGATCGGCTTCTCGGGGTTGAGGTCCTTGATCAGCGTCTTGCAGGCGAGACGGTTCTTGCCGTTGATCCGCATGGCGTCGGAACCGCAGATGCCGTGCGCGCAGGAGCGACGGAAGGTGAGCGTGCCGTCCAGGTCCCACTTGATCTTGTGGAGACCGTCGAGCACACGCTCCTTCGGGTCGATCTCGACCTGGAAGTCCTCCCAGACCACCGCGTCCGAGACCTCGGGGTTGAAGCGGCGGATCCGGAAGGTGACCGTGATGTAGGGGGAGGCGGCGGACTCCGCCTCGACCTTGTCCAGAACGGGGGTGGCCATCAGTACTTACGCTCCATCGGCTGGTAGCGGGTCGTCACGACCGGCTTGTAGTCGAGACGCACGGTCTCGGAGCCGTCCTCGCCGACCTCGCGGTACGCCATCGTGTGGCGCATGAAGTTGACGTCGTCGCGGTTCGGGTAGTCCTCGCGGTAGTGACCGCCGCGGGACTCCTTGCGCGCCAGGGCCGAGACGGCCATGACCTCGGCCAGTTCGAGCAGGTTGCCCAGCTCGATGGCCTCCAGGAGGTCGGTGTTGAAGCGCTTGCCCTTGTCCTGGATGGACACGTTCTTGTAGCGCTCGCGCAGCTCGGCGATCTTCTCGACGGCCGTCTTGATGGTCTGCTCCGTGCGGAACACCATCACATTGGCGTCCATCGTCTCCTGGAGCTCGCGGCGCAGGTCGGCGACCCGCTCGCTGCCCGTGGAGTTGCGCAGGTTCTCGATCTGCGAGACGACCAGCGCCTCCGGGTTCTCCGGCAGCTCGACGTAGTCGTGCTTGTGGGAGTACTCGGCGGCGGCGATGCCCGCGCGGCGCCCGAAGACGTTGATGTCGAGCAGCGAGTTGGTGCCCAGGCGGTTGGCGCCGTGCACCGACACGCAGGCGACCTCGCCGGCCGCGTACAGGCCCGGGACGACGGTGGTGTTGTCCGACAGGACCTCACCCTCGACGTTGGTCGGGATGCCGCCCATGGCGTAGTGCGCGGTGGGCTGGATCGGGATCGGGTCCGTGTACGGCTCGATGCCGAGGTACGTACGGGCGAACTCGGTGATGTCCGGGAGCTTGGCGTCGAGCTGCTCCGGCGGGAGGTGCGTCAGGTCCAGGTAGACGTGGTCGCCCTCGGGACCGCAGCCGCGGCCCTCGCGGATCTCCGTGTAGATGGAGCGGGAGACGACGTCACGGGACGCGAGGTCCTTCATGACCGGCGCGTACTTCTCCATGAAGCGCTCGCCGTCCTTGTTGCGGAGGATGCCGCCCTCACCGCGGGCGCCCTCCGTCAGCAGGATGCCCATGCGCCAGATGCCCGTCGGGTGGAACTGGAAGAACTCCATGTCCTCCAGGGGCAGGCCGCGGCGGTAGCAGGCGGCCTGGCCGTCACCGGTCAGGGTGTGGGCGTTGGAGGTCACCTTGAAGAACTTGCCGGTGCCGCCGGAGGCGTAGATGACCGCCTTCGCCTGGAAGATGTGGATCTCGCCGGTGGCCAGCTCGTAGGCGACGACGCCGGCGGAGTGCTTGACCCCGTCGACCTCGGTGATCAGCTGGTCCAGGACGTAGAACTCGTTGAAGAACTCCACGCCCTCCTTGACGCAGTTCTGGTACAGCGTCTGGAGGATCATGTGGCCGGTGCGGTCCGCGGCGTAGCAGGACCGGCGGACCGGGGCCTCGCCGTGGTTGCGGGAGTGACCGCCGAAGCGGCGCTGGTCGATGGTGCCGTCCGGGGTCCGGTTGAACGGCAGGCCCATCTTCTCCAGGTCGAGGACGGCGTCGATGGCCTCCTTCGCCAGGATCTCGGCGGCGTCCTGGTCGACCAGGTAGTCACCGCCCTTGACCGTGTCGAAGGTGTGCCACTCCCAGTTGTCCTCCTCCACGTTGGCCAGCGCGGCGGCCATGCCGCCCTGCGCGGCGCCCGTGTGGGAGCGGGTCGGGTAGAGCTTCGTCAGCACGGCGGTGCGGCTGCGCTTCGTCGCCTCGATGGCGGCGCGCATGCCGGCGCCGCCGGCGCCGACGATGACGGTGTCGTACTTGTGGATCTTCATGGCGTGGTTACCTCAGCCCCGTGCCTAGCGGATGTTCGGGTCGAAGGTGAAGATCACCAGCGTGCCCAGAAGGATGGTGAACACCGTGGCGGTGTACAGCAGGCCCTTGAGCCACAGGCGCGTGTTGGGGCGCTCCGCGTAGTCGTTGATGACGGTACGGAGGCCGTTGGCGCCGTGCAGCATGGCGAGCCACAGCATCAGCAGGTCCCAGACCTGCCAGAACGGAGACGCCCAGCGGCCGGCCACGAAGGCGAAGCCGATCTTGGAGACGCCGCCGTCCAGGAAGAGCTGGATCAGCAGGTGGCCGAGGACGAGGACCACGAGGACGACGCCCGAGAGGCGCATGAAGAGCCACGCGGCCATCTCGAAGTTGCCGCGGGTGGCGCGCGGGGTCTTGCCCGTGCGCTTGCGGGGGGCCTCGATGTACGGGGCGGGGTTGTCCACGTCGTAGGAGGCGCCCTCGACGGGACCGATCGCGGAAGTGGTGTCAGCAGACATGATCGGCGTCAGCTCCCGAACAGTTCACGTGCGGCGTGGCCGAGGATGGGGTACAGCGAACCCGCCATCAGCACGACCCAGATGCCCACGACGGTCCAGAGCATCTGCTTCTGGTAGCGCGGGCCCTTGGACCAGAAGTCCACGGCGATGACCCGGAGGCCGTTCAGCGCGTGGAAGAGGATGGCGGCGACCAGGCCGTACTCCAGAAGAGCGACGATCGGCGTCTTGTAGGTCGCGACGACCTCGTCGTACGCCTCGGGGGAGACGCGGACGAGAGCGGTGTCCAGCACGTGTACGAACAGGAAGAAGAAGATGAGGACGCCGGTGACTCGATGAGCCACCCAGGACCACATTCCTTCCCGGCCGCGGTACAGCGTTCCAGCCGGCACGGAAAAACCCTCCGGGAGCGGGGATCGGGGCCCGGCCGGCTTCTCTGTCGGTCTGGCCCGGCCGGGTACGGTCCACCGGCCCCGGTCATCGTAGCGACGACTTGTCGGTTCGCTCGCGCGGGGTCCGTCAGTGTGATCAAACAGGCACGGACGGACTATCGTCCGCGGCGGAATCAGCCCAATCCGCGGAGAATCACAGGTCCTGGCGGTGGTGGGTGAGCCCCTGGGCGAGCGTGAAGGCGAGCCGGGAGCGGGCGAGCCGGCGCAGTTCGTCGGCCGCGACGGCCCGCTCCTCCTCCGGTTCGTTGCCGAGACGTGACCGGATGCCGGCCAGGACGGCGTCCAGACGCTCGCCCGGCCGCACTCCGTCCAGGCTGATGACGAACGCGTGGCCGAACCGGCTCTCGTACGCGGCGTGGGCGGCGCGCAGCGCGGTCCGGGCGGCCGGCGGCGCGTCCGGGTGCGGCAGCGCGGAGGACTCGGCGGCCAGCGCCTCGTCGAGATCGGCGCCGGTCAGGTCGTACCCGGCCTCCTCGGCGGCGGCCAGCACGGCGTCCACCGTGGGGTAGGGCCGGTGGGCGGCGATCCGCTCGGCCCAGCGCCGGCTGTGGCAGCAGGAGAGCAGCAGCCTGACCGCGTCGGCGGGGGCCGCCGCGTTGAGCAGCAGGGGGCCGCGCGGGCCGCCGGAGGACTTCTGGGCGGGTATGGCAGGCGCGTCCGCCGGAGCCGGGGTGCGGCAGGGGGCGTGGGTGTCGCTGGTCAGCGTGGGCTCCGGGACGGCGGGACGAAAGGGGTGGGCGTGACGCAACGTTATCGACGGGACGGGGGAAGTGTCCGACGGGTGCGCGAATTTCACCCGGAAGGGAGAGTTTGGGAACGTGTGATGGACGTGGACATTCCGTTCGGCCGGTGAGGAACCGCGGCGGGACGACTGGCCGGTCCGCCGGGGGTGCGGGAGGATGCCGTGTGATGCGGCACTTCCCACGGGGCCCCCTGCGCGGCCCGGCACTCCTGGCGGCCGCGGTGGCCCTGACCGCCGTGGCGGCCTGTTCGAACGGCTCCCCGTCCGGTGCGGGCTCCCCCTCCCCGGCCCCGCCCGGCGGTACGTCCCCGGGCACCACGGCCGCCGAGCCGACCCCGACCCCCACGCCCACGCCCACGCCCACCCGGACGTATCCGCTCTCCACCGCCCCCCGCACGGTTCCCGCCGTCCGCTCCCACGAGCCGGCCCGCGGCCCGGGCTGGAAGCCCGCCGCGACCGCCGGGGTGGTCCTCGGCGCGGACAGCGCGGGCCTCGCCGACGAGGGCCGGCTGCTCGCCCGGGAGCTGGGCCTGCGCTACCGGGGCGAGGCCGCCGCGGGCCCCGGCGACGTCGAGCTGGCGCTCGGCGGGCCGGGTGCCCCCGAGTCGTACACGCTCACCGTGAAGGACGGCCGGGTCCGCGTCACCGGCCCCGACGAGGCCGGCGTCTTCTACGGCACCCGCACCCTCAAGCAGTCCGTCAGGTCCGCCGGGACGATGCCCGAGGGCACCGTCACCGACCGGCCGGCCAAGCCGCAGCGCGGGCTCAACGTCGACATCGCCCGCAAGCACTTCACCGCGGAGTGGCTGGAGGACCGCATCCGGGAGATGGGCGACCTCAAGCTCAACCAGCTCGGTCTGCACTTCTCCGACGACCAGGGCTTCCGGATCGAGTCCGACTCGCACCCCGAGGTCGTCTCCCGGCAGCACCTCACCAAGGCGGAGGTGCGCCGGATCCTCGCCCTCGCCGCGAGCCGGCACATCACCGTCGTCCCCGAGATCGACTCGCCCGGACACCTCGGCGCGGTCATCGCCGCCCACCCCGACCTCCAGCTGGTCAGCGCGAGCGGCCGCACCCCGCGCGGCGCCGTCGACATCTCCGACCCGGACGCGGCCCGGATCGTCGACGACCTGCTGCGCGAGTACACCGCCCTCTTCCCCGGCGCCTACTGGCACCTCGGCGCCGACGAGTACGTGGCGCTCATGGCGAAGGACCCCGAGGCCAGCTACCCGCAGCTCGCGGCGGCGGCACGGAAGGCGTACGGGCCCTCCGGCCGCGTCCAGGACCTGGCCACCGACTGGCTCAACGACCGCGCCGCGACGGTCCGCCCGACCGGCAAGACCCTCAAGGCGTGGAACGACGGCTTCTTCGCCGGCGGCGTGGTGAGCGCGGCGAAGGACATCGAGGTCGAGTACTGGACCGGCAAGGAGTACGGCGCCCGGCCCCCGCTCCCGTACCTCCAGGCGGGCCGCCGGCTGGTCAACCTCAACGACGAGTACCTCTACTACGTGCTCGGCGAGCCCAACGCCTTCACCTACCCGACCGGCCGCCGCATCTACGAGCAGTGGACCCCGCTGGTCGTCCGCGGCACCACCCCGGTCCCGGCCCGCTACGACGCGCAGATCCAGGGCGCCCGGCTCGCCGTCTGGTGCGACTTCGCGAACGCCCAGACCCAGGACCAGGTCGCCGCCGGCATCCGCCTCCCGCTCGCGGCCCTCTCCCAGAAGGTGTGGGACTCCCGCAAACCCACCCGGAGCTGGTCCGACTTCCGCGCGCTGGCGCTGAAGGTACGCGGCTGAGCTGCGGTTTCTCCCTGGACGGAACGGTTCCGGGTGGCATAGGTTCCGGCCCGGCCCCTTGGGGGAGGGGCGCTTCCGGTCATCCGAGTTCCTGGGGGGAACCTTCATGCTGCGCAATCCCAACGGCCTGGCCACGGCCGTGACCGTCCTGCTGGGCGTCGACGTCCTCCTCTGCCTGCTGAACGCGGGCACCGAGGCATGGCTCCTCGCCGACCCGCTGGCCGCCGCCGAGGCGTTCGCCGGCATCGAGGCCGGCGGCCTGGCCCTGCTGACCGTCGCCTTCGCCCTCACCGGCATCGCGACCGCCGTCGTCTTCGTCATCTGGTTCCACCGGGTCCGGCAGAACGCCGGGGTCTTCGCCCCCGACAGCCAGACCCGGTCGGCGGGCTGGGCCGTCGGCGCCTGGTTCATCCCGCTCGCCAACCTGTGGATCCCGCGGCAGATCGCCGTCGAGGTCTGGCGGGCCAGCCGCCGGGACCCGTCCGCCCCCGACGGCGCGCGGGAGCTCACGGTGCTCAACTCCTGGTGGACGTGTTTCGTGGTCGGAGTGGTGCTCGACCGGCTGTCCGGCTCGCTCTACGACCAGGCCGAGACGCTGGACGCGCTGACCACCGCCGCTGCCTGGTCCCTGGCCGGATACGCCTTCATCGTCGCCGCCGGCGTTCTCGCCGTCCTCTTCGTCCGACGTCTGACCTCTATGCAGCACGCCAAGGCCACTGGCATGCTTTCGGCCGCCAGGTGACGAGAAAGCGCCCTTCGGCGCAGAAGTGGACGTAGAGCGTCCGCATCGGGTGGCGAGGAGGCGTCCATGACGTCGAGTACGAGTCGGAGTCTGCCGGAACGGATCGAGGGGGCCGACGAGCGCGGCCTGGCCGCCGCCGGACTCGCCTGTCTGGACCGGTGCCTGCCGCTGCTGGCGCCCGACCGCGCGGAGGCGCTCCGGCCGGTGTGGGCGGCGGTGGCGCGCGGGGACGGCGCCATCTGGGCCGAGGCCGTCGCCAAGGCGCGGGTCGAGCTGGACGGCGCCGGGGGCGAGGCCGCCGAGGCCGGCGGGACCGTCACCATGGTCCGCGCCATGCTCGACGGCGTACCCGCCGAGTGGGCCGAGCGGCCCCTGCGGGAGTGGGCCGGGCGGTGCTCCTCGGTGGCCCTCGCCGTGCACCGCCTGTTCGACGTGACCGAGGACGGCCCGCTGCACGCCGGCGAACTCCGGCGCCAGCAGGCCGTCCTGGACGCGGTCGCCCACGGCCCGACCGGACTGCGCCGGGCCCGTGAGCTCTCCGTCGAGGGCGGCCGGGTCCTGCGCGCGGTGGTCGCGCGCCGGGCCAGGACCGCCTGAGGGTCAGCCCTCGGAGAGGGCCTGGACCTCGACCGACGCGGAGGCGACGAGCTCGGAGAGCTGCCGTTCGGCCGTCGCCTTCTCCAGGCCGAGGCCGCTCAGCACGCCCGCGCCGTCCTCGTGCTCCAGCAGGGCGAGCAGGATGTGCTCGGTGCCGACGTAGTTGTGGCCGAGCCGCAGCGCCTCGCGGAAGGTCAGTTCGAGCACCTTCTTCGCCGCCGCGTCGTACGGCACGAGCGCCGGCACGTCCTCGACGGCGGGCGGCAGCGTCGGCGTGACGGCCTCCCGCAGCTGCTCGGCGGTGACGCCCTGCGAGGTGATCCACAGGACGGCGAGCCCCTCGGGCTCGGCGAGCAGGCCGAGCGCGAGGTGGCCGGGGACGGTCTCGTCGTTCCGCGCGGCGATCGCCTCGTTCTGCGCGGCGACGACGACCGCGCGGGCGCGCGGGGTGAAGCGGGCGAACCCGGCGTTCGGGTCCATCTTCTCGGAGTCGGGGTCCTTGGGGACGAACCGCTTCTGGGCGGCCTGGCGGGTCACGCCCATGCTGCGGCCGATGTCGGTCCAGGAGGCGCCGGAGCGGCGGGCCTGGTCGACGAAGTGGCCGATGAGGTGGTCGGCGACCTCGCCGAGGTAGTCCGCCGCGATGACCGCGCCGGAGAGCTGGTCCAGCGTGTCCGGGTGGACCTTCTTGATCGCTTCGATGAGTTCGTCGAGACGGATGCTGACGTTCGGAACCACGGGCTGCGTCATGAGGCAACCTTAGGTTGACAGTCCCTGACTGTCAACGGGTGGTTGACAGTCGCTGGTGCTCACTCTTTCGAGTGATGTGTCGTATCGCGTGAAGATGGGAGAAACCGGGCGGCCCAGGGTCAAAAAAAGGGAGACGACCGGGGCCGCCACCCCCCACAGGAGAGGCCCCGGTCGTCATCCACGGAGCCGCAGCACGGCTCCGTACTCCATACAGCGCCGGTGGTGCGGTTTCTGTCACACCACCCGCTCGGGGAGCGAAGGTTGCAAGTTGCACAAGGTGCGCGTACCACGTGGACGCGACCCCCGCACTCGACGTAGTTTGCTGGAGCGCGAGGCGGACTCGGCGGCGATGACCAGCCCCGACGACCCGGCCGACGTACTGACGCGCGCGCAGAAGGCGACCGACGGACAGGGTTTGGGGAGTGCTGGGGGACGACGCGGAGCTGACGGCCGCGGTGCTCGCTGCGCAGAACGGGGACGAGGACGCCTTCCGGACTGTGTACCGCGCCGTGCATCCCCGTCTGCTGGGCTACATGCGCACACTGGTCGGGGACGCCGACGCCGAGGACGTCACCTCGGAGTCCTGGCTCCAGATCGCCCGCGACCTCGACCGCTTCAGCGGCGACGCGGACCGCTTCCGCGGCTGGGCGGCCCGGATCGCCCGCAACCGCGCCCTCGACCACATCCGGATGCGCGGCCGCCGGCCCGCCTCCGGCGGCGACGAGACCGAACTGACCGACAGGCCCGCCGACTCCGACACCGCGGGCGAGGCCCTGGAGGCCCTGGCCACCGGTGACACCCTCGCCCTCATCGCCCGGCTCCCGCAGGACCAGGCCGAGGCCGTCGTCCTCCGCGTCGTCGTCGGCCTCGACGCCAAGAGCGCCGCGGAAGCCCTCGGCAAGCGCCCCGGCGCCGTCCGCACCGCCGCCCACCGCGGCCTGAAGAAGCTCGCCGAACTCCTCGGCGTCGACGGCACGGCCGGCCCCGGAGCGGGGGAGGAGGGCGCCGACGGCGGCCAGGCGCTCGACGGCGTGCCACCCCAGCGCGGCCGGAACCCGGGGTTCATAGCCCCCGGCGGTGTGACGCATTGGCGTCCGCGTACGCAGAAGGACATGTGATGGCCGACGAGCGGTACCAGTGGCTCGACCCGGAGGCCGCGGAGCGGCTGCTCCGCGGCGAGCCCGTCGACCCCGTCGACCCGTCGGCCCGCACCCGGGCGGCGGCCCTCGCCGACGCCCTCGACGCGGCCCGCGCCGCCACCGCACCCGCCCCCGGCACCCCGCTCGCCGGCGAGGAGGCCGCCCTCGCGGCCTTCCGCACCGCCTCCGCCGCCCGCGCCTCGGCCGCGGCCGCGTCCGCCGCCCCGGCCGACCTCGGAGGGGTCCGGCTCGCCCCCGCCCCCGGCCCGGGCCGGCGATGGGGCCGCTCCCTGCGGTACGGGCTGGCCGCCGCGCTCGCCGCCGTCACCGTCGGCGGCGTCGCCGTCGCCGCCGGGACCGGGGTCCTCCCGCTGGTCGACAAGGAACCCTCCCGTACGGTCACCGCCGCGGAGACCGCCACCCCGCCCGAGCCGCGCGAACCGACCGCCGGCATCGAACGGCACGGCGACCCGTCCCGGAGCGGGGACCCCGGCCACCCGTCCGGCACGCCCGCGCCCGGCACCAGCCCCACCGCCGGCCCGCACGACGGCACCGCGAGCCCCGGCCCGGGCACCACCCCCACCGGGGAGGACCGCACCGACCGCGACCCCGCCGACCCCACCGCCACGGCCCGCGGCGGCGACACCGGCGAGGTCAGGCTCGCGGCCTGCCGCGACTACCGCTCCGGCCGCCTCGACGAGGCCGGCCGCCGCCGGCTCGCCACCGCCCTGCGCACCGGCGAGACCCTGCGGGTCTACTGCGACCGGCTCTTCGGCGGCGACACGGACGCGTCCGGCTCCACCGGTTCCACCGGCTCGACGGGCTCCACCGGTTCCGGCGGTTCCGGCGGCGACAAGGAGAAGGACGGCGACGCCAAGGACGACGGCGACGCCAAGGACGAGGACGGGAACGCGCCCGACCTCTCGCACGGCACCGTCCCCACCCCCAGCGACCCCAGCCGCAGGCGCGGCCAGGACCGGCCCGACCCGAAGGACCGCCCCAAGGCCAAGCCCAGGGCGAAGACGGGGACGCAGGCCGGGACGCGGTCCGGGCCCCGGGTCGAGACGATGGCCGGGGCGCCCGTCGAGGCCCTCGCGCTCTGCCCGACGGAAGCCCCCGAGCCCGGGGTGTGACACTTTCGGGCCCGTCGGCGCAGTACTGAATGAGCCGACTGGTCATCGGCCGCGCAGAGAGCCGGGGTTCCCCCCGTACCTACGGCTCCGCGCACCCGGCGCGGGTGGGACACGTTCCCCCGGTCCCACCCGCGCCCCTTCTTCCCTCCCCGTCCGCTACCAGTGGACGACGACCTTGTCGCCGACCTTCACCTGGTCGAAGAGGGCCGCGATCTTCGCCCGGTCCCGGACGTTCACGCAGCCGTGCGAGGCCCCGTCGTAGCCGCGCGCCGCGAAGTCCGCCGAGTAGTGCACGGCCTGGCCGCCGCTGAAGAACATCGCGTACGGCATCGGCGTGTGGTAGATCGTCGACGTCCAGTCCTTGGCCTTCCAGCCCACCGCGAAGGTGCCCTCACGGGTCGGCGTGTTCTCCGAACCGAAGCGCACGTCCATCGACGAGACCACCCGGCCGTCGATCATCCAGGCCAGCGTCCGGCTCTCCTTGCTGATGCAGAGCACCCGGCCCGTCATGCAGCGCGCGTCCGGCGTGTCCAGCTTGTTGCTGGTCGACGGCTTCAGCTCGTCCGCCGTCGGCTTCTTCGTCATGCCCAGCAGCCGCTGCCACGTCGTCTCGTCCACCGACCCCGTCGCGGGCAGCCCCCGCTTCCGCTGGAAGCCCGAGACCGCCTTCGCCGTGATCGAGCCGTAGAAACCGGTCGGCGCCCGGTCGAAGTAGTCCAGCTGGCGCAGCCGCGCCTGGAGCTCCCGCACCTGGTCGCTCTCGTCGCCGTCCTTCATCAGCACCTTCGCCGAAGGCGCCGGAGCGGGCGCCGAGGTGGGAGGCGCGGACGTCGGGGCGGGCGAGGACGGCTTCCCGTCACCGGACGTGGGAGCGGGCGCGGGTGCGGAAGTCGGCGCGGTCGTGGGCGCGGTGGACCCCCCGCCGCCTCCGGACCCGGCCGCCTGGGCCGTACAGCCGGTGACGGCGAGCGCGACGGCGGCCGTCGCGAGAACGGCTCTGCGTATGGCGGAAGAACGCTTCATGGTTGCCCCCCGATGGAAGATCTGTGTCCTTAGGGATGCTTCCCGCGGGCCCGTGGTTGCGCACCTGTGCGAGCAAGCGCTCATGCTGTGAGGAAGGTCCCAGCGTGCTGCTCTCCACCGGGCCGCACGCCCACGGCTACAGTCCGTCGCGAGGGTCGGTACCGCCGGGTAAGAGCGGCAGCAGGTCAATCGGGAGGCACAAGCAATGGCGCGCGAGTCGGAGTCGGGACTGCCCATCGAGCCGGTGTACGGGCCGGACGCCTTGGAGGGCTGGGATCCGGCCGAGAAGCTGGGGGAGCCGGGCGCGTACCCCTTCACCCGCGGCGTGTACCCGTCCATGTACACCGGCCGCCCGTGGACCATGCGGCAGTACGCCGGCTTCGGCACCGCCGTCGAGTCGAACGCCCGCTACAAGCAGCTCATCGACAACGGCACGATGGGCCTCTCCGTCGCCTTCGACCTGCCCACCCAGATGGGCCACGACTCGGACGCGGCGATCGCGCACGGCGAGGTCGGCAAGGTCGGCGTGGCGATCGACTCGGTCGACGACATGCGGGTCCTCTTCGACGGCATCCCGCTCGACAAGGTCTCCACGTCGATGACGATCAACGCCCCCGCCTCCCTCCTCCTGCTGATGTACCAGCTGGTCGGCGAGGAGCAGGGCGTCCCCGCGGACAAGCTGACCGGCACGATCCAGAACGACGTGCTGAAGGAGTACATCGCCCGCGGCACGTACATCTTCCCGCCCAAGCCCTCCCTCCGCCTGATCGCGGACATCTTCAAGTACTGCAAGGCCGAGATCCCGAAGTGGAACACGATCTCGATCTCCGGCTACCACATGGCCGAGGCCGGCGCCTCGCCCGCGCAGGAGATCGCGTTCACCCTCGCCGACGGCATCGAGTACGTCCGCACCGCCGTCGCGGCAGGCATGGACGTCGACGACTTCGCGCCCCGCCTCTCCTTCTTCTTCGTGGCCCGGACGACGATCCTGGAGGAGGTCGCGAAGTTCCGCGCCGCCCGCCGGATCTGGGCGCGGGTCATGAAGGAGGAGTTCGGCGCCAAGAACCCCAAGTCGCTGATGCTCCGCTTCCACACCCAGACCGCCGGCGTGCAGCTCACCGCGCAGCAGCCCGAGGTCAACCTGGTCCGGGTCGCCGTCCAGGGCCTCGCCGCCGTCCTCGGCGGCACGCAGTCGCTGCACACCAACTCCTTCGACGAGGCCATCGCCCTGCCGACGGACAAGTCCGCCCGCCTCGCCCTGCGCACCCAGCAGGTCCTCGCGTACGAGACCGACGTCACCGCCACCGTCGACCCCTTCGCCGGCTCGTACGTCGTCGAGAAGATGACCGACGACGTCGAGGCCGCCGCCCTGGAGCTGATGGCCAAGGTGGAGGAGATGGGCGGCGCGGTCAACGCGATCGAGCGCGGCTTCCAGAAGAACGAGATCGAGCGCTCCGCCTACCGCATCGCCCAGGAGACCGACTCCGGCGAGCGGGTCGTCGTCGGCGTCAACCGCTACACGATCGACGTCGAGGAGCCCTACGAGCCGCTCCGCGTCGACCCGGCCATCGAGGCCCAGCAGGCCGACCGCCTCGCCAAGCTCCGCGCCGAGCGCGACCAGCCGGCCGTCGACGCGGCCCTCGCCGCCCTGAAGAAGGCCGCCGAGGGCACGGACAACGTCCTCTACCCCATGAAGGACGCCCTCAAGGCCCGCGCCACCGTCGGCGAGGTCTGCGACGCCCTCCGCGAGGTCTGGGGCACCTACGTGCCCAGCGACGTCTTCTGATCCGAGGAGACACCACGGCCCCCGCCTCCCGGCCAGGGACGCAGGGGCCGAAGTGGCCCCCGGCCGAAGCGTCGGCCGGGGGCCTTCCACGGTCAGACGGCGGGCGCGCCGCTCCCCGGGCACGTTTCGGTGCCCGTTCCCGCACGCTGGTGCATGGCGGTCGGCTGGCCGGGCTCGGCGCCCACGCCGGCCCCGCAGACAGGGCAGTTCCCCTCGCACATGCCGGGGTCGAATCGCTTGGTCACGGACAGTCCTCCTTGGGATAGGCGGTGCTGACGGTGGTGCGACGTACGCTCCCCGGGCGATGCCGGGGAGGGTCTAGAACTGGCGCGCGAAGATACGCGAGCCGTCATAGAAGGTGATGGTGGCCCCGTGCTGAGGGCCCGCACCCTCTTGGGTGGACCACCGCTCGATCTGCGAGATCTCCGGGCATTCGGACTGCGCGAGCAGGGCCGCGAGCCACTCCTCGGGAGAGCCGGCCGACGCGGGGTCACCCAGCGGGGCCACCGGCGCCCCGGTCACCGGCTCGTCGGCGAAGCCTTCGTGCTTGGCTCCGTCGGGGAGCTGACCGGTGAAGTGCCACCGGGTCTCGCCGGTGCTCGTCGTGATCGCCAGCCCGAAGGGGCGCTTGGTGTCGCCGGCCTCGGCGAGCGTCTGCACGCGGCTGACCGTCGGGTGGTTCTTCACGAGGTCGAGGACGTAGTCGGTGAATCGCTGGGGGCGCATTTGTGATCATTCCTCTCGCGGGCGGCCCGCCCATCCTATGGACTGAGGGGCGGTGGTCCTGGACGTCAGCGGGTGATGCCGTAGACCAGGGCGGCGAGGAGCCCGGAGACGGTGAGGACGTACAGGGCCTGCCGGCCGCGCTCCGTCACGGAGCGTCCGTGGGTACGGGCGGCAGGCCGGTGCGGCCGATGAACGAGGCCGACGCACCGGTCTCCCGGTAGTCGCGGATCGAGAGCAGCATGTCCCGGGCGCAGACGGCGAGGTGCCGTGGGTACGACCACGTACCCAGAGGCCCGTCGGCCGGACCGGACTCACGTAGGCCGTCCCAGACGATCAGGGCCGCTCGGCCCCGCGTGCACCGGGCGGCCTCGGGGATGGCGGCGAGGCCGTTGGCCAGGACGGCGCAGTACGTGAGCAGGGTGTTCGTCAAGCGGGCCACCTCCCACTCGCCGGGGTGGTCCCGCAGGGCGAGAACAGTACGGATGGTCGCCTTCGCCTGTTGCTCAACGCGCCGGTCTACCGAGGCCCCTTCCTGGACGAGGAGCGCGCCGAGGTGAACATTCATGGTGGCTTCGCGCGGACGGGCTTGTTCAGGCATGAGTGCTCCCTCCCTTGGGGGCATTCCCGCAATGCGCCGTCCGCCCCGGTGGCTGTGGCTCGATGATGGGCGGACACGGCACCGCACAGACAGGCCATCGAGTGGCCACGCATGGCCACGTCGCGGCCAGGGCCCTGAGGGACCGGAATGACACCTCACACTGGCGGCATGAGCCGCAACGACGCTCTCCGAGCCGCGCGCCTGAAGTCCGGGTGGAGATCTGCTGACGCCGCGGCCGCCGCCCTCACGGCACACGGCCGGCAACTGCTCGACGACCCGCACTTCACCGTGTCGCCGAGGACCTGGCGCCGGTGGGAAGGGCCACGCCCGGGTTGGCCTTCCGAGGAGACCGCGCTCGTCCTCCGTGACGCCTTCGGGAAGTGGCCCGAGAGCCTCGGATTCACCACCCCGCCGGGCTGGATCCGGCCCGAGCACCACGAAGAGACCAGCATGCAAGCCGCCCGCTTTCTCGACGTCACTGCCGCCGCACTTGTTCCCGGACCGCTTTCCCGGCAGCAGGTCGACCCTGCGCTCGTCGACTACTTCCAGTCCCAGCTCGAAGGCCACTACCGCGCCGACATGATGCTCGGCCCGCACGACCTGATCGGCACCCTCGGCCCCCAGTACCAGCTCATCGACAAGCTCACCCGCAGCGCGACCGGAGAGACCCGTCGCGGCCTGCTCCGCGTCGGCGCCGCCTACGCCGCGCTCGTCGGCTGGCTCTATCAGGACGCCGGCGATATGAGCGCGGCCGTGTTCTGGCGGGGCATCACCCAGGAGATTGCGCTCCGGGCCCGCGACCCGCACCTCATCGGCTACGCCATGGTCAACTCCGCCGTCGTGAGAACAGACCTCGGCGACGGGGCCGGAGTCGTCGACCTGTGCGAGGCCGCTCTCGACGAACCAGCGGCCGTCGTTCCGAAGATCCACGTCATGGCCATGCAGCAACAGGCCCACGGCGCCAGCCTGCTACGAGACCGGGCCGAGGTCGACCGGCTCATCGACCAGGCAGCCAGGCTCCTGCCCCGGGTCGACGACGACCTCCCATGGGGCAACGCGTGCAGGCGGACGCCCGGCTACCTGGAGGTGCAACGCGCCACCTGCTACGGGCGGCTCGGGCTGGGCGTCGAGGCGGGTGCTCTGTGGGAGGAGGTGCTCGCCCTCGTCCCTGCGACCGCACGCCGAGACCGTGGCGTCTACATGGCGCGGTACGCCACCGCCGCTGCCACCGCACGCCAGCCGGAACAGGCTGTGGAGATCGTGCGGGAGGTGGCGGCCATCGCGGTGGAGACCGGCTCGGCCCGGATGCGGAGGGAGCTGGAGACGCTGGAGCGGGCGATGCGGCCGTGGCACGATGCGCCCGTAGGCCAGGACCTCGCCGAGGCCCTGGCGCCGGTGACGGAGGGGACCTGATGTCGGACGGGAAGCGGCCGCTGTCGGAGGCTGAGATCGAGGAGGCGCTCGCCGGCGTACCCGGCTGGCACCGCGACGGGGACGAGATCACCCGCAGCTACGCCATCCGCTATCACGGCGGCGTCGCCATGATCGTGCATGTCGCCGACGTCGAGCGGCTCATCGGCCACCACGCAGACATCGACCTCAGGTGGGGGCGCGTCCGGTTCGGCATCACCACCCACGACGCCGGCCACAAGCTCACGGCCGCCGACTTCGACCTCGCCCGCCGCATCGATGTCATCGCCGCCGCACACCTCGCCGAGCCGCTCGACGACTGACCTCGGAGACGACGAAGCCGGCCCCAGATGGTGGGGGGCGGCGTTCACCGGGGCA
This sequence comes from Streptomyces sp. NRRL F-5727, assembly GCF_000719555.1. Lineage (GTDB taxonomy): Bacteria > Actinomycetota > Actinomycetes > Streptomycetales > Streptomycetaceae > Streptomyces. Next base: position 65,271 of record NZ_JOGX01000024.1, read on the forward strand.
GCCCTGTGTGCGCCGGTCTGCGACGAAGGCCGTGGCGGCGCCCGCCGTTCGGGGTGCAGCCGCAGCGAGGTCAGTGCGGTCTGGCGGCTGAGTGTTGCCCCGATGGTCGTGCACCCGCCGAGCACGTGAGTCGCTGGGGCATTACGGGGTGACCAACCCCATAAGTGTCTTACCAGTACCGGTGTGCGACACTCCGCTTCATGCTGGGTGTCACCGATCTGCCGACCTACCTCGCCGGGCTCGTCCTCATCATCCTCCTGCCGGGGCCGAACTCGCTGTACGTGCTGTCCGTCGCCGCCCGCAAGGGCACCCGGACCGGATACAAGGCCGCCGCCGGCGTCTTCACCGGCGACACGATCCTGATGACCCTGGCCGCCCTCGGCGCCGCCTCCCTGCTCCAGACCACCCCGCTCCTCTTCATGATCGTGAAGTACGCGGGCGCGGGATACCTGGCCTGGATGGCGTACGGGATGCTGCGCGCCGCCCTCGCGATGTGGCGCACCCGGCACGAGACCGCCGCCGAGACCGCCGACGCGCCGGAGACGGGCCCGTCCGAGCACCCGTACCGCCGGGCGCTGGTCATCAGCCTCTTCAACCCGAAGGCGATCCTCTTCCTGATCTCCTTCTTCGTGCAGTTCGTGGACCCCTCCTACGCCTACCCGGCGCTCTCCTTCCTGGTCCTCGGCACCCTGCTCCAGCTCGGCAGCTTCCTCTACCTGACGACCCTGATCTTCGGCGGCACCCGCCTCGCCGCCGCCTTCCGCCGCCGCAAGCGCCTCTCCGCCGGCGCCACCTCCGCCGCCGGCGCCCTCTTCCTCGGCTTCGCCGTGAAGCTCTCCCTGAGCAGCGCCGCCTGACGTTCGAGCATTCGTTCACTCGTCCGTGCGAAGCGTCCGGCTTCTCGTCCGCAGGTCCGGAGGTCGTACTACGGTCGCATTGTGACCAGCCGCTCCCCGTCTCCCGGCGCCCCCGCGCACGCCCGGTACACCTACCGACTCCGTGCGTCGGCCACGGCGCGCGCCCTGCTGCTCGGGGAATGGGGCCGATGCCGGTGGATCTGGAACGAGTGCGTCGTGCGGTCGAAGAAGGCGTATGCCGCCGGAGAGAAGTGCGGACCGGCCAGGCTGGACAAGATGCTCACCGAGGCGCGGGCCGTCACGCCCTGGCTCTCCCAGGGTTCGTCGGTGCCGCAGCAGCAGATCATCCGTGATTTCGGCAGAGCCCGTACGAAGGCGCTGAAGGACATCAAGGATCGGGTGCCCGTTCGGCGGCGGGCAGGACTGCCGACGTACAAGAAGAAGCGCGAGGCTGGTCCGACCCTCAACTACACCCGGAACGGTTTTCGGCTGAAGGACGGACGTCTGCACCTCGCGGGCGGCGTCGTGTTGTCGTTGGTGTGGTCGCGGGCGCTCCCCGCCGACCCGACCTCCGTACGCGTCTACCGGGATGCCGTCGGACATTGGTACGCCTCGTTCGTGGTTCCCGTCCACGTTCAGCCGCTGCCCGAGACCGGAGCAGTGCTCGGCGTCGACTGGGGCGTGAAGGAGATCGCCACCACCACGAGCGACGCCCACGACCTTCCGCATCCGGAGTTCGGCCTGACGGCGAGGGAGCGGCTGTCTCGATACGACCGGATGATGGCCCGGCGGAAGCCGAAACGGGGTAAGACCGCTTCGAAGGGATACCGGGAAGCGAAGAGGCTGCGGGCGAAGGCGCACCAGAAGGTCGCCAGGCAGCGCGTGGACACCGGCCGGAAGTGGGCCAAGAAGGTCGTACGCGACCACGACGTCATCGCGGTGGAGGATTTCCGCCCCCGGTTCCTCGCCAAGACGACGATGGCACGTAAAGCCGCCGACGCGACGATCGGAGCGATCAAGAACGCCCTGATCGAAATGGGCCGCAAGCACGGGCGCGACGTCCGTCTCGTGAACCCGGCCCACACCACCATGGACTGCGCGCGGTGCGGAGCGAGAGCCAAGCACGCCCTGCCGCTGTCGGAACGCACGTACACGTGCTCAGCGTGCGGAGTGACGTGCCCGAGGGACAAGAACTCGGCCCGCGTGATGCTCGTCCGGGCAGGTCTGGACCCGGCTGGTGTCGAGGGTGTGAGACCTCCTGGAGCGTGGCTCCAGGAGGCTGCCTGAGCCAGGAATCCCAGTCCTTGACGGGGCTGGGAGCTTTCAACATCGGAGACTTCGCCACCACACCACGGCCTACCCTTTCAGCGCGCAGTTGACCCTCACATCGTGTCAGGGCATTCCGTAGGGGGCGTCATGTTTGCCATCGGAGACTTCGCCCGGCACGGGCGGGTGTCGGTCCGGATGCTGCGTCATTACGACGCCATCGGACTGCTGCGCCCGGCCCATGTCGACCCGCACAGCGGGTACCGCTTCTACTCGGCGGACCAGCTCGCGCGGCTCAACCGTGTCATCGCGCTCAAGGACCTCGGCTTCACCCTGGAACAGGTGGGGGCCATCCTCGGGGACGAGATCGGCGCGGAGGAGCTGCGCGGGATGCTGCGGTTGCGCCAGGCCGAGCTGGAGACGGCCCTGGAAGCGGCGCGGGCCCGGCTCGCCCAGGTCGGTGCGCGGCTCCGAGTCATCGAGAGCGAGGGACGCATGTCCACGCAGGACGTCGTCGTCAAGAAGATCCCGGCCGTGCGGATCGCGGAGCTGAGCGCGGTCGCCCGCGGCTTCGAGCCGGAGGCCATCACGCCCGTCATCGGGCCGCTGTACGAGGAGCTGTGCGGCCGGCTGGAGGCCGCCGGGGTCACCGGGTTCGGGCCGGGGATCGCGTACTACGAGGACGCCGGGAAGGGGGACGGGTCGGTCGTCGTGCACGCCGGGATGACCGTGCCCGAGGGCGCCGTGGCGGAGGGCGTGCGGGTGCACGTGCTGCCCGGGATCGAGGAGGCGGCGACCGTCGTCCACCGGGGTTCGATGGACGACGTCCTCGCCACCTCGCAGACCCTCGCCGCCTGGATCGACACCAACGGGTACGCGTCGGCCGGCTTCGCCCGTGAGCTGTACCTGGAGTGCCCGGAGGACCCGGCCGGGTGGGTGACCGAGATCCAGGAGCCGATCAGGCGTCCGTGACCGCGAGGGCCCGGGACCTCCGCACAGGTCCCGGGCCCGTCTCGTGGGGCGCGGGGCTACTTCAGCAGCGCCTTCCGCAGCCGCAGCGCCCGGCGGGCCAGCCGGCGGACCCTCGGGTGGCGGGGGACCGGCAGACCGCCCGGCAGGTCGAGGACGGTGAGCCGGCGGCGGGTGAAGTGGTGCCGGGTGCGCTCGGCGTACGGCCCGGAGAGGTGGCGTACCGCCGCCTCCCGCAGGTCGGCCCTTATGTTCGGCTGCATCGCGAAGCCGACCGCGGCGACCAGGTCGTCGAGGCGGGCGGCGTCCGTCACCGGCTCCTCGTCCTCGGGGCCGGGGACCAGGGGCGGGAGGACCGCGTCGACGACGGTCAGGGGGATCCGGTTGCTGTTCTGGAACGGGGTGAGCCGCTGGAGCAGCTCCCGGGTGCCGACCCGGGCGACCGGCAGGCCGTAGAAGGTGCGGGCGGTCATCAGCGCCGTAGAGAAGCAGCCGACGACCAGCGCGGGCCGCAGCTCTCGGTAGAGCACCTCGGCGAGGACCGGGCGGGTCTCCACGGTCAGTTCGGCGCCGAGCCGGGCCGCCTCCTCGGCCAGCGCGGCCGTCCAGGAGTCGGGGGCGGTGGGGTGCGGCTTGAAGACGAGCCGGCGGTGGCCGCGGGCGACCGCGCCGCGGACCATGCCGAGGTGCAGCTCCTCCTCCTCGGCGGTCGTCATCAGGTTGAGCGCGGCCAGGTACTGGCCGAGGAGCAGCGCGGGGCCCTCGCCGCCGCCGGCCGGGGCGTCGGTGCCGGCCAGTTCGGCGACCGTCTTGGTGAACGCCTCGACGGGGACGGTCTCCGGCACCGCGCCGAACTCGCCGAGCAGCAGCGGCCGCAGGCCCGGCACCAGGTCGAGGTGGAGGAGGCGGGCGGCGCGGCCGCCGATCAGCGGGTCGATCTTGTTGCGGGTCGGTCCGTAGCTCATCAGGCCGTCCGCGTAGACGGTGATGGCCGCCTCCGGGAGGAGGGTGGCGATGGCGAGGGCGGGGGTGACCTGGATGGACTCCAGGACCAGTTCGACCCGGTCGTCGCCGAGTCCCCACAGCTTGTGGAGGTGGCGCTGGAGCATGGGCACGTCCTGGCCGCGCGGGGTCCAGCCGCCGGGGTGGAGCGGCGAGATGGTCTCGTTCCAGGAGACCACCTCGTCGAAGCGGTCGCGGATCCGGTCGAAGCCCTCGGCCTCGTCGAGGGCCGGGGTCGTCTCCGGGACGGGCGCGTTGTGGGTGACGAGGAGGATCCGCCGGGCGGCGGTGCCGAAGCAGCCGCTGTCTATGGCGGCGGCCAGGGTGACCGCGCCGTAGAGGGTGGACGCGGCGAAGATCTGGGTCGTACGGCGCTCGCTCACGCGGCCACCTCCGAGGGGGTCGGGCCGGCCGCCGGACCCCGTCCGCCCGGCGGGGCCGGCGGCGGGGGCGCGGGGCGCCGGCGGCGCAGCTTGCGCAGGACGGCGGCCCGGTCGCCGCCCATCGCGGTCAGCGCCTGGTCGAGGACGTCCTGCGGCATCCGGCGCAGCGCGCCCGCGCTCATCGCCTTCAGCTGTCGGGCCACGTCGGGCTCGAACTTCTCGAGGGAACCGACGTGATGGGCGATCACCGCGCAATAGGTGCGGACGGCTTTCGGGAGAAAGCGGTCCGCTTCCCGGTCCTTCGCGGTCTCCTCGATCACCAGGTCGAATGCGCGGATGAAATCCAATTGCCGGACGTCGCCGATCTGGGTGAGGGAGGTCGCCACTCCGCGCCGGTAGAAGACGCCGAGTTCGCCGATGGCGGCGAAGGATTCCGCCTCGCGGTGCAGCCGCCAGATCCACGGCCGGTCCTCGGCGGTGCGCAGGCCGTGCGGGAAGTGCAGCAGGCCGCGGTCGAGGAGCCGGCGGTGGTAGATCCCGGCCCAGGCGAAGGGGTAGTCGACGGAGGTGGTGCGGTGGGCGGGGAGGATCGCCTCGCGCGGGTCGAGGACCTCGGTGCGGCGCGGCACGGGCACCCGGCGGACGGAGCGGGCGCGGCCGGTGACCGAGGTGTGGTCGGTGCGCAGGAAGTCGCAGCCGAGGTCCTCGGCGGCGGCGACCAGCCGTCCGTAGTAGCCGGGGGAGAGCCAGTCGTCGCCGTCGAGGAAGGCGAGGTACTCGCCGCGGGCGGCGTCGAGGCCGGTGTTGCGGGCCGTCGCGAGGCCCTCGTTCCGCTCGTGCCGGATCAGGCGGGCGCCGGGCAGTTCGCGTACGGCCCGTTCGAGGATCTCCGGGGTGTCGTCGGACGAGCAGTCGTCGACGAGGAGGAACTCGAAGTCGTCGCGGGCGTTGGCGCGCAGACTGGCGAGGGTGTCGGGGGCGTATGTCTGCACGTTGAAGAACGGCACGACGACGGAGAGCTTGACCACGCGGCCGACGCTAGGCGGCCGCCCGGCCGCCCCGCCGACCGTCCGGGGGATTTTCGGTGAACACGAAGCGGCGGGCTGATTAACCGCCTTTACCCGAGGGGTTTTCGGGCCGTCCAACTGCTGAATCCCGGGCCGCTTCAGATCACGGAGAGGTGCTGTTCACCGTTTGTTGCGGCTCAGTTGGGCCGTTGACCGGAATGGACTTCTAGCGTCCTCGACGTGCCAGCAAGTTCCAGTGAAGCGGTACGGGTAGCCGTACTCGCGGATTCCGACACCCGGTGGAAATGGGGTGCGCTCACCGCGCGCCGCATCACCCCGGCGGACGTCTCCGGTTCCGAAAAGGAGCCGACCGGTTCCGAGACGGAGCCGACCGGCTCCGGAAGCGAGCCGACCGGTTTCGTCCTCCGCGGCCGGGCCACTCCCACCGCCCGCCAGCTCGCCGAGACGGGGGCCTCCACGGCCGCCCCGCGCGAGGTGACCGGCGCGGAGTTCCTGCGCGAGGTGCGGGACGCGGAGGCGCGCGGCGAGCGGTACGACGTCATCGTCCTCGCGCTGGTCGGCGGCACCGTCCGGGCCGTCCTCCAAGGCCTCGCCGACCTCGGTCTCGACCGCCGGCCGGTGATCGTGACCGGCTATGTCGGCGTGGTCTACGAGAAGCTGGCCGACGGACTGCTGCTGCGCCACGGCGCCGACGTGGTCCTCGCCAACTCCCGGCACGACGCGGAGCGTTTCCGCGCCGTGTACGAAGGGGTCGGCGCGGGCGCCGAGTCGGTCGTCGAGGCCGCCCTGCCGTTCCTCGGCGGCGCCCCGCACCGCCCCGAGGCGGGCCGCGACACCCTGGTGTTCGCCGCCCAGCCGTCCGTCCCGGTCACCCGGAACGAGCGGGCGTACGTCCTGGAGCGCCTGGTCCGGCACGCCCGGCTGCACCCGGAGCGCGAGGTCCTCCTCAAGCTCCGCTCCAAGCCCGGCGAGCACACCACGCACCTGGAGGAGCACCCGTACCAGCGGCTGGTGCGCGACCTCGACCCGCCCGCCAACTTCCGTCTGGTGTACGGGCACATGGGCGAGGTCCTGGACCGCACCGACCTGCTGGTCACCGTCTCCTCCACGGCCGCCCTGGAGGCCCTGCACCGCCGGATCCCCACCGCGATCCTCACCGACTGCGGGGTCCGCGAGGTCAACGGCAACCACCACTTCATCGGCTCCGGCCTCCTCACCTCCTTCGACCGGCTCGACCGGGGCGAGGTGCCCGAGCCCGACGAGGAGTGGCTGTCCCGGCAGGGCGTCGCGGCCGGAGGGTCGTACGACGCGGCCTTCGACGCCGCCCGGGAGCGGGTCGCGCAGCTGCTCGCGCTGCCCGAACTGCCCCCGATCAGCCCCTACTACACCGCGGAGACGGCCCCCGGCTACCTGCCCGGGATCCTCGCCCGCCACCGCCTGGACGTCACCGCGCCCCCGGTCCGCGACAGCGGGCTGCGCCGGATCGTCCGCGAGGCGGCGCGCGGCGCCTACCGCCACGGCGTGCAGCGCGTGGCCCCCGTCGTCCGACGCCTGGGAGAACTGTGATGACCGTGAAGAAGCCGAGCCCCACCGTGCTCGCCGTCATCCCCGCACGGGGCGGCTCCAAGGGCGTCCCCGCCAAGAACCTCGCCCCGGTCGCCGGGATCCCGCTGGTCGGGCGGGCCGTCCGGGCCTGCCTGGGCGCAGTCGGCGTCACCGACGTCGTCGTCTCCACCGACGACCACGCCATCGCCGCCGCCGCCCGCTCCTTCGGCGCCGAGGCGGTCCAGCGCCCCGCGGCGATCGCCGGCGACACCGCCACCAGCGAGTCCGCCGTGCTGCACGCCCTGGACGCCTTCGAGGCGACCGCGGGCCGCACCGCCGACGTGGTCCTCCTCGTCCAGTGCACCAGCCCCTTCCTGACCTCCGCCGAGGTCGCCGCGGCCGTCGCCCGGATCGTCGACGGGGAGGCCGACACGGCCTTCACCGCCGCCCCCTCGCACGGCTTCCTGTGGCGCGAGACGGCGGACGGCGCCACCGGCGTCAACCACGACAAGGCCCACCGCCCGCGCCGCCAGGACCGCGAGCCCGAGTACCTGGAGACCGGCGCCGTCTACGCGATGGACGCGGCCGGCTTCCGTAGCCACGGGCACCGCTTCTTCGGCCGCACCGCGCTCGTCGTCACCGATCCGGCGCGCGTCCTGGAGATCGACGACCCGCACGACCTGGCCCGCGCCAAGGCCCTCGCCCCGCTCCTCGACGAGCCGGCCACCCCGTCCTTCGCCGACGTCGACGCGGTCGTCCTCGACTTCGACGGCACCCAGACCGACGACCGGGTCCATCTCGACGCGGAGGGAAGGGAGTTCGTCTCCGCCCACCGCGGCGACGGCCTCGGCATCGCGGCCCTGCGCCGCGCCGGACTGCCCGTCCTCATCCTCTCCACCGAGCAGAACCCCGTCGTCGCCGCCCGCGCCCGGAAGCTGAAGATCCCCGTCCTGCACGGCATCGACCGCAAGGACCTCGCCCTCAAGGAGTGGTGCGAGGCCGAGGGGATCGACCCGGCGCGCGTCCTCTACGCCGGCAACGACGTCAACGACCTGCCCTGCTTCCACCTCGTCGGCTGGCCCGTCGCGGTGAGCAGCGCCCACGACTCCGTCCGGGCGGCCGCCCGCGCGGTCACCGCCACCCCGGGCGGCTTCGGAGCGATCCGCGAGATCGCCGCCTGGCTCCTCGGACCCGAGCTGAACACCCCCACCCCTCTCCCGAACTGAAGGAAGCACCACCATGAGCACCCGTCTGCGCACCCTCGGCCCGAAGACCGCCGGTCCCGGTCAGCCCGTCTACATCTGCGGCGAGATCGGCATCAACCACAACGGCGACCTCGAGAACGCCTTCAAGCTGATCGACGTGGCCGCCGAGGCCGGCTGTGACGCCGTCAAGTTCCAGAAGCGCACCCCGGAGATCTGCACCCCCCGCGACCAGTGGGACATCGAGCGCGACACCCCCTGGGGCCGGATGACGTACATCGACTACCGCCACCGCGTCGAGTTCGGCGAGGACGAGTACCGCCAGATCGACGAGCACTGCAAGAAGCGCGGCATCGACTGGTTCGCCTCCCCGTGGGACACCGAGGCCGTCGCCTTCCTGGAGAAGTTCGACGTCCCCGCCCACAAGGTGGCCTCGGCCTCCCTCACCGACGACGAGCTGCTGCGCGAGCTGCGCGCCACCGGCCGCACCGTCATCCTCTCCACCGGCATGTCGACGCCGAAGCAGATCCGCCACGCGGTCGAGGTCCTGGGCAGCGACAACATCCTGCTCTGCCACGCCACCTCCACCTACCCGGCCAAGGCCGAGGAGCTGAACCTGCGCGTCATCCAGACGCTCCAGGAGGAGTACCCGAACGTCCCGATCGGCTACTCCGGCCACGAGACCGGCCTGCAGACCACCCTCGCCGCCGTCGCCCTCGGCGCCACCTTCGTCGAGCGCCACATCACCCTCGACCGCGCCATGTGGGGCTCGGACCAGGCCGCCTCCGTCGAGCCGCAGGGCCTGGAGCGCCTCGTCCGCGACATCCGCACCATCGAGACCGCGCTCGGCGACGGCGTGAAGAAGGTGTACGAGTCGGAGCTCGGCCCGATGAAGAAGCTCCGCCGCGTCCTGGAGCCCGTCTCCGCATGACCGGCCGACTGGCGTTCGTCGAGAGCCCCGTCCAGCTCCTGAACGTCCTGGAGTGGGCGCACGCCCGCGGCCGGGGCGGGGCCCCGGCCGCGCCCGCCGCGCCCGCTCCCGTCCCGGTGCCGGACCCCGGCACCGGCGCGGCCACCGACGACCTCAGGATCGTCGTCCTCTCGCCGACCGACCCCATGTCGCGGGGCCAGCTGCGCCGGATGGCCCAGCTGGCCCGCGACGAGGGCTTCGCCGTGCACTGGCAGGAGGCGCGGGCCGGGCGCGGGGCGCTGGTGCGGACCCTGCGGGAGCTCGGCGGGCCGCTGCGCGCCGCCGACCGCGTGATCGTCGGCGACCCGTTCTCCCGTTACGTCCAGCTGCTGCTGACCCTGTTCGGCCCCCGGCACGTCACGGTCGTCGACGACGGCACCGCGACCATGGAGTACGCCGCGCAGCTCGCGGGCGGGGAGCGGCTGGTCCGCTGGCACCGCAAGGGCGACCTCGGGCCGCGCGAGCTGGCCCTCGCCCCGGTCACCTCGCTGGCCCGCCGCCGGCTGGCCCCCGGGCCCGGCCGGACCGTGGAGATCTTCACCTCGCTGCCCGTGCAGGCGCCGCCCGGCACCGAGGTCACCGAGAACGCGTACGCGTGGACCCGGGAGCGCTTCGGGCCGCCCCCGCTCACCGGCGGCGCCGACCTCGTGGGCACCTCGCTCGTCGAGACCGGGGTGGTCGACGCGGAGCACTACCTCCGGGTGGTCGGGCAGCTGGCCCGCACCCACGGCACCACCCGCTACTTCGCCCACCGCCGTGAGACCCCGGAGAAGCTGCACCGGGTCGCGGTCGAGACGGGCCTCCAGGTGGTCCGCCCGGACCTGCCGCTGGAGCTGATCGCCCGGCGCGGGCCGATCGGCGCCACCATCGTCAGCTTCCCGTCCACGGTCGTCCACACCCTGCCGCTCGCCCTGGCGGGCACGGGGGTCAAGGTGGTCGTCTGCGAGATCGCGCCGGAGTGGCTGAAGGCGACCGCCTCGCCGCGGGCCCAGGGCTTCCTCGCGGGTGTCGCCGGCACGGCGTCCGGGGTGGACCGGCTCACCCCGCGCGGCGCGTCGGCGGTCGACCGGCTCGAATTCGGGTGACCATACCCATACGGAGTGTGTCCCATGCACGGTAAACCGAGATTCTTTCCCCTAACGGGCTGAAGTTTTCGTGATCAACGGGCAGTTGATCACCGGTTGGGCCTACGCTTCAAAGGGTGAACCAGTTGAAGTCCCGTGAGCCCGGATCCGCCACCCTGCCCGGAACGCTGTCCTCCGCCCTGCGCGACGAACTGATCGCCTTCCGCAGGGACTTGCACATGCACCCGGAGCTCGGCAACCAGGAGTTCCGTACCACCGCCGCGCTCAAGGCCCGCCTGGAGGCGGCCGGCCTGGCGCCGCGCGTCCTCCCGGGCGGCACGGGCCTCATCTGTGACATCGGCAGGTACGACGGCGGGCGCCCCATGCTCGCCGTCCGCGCCGACCTCGACGCCCTGCCCATCCCGGACGCCAAGACCGTCGCGTACCGCTCCACCGTCCCCAACCGCGCCCACGCCTGCGGCCACGACGTGCACACCACCACCGTCCTCGGCGCCGGCCTGGTCCTCGCCGAGATGGAGCGCGAGGGCCGGCTGCCCCGCCCGGTGCGGCTGCTCTTCCAGCCCGCCGAGGAGGTGTTGCCGGGAGGCGCGGCCGACGCGGTCGCGGCTGGCGTCCTCGACGGCGTCGGCCGCATCATCGCCGTCCACTGCGACCCGAAGGTCGACGCGGGGAAGATCGGGCTGCGCACCGGCCCCATCACGTCCGCCTGCGACCGGCTGGAGATCACCCTCGACGGCCCCGGCGGCCACACCGCCCGCCCGCACCTCACCACCGACCTGGTCACCGCCGCCGCCCGGATCGCCACCGACGTGCCGGCCGTGCTCGCCCGCCGGGTCGACGCCCGCTCCGGCCTCTCGGTCACCTGGGGCCGGATCGAGGCCGGGCACGCGCCCAACGTCATCCCGCAGCACGCCGAGCTCTCCGGCACCGTGCGCTGCCTCGACCTGCCCGCCTGGCGCGACGCCCCCGACCTGGTGCACGCCGCCGTCGACGAGGTCGCCACACTGCACCGGGCCAAGTCCACGGTGAACTACGTCCGGGGCGTGCCGCCGGTCGTCAACGACCACACGGTCGCCGAACTGCTCCGCGAGGCCATGACCGCCCGGTGCGGCGTCGACGCGGTCGAGGACACCGAGCAGAGCCTCGGCGGCGAGGACTTCTCCTGGTACCTGGAGCACGTGCCCGGCGCGATGGCCCGGCTCGGCGTCCGCACCCCCGGCGATCTGCGCGTCCGCGACCTCCACGCGGGCGACTTCGACGTCGACGAGCGGTGCATCCGGACCGCCGTGGAGCTCTTCACCGCCGCCGCGCTGATCGACGCCGGAGCGAGCTGATCCCCGGGGCACCGCCTCCCGCCCCGCGTGGGGCGGTGCCCCCATCTCGGCTGATGACACGGGGTTGCGCCTTGATCGCGAAGCGTGTACGGGTACTGTGACCCGTGGGTTCGCGTCGATACGGTAACGACTCATGAACGGGTCTTTAACTGACATCTACGCGCGTTACGATCGCCGCAAAGCCAGCGCCGGAAGAGGCGCTTTCGGTCAGTCTTGAAGGGACCCTCCTCTTGCGCCGGATCACCAGGATCACCACCGTGGGCATCGCCTCCGCGGCGCTCGCGCTCTCCGCGACCGCCTGTGGCAAGTCGTCCTCCGACGGCGGCTCCGACTCCGACTCGAAGGCCACCAAGGCCGCCATCGCGTACGACATCGGCGGCCGCGGCGACCAGTCCTTCAACGACGCCGCCTACGCGGGCCTGAAGAAGGCCGAGGACGAGCTCGGCATCAAGGGTGCCGAGGCCGAGCCGTCGTCCGGTGAGGGCGACGCCGACAAGGTGCAGCGCCTCACCTCGCTGGCCCGCGCCGGCAACAACCCGGTCATCGGCGTCGGCTTCGCCTACGCCCCGGCCATCGAGAAGGTCGCCAAGCAGTTCCCGAACACGACCTTCGGCATCATCGACGACACCTCGGTGACCGGCAAGAACATCGCCAACCTCGTCTTCAACGAGGAGCAGGGCTCCTACCTGGCCGGCGTCGCCGCCGCCAAGGCGTCCAAGTCCGGCACGGTCGGCTTCATCGGCGGTGTCGAGGTCCCGCTGATCAAGAAGTTCGAGGCCGGTTACGTCCAGGGCGTCAAGGACACCAACCCCAAGGCGAAGGTGCTCACCCAGTACCTGACCCAGCCGCCGAACTTCGACGGCTTCGCCAAGCCCGACCTGGGCAAGGCCGCCGCGGAGGGCCAGCTCGACAAGGGCGCCGACGTCATCTACGCCGCCGCCGGTCTCGCCGGCTCCGGTGCGATCGAGGCCGCCTCCAAGGCCGGCAAGTGGTCCATCGGCGTCGACTCCGACCAGTACAACCAGGCGGGTCTCGCCGAGTACAAGGACTCGATCCTGACCTCGGTCACCAAGGACGTCTCCGACTCGGTCTTCAACCTGATCAAGTCGGTCAAGGACGGCAAGCCGCAGACCGGTGAGGTCCGCTACGGTCTCGCCACGGACGGCGTCGGCCTGGCCGACTCCAACCCGAAGTACAAGTCGATGACCGACCTCATCGCCGCCGTCGAGAAGGCGAAGAAGGACATCGTCGACGGCAAGATCACGGTCAAGACCGCTCCGTAAGGCGCGCAGCTCACGACCTGTTGCCCGCGGGCCCGGCCCCGGTGGGACTCCCACCGGACCGGGCCCCGGCCCCATTCCCGTACGGGTTTTCACTTTTCGGCAGCGCTACGCGTGTAGATGTCGCACCGGCACGATAACTTCGCCCCGCCCTGCCCTCCGCTCCCACTCCTTTCGGCCAAGGAGAGTGCGTCATCAACGCGTCCAGCCCCCCCGCCGTGGAACTCCACGGCATCACCAAGCGCTTCCCCGGCGTCGTCGCCAACAAGGACATCGCGATCACCGTCCGGAAGGGCACCGTCCATGCCCTCATCGGTGAGAACGGTGCCGGCAAGTCGACCCTCATGAAGATCCTCTACGGCATGCAGAAGCCGGACGAGGGCACCATCGCCATCGACGGTGAGCAGGTCTCCTTCTCCAGCCCCGGCGACGCGATCGCCCGCGGCATCGGCATGGTGCACCAGCACTTCATGCTCGCCGACAACCTCACCGTCCTGGAGAACGTCGTCCTCGGCGGCGAGAAGCTGTACGGCATCGGCGCCAAGGCCCGCAGGAAGATCCAGGAGATCTCCGACGCGTACGGCCTCGGCGTCCGTCCCGACGCCCTCGTCGAGGACCTCGGCGTCGCCGACCGCCAGCGCGTCGAGATCCTCAAGGTCCTCTACCGCGGCGCCAAGATCCTCATCCTCGACGAGCCGACCGCCGTCCTGGTCCCGCAGGAGGTCGACGCGCTCTTCGACAACCTGCGCGAGCTCAAGGCCGAGGGCCTGACCGTCATCTTCATCTCGCACAAGCTGGGCGAGGTCCTGAAGGTCGCCGACGACATCACCGTCATCCGGCGCGGCACCACGGTCGGCACCGCCGACCCGAAGACCGCCACCACCAAGCAGCTCGCCGAGCTGATGGTCGGCAGCGAGCTGCCCTCCCCGGAGACCCGCGAGTCGACCGTCACCGACGTCGCCATGCTCAAGGTCGAGGGCCTGACGCTGACCGAGTCCGGCGCCGCTGCCGCCGCCCCGCTGACCACCGCCGCCCCGCCGGACCCGTCCGGCGCGGTCACCCTCCAGGAGATCGGCGCCGGCCGCAAGCTGCTCGACGACATCTCGCTCACCATCCACAAGGGCGAGATCCTGGGCATCGCCGGCGTCGAGGGCAACGGCCAGACCGAGCTCATCGAGGCCCTCATGGGCATGGCCGTCCCCGACGCGGGTGTCATCTCCCTCGACGGCGAGGACATCTCCAAGGTCTCGGTGCGCAAGCGCCGCGAGGGCGGCATCGGCTACATCCCCGAGGACCGGCACCGCCACGGCCTGCTCCTGGAGGCCCCCCTCTGGGAGAACCGCATCCTCGGCCACGTCACCGAGGCCCCCAACTCCAAGCGCGGCATCCTCGACCCGAAGGCCGCCCGCAAGGACACCGAGCGGATCGTCCGCGAGTACGACGTCCGCACCCCGGGCATCGACGTGACCGCGGCCTCCCTCTCCGGCGGCAACCAGCAGAAGCTGATCGTCGGCCGCGAGATGAGCCACAACCCCAAGTTCCTGATCGCCGCCCACCCCACCCGCGGTGTGGACGTCGGCGCGCAGGCGCAGATCTGGGACGCGATCCGCGACGCCCGCCGCGAGGGCCTGGCGGTGCTGCTGATCTCCGCCGACCTCGACGAGCTGATCGGCCTGTCCGACACGCTCAAGGTCATGTACCGAGGCCGGCTGGTCGCCGACGCCGACCCCGCCACCATCACGCCCGAGCAGCTGGGCTCCGCCATGACCGGCGCGGCCTCCGGCCACCTCGAAGGCACCGAGCAGTCCGAAGACGGTGACGCCCGATGATGAAATTCGACAAGGACAAGCTGATCATCGGGGCCGCCGGCCCGGTGCTCGCGCTGGTCTCCTCGTTCGTGCTCACCATGCTGGTGCTGCTCGCGACGGGCCTCGACCCGATCGAGCCGATCACCCTGATGATCGACAACGCCGGCTACTCGGACATCCAGGTCCTGATCGTCAACCAGACGGGGATCTACTACCTGGCTGCCCTGGCCGTCGCCATCGGCTTCCGGATGAACCTCTTCAACATCGGCGTCGACGGCCAGTACCGCCTCGCCGCGATGGTCTCGGCCGTGGTCGGCGCCTCGGTCGAGCTGCCGGGTCCGCTGCACATCCTGCTGATCGTGGTCGTCGCGGTCCTCACCGGTGCCTTCTGGGCCGGCATCGCCGGCATCCTGAAGACCACCCGCGGGGTCTCCGAGGTCGTCTCGACGATCATGCTGAACGCCATCGCGACCTCCCTGATCGCCTGGCTGATCCTGCCGAAGAACCTCGGCGTCCAGCCCGAGGGCTCCAACGACCTGACGACCGGCGAGATCGCCGAGTCCGGCTGGTTCCCCGGCATCGACATGGGCCAGGGCAACGGCGAGATCTACGGCTTCACCTTCGTCGCCCTCGCGCTCGGCGTCGTCTACTGGTTCGTCCTCAACCGCACCCGCTTCGGCTTCGACCTGCGCGCCACCGGCGAGAGCGAGTCCGCGGCCCAGGCCAGCGGCGTCGACGCCAAGAAGATGATCCTCACCTCGATGCTCATCTCGGGTGGTCTGGCCGGCCTGTCCGGCATGCCCACGCTGCTCGGCGACACCCACACGTACAGCCTGTCGTTCCCCGTCGGCGTCGGCTTCACCGCCATCACGATCGCGCTGCTCGGCCGGAACAACCCGGTCGGCATCCTCTTCGCCGCGCTGCTCTTCGCGTTCCTCGACAAGGCGTCCTCGTCGCTCGACGTCGAGGGCTACCCGAAGGAGATCACGCAGATCATGCAGGGCATCATCGTGATCGCCGTGGTCGTCTCCTACGAGCTCGTCCGCCGTTACGGCACCCGCCGCCAGCAGCAGAAGGTCGGCGAGGAGCTGGCCGCCGGCGGCGCCATCAAGACCGACAAGGAGGTCTCGGCATGAGCACCGGTACCGTCGCCAAGCCGAGCGCCGCTCCCAAGAAGACCGGGCGCCGCAAGCTCACCTGGCCCTGGATCCTGCTGATCGTCGCGGCCGGCCTCGTCCTCTTCTCCCTCGTCCGCGTCATCTCCGGCGCCGACGACCTGACCTCCGTCGGCCAGGTGTCCGGCGCGCTGCGGCTCGCCGTCCCGATCGGCATGGCCGGTCTCGGCGGCCTGTGGGCCGAGCGCGCGGGCGTGGTCAACATCGGTCTCGAAGGCATGATGATCCTGGGCACCTGGTTCGGTGCCTGGGCCGGCTACCAGTGGGGCCCCTGGGTGGGCGTCCTGCTCGGTCTGCTCGGCGGCGCGCTCGGCGGTCTGCTGCACGCGATCATCACCGTCACGTTCAACGTGAACCACATCGTCTCCGGTGTGGCGATCAACATCCTCGCGGCCGGCTTCACGATGTACCTCTCGAACTTCACGTTCGCGGAGGCCGAGGGCGGCTCCTCCAAGCAGTCCCCGCGCATCGAACCGATCACCGACATCACCATCCCGGGTCTCTCGGAGTGGCTGGCCGACCTCCAGCAGAAGCACTGGTTCCTGATCTCCGACCTCGCCGGCATCCTCGGCGGCCTGGTCACCGAGCTGTCGCTGCTGACCATCGTCGCGATCCTGCTGATCCCGGCCACCTGGTGGGTGCTCTGGCGCACGGCCTTCGGCCTGCGGCTCCGCTCCTGCGGTGAGAACCCGGTCGCCGCCGAGTCCCTCGGCGTCAACGTCTACAAGTACAAGTACATCGCGGTCGTGATCTCCGGCGCCCTCGCCGGTCTCGGCGGCGCGTTCCTGGCGATCGTCTCCACCGGCATCTACCAGGAGGGCCAGACCGGCGGCCGCGGTTACATCGGTCTCGCCGCGATGATCTTCGGCAACTGGATGCCCGGCGGCATGGCGCTCGGCGCCGGCCTCTTCGGCTTCACCGACAGCCTCAAGATCCGCGGTGGCGCCGAGAACGTCCACGCGCTGCTGCTGCTCGTCGCGATCCTCCTGGTGCTGGCCGCCGCCTGGCAGCTGTACAAGAAGAAGTACGTGCCCGCCGTCGTCTCCGCCGTCTTCGCGGTCGGCTTCTTCGTCTGGTACGCGCTCACCGACCAGGTCCCGAGCCAGTTCGTCGACGCCGCCCCGTACATCACCACCCTGCTCGTGCTGGCCCTGTCCGCACAGCGGCTGAGGATGCCGAAGGCGGACGGTCTGCCGTACCGGAAGGGCCAGGGCAAGTGACCACCGCCCTGTCCGAGGCCGACTGGGAGGCCCTGCGGGTCACGGCCCGGGAAGCGATGTCCCGCGCCTACGCCCCGTACTCGGGCTTCCCGGTCGGGGCCGCCGCCCTCGTCGACGACGGGCGGACGGTCTCCGGCTGCAACGTGGAGAACGCCTCCTTCGGGCTCGGCCTCTGCGCCGAGTGCGGGCTGGTCTCCCAGCTCCAGGCCACCGGCGGCGGCCGGCTCACCCACTTCGTCTGCGTGGACGGCCGGGGCGAGCCGCTCGTCCCGTGCGGCCGGTGCCGGCAGCTCCTGTACGAGTTCGGCGGCCCCGAGCTCGTCCTGGAGACGCCCGCCGGGCTGCTCACCCTGGCGGAGATGCTGCCGCAGGCGTTCGGCCCCGACCACCTCGCCAAGTAGCACACCGGAGCGGCCCTTCCGGCACGATGGAAGGGCCGCTCCTTCCGTTCCCCCCTCTATGCGCGTAGAAAGAGGCACCACGACATGGACGTCATCTCCGTCATCCGCACCAAGCGGGACAAGGGCGAGCTGAGCCCCGAGCAGATCGACTGGGTCATCGACGCCTACACCCGCGGCGCGGTCGCCGACGAGCAGATGTCCGCCCTGGCGATGGCCATCCTGCTCAACGGCATGAACCGCGACGAGATCGCCCGCTGGACGGCGGCCATGATCGCCTCCGGCGAGCGCATGAACTTCGACTCGCTCTCCCGCCCGACCGCCGACAAGCACTCCACCGGCGGAGTCGGCGACAAGATCACCCTCCCGCTCGCCCCGCTCGTCGCCGCCTGCGGCGCGGCCGTCCCGCAGCTCTCCGGCCGCGGCCTCGGCCACACCGGCGGCACCCTCGACAAGCTGGAGTCCATCCCCGGCTGGCGCGCGCTGCTCTCCAACGAGGAGATGCTGCACGTCCTCGACACCACCGGCGCGGTCATCTGCGCCGCCGGCGACGGCCTCGCCCCCGCCGACAAGAAGCTGTACGCGCTCCGCGACGTCACCGGCACGGTCGAGGCGATCCCGCTCATCGCCTCCTCGATCATGTCGAAGAAGATCGCCGAGGGCACCGGCTCCCTCGTCCTCGACGTCAAGGTCGGCACCGGCGCCTTCATGAAGACCATCGAGGACGCCCGCGAGCTGGCCTCCACCATGGTCGCGCTCGGCACCGACAGCGGCGTGAAGACGGTCGCGCTCCTCACCGACATGTCGACCCCGCTCGGCCTGACGGCCGGCAACGCGCTGGAGGTCCGCGAGTCGGTCGAGGTCCTGGCCGGCGGCGGCCCGCAGGACGTCGTCGACCTGACGATCGCCCTCGCCGCCGAGATGCTGGCCGCGGCCGGCATCAAGGACGCCGACCCGGCGAAGGCCCTCAAGGACGGCTCCGCGATGGACCACTGGCGCCGGATGATCGCGGCCCAGGGCGGCGACCCGGACGCGGCCCTCCCGGTCGCCCGCGAGCAGCACGTCGTCACGGCCCCGTCCTCGGGCGTCCTGACCCGCCTCGACGCGTACGACATCGGCATCGCCGCCTGGCGCCTCGGCGCCGGCCGCGCGCGCAAGGAGGACCCGGTGCAGGCGGGCGCGGGCGTCGAGCTCCACGCCAAGCCCGGCGACACGGTCACCGCCGGCCAGCCGCTCCTCACGCTCCACACGGACACGCCGGAGAAGTTCGACTACGCCCTGAAGTCCCTGGACGCCGCCTGGGACATCGCCCCCGAGGGCACGGACTTCACGCCGACCCCGATCGTCCTGGACCGCATCGCGTAACGACGCCCGGCATGTGCCCATGACACCTTCGGGCGAACGGGACCGGTGGACCTCCGCCGGTCCCGTTCGGCATGCTGGGATCGGTGACGACCGAATGAGGAGCACACCATGAGCGCACTCGCTGCCGAGCCCCACGCCGACGCGGGCAACGGCTGGGAGGATCTGGTCCGTCGCTGGGAGTCGATGGACTGGCCCGAGGGCTGCAAGGTGGAGATCATCGAGGGGATCATCACCGTGGCACCGTCACCTGCCAACCAGCACAACAGCATTGCGGGGAAAATCCAGCGCCGCCTGTACCAGGTCATCCCGGAAGCCTGGGGGGTCTACCAGACGCAAGCCGTGGCGATTCCGGCAAGGTCGGGCATGTACATCCCCGACCTCCTGATCGCACCCGAGGCGGCACTGGGCGAACCCGGCCACTCCGTCCCGGCCGCGGAAGCAGAACTCGTCGTGGAGATCACCTCGCAGTCGAACGCGAACCACGACCGGATCGCGAAGGCCGCCGGCTACGCGACGGCAGGCGTACCGCTCTATCTCCTGGTCGATCGCTGGGCCCCCGGCGGCCCCACCGTCACCCTCTACGGCGAGCCGAAGGACCCCGTCTACCGGGTCCTCAGCGCCGCCCCGTTCGGCGAGGAGATCCACCTCCCCGCCCCCTTCGACATCACCCTCGACACCGCCGAGTTCCCCGTCAGCTGACCCCCAGCAGCCCCACCAGCTCCCGCATGTCGCCGAAGACCACCGTGCCCGCCCCCTCCAGGCGGTGCGCCGGGGTCAGACCCCCCGTGTAGCCGTACGCCCGCATCCCCGCCGCCCGCGCCGCGCGGACGCCGTACGGGCTGTCCTCCACCACCGCGCACCGCTCCGGCGGGACGCCCATCGTGGCCGCCGCGTGCAGGAAGAGGTCCGGCGCCGGCTTGCCACGGGCGACGTCACGGGCGCTGAAGACCCGGCCGTCGAAGCGGTCGAGCAGCCCGGTGCGCGTCAGGTTGCGGCGGATCTCGGCGTGGCTGCCGTTGGAGGCGAGGCAGTACGGCACCGCCAGCGCGTCCAGGACTTCCGTCACCCCCTCGACCGCCGTCAGCTCGGCGTCGAGCACCGTCTCGTACCGGACGCGGTACGGCTCCTGCCACCCCGGCTCCAGGGGGCGGCCCCGGCGCTCCTCCACGAGGGCGGTCCAGATCTCGTGCGGGGAGCCCACGAAATGCTCGATCAGCTCCGCCTCGGTGAACTCGGCGCCCAGCTCCGCGAAGACCTCCCGGTCCACCCGGCAGTAGAGCCGCTCGCTGTCCACCAGAACGCCGTCACAGTCGAAGATCACCAGTTCGACGGGGTGAGAAGTCATGATCGCGAGCCTAGCGCGATGAGTTCCGCCCGTCCCGGCGGTCACCATGGCGTGGACACCAGTCAGCCCCTCGTCATGACCCTGCCCGCCGCGCCCACCCGCGAGGAGGTCGCCCGGCTCTGCGCCGACCTGGCCGCCGCCCCGCCCGGGGACGTACGGTGCCGGGTCGACGCCGGGGCCGACGGCCTCGCGGCCGTCGACGCCCTGGCCCGGCTCGCGCTCACCGCCCGCCGCCACGGCCACCGGCTGACCTTCCACGGAGCAGGACCCGACCTCACCGCCCTGCTCCGCCTCACCGGCCTCGACCGGCTCCTCTAGCTACGCCTCCAGCCGCTCCGGCAGCTCGAAGAGCGGGAACCAGCGCGGGGTGTCCAGGAAGAAGTCCATGCCCGCCACCTTGCCGTCCCGCAGCTCCAGGACGATCAGCGCCCACGGGCTGTAACCGCCCTCCGGGTCCGGGTGGTAGTGCGCGAAGGCCGGCGAGCCGTTGGCGACCGTCGGCACCAGCTTCGAGCCGCGGCAGACGTCGCCGACGCCCAGCATCCAGCCCACGATGTCGTCGTGGCCCTGGAGCCAGAGGTCGAACGGCGGCATGGACATGGTCGCGTCCTCGTGGAGGAGCGCCGTCAGCGCCTGCATGTCGTAGCCCTCGAACGCGGCCACGTACCGCTCCAGGAGCGCCTGCTGCTCCTCGTCGAGCGGGTTCGCCGCGTCGGACTCGGCCGGGGCCTGCTCGGCGATGGTCGCCCGGGCCCGCTGGAGCGCGCTGTTCACCGAGGCGACCGAGGTGTCGAGCAGCTCGGCGACCTCGGCGGCCTTCCACGCCAGCACCTCGCGCAGGATGAGCACGGCCCGCTGCTTCGGCGCCAGGTGCTGGAGCGCGGCGACGAAGGCGAGCCGCACGGTCTCCCGGTGCAGCGCGGCCTCCGCCGGGTCCCCGGCGGTCGGCATGACCCGCCCGTCCGGGACCGGCTCCAGCCAGGTGATCTCCGGCTGCTTGACGAGCTGCGCCTGCGCGACCGGCGTCGGCCCGGACAGGTCCATGGGCCGCGCCCGCCTGTTCCCCGCGTTCAGCGCGTCGAGGCAGACGTTGGTGGCGATCCGGTAGAGCCAGGACCGCAGCGAGGAGCGGCCCTCGAAGGAGTCGAGCGCCTTCCAGGCCCGCACCATCGTGTCCTGCACCGCGTCCTCGGCCTCGAAGGAGGAGCCGAGCATCCGGTAGCAGTAGCCGGTCAGTTCGCGCCGGTACTTGTCGAGTTCATCGGTCGTCACCACGGCGGTCTCGCCCATCGCGTCCCCACTCACCCCTCACCGGCACCCGTTCGGTGCCGGTGAGAGCGAAGCTACCGCAGGGCACCGACAGCCGGGGTCAGGTTCCCGGCTTGCGCCCGTAGACGTAGACGTCGTCGCCGTTGCGCAGCAGGTTCCAGTACGCCTTCGCGTCGGCCGAGCGCATGTTGACGCAGCCGCCCGAACCCGGCGGGTTCCACATCGACTTGGTCGTGGAGTGGAACGCCTGCCCGCCGTCGAAGAACTGCGCGTACGGCATCGACACGTGGTAGAGCGTCGACCAGTGGTTGATGTTCCGCCAGTAGATCTTCTTCAGGCCGGTACGGGTCTCGGTGCCGTCCTTGCCGGTGCGCACCGGCACCGGGCCGTACTTGAGCCGCGAGCCGTCCTGGATCCAGCTGAGCTGGCGGGTGAGGTCCACGCAGGCGATCCGGCCCTTGTTGGTCGGACACTTGCCGGCCTTGTTCGGGTTGGTCCCGGCCGCCTTCTGCTGGATCATCGTGTTCATCGTGCGCCAGGTGACCGGGCCCGCGTAGCCCATGGTCGGCGTGATGCCGTGCTTGCGCTGGAACGCCTGGATGGCCTGGCAGTCGCCGAGCGACTGGCGCCCGTCGACGGTGCGGCCGAGGAACTTCTCGACCTGCTTCTGGTACGGGCCCGTCGTCACGTTGCACGACGCGGCCTGGGCCGGCGAGGCGCCCAGCACGAGCGCGGCCGGAACGAGGAGCGAGGTGAGCCCGGCCGCTATGCCGGCTCTCTTCCCCGCCCGGTGCGTGAATCCGTTCATGATCGTCAACTCCCCCTTGAGTCCTGCTGTTTGGGACGGCCGGGGGAGCACTTCAGTTGCACGGCGGCCGAAGCCGTGACAGTACGGTCACACAGGCGCGCTCAGACCGTCACCGGACGGATCCGCCGCGCCTCGACGCGCGCGCTGTGCGAGCCGTACAGGGTGATCGAGACGACGCCGACCACCGCCACCAGACCGATCCCGACCGTGCCGGCCCAGCCGCCCGCGTGGAAGGCGATCGCGCCGAGCGTGCCGCCCGCGCTGGAGCCCAGGTAGTACGCGGACTGGTACAGCGCGGACGCCTGCGCCCGCCCGGTCTTCGCCGTCCGGCTCACCGCGGACGACGCCACCGCGTGGCCCGCGAAGAAGCCGGCGGTGATGAGGACCAGACCCGCGAGGACCGCGGCCAGGGAGTCGGAGAGCGAGAGCAGCAGGCCCGCGGTGGTCGTGGAGACCGCCAGGTACAGCGCCCCGCGCCGACCCAGCCGGCCGACCAGCTTCCCCGCCGCCGCCGAGGAGACCGTACCGACCAGGTAGACCAGGAAGATCGAGCCGATCACGCCCTGCGGCAGCGCGAACGGGGCCTCCGCCAGCCGGTAGCCGATCACCGTGTACACGGCGCCGAAGACCGTCATGAACAGCGCGCCGATCCCGTACAGACGCATCAGCAGCGGATCCGCCAGGTGCCCCCTCACCGTCGCCGCGAGCGCCTTCGGGTTCAGGGTCCCCGGGGTGAAGTGACGGGCCTTCGGCAGCAGTGCCCGGAAGGCGAGCACGCACAGCAGCGAGGTCAGGCCCACCGCGGCGAGCCCGGCCCGCCAGCCCCACAGCTGGGCGATCCAGCCGGTGACGATCCGGCCGCTCATCCCGCCGATCGAGTTGCCCGCGACGAAGAGGCCGATGGCGCCGATCAGCGCCCGGGGCCGCACCTCCTCGGCCAGGTACGCCATCGCCGAGGCCGGCAGTCCGGCCAGGGCCGCGCCCTGCAGCGCCCGCAGCGCGATCAGCACCTCGAGACTCGGCGCGAACGGCACCAGGAGCGCCACGCCCACCGCGACCGTCAGGGAGGCCGTCATCATCGTGCGCCGGCCGAAGCGCTCCGACAGCGCGCTGAGCGGCAGCACGCACAGGGCGAGCGCGCCGGTCGCGGCGGAGACGGTCCAGGAGGCGGCCGAGGCGGTCGCGCCGAACTCGGCGGAGATCGCCGGGAGGAGGGCCTGGGTGGAGTAGAGGAGGGCGAAGGCGGCCAGTCCGGCGGCGAAGAGCGCGAGGCTCATCCGGCGGTGGCCGGGGGCGCCGGGGGCGAGGCGGGTGTCGGCGGACGCGGGTGTGGCGTCCGCCTTGGTACTGGCGGAAGGCATGCCTCGAACGTAGGCCGACGCGCTTCATGCGTCCAATGCACGGAACTGCTGTAATCGTTCCCATGGCGCATGAGTACAGGTCACAGCCCCGGCTGTCACCGAACAGTAACGAAGAAGACATGGGGCCGCTGCTCGCGCCGCGGCTCGCCTACTTCGCCGCGGTCGCCCGGCACGAGCACGTGACCCGGGCGGCGGCCGAGATGGGCGTGCCGCAGTCGACGCTCTCCCGGGCGATCGTCCGGCTCGAAGCGGACCTCGGCGTCGCCCTGTTCGCCCGCCGCGGCCGGACCGTGGCGCTCACCCCGGCGGGCCGCCGCTTCCTGACCGCCGCCGAGCGCGCCCTCGCCGAGGTCGAGCGGGCCGCCGACACCGTACGGGCCGACGCCGACCCCACGGCGGGCCGGGTCGCCTTCGGCTTCCTGCACACCATGGGCTCGGAGACCGTGCCGGCGCTGATCCGGGCCTTCCGGGTGGACCACCCGAAGGTCCGCTTCACCCTCGTCCAGAACTACGGCGAGGCGATGATCGAACGGCTCCGCGCCGGCGAGCTGGACCTCTGCCTGACCTCTCCGGTGCCGGACGCCCCCGACCTGGTCGGCCGCCGGGTCGACGAGCAGCGGCTGCGGCTCGTCGTCCCCGACGACCACCGGCTGGCCGGCCGCCGCCGGATCCGGCTCGCGGAGGCCGCCGAGGAGACCTTCGTGACCCTCGAACCGGGGTACGGGCTCCGCCGCATCACCGACGACCTCTGCGCGGAGGCCGGCTTCACGCCCCGGGTCGCCTTCGAGGGCGAGGAGGCCGAGACCCTGCGCGGCCTGGTCGCGGCCGGGCTCGGGGTGGCGCTGCTGCCGCCGCCGGCGGTGGCCCGCCCCGGGGTGGTGGAACTGACCGTGACGGCCCCGCGCGCGGTCCGCGAGATCGGCGTGGCCTGGCTGGACGGCCACCCGGACACGCCCCCGGTGGCCGCCTTCAAGAAGTTCCTGCTCAGCCGCCGCGGCCACCTCCTCCCGAAGGAGTCGCGGCCCCCGCAGGAGGAGTAGTCAGCGCCGGCGCGCGCCGGTCCCGAACCCGGCGGCCAGCGGCATCCGCAGGCCGATCGGGGGCGGGGCCGCCATCGCGTCGGTCAGCGGCCGGGTCACCGGGCGGGCGAAGAGCGCGCCGAGCACGAAGTCGGCGGCGAGCGCCCGCACCTCGTCGGCGTACTGGCGCAGTCGGTGCCCGTCCGTGTGCACCTCGAAGCGGCAGGTCTCCCGGTTCGCCTTCTTGGCGCGGGCCGCGTACCGGAAGGACAGCTCGGGGTCGGTACGGGCGTCGTCGGTGCCGTGCACGATGAGCACCCGCCGTCCCACCAGCTGCCGTACGGGCTCGGGCTCGGCGGCCACGTCGTCCTCGGGCAGCCAGGGCGCGAGCGCCAGGACCGCGCCGACCGCCGGGTGCCCGGCGGCCCGCAGCGCCGCCCGGGCGCCCATGCCGTGGCCGATCAGACAGACCGGGACGTCGCCGTAGAGCCGTACCGCCTCGGCGACCGCCCAGGAGGCGTCGGCCGCGAGCTCCGCGTCGGTGCCGTTCCAGCCGCGCCCCCGGTAGCGCACGACCTGGGCGACGAGCCCCTCCGGCCGTCCCGCCCGGGCGAGTTCGCGCCCCATCGGCAGGGCCGCGGCGTGCGCCCTGGCCGAGGCCCGGCGCCCCGACACCGGCTCCCCGTCCGGCAGGAGCAGCACCACGCCGCCCACCGCCCCCACGGACCGCGAAACCCCGACAGGCCGACCGAGCCGGGGTCTCCGGCCGTCGGCAGTCCCCACGAGTGCGTACTGCGCCATGACAGAACAGTCTCAGAAGCGGAGGTGTACGGCAGTCGTACGCGCGGTCTCTGTTACGTATCGCCGCCGGGGCGAACCTCCGTCCGGCCTATGCCCGTTCGAAGCAGTGCACCGAGCCGACGGGGACGAAGCCGCGCCGCTCGTACCAGTGGCGCGGCCAGTCGTCCGCGAGCGCGGTGAGGAAGACGGTGGCGCAGCCCGCGCCGGCGGCGATGCGCAGTGCCGTGTCCAGGACCACCCCGGCATGGCCCTGCCGCAGGTGGGAGGCGGCCGTCACCAGGTCCTCGACCTGGGCCACCCCGGAGGCCGGGTCCAGGTACAGGTCGCCCCAGGACGCCACCTCGCCCCACTCGTCGTGCGAGGCGAGGAAGCGGACGTCGGCGGCGCCGCGGAGGCGGGCCGCCCGCCGCTCGACCAGGTCCCGGATCACCTCGTCCCCCGCCGTCGGCAGGAACCGGCGCCAGCTCTCCGTGACCGGCCCGCGCAGGGCCGGCAGGTCCACCTCGCGCGCCCCGCCGAGCTCCGGCACCGGGCCGGTGTGCCGCATGAGGAGGACGGTCGCGTGCTCGTATCCGGCCCGGGTCAGCGGATCCGCGCAGGCCGGCGCGGCCGCCCCGGCGAGCACGTACACGGTCCGGTGCGGAAGGTGGCCGAGGAGTGCGTCGACCCGGCCGGGCAGGGCTTCGGCGTCGGTCGGGCCGTCGACGAGGACGTGGTTGTTGCCGTGTGACAGCGCGTAGGCGTCGTCGAGCGCGGCGAATCCGCCGGGAAAGTCGACGGTCCGGGCGGCCTGCCGACGGGTGAACGCGGACACGAAGCCGTGGATGCGCCGGAGTTCGGCGGGATCGGCGGCGGGACCGGCGGCGGGGTGCGCGGCAGGGGCGGCGGCAGCGTCCACGGCGGAGTCTGCGGCGAGGTGTGCGGAGGGCTCCACGGTGGAGTCCGCGGCGGGGCCGGAGGTGGGGCTCATGCCGTCAGCCTAGGCAGCCCGGCTCCCGCGGCGCACCCGAGAAAGCCGCGTCATCTCCGGCGCCGACAAGGCGCGTTCTACGCGCGTAGGGGCTAGAGTGCGGCAATGACGAGCCAGACATCCCACGTCCCCACCGCGGACCAGATCCGCCGTGCCCCGAAGGTGCTGCTCCACGACCACCTCGACGGCGGACTGCGCCCCGGCACGATCATCGAACTCGCCCGCGAGCAGGGCTACTCGAAGCTGCCCGAGACCGAACCCGACAAGCTCGGCGTCTGGTTCCGCGAGGCCGCCGACTCCGGCTCGCTGGAGCGGTACCTGGAGACCTTCGCGCACACCTGCGCCGTCATGCAGACCCGCGAGGCGCTCTTCCGGGTCGCCGCCGAGTGCGCCGTGGACCTCGCCGAGGACGGCGTCGTCTACGCCGAGGTGCGGTACGCCCCCGAGCAGCACCTGGAGGCCGGGCTCACCCTGGAGCAGGTGGTCGAGGCGGTCAACGAGGGCTTCCGGGAGGGCGAGCGGCGGGCCCGCGCCGCCGGGCACCGGATCCGGGTCGGCGCCCTGCTCACCGCCATGCGGCACGCGGCCCGCGCCCTGGAGATCGCGGAGCTCGCCAACCGCTACCGGGACGACGGCGTCGTCGGCTTCGACATCGCGGGCGCGGAGGCCGGCTTCCCGCCCACCCGGCACCTCGACGCCTTCGAGTACCTCAAGCGGGAGAACAACCACTTCACCATCCACGCCGGCGAGGCGTTCGGCCTCCCCTCCATCTGGCAGGCCCTCCAGTGGTGCGGCGCCGACCGGCTGGGCCACGGCGTCCGGATCATCGACGACATCGAGGTCGGCGACGACGGCGAGGTGCGGCTCGGCCGGCTCGCCGCCTACGTCCGCGACAAGCGGATCCCGCTGGAGATGTGCCCCACCTCCAACCTCCAGACCGGCGCCGCCGCCTCGTACGCCGAGCACCCCATCGGGCTGCTCCGCAAGCTCCACTTCCGGGCGACGGTGAACACCGACAACCGGTTGATGAGCGGCACCAGCATGAGCCGGGAATTCGAGCTCCTGGTCGACGCCTTCGACTACACGCTCGACGACATCCAGTGGTTCACGGTCAATGCGATGAAATCAGCGTTCATTCCTTTCGATGAACGACTCGCGATGATCAATGACGTGATCAAGCCCGGATATGCCGAACTGAAGTCCGAGTGGCTTTTCCGGCAGACCGCCACGACCAGCGCTTCTTCCGGCCGCGAAGGCTGAGCGGAGGGGCGGCGGGGGCATCGGGACCGCCGGGGAAGTGCGACACCCGGCGGTCACCCGGTGTTTGCGGAGCCGGGGTGGGGCGGTTAGTTTGCGGAGCTCCTGCATGTCCGGATTCCCCTGTTCCGGATTTCTTTCCTGACGCCCCGAAGCTCAGCTCCCCAAGCCAAGGATGATTTTCAGATGAAGCAGTCTGCCGCCAAGAAGCTCGGTGTCGCCGCTCTCGGCGCCGCTTTCGCCGCTGCCGCCGCCGGCACGGCCTCCGCGGCCCCGCTCCCGGCGCTCGACGGCGTCGACGCGCTCGGCTCCGTGACCCAGCTCGCCCCGCTCGGCGACGGTCTCACCACGCTCCCCGACGGCGCCGGCGAGTCCCTCGCCGCGGGCCAGGGCGCCCTCGGCCAGGGCCTCGACCAGGGCGTCAAGACCCTTCCCGAGGCGGCCGGTCAGGCCACCCAGAACCTGCCGACCGACGCCGCCACCGGCGCCCTCGGCGCCACCCCGCTCGGCGCCGCCACCGGTCTCCTCGGCGGCCTGCCGCTGGGCGCCGGCGGCCTGCCGATCGGCTGACCCGCACACCCGCCGAAGGGGCGCGCACCCGGATCCCCCGGGTCCGCGCCCCTTCGGCGTGCTCACGCGCCGCCGGTCACCAGGCCGCGCTCGCCTTCGTCCTCGACTCGCTCGGCAGCAGCAGCCAGAGCGCCAGGTAGAGCAGGAACTGCGGGCCGGGCAGCAGGCACGAGGCCAGGAACAGCACCCGCATCGTCAGGGCGGAGGTGCCGAAGCGCCGGGCGAGCGCCGCGCACACCCCGCCGATCATCCGGCCTTCACGCGGGCGGACCAGTGCGGCCATGGTGGGCTCCTTCGTCGGTTCGGGAGGCCACTTCCGTCGGGCTCCCGATGACTCCATGGTGCCGCCGCCGCCACCCCTTCGACGTCGGTCTACCGGGCGATCGGAACCCTGGGAATCCTCGGGGTACGACCCTGATCGGTGTCGTTCCCGATCACGACCCGGCCCCGGCTCCGGCTACCGCCCGCGGAGGAGGACCGGCGGCGCCGCAGCCGCGCCCGCGCCGCCGGCACCACCAGCAGGTGCGCCAGCGCCACCCCCAGGGTGTTCAGCAGCACCGAGTCCACGTCCACGACCTGCCCCGGCACCGCCGTCTGCAACAGCTCCAGGGCCAGCGACACCAGCGCCCCCGCCGCCGTCGTCCGGGTCAGCGAGCCCCACCGGGACACGTCGAGCCGCCCGTCGCACATCGGCAGCAGCACCCCGAGCGGGGCGAGCAGCAGCAGACCCTCGGCGATCAGCCGGGCCGCCTCGCCGGGCCCCAGCGCCAGATCGGCCCGCAGCCCGGCCAGCGGCACCGTGTTCGGGGCGGTCACCCAGGCCACGTCCCGTGGGAGCAGTCCGCCCCAGGCGACGAGCAGCAGATGCGCGACCAGGAGCACGAACCCGGTCACGCGGACGACCACGGCGGCGTTCCCGCCCGAACCTTGACGCTGCACGCCCCCCAAGACGCGGTCCGCGCCGGAAACGGTTCCGGTTCAGCCCGCCGGCGTCGCCGGCGCGGACGGCGCCGCGGCCGTCGGCGGCGCCGACTCGGGGCGCTCCCGCAGCTCCGTCGTACAGCGGTAGCGCTTCGGCGGGTACGCCCCCGGGCCCGCGAGCAGCACGGTGTGCCCGCCCGCGCCCGCCGAGCTCTCCGCGAAGGTGCACACCAGCTGCGACAGGGCCGCCGGCGCCAGGTCCTCCGGCTGCCGGCTCAGCCGCAGCGTGCCCTCCGGATCGCCGGACCGGGCGCCCGCCACCTTCAGCGGAGCCCGTACCGCCGTGGTGAAACCGGCCTGCCGCTCCGCCTCCGACGGCTCCGCGAGGAGCTGCGCGAGCAGCGCCGACGCGGTCCGCACCGGATCGCCGCTCGCCTTGTCCTCCGGCTGCGGCGACCTGCGGTCCACCGGCTCCAGCTGCGAGCCGCACACCAGGAACGCCCGCACCGGCACGCCCTGGGCGGGCGCCGACGCCTCCGACACGTTGCACGGCACCCGCGACGGGGCCGCGCCCGCGTCCACCGGCACCGACGTCGTCCGGATCCCGCAGCCGGTGACCAGCAGGGCGAGGGCCACCATCGCCGCCGTACGCAGCCTCACTCGTCCTCCCCCTTGCCCTGCCGGGAACCGGTGCCCAGCTCACGGGCGACCGCCGACGCGTCCCGGGGCAGCCGCAGCACGAACACCGCGCCGTCCACGGCACCGTCCTCGCCGGTCGAGTTGGCGGCGGCGATCGTCCCGCCGTGGATCAGCGCGTTCTCCATGGCGATCGACAGGCCGAGGCCCGAGCCGTCCGACCGGGGCCGCTGGGCGCTCGCCTTGTAGAAGCGGTCGAAGACGTGCGGCAGCACCTCCTCGGGGATGCCGGGGCCGTGGTCCCGCACCGCGACGACCAGCTCCTCCCCGTCCGGCCCGTCCTCGGTGCGGACCGAGACCCGCACCGGCGAACCGCCGTGCTTCAGCGCGTTCCCGATCAGGTTGGCCAGGATCACGTCCAGCCGCCGCGGGTCGAGCCGGCACACCACACCGCGCTCCGCGTCCAGCTCCACCGCGTCCAGCCAGGCCCGCGCGTCGATGCACGCGGTGATCTGGTCGGCGATGTCCACGTCGTCCAGGACCAGCCGGGCGGTGCCCGCGTCGAAGCGGGTCACCTCCATCAGGTTCTCCACCAGGTTGTTGAGCCGCCGGGTCTCGCTCACCACCAGCGCCACCGCCGGCGCGATCATCGGGTCCAGGGCGTCCTGCTCGTCCTCCAGGACCTCGGTCACCGCGGTGAGCGCGGTCAGCGGCGTCCGCAGCTCGTGCGACATGTCGGCGACGAACCGCCGGGAGGACTCCTCCCGGGCGCTCATGTCCGCCACCTTCTTCTGCAGGTTCTCCGCCGCGCTGTTGAACGTCCGTGACAGATCGGAGAGTTCGTCGGCGCCGGAGACCCGCAGCCGGGTGTCCAGCTTGCCCTCGCCGAGCTGCCGGGCCGCCTCGCCGAGCCGCCGCACCGGCCGCAGCACGGTCGTCGCCGCCACCTGCGCGAGCAGCACCGAACCGATCACGGCGAGCCCGGTCGCGATCCCCAGCGACCACGCCAGCGAGTTGAGGTCCGCCTTCTCCGCCGCCAGCGACTTGAACATGTAGCCGGCGGGCCCGCCGCCGTCGATCCGCGTCCCGCCGACCAGGTACGGCGTCCCGCCCCGCTCGGTCCGCTGCCAGAACAGGTGGTACGGGTACGGGTTCGCGTCCGTCACCGGGCGCCGGGTGTCCACCGCCTCCCGCAGCGACGTCGGCACGTCGGTCAGCGTGAACACGTCCGGGTCCGAGGCGCCCACGATCGGCTTCCCCGCGGCCCGCTCGCCGAGCAGCAGCACCTGGTAGCCGGCGCCGTTCGCCGTCATCTCCTCGGAGACCCGCCGCAGGTCCTCCTGGGTCGGCCGGAGCGGCAGCGTCGCCACCCGGTTCTGCATCTCCGACCGGAAGTCGTTCAGCGCGCTGTCCTGGGTCCGCTTGAGCACCGCCTCGCGGTTCAGCCAGTACGCGATCCCCGACGCCGACACGGCCGCGGTCAGCGCCACCAGCGCGAACACCACGACCAGCCGCAGGCGCAGACTGGACAGCCGCAGCCGGGCCAGAAGCCCCTTGTTCCCCTTCGTCACGCAGGGACGTCCAGCCGGTAACCGACGCCCCGCACCGTGCGGATCAGGGTCGGCGAGGACGGCACGTCCTCCACCTTCGCCCGCAGCCGCTGCACACAGGCGTCCACCAGACGCGAGTCGCCCAGGTAGTCGTGCTCCCACACCAGCCGCAGCAACTGCTGCCGGGACAGCGCCTGTCCTGGCCGCCGGCTCAGTTCGAGCAGCAGCCGCAGCTCGGTCGGGGTCAGCTGGAGGTCGAGGCCGTTCTTCGTCACGGTCATCGCCGCCCGGTCGATGACCAGCGAACCGAAGGTCGCCGAATCCGTCGACTCCCGCTCCCCGCGCCGCAGCACGGCCCGGATCCGGGCGTCGAGCACCCGCCCCTGCACCGGCTTCACCACGTAGTCGTCGGCGCCCGACTCCAGGCCCACGACCACGTCGATGTCGTCGCTGCGGGCCGTCAGCAGGATGATCGGCAGCTGGTCGGTGCGGCGGATCCGCCGGCACACCTCGAAACCGTCGATGCCGGGCAGCATGACGTCGAGCACGACCAGGTCGGGCCGCTGCTCCTTGAGCAACTGCAGGCCGTCCTCGCCCGACGCGGCGGTGGCCACCCGGTGGCCCTGCCGGGACAGGGAGAGTTCGAGGGCCGTGCGGATGGCGTCGTCGTCCTCGATCAGCAACAGAAAAGGCACGGAGGCCATTCTGGCTCATGTGCCGTCGGAGATCGACCGCCCGGAGGCGCGCTTCCGTCCCCGGCCCCTGTGACACGTCTGTGACAGTCGGCGGACAACGCCATGAAGTCGGCCGGGCAAGCTTCTTGGCACACGGACCGAAACACACACTCCGACCGACAGGGGGGCGCGAGATGAACGCACTGCACAGCACCACCTCCAGCGCAGTCGTCACACGGCTCCACGACGTCGTGCGGAGCACCGAGAAGTCCGGGGGTGTGAACGGACGGGGGTGCGTTCGCACCGTCGGGCGTCAGCGCAAGGCGCCGTACATGGTCGCCGTCGCTGACGGGGGAGCGGTGTACGGGGAGGCCACGGGGGAGCGTTCCTGCTCGGAGGCCGAGTTCACGGCCTACGTCCAGGAGCGCCGGGCCTCCCTGTACGCCACCGCCTACCACCTGACCGGTGACCGTTTCGAGGCCGAGGACCTGCTCCAGAGCGCGCTGTTCTCCACGTACCGCGCCTGGGACCGGATCAGCGACAAGGCCGCCGTCGGCGGTTACCTGCGCCGCACGATGACCAATCTGCACATCAGCGCCTGGCGCCGGCGGAAGGTCAGCGAGTACCCGACCGAGGAGCTGCCGGAGACGGTCGGCGAGACGGACGCGATGCGCGGCACCGAGCTGCGCGCGGTGCTGTGGCAGGCGCTGGCCCGGCTGCCCGAGCTGCAGCGGACCATGCTGGTGCTGCGCTACTACGAGGGCCGGACCGATCCGGAGATCGCGGAGATCCTGGACATCAGTGTCGGCACGGTGAAGTCGAGCATCTGGCGCTCGCTGCGGCGACTGCGCGAGGACGAGGTGCTGAGCTTCGGCCGTGACGAGGAGGAGTCCTTCGGCGAGCTCGTCGCCTGAGGATCACGGGGGAACACGGGGGAGCACCACGGGGGACGGCCTCAGGGGGGATCTGGGGCCACGGGGGAAAGAACGAAGCGGGTCGTACGAGTCCGGGGGGTCTCGTACGGCCCGCTTCGGGTTTTCCGGGTCCTCGCCCGGGTCAGCGGCTCGCGGGGGTGCGGTGGCGGCCGGCCGCGGCGGCGGCCAGCCGGCCCAGGGCCTCCGGCTTCGCGCAGGGGTGGGCGCCGAGGGCGGTCTGGCGGGCGACGATGGCGCGTTCGGCGCGCATCAGCCGCCAGCCGCGGCGGAGCAGCATCGGGACCGACTTGCGGCCCTCCCGCAGGTCGCGCAGGAGCCGGCGGCGGAAGGTGGTGGACGGGCGGCCGCGCAGGCAGAGCGCGTCGGCCAGCACGTCGAGCTCGCGGCAGCGCTCCACGATCTCGGCGGCGAAGATGCCCTCGGCGATGAAGAGCGGCGTCCGCCCGATGTCGAGGCGGTCGTCGCCGGTGCGCGAGCTGGTGGCGATGGAGTAGACGGGGACGTCGGTGCGGCCCGTACGGCACAGCTCCACGATCGCGGCGACGGCGGCGTCCGCGTCCCAGGAGCGTGGGGAGTCCCAGTCGATGTCGGTGCCGCCTTCGACGAGCGGGAGCGACGGGTCGTCGCCCTCCTTGTAGAAGTCGTCGAGGCGCAGCACGGGGAGGCCGGCGGTGGCGGCGAGGGACGACTTGCCGGAGCCGGAGGGGCCCGCGAGCAGGACGACCCGGGTCGGGATCGGTTGGGAACTCACGGAACACCAGTGTGAGGCATTACCCCGTCCAGGGGACCACCGAGGAGGGCCGTTGGTATCGAGCATCACACCTCCACTACTGTCGGTGGCCGCCCGCTCACCCCTTGGAAGGATCCCCATGGCGCGTCACGCAGAGCCGAAGGACCCCCGTCGCGGTCTGCTGTTCAAGGCAGGTCTCGGTGTCACCGCGGCCGGTGCCGCCGTGTTCGGGGCGGCGGCCGCCGCCCAGGCCGCCGCGCCCGTGCCGCTGCCGGTGGACTCGCTGACCCGCACGGACGCCGGCGCCGCCGGCGCGGGCGCGCTGACCGGCGTCGCGCACGGGGTGGGGCCGCTGACGCGGCTGCAGCTCGACCCGCTGGCGAAGACCGGGGTGGACCCGCTGGCCAACGGCGTCGGCACCCAGGTCGCCGACTTCAAGCCGGTCGGCACCGACCTGGTCACCGGCCACCTCACGCGGGGCGGGGCCGTGGCGGATCTGCCGGTCGCGGGTCCGCTGACGCAGCAGCTGCTTCCGTAGCCGCTCCCGCTCCCTCCCGCCGCCCCAGCGGGATCTCCCGGACGAGCCAGGCCGCCGCGAAGGCCAGGGCGGCGAGCGCGGCGGCGCCGAGCAGGACGCCGTGGACGCCGTCGGTGACCGCCGCCCGGACGGCGTCCCGGGCCGGCCCGGGCAGCGCGGCGGCCCGCTCGGGGGTCAGGCCGGGGTCGGCGCCGCCCAGCCGCGCCGTGAAGACGGCGCCGAGCACGGCCACGCCCAGCGAGCCGCCGAGGGTGCGGACCAGCGTGACCGTCCCGCTGGCGGCGCCCAGGTCGCGGGGCTCGGCCCCGTACAGCGTGATCAGCGTCGTGGACTGCAGGAGCAGGCCCATGCCGGTGCCCATGACGAGGGTCAGCGCGGAGGCGACGGCGGTCGGGGTGTCCGGCTCCAGGAGGAGCAGCAGGAGCGCGCCGGCCGTCATCAGCGCGCCGCCGGCCACCGGGTGGGCGCGGTAGCGGCCGGTGCGGGTGATCAGCCGGCCGGAGGCGAGCTGGGCGGCGACCATGCCGAGCATCAGCGGCAGGAGCAGCAGGCCGCTCGCGGTGGAGGACTGGCCGCGGGCGAACTGGAGGTACTGCGGCAGGTAGTTGAGGGCGGCGAGCATGCCGGCGCCGACGAGCAGGCTGAGGACCTGGGCGAGGGTGAAGTTCCGGCCGCGGAAGAGGCGGGGCGGGATGACGGGCTCCTCGGCGCGGAGCTCGACGCGGACGAACCAGGCGAGCGAGACGGCGGCGACGGCGGCCAGCGCGGCGCCGCTGCCCGGGCCGCCGGCCCGGCTCGCGAGCAGGGTGAGGGCGAGGACGCCGGTGGTGAGCAGCAGGGCGCCGGCCCAGTCGACGCGGGCCTTCACGCGCGGGGTGCGGACGGTGAGGGCGAGCGAGACGATGAGCAGGGCGGCGACGCCGACGGGGACGTTGACGTAGAAGGCCCAGCGCCAGTCGAGGTGGTCGGTGAGGAGGCCGCCGAGGAGCGGGCCGCCGGCGAAGGCGACCGGGAGCATGACGCCGGTGACCGCCTGCACCTTGGGGCTGTCCTCGGGGGCGACCAGGGTGCCGATCAGAGCGAAGGCGCCGACCATCAGACCGCCGGCGCCGGCGCCCTGGAGGGCGCGGAAGGCGATGAGCTGGTCCATCGTCTGGGCGAGGCCGGAGAGGACGGAGCCGGCGAGGAAGACGCCGACGGCCGTGAGGTAGGCGCCCTTCCGGCCGAGGAGGTCGCCGGCCTTGCCCCACAGGGGGGTGGTGACGGCGGTGGTGAGGAGGTAGGCGGTGACGACCCAGGAGAGCCGGTCGAGGCCGCCGAGTTCGCCGGCGATGGTGGGCAGGGCGGTGCCGACGATCGTGCCGTCGAGCGCGCCGAGGACGATGCCGAGCATGAGGCCGGAGATCCCCAGGTAGGGGATGCGTCCGCCGGGCCGGGGCGTCGTCATGGTCAGGCTCCGTAGGGGGACGTGGCGCGGGCCGCGCGCAGGGCCTCGGCCCACCAGGCGAGTTGGCCGAGCATCGCCTTGGCGGCGGTGTCGGCGGCGGGGTCGACGGCCCGGCCCTCGGGGTCGAACCGGCCCCAGACGCCCTGGAGTCCGACGGCCTCGCGGATGGTGACGGCGTGCAGTTCGGCGAAGACGCCGCGCAGCTGCTCGACCGCCCGCAGGCCGGCGGAGAAGCCGCCGTAGGCGACGAAGCCGACGGGCTTGGCGTGCCACTCCCGGTTGTGCCAGTCGATGGCGTTCTTGAGGGAGGCCGGGAAGCTGTGGTTGTACTCGGGTGTCACGACGACGAAGGCGTCGGCGTCGGCGAGGCGGGGCGAGACGGCGGCGAGCAGCTCCCGGTCCTCGGCGCGGGCGGGGTCCTGGCCGAGCTGCGGGAAGACGGTGGGCAGCGGGGTCTCGGCGAGGTCGACCAGGTCGGTGGTCATGTCGGGGCGGGCGTCGGCGTGCTCCCGGATCCAGCGGGCGACGACGGGGCCGAGGCGGCCGTCGCGGGTCGAGCCCTGGATGACGGCGACGCGGAGCGGTTCGGTGGTCATGGATCCCCCTGGGACGAGTGGTGTGTACGTTGTACACCCGGCGGTGTACAACGTACACACCGATGTGTACGGCGTCTACCGGGCGTACGCTGTACGCGAGATGAGGAGCGTGTGATGGCGAAGAAGGAAGAGACCGACGGCGTCTCGCTCTGGGAGCGGCTGGAGCGGCCCGCGGCCGCGCCCCGCACCTCCCTCACCCCGCGGCGGATCGCGGAGGTGGCCGTCGGCATCGCCGACCGGGACGGCTTCGGCGCCGTCACCATGCGGAAGATCGCCGCCGAGCTGGGCGTCGCCCCGATGGCCGCCTACCGGCACGTCGACGGCAAGGACGAACTGGTGTCGCTCATGGTCGACCAGGTCTCGGCCGAGCTGGACCCGGGGGAGGAGGAGGCGCTCGACTGGCGGGAGACCTTCCGCGCCCACGCGCGGCGCACCCGCGCCTCGATCATCCGGCACCCCTGGCTCGCCCAGCTGCCGGCGCCGCTCTTCGCCATCACCCCGGCCCGGATGGCCGCCGCCGAACGCCAGCTCGCCGCCCTCGACGGGCTCGGCCTGGACGCCGACACGGCGATGGCCGCCTTCCGGACCGTCTCCTCGTACGTCCACGGCGTCACCCAGTCCGAGGTCTCCCTGCGGCAGTACATGCGCGAGCAGGGCTGGGAGAACGGCGACGAGACCCGCCGGGGCCTGGCGCCCCAGATGAGCTATCTGCTCGGCACCGGGCGCTACCCGGCGTACCTCGCCTACACGCGGACGGCGGCGCGCAAGGACGACGCCGAATGGGCCTTCGAGACGGGCCTGGAGTGCGTCCTCGACGGCGTCGCCGGCCTCGTCGAGCGCGGCCGGCGCACGCCGTGAACGCCGACGGCCCCCGGGCAGTGCTGCTGCCCGGGGGCCGTCGGTGCGGCGGTGCCTAGTACGAGGAGCCGCTCGCGCCCAGCGAACCCGTCGGGTGCCAGACCGTCTTGGTCTCCAGGAACGCGGTCATGCGGTCCGTGCCGGGGGACTCGGCGAAGTCCTCGGTACGGGGACGCAGCACGCGCTTCAGGTTCTCCGCCGCCGCGATCTCCAGGTCGCGGGCCAGCTCGGCGTCCGCGCCCGTCAGGTCGATCGCGTTGACGTCCAGGTGCGACGCGAGGTGCGGGCCCATCTCGGACGCCCTGCCGGAGAGGATGTTGACCACGCCGCCGGGGAGGTCGGAGGTGGCCAGGACCTCGCCCAGGGAGAGGGCGGGGAGCGGGGCCTTCTCGCTCGCGATGACGACGGCGGTGTTGCCGGTCGCGATGACCGGGGCGATCACCGAGACCAGGCCCAGGAACGACGACTCCTGCGGGGCGATCACGGTGACGACACCGGTCGGCTCCGGGGTGGAGAGGTTGAAGAAGGGGCCCGCGACCGGGTTGGCGCCGCCGACGACCTGGGCGATCTTGTCGGTCCAGCCGGCGTACCAGACCCAGCGGTCGATCGCCGCGTCCACCTGCGCCGCGGCCTTCGACTTCGACAGGCCCTCGGCGTCCGCGACCTCGCGGACGAACTGGTCCCGGCGGCCCTCCAGCATCTCGGCGACGCGGTAGAGGATCTGGCCGCGCAGGTACGCGGTCGCGCCCGCCCAGCCGCCCTGCGCCTTGCGGGCGGCGACGACGGCGTCACGGGCGTCCTTGCGGGAGGAGAGCGGCGCGTTCGCCAGCCAGTTGCCCTTGGAGTCGCTCACCTCGTACACCCGGCCGCTCTCGGAGCGGGGGAACTTGCCCCCGACGTACAGCTTGTAGGTCTTGAAGACGGAGAGTCGGGTCTGCTCAGACATCGAGGTAGGCCTCCAGACCGTGGCGGCCGCCCTCGCGGCCGAAGCCCGACTCCTTGTAGCCGCCGAACGGCGAGGTCGGGTCGAACTTGTTGAACGTGTTGGCCCAGACGACACCGGCGCGGAGCTTGTTCGCGACCGCGAGGATGCGGGAGCCCTTCTCCGTCCAGATGCCGGCGGAGAGGCCGTACTGGCTGTTGTTGGCCTTGGCGACGGCCTCGTCCGGGGTACGGAAGGTGAGGACCGACAGGACCGGGCCGAAGACCTCGTCGCGGGCGATGGTGTGCGCCTGGGTGACGTTCGTGAAGAGCGTCGGGGCGAACCAGTAGCCGGCCTCCGGGATGTCGCAGGCGGCGGTCCAGCGCTCGGCGCCCTCCGCCTCGCCCTGCTCCACCAGCGAGGTGATGCGGGTCAGCTGCTCCTCGGAGTTGATGGCGCCGATGTCGGTGTTCTTGTCGAGCGGGTCGCCGAGGCGGAGCGTCGACAGACGGCGCTTGAGGCTGTCCAGGAGCTCGTCCTGGATCGACTCCTGGACCAGCAGGCGGGAGCCCGCGCAGCAGACCTGGCCCTGGTTGAAGAAGATGCCGTTGACGATGCCCTCGACGGCCTGGTCGATGGGGGCGTCGTCGAAGACGATGTTGGCGCCCTTGCCGCCCAGCTCCAGGGTGAGCTTCTTGTCCGTGCCGGCGACCGTGCGGGCGATCTGCTTGCCGACGGCGGTCGAGCCGGTGAAGGCGACCTTGTTCACGTCCGGGTGCGCGACCAGGGCGGCGCCGGTGTCCCCGTAACCCGGGAGGATGTTGACGACGCCCTTCGGCAGGCCCGCCTGGCGGCAGATGTCCGCGAAGAACAGGGCGGAGAGCGGGGTCGTCTCGGCCGGCTTCAGGACGACCGTGTTGCCGGTCGCCAGCGCCGGGGCGATCTTCCACGCCAGCATGAGCAGCGGGAAGTTCCACGGGATGACCTGGCCGGCCACGCCCAGCGGCCTCGGCGCGGGGCCGAAGCCGGCGTGGTCGAGCTTGTCGGCCCAGCCCGCGTAGTAGAAGAAGTGCGCGGCGACCAGCGGGAGGTCCGCGTCGCGGGTCTCCTTGATCGGCTTGCCGTTGTCCAGGGTCTCCAGGACGGCCAGCTCGCGGCTGCGCTCCTGGATGATCCGGGCGATCCGGAAGAGGTACTTGGCGCGCTCGGAACCGGGCAGCGCGGACCACTTCTCGAAGGCCCTGCGGGCGGCCTTCACCGCGCGGTCCACGTCCGCCTCGCCCGCCTGGGCGATCTCGGAGAGGACCTCCTCGGTGGAGGGGGAGACGGTCTTGAAGACCTTGCCGTCGGCCGCGTCGGTGAACTCGCCGTCGATGAACAGGCCGTAGCTCGGGGCGATGTCGACGACCGCGCGCGACTCGGGCGCGGGGGCGTACTCGAAGGGGGAGGTCATGTCGATCAGTCCACCGTCACGTAATCGGGGCCGGAGTAGTGGCCGGTCGCCATCTTCTGGCGCTGCATCAGCAGGTCGTTGAGCAGGCTGGAGGCGCCGAAGCGGAACCAGTGGTTGTCCAGCCAGTCCGCGCCGGCGGTCTCGTTGACCAGCACCAGGAACTTGATGGCTTCCTTGGTGTTGCGGATGCCGCCGGCCGGCTTCACGCCGATCTGCACACCGGTCTGGGCGCGGAAGTCGCGCACCGCCTCCAGCATGAGCAGGGTGTTCGCCGGGGTGGCGTTGACCGCGACCTTGCCGGTCGAGGTCTTGATGAAGTCGGCGCCGGCCATCATGCCGAGCCAGGAGGCACGGCGGATGTTGTCGTAGGTGGACAGCTCGCCGGTCTCGAAGATCACCTTGAGGCGGGCCTTGTCGCCGCACGCGGCCTTGATCGCGGCGATCTGCTCGAAGACCTCCAGGTACCGGCCGGCCAGGAAGGCGCCACGGTCGATGACCATGTCGATCTCGTCCGCGCCCGCGGCGATCGCGTCGGCGGTGTCGGCCAGCTTCACGGGGAGGGCGGCGCGGCCGGCCGGGAAGGCGGTGGCGACCGAGGCGACCTTGACGTCCGAGCCCGCGAGGGCGGCCTTGGCGGTGGCCACCATGTCGGGGTAGACGCAGACGGCGGCGGTCGTCGGGGTCGTACGGTCGGTCGGGTCGGGGTGGACGGCCTTGGCGGCGAGGGCCCGGACCTTGCCCGGGGTGTCCGCGCCTTCGAGCGTCGTCAGGTCGATCATGGAGATGGCCAGGTCGATGGCGTACGCCTTGGACGTGGTCTTGATCGAACGGGTGCCGAGGGACGCGGCGCGCGCCTCCAGGCCCACGGCGTCGACGCCGGGCAGCCCGTGGAGGAAGCGGCGCAGCGTGCTCTCGGACGCGGTCACGTCGGCGAAAGCTGCTGCTGCGGATGCAGTGGTGGGCATGGTCACCAGTCGAGCATATCTACGCGCGTAGCGACCTGTACAGGGGACGACGTCCGGGGAGGCCGAGGTCACGGGCGCGGGACGGCGTGGTGCCCGGGCGGGGAGGGGGCGCGCGGGGGTGCGGGGAGGGTGTGAACGGGGGTGCGTGAAAGGGGTGTCGACGGTGATGACGGCTGTCACACGTCCGTGACACGGAGGGGACGGGTCCCCCATACAAGATCTTTAGATTCTTATCAGCAGCCAGCGAGAACTCACCGGCCCTCCCCGAGGAGACATCAGCGGCGTGCGACTCGTCTTCATCCGCCACCGAACGTCCTCGGGAGTCGTCATGCGCACCGCCCTCCGCACCGCCCTCGCCGCCGCGCTCGTCGCCGGTGTCGCCGCCACCCCGGTCCTCGCGTCCGGCACCGCCTTCGCCGCCGGCCCGGCCCCGGCGCCGAAGCCCGCCGCCGCGGCCCCGGCCGGCAAGACCGCCACCCCGGCCGGCCGGACGGCGACCGCCACGCCCGGCCAGGGCGCCGCCGCCGGGACCGCCCCCGCTGCCGACACCACCGCTCCCGCCGCCGACGCCGCCGCCGACGCCGACACCCCGGTCCGCACCGTCCAGCTCGTCGACGGGCTGAC
The DNA here is from genome assembly GCF_000719555.1 of Streptomyces sp. NRRL F-5727. GTDB lineage: Bacteria > Actinomycetota > Actinomycetes > Streptomycetales > Streptomycetaceae > Streptomyces. The sequence continues at coordinate 106,407 of NZ_JOGX01000024.1, forward strand.
GGCGAAGGTGTACCGGCGCGGCGACCAGCACCCGTACTACACCGCCACCATCGAGCGTGAGGGCGCCACCCTCGGCGAGCTGAAGGCCGGCGCCGGCTACCCGGCGAAGGACACCCGGATCATCGTCGGGCACGTCGTGACCCTCGACTTCGAGGGCCAGGTCACCGCCACCGCCATCGGCCCGGACGGCCACCTGCTCCGCACCGTCCAGCTCGCGGGCGGCCTCTCCGCCGAGGTGTACGCCCGCGGCGACCAGCACCCGTACTACACGGCCACCGTCCACAAGGACGGCCGGACGCTCGGCGAGCTGAAGGCCGGCGCCGGCTACCCGCCCAAGGAGACCAAGGTCTTCGCCGGCCACGCGGTGACCCTCGACTTCGAGGGCACGGTGACCGCCGTCGCGGTCGACACCGCGACGGGCACGCTGGTCCGCACCCAGACCCTCGTCGGCGGCACCGTCGCCAAGATCTACAAGGTCAACGCCCAGCACCACCGCGCCGAGCTCTTCCGCGACGGCCGGCCGGTCGGCGAGCTGACCGCCAACACCCGCCCCGCCGCCGGCAACGACAACGGCGAGTTCCTCGTCCTCAACCCGGACGGCACCACCCACAACTGGGTGGGCAACTACCGCCCCGGCGCCACCCCCGGCATCTACCGGCTCGCCGACGGCACCGTCCTGGAGCTCACCCGCAAGGACGGCCGCTACGGCCTCCAGCTCATCGAGAACGACAAGGGCCGCGGCTTCACCTACCTCAACGGCGACCGCGCGGTCTGGACGTACGGCAAGGCCGTCGTCGTCCTGGAGCGCGACGGAGGCTTCGCCGCCTACATCCCCGGCTCCGCCCGGCAGGCCGCCCCGCAGCCGTACGGCATGGGCGGCGGCGGCCAGGGCGAGGAGCGCCCGGCCGACACCGACCCGGACGCCCTCGGCGCGTGCACCGTCACCCGCTGGGTCGACATCGGCGCCGGCACCGGGGCCAAGCTGATCATGAGCCCGAAGGGCCCGAAGGCGAAGCTCATCACCGCCGGAGACGACAAGGTCATCGCCGTCCTCGACCGCGCCCACCCCGCGCTCCCGAAGAGCGCCGGCATCGTCGCCCGCCTCGTCGACGCCCACACCGCCACCCCGTCCCTCTACACCAGGACCCAGGGCGGCGGCGCGAAGGGCGGCACCCACGCCTTCCCGAAGCTCCCCAAGGGCTGCGAGCTGAACGCCGTCCCCGGCGCGCAGGGCCAGGACGCCTCCCCGCAGGGCGGCCAGACCTCCGTCATCCCTAAGGGCGGGGTCGCGGCCGGCGCCGAGCCCGCCGCCGAGGAGAGCTCCGCCACGCTGGTCGCGGTCGGCGCCGGTGCCGCCTCGCTGGCCGCCGCCGGACTCGGCTTCACCGCGCTGCGCCGCCGCACGGCCGGGGCCCGGGGCTGACCCGTACACCCCGCGCGTCCCGCTCCTCGCCCCTTGACCCGAGCCCGGAGCGATCCACCCCACCAGGCCGGCCGTCACCCACCCCGTGACGGCCGGCCGACCCGTACGGAGTCGCCCATGAGCCACCCCCGTCTCCACCACCACCGTCGCCGCCGTCCCGCCACCGCCGTGCTGTGCGCGGCCGTCCTCCTCGCCCTCGCCGGCTGCTCGGCCGGGCCCGAGGCCACGCCGCCCGCCCGGATCGCCGAGTCCGCCGCACCGGCGCCCACCGCCCCGAGCGCGGCGCTCGCCCGCTCCCTGCCCGTCCGGGTCCAGCTGCCCGCCGCCGGCGTGGACGCCCACGGCGTCCTGGAACTCGGGCTGAACGCGGACGGCACCGTCGAGGTGCCCTCCGTCGGGCAGGCCGACCGGATCGGCTGGTACGGCAAGGGCGTCACGCCCGGCGAGACCGGACCCGCCGTCCTCATCGGCCACTTCGACACCGCGCGCGGACCGGCCGTGCTGAAGGACGTCTCCAAGGTCCGGGTCGGCGACGAGATCACCGTGACCCGCGCCGACGGCACCGCCGCCGTCTTCCGCGTCCGCGAGCTGGAGCAGGTCGACAAGGACGCCTTCCCCACCCGCAAGGTCTACGGCGACACCCCCCGCCCCGAGCTGCGGATCGTCACCTGCGGCGGCGAACTCGTCGACGGCCACCGCCCGGACAACATCATCCTGTACGCGGACCTGGTCACCGCCCGCCCCGCCTGAGCGGCGGACGGGTTCGGGGGCGCGGACGGGCCGCGGGCGGGGTGTTTGAGCTTCCTGGAGCCTCCTGGGGCAGAATCGGCGGCATGACGAGCCCCACGCCCTCCGAGCCGACTCCCGAGCCGAACCCCGAGCCGACCCACGCCGACCGCGTCTACCGGTCGTCCTTCGGCATCGCGGGAGGCGTCTTCCTGCTCGCCCTGACGCTCGTCTTCGTGGCCGACGCGCTGGTGCGCGGCGAGGGCCGGGCGCCCTGGCTGGCCCTCGCCGGGCTGCTGCTCGCCGTGCCGCTGATCACCGCCTTCACCATCCGGCCCGCCGTGTACGCCAACGAGGACCGGCTCCGGATCCGCAACCCCTTCCGGGCCGTCCTGCTGCCGTGGGCGTCGGTCGCCGACGTCCGGGCCGGCTACTCCAGCGAGGTCTTCACCACGGACGGCGTGAAGTACCAGCTGTGGGCCGTGCCCGTCTCGCTGCGGCAGCGGAAGAAGGCCGCGCGCCGGGCCGCCCGCGCCTCCCAGGACGACCCCAGCGGACGCACCTCCGTCACCGCCGACGTCCGGGACGACGCCTCGCGCGTCGCGCCGAGCGACCAGAACGTGGCCGACCTGCGCGAGATGGCCGAGACCTACCAGGGCCGGCCCGGGGCGCAGGGCGCGCCGCAGGTGCGCTGGGCGTACGAGATCATCGTCCCCGCCGTCGTCGGCCTGGTCCTCCTGGTGGTGCTGGGCGCGACCGGCTGAGCCGGCACGCCGACCGCCGCTCCGGGCGGGGACGTCCGGGCGTACGACGAAGGGCCGGTACGGGAACCCCCGTACCGGCCCTTCGTCTCTCAGCCGGCCGCGGTCCGGCTCACAGCCCCGCGGCCGCCGCCAGGTCCTTCTTCAGCGCGCCCAGCACCTCGGCGCCGGTCGCCCGGGCCGCGGCCAGACCGCTCGCGTCGGCGACCGGGACCACGACCTCCAGGTAGCACTTCAGCTTGGGCTCCGTGCCCGACGGGCGGACGATCACCCGGGCCTTGAAGTCGCCGTCCAGGTGGTAGCGCAGGCCGTCCGTCGGCGGCAGCGACTCCGTGCCCTTGGTCAGGTCCTCCGCCGAGACGACGGCCAGGCCGGCGAGCCTCACCGGCGGGGTCTCGCGCAGCGCCGCCATGGCGTTCGCGATGATCCCCAGGTCCTCCACCCGCACCGACAGCTGGTCCGTCGCGTGCAGCCCGTGCGCGACCGCCAGGTCGTCGAGCAGGTCGGTCAGCGTCCGGTCCCGCTCCTTCAGCTCCGAGGCCAGCTCGGCGACGAGCAGCGCCGCCGTGATGCCGTCCTTGTCGCGGACGCCGTCCGGGTCCACGCAGTAGCCGAGCGCCTCCTCGTAGCCGTACCGCAGCCCGTCGACGCGGGCGATCCACTTGAAGCCGGTCAGGGTCTCCTCGTAGCCGACCCCGGCCGCCTCGGCGATCCGCCCCAGCAGCGAGGACGACACGATCGACTCGGCGAAGACGCCCCGGGCGCCCTTGTGCACCAGGTGCGCGGCGAGCAGCGCGCCGACCTCGTCGCCGCGGAGCATCCGCCAGCCGCCCTCGACGGACGCGTCCGGCACGGCCACGGCGCAGCGGTCCGCGTCCGGGTCGTTGGCGATGACGATGTCGGGGTCCACGGCCCGGGCCGCCTCGAAGGCGAGGTCCATGGCCCCCGGCTCCTCCGGGTTCGGGAACGCGACGGTCGGGAACGCCGGGTCGGGCTCGGCCTGCGCGGCGACCAGCGCGGGAGCGGGGAAGCCGTGCCGCGCGAAGGCGGCGGTGAGCACGTCCTTCCCGACGCCGTGCATGGCCGTGTAGACGGTCCGCGCGGTGCGCGGCGAGCCGGGCGTGAGGACGGCGTCGGTGCGGGCGAGGTACGCCTCGACGACCTCCTCGCCGAGCGTCTCCCAGCCGTCCTCCGGCCGCGGCACGTCGGCCAGCGCCCGGATCGCGTCGATCTCGGCAGCGATCTCGGCGTCCGCCGGCGGCACGATCTGCGAGCCGTCGCCCAGGTACACCTTGTAGCCGTTGTCGCGCGGCGGGTTGTGGCTCGCGGTCACCTCGACGCCGGCGACGGCGCCCAGGTGCCTTATGGCGTACGCCAGGACCGGCGTCGGCAGCGGGCGCGGCAGCAGCGCGGCGCGCAGCCCGGCGCCGGTCATCACGGCGGCGGTGTCGCGGGCGAAGTCGGCCGACTTGTAGCGGGCGTCGTAGCCGATCACGACCAGACCGCCGGTCTGCCCCTTCGCCTTCAGGTACGCGGCGAGGCCGGCGGCGGCCCGGATCACCACGGACCGGTTCATCCGCATGGGCCCGGCGCCCAGCTCGCCGCGGAGCCCCGCGGTGCCGAACTGCAGCGTCCCGGCGAACCGGACGGCCAGCTCGTCGGTGTCCCCCCGGTCGAGGAGCGCGCCGAGCTCCTCGCGGGTCTCGGAATCGGGATCCTCGGCGAGCCACGCCTGGGCCCGGGCGAGGAGTTCGTCCTGCGTCACGGTGATGCGCCTTTCGTCTGCGGGCGGGGGGTCAGGGGGGTGGGG
>NZ_JOGX01000025.1 GCF_000719555.1 Streptomyces sp. NRRL F-5727
CCCCCGCCCCCGGCGACCTCGCCCCGCTGCTCCCCGCCGACCCCTCCACCCTCGCCGGCTACCGGCTCCTCGGGCGGCTCGGCGCCGGCGGCATGGGCGTCGTCTACCTGGGTCGTACGGACGCGGGCGAGCTGGCCGCCGTGAAGGTCACGCTCGCCGACCGGGCCGAGCGGCCCGACTTCCGCAGCCGCTTCCGGCGCGAGGTCGAGGCGGCCCGGCGGGTCGCGTCCCCGTGGGCCGTGCCGGTCCTCGGCGCCGACCCCGACGCCCCCGAGCCGTGGCTCGCCACCGCCTTCGTCCCCGGCCCGTCCCTCGGCGAGGCGATCGCCGCCCACGGCCCCCTGCCCGAACGGAGCCTCAGGATCCTCGGCGGCGCCGTCGCCCGCGCGCTCGCCGCCGTGCACGCCGCCGGGCTCGTCCACCGGGACGTGAAGCCCGCCAACGTCCTGCTCGCCGTCGACGGGCCCCGGCTCATCGACTTCGGCATCGCCCGCGCCGCCGACCCCGCCGACGAGACCGCGCTCACCGGCACCGACATGGTCGTCGGCACCCCCGGCTTCCTCGCGCCCGAACAGGCGGAGGCCCGTACCGGCGACGTCGGGCCCGCCTCCGACGTCTTCTCCTTCGGCTGCCTCCTCGCCTACGCGGCCACCGGCCGCCCGCCCTTCGGCACCGGCGCCGTCGACGCCCTCATGTACCGGACCGTGCACGACGAGCCCGACCTCGCCGGCGTACCGGCCGCACTGCTGCCGCTGCTGCGGGACTGCCTCGCCAAGGACCCCGCCGCCCGGCCCGCCGCCGACGCGCTCGCCGCCCGGCTCGCCGAGGACACCCCCGGCGCGGCCGCCGACTGGCTGCCCGCGCCCGTCGTACGGACCATCGCCGAGCGCTCCGCCCGGATGCTCGCCCTCCCGGACATCGACCCGACCACCACCCCGGCCCCGGCGGCGCCCGCGGGCGGCGGCCGGCGCCGCTTCCTCCTGCTGGCCGGCGGCGCGGCCGTCGCCGCGGCCGGCGGTGCGGGCTGGCTGGCCCTCCGCGACGACGGGGGGAACGAGGGCACGGGCCCCCGGCCCGGTCCCGCACCGAAGGCCCGCAAGTGGACCATCGGCGTGCAGGCCGACCTCAGCGGCCCCGGCAAGACCGTCGGCCAGGCCCAGGAGCGGGGCGTCCGGCTCGCCGTCGACGCCTTCAACTCCCGCAAGGACAAGCCCTTCACGCTCGACGTGAAGGTCTCCGACGACCGCGGCGAGCCGTCGCGCGGGGCCGCCGCCGCCCGCGTCCTCACCTCCGACCCCGACGTCCTCGGCATCATCGGCCCCAGCCACGACTACACCGGCTACGCCGCCCTCGCCGCCTACGACGAGGCCCGCCTCCCCGTCATCACCGTCTCCGCCGGCTACAACCTGCTCACCAACCCGGAGCTCGACCAGGGCGTGAGCATCATCCGGGCCTGCACCCGGCACAACTACGCGGCCCTCTACCTCGCCTACTACGTCCTGGCGAAGAGCCCCCGGCCCGTCACCCGGCCCGGCCTCCTCCAGGAACGCACCGACGACAACTACTCCTGGCAGTACACCGTCGGCGCCACCATCGGCTTCAAGGGGAGCGGGATCGTCACGCACCCCCGGGTGATCCCCGCCGGAGCCAAGCGCCTGGAGCGGGTCCTCGGCGAGATGGTGGACGCGGGCATCGACGCGTACTTCCACGCCGGTCTCGCCCCCAGCGCCGTCCGCGCCGCCAGGACCCTCGACAGGCTCGGCTTCACCGGCATGCGGATCACCGGACAGCACGTCTTCGGGACCGAGTTCCTGCAGGGCGCGGGCGCCGCCGCCGAGGGCTGGATCGTCGGCGCGCCCGTCGTCCCGCCCGGCAGCCGCAAGCAGGCCGCGGCCTTCGTCGCCGCCCACCGCGCCCGGTACGGCTCCGATCCCGCGTACTACACGGGCGAGGCGTACGACGTCACCCTGATGTTCGCCTCCGAGGTCGAGAAGGCGTACAAGGGTGGGCGGCGCCCGGACCGCACCACCCTCGCCCCGCTCGTGCGGAAGGCCGCCTTCAAGGGCGTCATGGGGGAGTACGGCTTCGTCGAGGACGGCAACCTCAGCGGCGTCGGCACCTACCTGTACACCGTCAGGGACGGCCGCTACGCACCGCTGGGCTGGGCCTCCAGCACCCCGCCCAAGGCCAAGGGGATGTGACCGGTGCGCCCCCTGCACCGGTCCGACCCCTCCGCCGTCGCCGGCCACCGCCTCCTCGGCCGGCTCGGCGCCGGCGGCATGGGCGTCGTCTACCTGGCCCGCACCCCCGGCGGCGCGCTCGCCGCGGTCAAGGTGATCCGCGCCGAGCACGCCGCCGACCCCGCCTTCCGCGAGCGCTTCCGCCGCGAGGCCCGCACCGCCGAGCGGATCACCGGCCGCTGGACGGTCCGGGTGCTCGGCGCCGACCCGGAGGCCCGCGAGCCCTGGCTCGCCACCGAGTACGTGCCCGGGCCCTCCCTCGCCGAGACCCTCGCCCTGTACGGTCCGCTTTCCGAGCCGGCCGTACGGGCCCTCGGCGCCCGGCTCGCCGACGCCCTCGCCGGCCTCCACGCGGGCGGGCTCGTCCACCGGGACGTGAAGCCCGCCAACGTCCTGCTGGCCGTCGACGGGCCGCGGCTCATCGACTTCGGCATCGCCCGCGCCGCCGGGGCGACCGCCCTCACCGCCACCGACGCCATGATCGGCACGCCCGGCTACCTCGCCCCCGAACAGGCCCGGGCCGCCGGGGCGGGCGACGTCGGCCCGCCCGCCGACGTGTTCGCCCTCGGCTGCGTCCTCGCCTACGTCCTCACCGGCGAACGCCCCTTCGGCACCGGCACGGTGGCCGCCGTCGTCTACCGCACGGTCCACGAGGAGCCCGAACTCGGCGCCGTACCGGCCTCCTTGAAGCCCCTGCTGGCGGCCTGCCTCGCCAAGGACCCGGCCGCCCGGCCCACCGCCGAGGCCGTACGGGACGCGCTCGGCGGCACCGAGGGGCCCGTCGGGGAGCTGCTGCCGCCCGGCCTGCCCGCCCTGATCGCCGAACGCTCCGCCCGCGTCCTCGACCTGCCCGTCCCCGAACCGACCGCCGTCGTGCCCGCGCCGCCCCCGCGCGGGCCGTCCCGGCGGGCCCTGCTGGCCGGCGGCTCGGCCGCCCTCGTCGTCGCCGCGGGCGCCCTCGCCGCCCGCCTCGGCGGCCTGATCGGCGGCGGCACCGGCAGCGGCACGGACGGCGGCGTGCAGGGCGGCACGAGCGCCACGGCCGGGAACCTCCCCACGTACACGATCGGCGTCCAGACCGACCTCAGCGGCCCCCGGAAGGCCGACGGCCGCGCCCAGGAGCGGGGCGTCCGGCTCGCCGTCGAGCGGTTCAACGCCCGCCCCGACCGCGCCTTCGACCTCGCCGTGAAGGTCCACGACGACGCCGGCGACCCGGCCCGCGCCGCCCGGACCGCCGCCGCCGTCGGGAAGGACCGCGCCGTCCTGGCCGTCATCGGGCCGACCTCGCCCCAGGTCGTCGCGGCCGCCGCCGAGACCTACCAGAGCAACTCCCTGGTGTACGCGAGCGTGGCGACCGGCGTCGACTTCACGGTGATGCCCGATCTCATCGGCGAGCCCTCCTACTTCGAGATGCGCACCCCGGTCGAGATCCTCCAGCTCGGCTTCTCCACCGTCACCATCTCGCGCAAGCTGCGCAGGGTCGCGGTCGTGGAGGACGCCGCCGCGGGCAACATCGCCTGGGTCATGGGCAGCCACATGAAGGGCAGTCTCACCGGGGTCGGCAGCACCGTGACCCGCCATCAGGTCGACGCCGGGACCGACGACTTCGGCCCGGCGGCGCGCGCCGTCAAGGCGGCGGGGGCCGAGGCCGTCCTCTACGCGGGCCTGTCACCCGTGCGCGCCGCCCGGTGCGCCCGCGCCCTGGCGGCGGCGGGCTTCACCGGCGTCTGCGGCGCCGTCGAGAGCGCCCTCGAACCGGACTTCCTGAGCGGCGCCGGCCCCGCCGCCGAGGGCTGGTACTTCGGGACCTCGTACGTCGATCCGGCCACGCGCGCGACGCCGTCCGCGAAGGAGTTCACCGCCGCCTACCGGGCGCGCTGGGGGACGGCCGCCGCGGATCCCGTCGAGCGGTACGCGGCGGAGGCGTACGACGTCACCCTCGCGATCGCGGAGACGATGCGGGGAGTGAGGGCGAACGGGCTCGCCGTGGAGCGGGGCGCGCTCACCCGCCGGCTGCGGGAGCTCACGTACGAGGGGGTGACGAAGAAGTACGGCTTCGACACCTCGAACGGCTTCCTCTTCCGGCACCAGGTGTACGTCCACCGCGTCGAGGCGGGGAGGGTCCGCTGCCTCGGCCACTACGAGGAGGTCGCCGAGCAGGAGAAACGGACGAGGGCGTCCTGACCCGGAGGCCGGGACGCCCTCGTCCGTGGTGGGCCGGCGCGTCAGCCGACCACCGTCCACGTGTCGTTGCCCGCCAGCAGGCGGGTGAGGTCGCCCTCGCCCTGCTGGGTGACGGCCCTGTCGAGCTGTTCGGCCATGAGGGTGTCGTAGACCGGGCGTTCCACCGAGCGGAAGACGCCGATGGGGGTCTGGTGGAGGGTGTCCGGGTCGGCCAGGCGGGAGAGCGCGAAGGCCGTCGTGGGGGAGGCGGCGTGCGCGTCGTGGACGAGGATCCGGTTCTCGTTCTCCGGTGTGACCGTGACGACCTCCAGGTCGCCGGTGGCCGGGTCGCGGACGACGCCCTTGTCGAGCTCGGCGCCGAAGCGGATCGGCTGCCCGTGCTCCAGGCGGATGACGGCCTCCTTGGCCTGGTCCTTGTCCTTGAGGACCTCGAAGGCGCCGTCGTTGAAGATGTTGCAGTTCTGGTAGATCTCCACCAGCGCGGTGCCGTCGTGGTCGGCGGCCTGGCGCAGCACCTCGGTGAGGTGCTTGCGGTCGGAGTCGACCGTGCGGGCGACGAAGGTGGCCTCCGCGCCGAGGGCGAGCGACACCGGGTTGAAGGGGGCGTCGAGGGAGCCCATCGGGGTCGACTTGGTGATCTTGCCGACCTCGGAGGTGGGGGAGTACTGGCCCTTGGTGAGGCCGTAGATCCGGTTGTTGAAGAGCAGGATCTTGAGGTTCACGTTGCGGCGCAGGGCGTGGATCAGGTGGTTGCCGCCGATCGACAGCGCGTCGCCGTCACCGGTCACCACCCACACCGACAGGTCGCGCCGGGAGGTCGCCAGGCCGGTGGCGATGGCCGGGGCGCGGCCGTGGATGGAGTGCATCCCGTAGGTGTTCATGTAGTACGGGAAGCGGGAGGAGCAGCCGATGCCGGAGACGAAGACGATGTTCTCCTTCGCCAGGCCCAGCTCGGGCATGAAGCCCTGGACGGCGGCGAGGACGGCGTAGTCGCCGCAGCCCGGGCACCAGCGGACCTCCTGGTCCGACTTGAAGTCCTTCATCGTCTGGGCGGCCTCGGCCTTGGGCACCAGGCGCAGCAGGTTCTCAGGCATCGATGGCCTCCTTGAGGGCGGCGGCGAGCTGCTCGGCCTTGAACGGCATGCCGTTGACCTGGGTGTGGCTGCGGGCGTCGACGAGGTACTTCGCCCGGACGAGGGTGGCGAGCTGGCCGAGGTTCATCTCGGGGATCACGACCTTCTCGTACCCCTTCAGGACCTCGCCGAGGTTCTTCGGGAAGGGGTTGAGGTGGCGGAGGTGGGCCTGGGCGATGTGGCCGCCCTCGCGGCGGATGCGGCGTACGGCGGCGGTGATCGGGCCGTAGGTGGAGCCCCAGCCGAGGACCAGGGTGCGGGCGCCGTCCGGGTCGTCGACCTCCAGGTCGGGCACCGTGATGCCGTCGACCTTGGCCTGCCGGGTGCGGACCATGAGGTCGTGGTTGGCGGGGTCGTACGAGATGTTGCCGGTGCCGTCCTGCTTCTCGATGCCGCCGATGCGGTGCTCCAGGCCGGGCGTGCCGGGCACGGCCCAGGGGCGGGCGAGGGTCTCGGGGTCGCGCTTGTACGGCCAGAAGACCTCGGTGCCGTCGGCCTCGGTGTGGTTCGGGCCGGTGGCGAAGGGGGTGCGCAGGTCGGGCAGGTCGGCGACCTCGGGGATCCGCCAGGGCTCGGAGCCGTTGGCGAGGTAGCCGTCGGAGAGCAGGAAGACGGGGGTGCGGTAGGTGAGCGCGATCCGGGCCGCCTCCAGGGCCGCGTCGAAGCAGTCGGCCGGGGTCTTCGGGGCGACGACCGGGACGGGGGCCTCGCCGTTGCGGCCGTACATGGCCTGGAGGAGGTCGGCCTGCTCGGTCTTGGTCGGCAGGCCGGTGGAGGGGCCGCCGCGCTGGATGTCGACGACGAGGAGCGGCAGCTCCAGGGAGACCGCGAGGCCGATCGTCTCGGACTTCAGCGCCACACCGGGGCCGGAGGTCGTGGTGACGGCGAGGGAGCCGCCGAAGGCCGCGCCGAGCGCGGCGCCGACGCCGGCGATCTCGTCCTCGGCCTGGAAGGTCCGCACGCCGAAGTTCTTGTGCTTCGACAGCTCGTGGAGGATGTCGGAGGCCGGGGTGATCGGGTACGAGCCCAGGTAGAGCGGCAGCTCCGCCTGCCGGCTCGCGGCGATCAGCCCGTACGACAGGGCCAGGTTCCCGGAGATGTTCCGGTACGTGCCGGTGGGGAAGGCGCGGGTCGCGGGGGCGACCTCGTAGGAGACGGCGAAGTCCTCGGTGGTCTCGCCGAAGTTCCAGCCGGCCCGGAAGGCGGCCACGTTCGCCTCGGCGATCTGCGGCTTCTTCGCGAACTTGGACCGCAGGAAGGCTTCGGTGCCCTCGGTGGGGCGGTGGTACATCCAGGAGAGCAGCCCGAGCGCGAACATGTTCTTGGAGCGCTCGGCCTCCTTCCGGGACAGGCCGAACCCCTTCAGCGCCTCGATCGTGAGGGTCGTCAGCGGCACCGGGTGGACCCGGTAGCCGTCCAGCGAGCCGTCCTCCAGCGGCGAGGTCGCGTATCCGACCTTGGCCATCGCACGCTTGGCGAACTCGTCGGTGTTCACGATGATCTCGCCACCGCGCGGCACGTCCCCGATGTTCGCCTTCAGCGCGGCCGGGTTCATCGCGACCAGCACGTTCGGCGCGTCGCCGGGGGTCAGGATGTCGTGGTCGGCGAAGTGGAGCTGGAAGGACGAGACGCCGGGCAGGGTGCCTGCGGGGGCGCGGATCTCGGCGGGGAAGTTCGGCAGCGTCGACAGGTCGTTCCCGAAGGACGCCGTCTCCGAGGTGAAACGGTCACCCGTGAGCTGCATGCCGTCACCGGAGTCGCCCGCGAACCGGATGATCACCCGGTCGAGTCGGCGGACTTCCTTCTCGGTGCCGTGGCGGGCCTCCGCCGGGGCGCTGCGCTGCTCCCCGAGCAGGGCCTCGCCGGCCTCGCTACTGACCTGGCTGGTCACTTACTGGACCTCCCTAGCGGCAAGCGGGACTCTTCGCCCACCCTACGACTGCGGGGTGGGCGGTCCCGGGGATTCTCACATGATGGGCCTCTGCCTGAGATGCCCATGTGTCCTGCGTTGTCCCGTTCTGCGCCTACCCGGATTGCTCCGGAAGGTGGCATTCCGACTCGTTCTTCCGTCCTAGGACCTCCAGGTCCGGAAGCGGTCGTATCTGACAGAGTGTCAGAAGATCAAGGCTGCGGGCAGGCCCGTCCCCGGCCCGGCGAGGCCCCGGCGAGGGCCCGACCAGGCCCGACGCCGGCCCGCTCAGGACCTGAGGTACGTCAGCACCGCCAGGACCCGGCGGTGGTCGCCCTCGCTCGGCGACAGGCCCAGCTTCAGGAAGATGTTCCCGATGTGCTTCTCCACCGCGCCGTCGCTCACCACCAGCTGCTTCGCGATCGCCGAGTTCGTCCGGCCCTCGGCCATCAGACCCAGGACCTCCCGCTCGCGCGGCGTCAGATGCGCCAGCACGTCCTGCTGCCGGCTCCGCCCCAGCAGCTGCTGCACGACCTCCGGGTCCAGGGCCGTACCCCCCTCGGCCACCCGCACCACGGCCTCGGTGAACTCGCGCACCTCCGCGACCCGGTCCTTCAGCAGATAGCCCACACCCCGCGTCGAACCGGCCAGCAGTTCGGTGGCGTACTGCTCCTCCACGTACTGCGACAGCACCAGCACCCCGAGGTCCGGATACTCCGCGCGCAGCCGCACCGCCGCCCGTACCCCCTCGTCCGTGTGGGTCGGCGGCATCCGTACGTCGGCCACCACCACGTCCGGCAGCGCGCCCGCGTCCGCCAGCTCCGCCACCGTCTTCACCAGCGCGTCGCCGTCCCCGACCCCCGCGACGACCTCGTGGCCCCGGTCCGTCAGCAGGCGGGTCAGTCCCTCGCGCAACAACACCGAGTCCTCGGCGATCACCACGCGCACCCGGCCCGCCACCTCACCCACACCCACGCCCGCTGCCCCCATGTCCCCTGTCTCGGCTCCGTGCGACCCGGTCGGCGTCGCGTGATCAGCATCGCAGGAAAGGCCCCGCGAAGGGGGACGCCGGAAAGAAACATCAAGGGACCAGCCAGGGCCCCGGGGCTGCTCGCCGTCCTGTCGGTGCTGGTCCTCGTCGGGCTCCCGACGGTGTTCGCCACCCCGGGGGACACGGCCCATGTGATCGTCGCCGTGCCGGGGTGGGCCACGATCCTGCTGGTACTGCTCCAGCTCGTCGCCGCCGTGGTCGCGTCCTGGCCGGCCCGGCCCGCCTGGGCGGCGGTCCCCGTGACCCTGCTGGCCGCCGCCACCCTCGTCACGGAGCGCCCACGCCGGCGGTGGCTGGTCTCCACGGACCGACTCGCCCGCTGACCGGCGCAGGAAAGTACGTCGGAAACGGCGCCGGAAGCATCGGAAACGGCGCCGGAAGCATCGGAAACGGCGCCGGAAGCAGCGTCGGAGACGGCGCCGGAACAGCGCGGGAAACGGCGCCGGAGGCCCGTGAAGGGCCCCCGGCGCCGTTTGCGCGCGTCAGGCGCGCCAGGGCAGCTCCGCCGTCACCGTCGTCGGACCGCCCTCCGGCGAGTCCACCGCCAGCACGCCGTCCACCGACCGCAGCCGCTCCGCCAGCCCCGCGAGACCGCCGCCGCGCGCCGGGTCCGCGCCGCCCGCGCCGTCGTCCCGCACCTGGAGCATCAGCCGCTCCTCCGACCGCCACACGTCCACCGAGGCCCGCCGCGCCCCGGAGTGCCGCTCCACGTTCCGCAGCAGCTCCGAGACCGTGAAGTAGGCCAGGCCCTCGATCGCCGGCACCGGCCGCCCCGGCAGCTCCACCGTCACCGACACCGGCACCGGGCAGCGCGCCGCCACCGCCGACAGCGCCGCGTCCAGGCCCCGGTCGGTCAGCACCGCCGGGTGGATGCCCCGCGCCAGGTCCCGCAGCTCCTTCAGCGCCAGCTTCACCTCGCCGTGCGCCTCGTCCACCAGCACCGCCGCCGCCTCCGGGTCCCGGGACAGCGTCTCCTTCGCCATCCCCAGGTCCAGCGCCAGCGACGCCAGCCGCGCCTGCGGCCCGTCGTGCAGGTCCCGCTCGATCCGCCGCAGGTCCGCCGCCGCCGTGTCCACGGCCGCGCCCCGGTCCGACTCCAGCTCCGTCACCCGCTCCGCCAGCCGCCCCCGGCCCAGCAGCCCCGCCGCCAGGACCCGGTCCACCGCCGTCAGCCCCCGCAGCAGCGGCGGCCACGCCAGCACCACGAGCAGCCCGACCGCGAAGGCGACGCCGACCTCGAAGGGCGAGTCGACGTACAGGGCGCGGTGCTCGTCCCCGTACAGCTGGATCCCGTCCTGGCTCAGGTACGCCGGGAAGACCCACCGCCACAGCGGATACGTGAACAGGCCCCAGCCGAGCGAGAAGACCGTCACCGACACGGTGAACGAGAACACCGCCCACGGGAAGTGCACCAGCGCGTACAGCAGGTGCCGCCACGAGGCCCCGCTCCGCAGCATCGCCGCCATCCACGAGAACGGCCCGCCGGTCCGCCCGCGCACCGGCTCCGGCGCCGGCACGTCCGCCCCGAGCAGCCCCCGCACCCGGGCCCGCTCCACCGCCCCGAACGCCCGGCACGCGACCAGCGACGCCGCCAGCACCGGGACCCCCAGGAAGGTGATCAGCAGCCCGGCGCCCGCCGCGGTCAGCGAGACCGCCAGCGAGAACGCCACCACGCTCAGCGGCAGCCCGACCAGGGTGAACAGGAAGGCCCGCCAGGTCCGCCCCTGGAAGGGGGCCCGAAGGGCGGAGGGAACGAGCGGCGAGGCCATCAGGACGTCCTTCACTGGGAGGAGGGGAAGGGGAGCGGGAGAGAGAGGGGGAACGGTGAGATCGGTGAGTACGACTCCAGGCTTCCGTCCGGCACCCCCTCCGCACCATGAGGCGGGTCGGCGTCTCGCCAGGGGGGATAACCCCACCCCCCGGGAGGGCGCGCGGGATCAGCCCCGGCGCGCCCGCCAGGGCAGCTCCGCCGTCACCGTCGTCGGACCGCCCTCGGGCGACTCCACCACCAGCACGCCGTCCACCGCGCCCAGCCGCTCCGCGAGCCCGGCCAGACCCGTGCCGCCGCCGTCGAGCCGGGCGCCGCCGACACCGTCGTCCCGCACCTGGAGCAGCAGCCGGTCCTTCGCCCGCCACACCTCCACCGAGGCCGTCCGGGCCCGGGCGTGCTTGGACACGTTCTGCAGCAGCTCCGAGACCGTGAAGTAGGCGATCCCCTCGATCGCCTCCGCGGGCCGCTCGTCCAGATCGACGGCCACCGTCGCCGGCACCGTGCACCGCCCGGCCAGCGACGACAGCGCCGCCCCCAGACCCCGGTCGGTCAGCACCGCCGGGTGGATGCCCCGCGCCAGGTCCCGCAGCTCCTGCAGGGCCAGCTTCACCTCGCCGTGCGCCTCCGCGACCATCGCCGCCGCCGCGTCCGGATCCTCGTGCAGCTTCTCCTTCGCCAGGCCCAGCCCCATCGCCAGCGCCACCAGCCGCGCCTGCGCGCCGTCGTGCAGGTCCCGCTCGATCCGCCGCAGGTCCGCCGCCGCCGTGTCCACCACCACGCCCCGGTCCGACTCCAGCTCGGCGATCCGCCGCTCCAGCTCGTCCGACGGCGAGAGCAGCCCCCGCACCATGCCCCGGTCCGCCGCCGCCAGGCCGCGCGCGATGAACGGCAGCACCGGCCACAGCGCCACCAGCGACACCAGGGTGACGGAGAAGGTGACGACGCCCCACGGCAGCCGGATCAGCCCGTACAGCTGGGTCCGCCACGCCACCGGGTCCTTCAGCCGCGTCCACAGCCACGGCAGCGCGCCGCCGGCCGGCGGCAGCGGCGACGGCTCGGCCACCTCCACGTCCAGCAGCCCCCGGGCCCGCGCCCGCTCCGACCGCCCGATCCCGCGCGCCCCCGCCAGGCCCGCCGCCAGCAGCGGCAGACCGATCACGGTGACCGACAGGGCGATGCCGACGAGCACGGAGGTGACGGCGTAGACGAAGCCCACGAGGGCGGCGGGCAGGTTCAGGAGGAGGAAGGAGATCTCCCTCCAGGTCTCCTTCCCGTACGCGGTCCGCCGCCGCGCGGGCGGGTCTCCGGCCGCGACGGCGGAGGAGGAAGGGCTCGGGTGATCAGCGGTCATGCCCCCAGCCTGCCGTCCCCCGCCCCCTCCGGACCATGGGGGAGGTGGGTGTCGGTCCCGGGGGATATCCCCACCCGCACCTGCTTACGCTGCTTTTAGCAGGGCCTAGACTCGCGTCCGTGAAGACGGCGGCGAGGGACTGAGGGGCGGCGGACGTGCGGGAACCGACCGTAGTCGCGGCGGACTATTTCGATACGTACTCCGTCGTCGGCCTGCTCGCCGTCGTCGGCGTGCTCTTCGTCGCGGTCGCCTTCGGCGCCGGCCGGCTGCTCCGGCCCGTCGTGCCGACCCCGGAGAAACTGCTCACCTACGAGTGCGGCGTCGACCCGGTGGGGGAGGGCTGGGCCCACACCCAGGTCCGCTACTACGTCTACGCCTTCCTCTACGTGATCTTCGCCGTCGACTCGATCTTCCTCTTCCCGTGGGCCACGGTCTTCGCCGCGCCCGGCTACGGCGCCACCACCCTCGTCGAGATGTTCGTCTTCCTCGGCTTCCTGGCCGTCGGCCTGCTCTACGCGTACAAGAAGGGCGTCCTGGCATGGACGTAACACCCGCAGGGGGCGCCGTGCCCCTGCCCGCGCCGAAGCTGGGAACGCTCTCCCGCCTGGCCCCCGAGCCCATGAAGGTGGTCCTGAACTGGGGCCGCCGCTACAGCCTGTGGGTCTTCAACTTCGGCCTCGCCTGCTGCGCGATCGAGTTCATCGCCGCGTCGATGGCCCGCCACGACTTCATCCGCCTCGGCGTGATCCCCTTCGCGCCGGGCCCGCGCCAGGCCGACCTGATGATCGTCTCCGGCACGGTGACGGACAAGATGGCGCCCGCCGTGAAGCGGCTGTACGAGCAGATGCCCGAGCCGAAGTACGTCATCTCCTTCGGCGCCTGCTCGAACTGCGGCGGCCCCTACTGGGACTCGTACTCCGTCACCAAGGGCGTCGACCAGATCATCCCCGTCGACGTGTACGTCCCCGGCTGCCCGCCCCGCCCCGAGGCGCTCCTCCAGGGCATCCTCAAGCTCCAGGAGAAGATCGCCCGCGAGAACCTCGGCGAGCGGTACGGCACGACGGCGCCGGCCTCGGTCTCCCAGCTCACCAGCCCGCTGGTCACCCCGCCGCCGGGAGGCGACGACCGATGAACCGCTACGACTCCCTTCCCGAAGCCGTGACGGACCTGTTCGGCGACGAGGCGGCGGCGGAGCGGGCGTACGACCTGCTGACCGTCGACGTCCCCGTCACGGACTGGCTCGACGCGCTGCGCACCGCCCGCGACGAGCTCGGCTGCACCTACTTCGACTGGCTCAGCGCGGTCGACGAGCCCGGAACCGGCTTCCGCGTGTGCGCGCACGTCGTCGCCCTGGAGCGCGGCCGGGTACGCCGCCTGCTGCTGCGCACCACCGTCCCCCACGAGGCCCCCACGCTCCCCACGGCCGTCGGCGTGTACGCGGGCGCGGCCTGGCACGAGCGCGAGACCCACGAGATGTTCGGCGTCGTCTTCGAGGGCCACCCGAACCTCACCCCGCTCCTCCTCCCCGAGAACTTCGAGGGCCACCCGCTGCGCAAGGACTTCGTGCTCGCGGCCCGCGTCGCCAAGGCGTGGCCGGGCGCGAAGGAGCCGGGCGAGGCGCACGACGGCGGCCCCAAGCGCCGCCAGATGCTCCCGCCGGGCGTCCCCGACCCCAACGAATGGGGCCCCCTCAAGGGCCAGCTCCCCCCGGCCCCCGAACGCCCCGCCCGAGCCGCCGCCGCCAACCGCCCCCGCCGCACCCGCACGGCCGCGGCGGGCTCGGCGACCCAGACGCCCCCGGCGGCCCCGGAGGCCGGCGCACCCCCGGCCCGCCGGACCCGCTCCGCGGCGGCAGGCTCCGCAAGCCAGACGCCCCCGGCGGCCCCGGCCGCCCCCGAGACCCCGGCGACCGGTGCGCCCCCGGCCGCTCCCGAGGCCCCGGCGGCCCCTCCGGCTGCCCGCCGGACGCGCTCCGCGTCCGAGGGTTCCGCGAGCCAGACCGCCCCGGGCACCCCGCGCCGCATGCGCAGCGCGAGCCAGGGCTCGGCGAGCCAGCAGGCGGAGCAGGCCGCGGAACCCCCGGCCGCCCCCTCGCCGCCGCCCCGCACCCGCAGCACGGACGCCCCCTGGCACCACGCCCGCCCGGCCTTCGACGAACCCCCGGCCCCCGAAGCGACGCCCGCCGCAGGCGGACCCGCGCCGGCGACCCCCGACGCGACGCCCGCGGCAGGTGAGCCCGGGCCCGAGGCGAAGCCCGACGCGACGCCCGCGGCAGGCGGGCCCGCGCTGGAGGCGACCCCCGACGCGACGCCCGCGGCAGGTGAGCCCGCGCCGGAGGCGACCCCCGACGCGACGCCCGCCGCAGGTGAGCCCGCGCCCGAGGCGACCCCCGACGCGACCCCCGCGGCAGGCGAGCCCGCGCCGGAGGCGAAGCCCGACGTCGAGCCCGCCGCGGACGGTCCCGCGCCGGAGGCCAGGCCCGCCGCAGGCGACCCCGACCGCGACCCCGACCGCGACCGCGACCCCGACACCGACACCCACCCCGACCCCGCCGGAGGCGATCCCGCGTGAACGACGCACTCGACGTCGCCGTCCGGCTGCTGCTCGTCTTCGCCGCGTTCCTCGTGCTGCCGCTGGTCGTCGGGCAGACCGAGCACAAGGTGATGGCCCACATGCAGGGCCGGCTCGGTCCCATGTACGCCGGCGGCTTCCACGGCTGGGCCCAGCTCGTCGCGGACGGCGTGAAGTTCGCGCAGAAGGAGGACGTCGTCCCGAAGGACGCCGACCGGCGCGTCTTCCAGCTCGCGCCGGCCGTCGCCCTCCTCCCGTACCTCCTCGTCCTCGTCGCGATCCCGGTCGGCCCCGGCGACGGCGCCGTCGGCGCGCTCGTCGACGCCGGCATCTTCTTCGTGCTGGCCGTCATGGGCGTCGGCGTGCTCGGCAGCCTGATGGCCGGCTGGGCGTCCGCCAACAAGTTCTCGCTCCTCGGCGGCCTCCGCACCGCCGCCCAGCTGCTCGCGTACGAGCTGCCGATGCTGCTCGCCGCCGCGTCCGTCGCGATGGCGGCCGGCACCGTCTCCCTCACCGGCGTCCTCGACGCCTTCGAGTGGTGGTGGGTGCCGTGGCAGATCGTCGGCGCGCTGGTCTTCTTCGTCGCCGGCCTCGCCGAGCTCCAGCGCCCGCCCTTCGACATGCCGGTCGCCGACTCGGAGATCATCTTCGGCGCGTACACCGAGTACACCGGCCTGCGCTTCGCGCTCTTCCTGCTCGCCGAGTACGCCGGCATCGTCGTCCTCTGCGGCCTCACCACCGTCCTCTTCCTCGGCGGCTGGCACGGCCCCGGCGGCGCGGACGGCCTCGGCTGGCTGTGGACGCTCCTCAAGACCGCCGTGCTGGCCTTCGTCGTCATCTGGCTGCGGGTGAGCTACCCCCGGCTGCGCGAGGACCAGCTCCAGAAGCTGGCCTGGACGACCCTCGTCCCGCTCGCCCTGGCGCAGATCGCGCTCACCGGCATCGTGAAGGTGGCGATCAGCTGATGTCCCCGAAGATCCCCGGCTCCGGCCTCGCCAAGGGCCTCGCCGTCACCCTCCGCACCATGACGCGCAGGAGCGTCACCGCCCAGTACCCGGACGCGCAGCCCGAGCTGCCGCCCCGGTCGCGCGGGGTGATCGCGCTGTTCGAGGAGAACTGCACGGTCTGCATGCTGTGCGCCCGCGAGTGCCCCGACTGGTGCATCTACATCGACTCCCACAAGGAGACCGTGCCGCCCGCCGCCCCCGGCGGCCGCGAGCGCAGCCGGAACGTCCTCGACCGCTTCGCCATCGACTTCTCCCTCTGCATGTACTGCGGGATCTGCATCGAGGTGTGCCCCTTCGACGCCCTCTTCTGGTCGCCGGAGTTCGAGTACGCCGAGACCGACATCCTGGAGCTCACCCACGAGCGGGACAAGCTCCGCGACTGGATGTGGACCGTCCCCGAGCCGCCCGCGCTCGACCCGGCGGCCGAGGAGCCCAAGGAGATCGCCGCCGCCCGCAAGGCCGCCGAGAAGGCCGCCGCGGCCCAGGCCGCCGCCGAGGCGCCGGCCGCCGATGCCCAGCAGCAGGAGGGCCCGCAGTGAACCTGGCAGCACAGAGTCACGGTTTCCTCTCGCCCTCCGGCGTCGAGATCGCCTTCCTCCTCGTCGGCCTCGTCACCCTCGGCGCCGCGATCGTCTCCGTCACCACGAAGCAGCTCGTGCACGCCGCGCTCTGGCTGGTCGTCGCGCTCGGCGGCCTCGCCGTCGAGTACCTCCTGCTGACCGCCGAGTTCATCGCCTGGGTGCAGGTCCTCATCTACGTCGGCTCGGTCGTCGTCCTCCTCCTCTTCGGGCTCATGCTGACCAGGGCGCCGATCGGCCGCTCCCCGGACGCCGACTCCGGCAACCGGCCGGTCGCCCTCGCCGTCGCGGTCGCCGCCGCGGCGGCCCTCGTCTGGGTGGTCGCCGACGCCTTCCGCACCACCTGGATCGAGCTGGACGGGCCCGCACAGGGCTCCACCGGTGTGACCGGCGAGATCCTGTTCCGGCACTGGGTGCTGCCCTTCGAGGCGCTCTCGGTGCTGCTGCTCGCCGCCCTGGTCGGCGCCATCGTCCTGTCCCGCAAGAAGCCGGAAGGGGAGCGGGACTGATGCACCTCGCCTACCCCGCCGTCCTCGCCGCGCTCCTCTTCTGCGTCGGCCTGTACGGCGTCCTCGCCCGCCGCAACGCGATCCTGGTCCTGATGTCGGTCGAGCTGATGCTCAACGCCGTCAACCTCAACCTGGTCGCCTTCGACGTCTGGCTCCGCGACGCCCTCCACGCCGGCCAGGCCCTCACCCTCTTCACCATCGCCATCGCGGCGGCCGAGATCGGCATCGGCCTCGCCATCGTCCTGATGGTCTACCGCAACCGGGGCACGGCCGACGTCGACCGCCTCCGCGACACCGCGGAGACCCCGGAGAGCACCGACGAGAAGGCCGAGGCCGCCGCGTGACCACCACGACCCTCGCCGTCCTCGTCCCCCTGCTGCCCTTCCTCGGCGCCGCCGCCGGGCTCGCCGTCGGCCGCACCGCGCCCGGCTTCGTCCGGCCGCTCGCCGTCCTCCCCACGCTCGCCGCCGCCGTCCTCGCCGTCCTCGTCGCCGTCCGCCAGGGCGGGAACACGGTCATCGACGCGGCCACCGAGCTGACCCCCACCGGCTCCGTCCCGATCACCCTGGGCCTCCACGTCGACGGCTTCGCCGCCCTCGTCGCCGTCCTCGTCGGCGTGGTCGCGAGCTGCGTGCAGGTCTACTCCACCGGCTACCTCCGCGAGGACCCGCGCTACCCCTCGTACGCGGCGCTGGTCTCCCTCTTCACCGCCGCGATGCTCCTCGTCGTCTACACCGGCGACCTGATGGTGCTCCTGGTCGGCTGGGAGATCATGGGCATCTGCTCGTACTTCCTCGTCGGGCACTACTGGGAGACCCCCGAGGCGCGCTCCGCCTCCCTGAAGGCGTTCCTCGTCACCAAGCTCGGCGACGTCCCCTTCCTCTTCGGGCTCTTCGCCCTCGCCGCCGACGCCGGCACCTTCCGCATCGACGGCGTCCTGTCCGCCGTCGCGAGCGGCGACCTCGACCACCCCACCGTCGTGGCGCTGCTGCTGCTCGCCGGCGTCGCCGGGAAGTCCGCGCAGTTCCCGCTGCACACCTGGCTCCCCGACGCCATGGCCGGCCCGACGCCGGTCTCCGCGCTCATCCACGCGGCCACCATGGTCGCCGCCGGCATCTACTTCGTCGCCCGGCTGCTCCCGGTCTTCGCCGCCTCCGCCGCCGCGATGACCGTGCTCGCCGTGATGGCCGCGGTCACCATGGTCGGCTCGGCGCTCGCCGCGCTCGCCCAGGACGACATCAAGCGGGTCCTCGCCTACTCGACGATCGGCCAGCTCGGCTACATGGCCGGCGCGCTCGCCGTCGGCGACCGGGGCGCCGCCGTCTTCCACCTCCTCTCGCACGCCGCCTTCAAGGCGCTGCTCTTCCTCGCCGCCGGCGCGGTCATCCACGCCGCCGGCACCAACTCGCTCACCGCCATGTCCCGGATGAGCGGCCTGGCGAAGCGGATCCCCGACGCGTACTGGACGATGACCGTCGCCCTCCTCGCGCTCGCCGCGATCCCGCCGTTCGCGGGCTTCTTCTCCAAGGAGGCGGTCCTGGTCGCCGCCGAGCACACCGCGCTCGGCGACCGGCCCGGCGTCCCCGCCGGGGCCGGCTGGACCGTCCTCGTCGCGGGCCTGCTGACGGCCCTCCTCACCGCCGCGTACGCCCTCCGCCTCTGGCTCCGCACCTTCCGCGGCCGGGGCCCGGAGGCGCCGGACCACGGACGCCAGCCGATCGCCATGACCTCCGTCCTGTGGGTCCTGGCCGTCCCCTCCCTCGGCTTCGGCCTGAGCGCGCTCGTCCTCGACGACTGGTTCGACGGCGAGAGCCTCCTCCCGACCCTCACCACCGCCGTCCTCGGCACCGGCCTCGCCGTCGCCGGCGGCGCCGTCACCTACGCCGTCTGGCGGAGCCTCGCCGTCCGGGCGGTCCCCCAGCCGGCCGCCCCGCACGTCGCCCACCCGGACGCCGAGGCGGGTCTGGTCGAGGCCGAGGCGCTGCACCTTCCGCACCCCGCCGAGGACCCGGCCGACCCCGGCCGCGCCCTCCTCGGCCCGCTGTACGGTCCGGCCGCCGCCGGCTTCCACCTGGACGCCCTCTACCGGAAGGTCTTCGTCCGCCCGGTGCTCGGCGCCGCCTCCCTGGTCCGCTTCCTGGACCGCGAGGTCGTCGACACCTACGTGAGCGGTGCCGCGGGCACCGCCAAGGGCCTCGGCTGGCTCGTCCGCCGCGCCCAGACCGGCAACACGCAGACCTACCTCAGCGCCCTGCTCGCCGGCTCCGTCGTCCTGGCGATCGCCGCCGTCGCCCTCGCCAACGCCTTCGCCGGAGCGTGAGCCGTGATCGATATCAGCGAATCCGTGATGCAGTTCCTTCTCGCGTTCATCGTCGTCGCGCCGCTCCTCGGCGCCGTCGCCGCGCTCCTGCCCGCCCCGCCCGGACTGAAGGGGAAGTCGCCCGACCAGGCGGTGCTCCGCCACGGCGTCACCGTCACCGGCGCGATCCTCCTCGCCGCGCTCGCCCTCACCCTCGGCTTCGACCACGACAACCCGTCGAGGATGCAGGCGACCACGGACATCAGCTGGATCAGGGCACTGGACGTGCGGATCCACCTCGGTGTCGACGGCATCTCGCTCCCCCTCCTGCTCCTCACCGCGCTGCTGACCTTCCTCTGCGCGCTGTACTCCTACTCCAAGCCGCCCACGGGCCCGTCCCCGAAGGCGTTCGTCGCGCTGCTGCTCGTCCTGGAGGCCGGCACCCTCGCCACCTTCGCCGTCCTCGACCTGGTCCTCTTCTTCCTCGCCTTCGAGATGGTCCTCGTCCCGATGTACTTCCTCATCGCCCGCTGGGGCGGCGAGGGCCGGCGGGCCGCCGCCGGGAAGTTCATCCTCTACACGCTGCTCGGCTCCGTGGTCATGCTGCTCGGCCTGCTCCTGATCGGGATCAAGGCGGGCACCTTCGACATGGTGGCACTCGCCACCGACAACGGCCGCGGACTCACCACGTCGGTGCAGGTCACCGCCGTTCTCGCGATCGGCCTCGGGCTCGCCGTGAAGACCCCGATGTGGCCGCTGCACTCCTGGCTGCCGGACGCCCACACCGCCGCCCCCACGGTCGGCTCGGTCCTCCTCGCCGGCGTGCTCCTGAAGATGGGCACGTACGGGTTCGTCCGCATCGCGCTGCCGATCGCCCCCGACGGCATGCACACCCTCGCCCCCTACCTGGCCGCCTTCGCCGCCGCCGGCATCGTCTACGGCTCCCTGGCCTGCCTCGCCCTGGCGAGGCCCGGCGCCAAGGGCGACCTCAAGCGGCTGATCGCGTACTCCTCCGTCGGCCACATGGGCTTCGTCCTCCTCGGCATCGCCACCCTGACCCCCACCGGCGTCAACGGCGCGCTCTTCGCCAACATCGCCCACGGCCTCATCACCGGCCTGCTGTTCTTCCTCGTCGGCGCCGTGAAGGACCGGTACGGCACCGCCGACCTCGACACCCTCGCCGGAGCCACCGGCGCCGCCCTCTACGGCCGCGCCCCCCGCCTCGGCGCCCTCCTCGCCTTCGCCGCCGTCGCCTCCCTCGGCCTCCCCGGCCTGGCCGGCTTCTGGGGCGAGATGCTCGCCCTCTTCGCCGCCTTCGACCCGGCCGAGGGACTGAGCCGCCCCGCCTACCTCGTCTTCATGGCCCTCGGCGGCCTCGGCACCCTGCTCACCGCCGCCTACCTGCTGATCGTGGTCCGCCGCGTCTGCATGGGCGGCCCGCGCCCCGCGGACGAACCGGAGCTCGCCGACGTCCAGCCGTACGAGCTGGCCGCCTGGACCCCGCTCGTCGCCCTCACCGTCCTCGCCGGACTCTGGCCCGCGGTCCTCCTCGGCCTCACCGACCCGGCCGTCCAGCAGCTCCTCGCGGGAGGCACCCAGTGATGTCCGCCAGCACCGCCGACGCCTCCCTCGTCCAGTCCGTCGACTGGCTGACGATCGCACCCCCGACGCTCACCGCCCTGGTCGCGCTCGGCGTCCTCGTCGCCGACCTGTTCGTCCCCGCCGAGCGCAAGCAGCTCCTCGGCTGGGCCTCGATCGCCGGCCTCACCGCCGCCCTCGCCCTGCTCCTGCCGCTGCGCTCCGGCGACCGGGCCACCTTCTGCCTCACCGCCGGCGCCCAGACCGACAGCCACGCGCAGACCGCCGGCTGCAGCTACACCGCCGACGACTTCACCCTGGTCATCCAGCTGCTGGTGCTCGGCGGCGCCCTCCTCACCGCGCTGCTCTCGCTGCCCGCCACGCGCGCGAAGCTCCCGGCCGGCGAGTACTGGTTCCTGCTGCTCTCCTCCGCCGCCGGAGCCGCCCTGCTGCCCGCCTCCCGCGACCTCGCCACCCTCGTGGTCGCCCTGGAGGTCGCCTCGCTGCCCGCCTTCGCGCTCGTCGGCCTCAAGCGCGGCGACCGGCGCTCCAGCGAGGCCGCCCTCAAGTTCTTCCTCTCCTCGGTGACCGCCACCGCCGTCACCCTGCTCGGCGTCAGCTTCGTCTACGCGGCCACCGGCACCCTCCACCTCACCGAGATCGCCGCCCGCCTCGACGAGGTCCCCGGACAGCTCCAGACCCTCGCCGAGACCGGCGTCGCCCTCACCCTCGTCGGCTTCGCCTTCAAGATCGCCGCCGTCCCCTTCCACTTCTGGGTCCCCGACACCTACAGCGGCGCTCCGCTGCCCGTCGCCGCCTACCTGTCGGTCGTCGGCAAGGCCGTCGGCTTCACCGGCCTCATCCTGGTGACGGTCGTCGCCTTCCCCGCGTACGCCGACGTCTGGGGCCCCGCCCTCGCCGTCCTCGCCGCCCTCACCATGACCGCCGGCAACGTCGCCGCGCTCCGGCAGGACCCCACGCGCGCGGGCAGCGCGATCCGGCTGCTCGCCTGGTCCTCCGTCGCCCAGGCCGGCTACCTCCTGGTGCCGATCGCCGCCGCCGCGTACTCCGGCGACGACCAGATCGGCGCCACCGTCGCGTACGCCCTCATGTACGCCGTCGTGAACCTCGGCGCCTTCGCCGTCGTCGCCCTCGTCGCCCGTACGCACCCCGGCAAGCGGATCGCCGACCACGCCGGGCTGTACGCCGCCAGCCCCGCCGCCGCCCTCGCGCTCGCCTTCTTCCTCCTGAATCTGGCCGGTTTGCCCCCGGGTATCATCGGCCTCTTCGCCAAGGTGACCGTGTTCTCGTCGGCCGTCGACGCGGGCCTCGGCTGGCTGGCCGTGGTCATGGGCGTCAACGTCGTCATCGGCCTCGCGTACTACCTGCGGTGGACGGCCCTGCTGTTCCGCACGCCGGAGAACGCCGTCGAGGGGACCACGCACCGGGCCCCCGCGCCCGTCACCCTGGCGATCGCGCTGACCGCCGTCGTCGGAGTCGTCCTGTCGGGTTACCCGCAGTTCGCCCTCCGCTTCGCCACGGCCGGCCTCTTCTGACCCCCCTCACGTAACCCCCGAGGAGCAACACGCCGTGCTGAACGGATTCAAGGACTTCATACTGCGCGGGAACGTCGTCTCGATGGCGATCGGCCTCGCCGTCGGCTCGGCGTTCACGGCCGTCGTCACCGGCTTCAGCAAGGCGTTCATCACCCCGCTCATCGGCCTCGCCACCGGCTCCGTCGGCGACTTCAGCGAGGCGAGGTTCCAGGTCGGCAAGACCGTCTTCCCCTACGGCCTCGCGATCTCCGCCACCATCGCCTTCGCCATCACGGCGCTCGTCCTCTA
The DNA here is from genome assembly GCF_000719555.1 of Streptomyces sp. NRRL F-5727. GTDB lineage: Bacteria > Actinomycetota > Actinomycetes > Streptomycetales > Streptomycetaceae > Streptomyces. Next base: position 22,026 of record NZ_JOGX01000025.1, read on the forward strand.
CTTCCTCTTCGTCGTCCCCATGGCGAAGGTCCAGGAGAGGTTCGCCAAGGAGGAGGCCGCCGACCCCAAGTCCGAGAAGCGCGACTGCCCCCGCTGCTTCACCGAGATCCCGGCCATCGCCACCCGCTGCGCCCACTGCACCAGCGAGGTCGAGCCCACCCTCGACCTCACGGGCCTGGAGAAGATCCCCGCCGCCCGCTGACCCCGGCCGGGATCACCCGAACGGCGCAACACGCCCCCGGTGCGGCCGGGGGAACCGCAGCCTCCCGCCTGGCGTTGACCAGTACGTGAGGGTCCACTGGACGCGTGGACCACGAAGCAAAGGGTTCCCCTGCCGCACCACTTGGAGGGCGTACCGTGCACCGCCGGCACAACGGGCTGAGGACCGCCGTACTCCTCGGAGGGCTCTCCGCCCTCATCATCGTCATCGGCAGCTTCTTCGGCCGTACGGGCCTGATCGTCGGACTCGTCGTCGCGATCGGCACCAACGCGTACGCGTACTGGAACAGCGACAAGCTGGCCCTGCGCGCCATGCGCGCCCGCCCCGTCAGCGAGTTCGAGGCCCCCGCCCTCTACCGGATGGTCCGGGAGCTCTCCACCCAGGCCCGCCAGCCGATGCCCCGCCTGTACATCTCCCCGACCCAGGCGCCCAACGCCTTCGCCACCGGCCGCAACCCGCGCAACGCCGCCGTCTGCTGCACCGAGGGCATCCTCCACCTCCTCGACGAGCGCGAGCTCCGCGGCGTCATCGGACACGAGCTCAGCCACGTCTACAACCGGGACATCCTCATCTCCTCGGTCGCCGGCGCGCTCGCCTCCGTGGTGATGTTCCTGGTCAACTTCGCCTGGCTGATCCCCGTCGGCCGCTCCAGCGACGACGACGGACCCGGCCTCCTCGGCTACCTGATGATCCTCGTCCTCGGCCCCATCGCCGCCTCGATCATCCAGCTCGCCATCTCCCGCTCCCGCGAGTACGAGGCCGACGCCTCCGGCGCCTCCCTCACCGGCGACCCGCTCGCCCTCGCCGACGCCCTCCGGAAACTCGAAGCCGGCACCAGGCAGCTCCCGCTGCCGCCCGAGCCGCGGATCGAGACCGCCAGCCACATGATGATCGCGAACCCCTTCCGCCCGGGGCAGGGGCTGTCCAAGATGTTCTCGACCCACCCGCCCATGGCCGAGCGGATCGCTCGCCTCGAAGAGATGGCAGGTCGCCGTCCGTGAAGACCATCCTCAACGTCATATGGCTCGTGCTCTCCGGCTTCTGGCTGTTCCTCGCCTACCTCGCCGCGGGCCTCCTGCTCTGCATCACGATCATCGGCATCCCCTTCGGCCTCGCGGCCTTCCGCATCGGCCTCTACGCCCTCTGGCCCTTCGGCCGCACCGTCGTCGACAAGCCCGACGCCGGCGCCGCCTCCTGCGTCGGCAACGTGCTCTGGCTGATCCTCGCCGGCTGGTGGCTCGCCATCGGCCACGTCGTCACCGGCATCGCGCTGTGCGTCACGATCATCGGCATCCCGCTCGGCATCGCGAACTTCAAGCTCATCCCCGTCTCCCTGCTCCCCCTCGGCAAGGACATCGTCCCCACCGACCAGGCGTACGGCCCCGTCCGCGCCGGTTTCTGACCCGTGCACCAACCGCGCTACGCCCTGCTCTCCGGCCGTCACGTCCTCGCCCTCTGCCACGACGTCGACGGCCTCTACGGCGACCCCGCCCCGCACCCCCGCCTCCGCCACGAACTCCGCGGCTGCGAACCCCGCGGCGAGCTCGCCCGGGCCGTCACCCAGGCCATCGTCGAGGGCTCCGCCCCGCTCGGCACCCTCGACGTCGAGACCCCCGACGGCCCCTGGCGGTTCACCGCCGTCCGCGTCCTCGACGCCCGCGGCGACGTCGTCACCATCGAGGCGGCCGGCCCGCCCCGCCGCCTCCACGGCGGCGCCACCGGCGCGATCCCCTGCGCCCACCTCATCCCGCTCCCCGGCCCGGACCCCCTCCCCACCGAGGTCACCTTCCTCGGCTGCTCCCCGCGCGGCGCCCTCCGCGACGCCCTCGCCGCCGGCGCCCCGGGCTTCGAGGAGGTCCGCTACCAGGTCCTCCGCCGCAGCGGGAACCTCCAGCACGAGGGCGCGGCCGGCCCCGTCACCGGCTGGGACGCCGCCCGCGGCCACCACGGCCTGCTCGACCTCACCGTGGCCTTCCCCCGCACCGGCCTGATACCGCGGCAGACCCGCGAGGTCTGGGACCTCTTCCGCGACCACCGCGGCCCCGCCGAACCCGGCACCTGGCGCCGCTTCACCGGAGCCGCCCGCGCCGTCTGGCGGCACGAGGCCGGCCTCCGCTCCTACGACCTCCCGGAACCCGTCCCCGGCGCCACGTACCCGCTCGACGGCCGGGGGATCACCGACGAGGACGGCCTCGTCTGCGCCCTCACCGAGGCCGTCCACGGCCCCGGCCTCGCCTACCCCTTCAGCTCCCCGCGCGCCCTCGGCGCCGAGCTCGCCGGCTGCACCCTGGTCTGGCACCACGCCGACATCGCCCGCGCCTGCCTCGGCGTCACCCCGCTCCGCACCGAGCCCCGCCCGGCCACCTTCCGGGAGTGGGTCGACGGCCTCAGGGCCGAGGGTGTCCAGGTCGTCCTCGACTGATCGCGTACGCCACCACGCCCGCCGCCAGCACCCCCGCCCCGGCCAGCACCGACCCCAGCGGCAGCGCCCCGGCCAGCGCCGCGCACCCGGCGAGGCCCACCGCCGCCAGGACCCGGTTCCGGCCGCCCAGCGTCCACGCCGAGGCGTTGGCGACGCCGTAGTAGACCAGGACGCCGAAGGAGGAGAAGCCGATCGCGCCCCGCACGTCCGCCGTCGCCGCCACCACGGCCACCACCGCGCCCACCGCCAGCTCCGCCCGGTGCGGCACCCGGAACCGCGGGTGCACCGCGGCCAGCCCGCCGGGAAGATACCCGTCCCGGGCCATCGCCAGCGTCGTACGGGACACCCCGAGGATCAGCGACAGCAGCGAGCCCAGCGCCGCCACCGCCGCCCCCGCGGTCACCACCGGCACCAGCCAGGAGGCGTCCGCCGCCCGGACGGCGTCGGCGAGCGGCGCGGCGGAGTCGGCCAGCGCGACCGGCCCGACCGCGACCAGCACCCCCACCGCGACCAGGGCGTAGACACCCAGCGCGAGTCCCAGCGCGATCGGCACCGCCCGAAGGATCGTCCGTGTCGGATCGCGCACCTCCTCGCCGAGCGTGGCGATCCGCGCGTACCCCGCGAACGCGAAGAAGAGCAAACCCGCGGCCTGCAGCACCCCGCCCGCCGTGACCTCCCCGCCGAGCCCGAACCGGCCGCCCGGGGCACCCGCGAACGAGGCCGTGACGACCGCCGCGAGCACCGCCAGCACCCCCGCCACGATCACCCGCGCGAGCAGCGCCGACTTCTGCACACCCCCGTAGTTGACGGCCGTCAGGGCCACCACGGCGGCCACCGCGACCGCGTGCGCCTGGTCCGGCCACAGATAGGCCCCCACGGTCAGCGCCATCGCCGCGCAGGAGGCCGTCTTGCCCACCACGAAGGCCCAGCCCGCCAGATACCCCCAGAAGGGACCCAGCCGTTCGCGACCGTACACATAGGTACCGCCGCTCTCCGGATAGAGGGCGGCCAGCCGGGCCGAGGCCATCGCGTTGCAGTACGCCACCACCGCGGCCAGCCCCAGCGCCGTCAGCAGCCCGGCCGAGGTCCCGGCGGCGCCGGCCGCCGGCCCGAGGGCGACGAAGATCCCGGCGCCCACCATGGCGCCGAGCCCGATGACGACGGCGTCGAAGAGGCCGAGGGACCGGCGCATTTCCGTGGTCACGATCGACCTGTCTCCCGCAGAGTGATGTTGAGCCGCCCGGTGAGCCCGAGCGACGGATCGGCGGTCCCAGGAAACACCTTCGGCACGCCGTGGTACACCCACCGCGACTCCCGGCCGAAGACGAACAGGTCCCCCGAGCCCAGCTCCACATCGCTCCAGGGCCGCCCCCGCCCCTCGGCGTTGCCCAGCCGGAAGACGCACCGGTCGCCGAGGCTCAGCGACACCACCGGCGCCCCGGACCGCTCCTCCCGGTCCTGGTGCATGCCCATCCGGGCGCCGTCCCCGTAGAAGTTCACCAGCGCCGTGTCCGGCGCGAAACCGCCGTCGTCCCCGTACGCCTCGGCCACCGCGGCCCGCCCCAGCGCGACCAGCCAGTCCGGCAGTTCGACCGCGACCGAGTCGAGGTAGCGGTACGGGACCCACTGCCGCCCCAGACAGAGCGACCGCACCGACATCACGCCCCCGCCGGGCAGCACGGTGTGCCGGTACGCCAGCGGCCCGCGCCCGAACTCCCGGCAGGCCGCGACCAGGTCCCGCTGCCGCTCGACCGGCAGCCACCCCGGCACGTGCACCGCGCCCGGCGCCGGCTCGGCCCGCCCGCGCGGGAACAGCCCCTCGGTCACGCGAGGGCTCCCTCCAGATCCAGCAGCGACCGCTTGCGCTCGAGCCCGGCCGCGTACCCGCGCAGACTCCCGTCCGCGCCGATCACCCGGTGGCAGGGCCGCACCACCAGCAGCGGATTCCGCCCGATCGCCGTCCCCACGGCCCGGACCCCGGCCCCGCCGGCCCCGACCCGCCGCCCGATCTCGCCGTAGCTCACGGTCGTCCCGTACGGGATCTCCTCCAGCGCCGCCCAGACCCGCCGCTGGAACTCCGTCCCGGCGTCCGCGGCCAGCGGCACGTCGAACCGCTCCCGCCGCCCCGCGAAGTACTCCTCCAGCTGCCCCACGACCCCGGCGAAGGCCGCCTGGTCACGGACCCAGCCGTCCCCGACCGCCACGGCCCCCTTCTGCCCCGGCAGCGAGAGCGACCGCAGCACGGCGCGACCCCCCGTCGAGACCTGCCCGGTCAGCAGCATCTCGCCCAGGGGGCCGTCGGCGTACGCGTACACGGTGATGTCGTCCATGCCTCCAGTGTGCGAGCCCCGCCGCCGCACGGCTGGCGGCTTTCGGACACGACCCTGACCGGCCGGACGCGGGGTCAGCGGTAGTTCACGAACTGGATCGCGAAGTCGAAGTCCTTGCCCTTGAGCAGCGCCTGCACGGCCTGCAGGTCGTCCCGGCTCTTCGAGCTGACCCGCAGCTCGTCGCCCTGCACCTGCGCCTTGACGCCCTTGGGGCCCTCGTCCCGGATGGTCTTCGCGACCTTCTTGGCGTTCTCCTGCGAGATGCCCTCGGTGACCGACGCGAAGAGCTTGTACTCCTTGCCGGACAGCTGCGGCTCACCCTCGACGTCCAGCGACTTCAGCGAGATCCCGCGCTTGATCAGCTTGGACTGGAAGATGTCGAGGATCGCCATCACGCGCTCCTCGCCGTTCGCCTGCATCAGGATCTTCTCGCCCGACCACGAGATCGAGGCGTTGGTTCCCTTGAAGTCGTAGCGCTGCGAGATCTCCTTCACGGCCTGGTTGAGGGCGTTGTCGACCTCCTGCCGCTCGACCTTGGAGACGATGTCGAAACTGGAGTCGGCCATGACTAGTGGCTCCTTGCTCGGGTGCTGTGGGGTACCCCCAAAGCCTAGGGGGTGAGCCACCGCCCGAACCTCTGATCACCCGTCGATCAATCCGGTGGCGAACCACCCCCCGGGATCAGGTATTGTTTACGTCGTTGCCGGGGAACACCGCAGAACAGCGGTGAACCAAGGCAGCAACCCATGGCGATGTGCCCGAGTGGCCAATGGGAGCGGACTGTAAATCCGTCGGCTTAGCCTACCCAGGTTCGAATCCTGGCGTCGCCACGCTTCATGAACGGCCCCTGATCTGCGGAAACGCGATCAGGGGCCGTTTGCGTGTAAACATTGGACCAGGGCGCGACTGTCTCACTCAGTGCCGCTCGATACCGCCCTCTACCAGCCTGTGTGGACGGCGCGTGGACGGCCGTACGGGCCGATCAGACCCCCGCGGGGACGCCGGCGCGGTGCTGGTTCAGCCGGGCGGAGATCTTGGCGTTCGCGGCCTCGTCGCCGCCCTTCAGGAACTTCGCGTAGACCCGGAAGAGGACCGCGACCGAGTGGCCCGCCCGCTGGGCGACGAGCTGAGGCTCGACGCCGGAGCTGAGCCACGTGGAGACGGCGGCGTGACGAAGGTCATACGGCCTCTTGGCGAGCTTCGATTCCTGTTCGGACGGGCTGAGCGCTTCCTGCCTGGCATTCGCCCAGACCTCGCCGTACCCGCTCTCCTGGACCATCCCGCCGCGGGCGGTCCGGAAGATCCGCCCGTCTTCGTGAGTGCCGTACAACGTGACGTGCCACCGGAGCTTCGCCACCAGCTCGGGCGGGATCGGGACGTGCCGCACGGCCTTCCGGGTCCGGTGCTTCAGGCCGCGCCGGTCGTGGGCCTCGCCGCTGTCCGTCCAGGAGCTGCCGGACCGGGCCCGGCTCTCCCGGAGCCGTACGAGCCCCCACCCGCGTCGGGGCAGGTCGAAGTCCTGGAGCCGGATCCCGACCAGCTCCCCAGGCCGGGCGCCCGCGTAATACAGGCACCCGAAGAACGCCTCCAGGTGTCGCCCGCGGTCCCCCTGCCGGCCGACGGCGGAGAGGAGCGCGGCGGCCTGCGCCGGATCCGGCACGGCCTCGGGGTCGACTTCTTCCTCGACCCGCTCCGGCGCCTTCCACTTCAGGGCTGCCATGGGGTTCTCGCCCAGCAGCTCGGCGTCCACGGCGATGCCGAGGGCCTGGTGGAAGATGGCCCGCTTCCGGGCGATGACCGACCCGGACGACGTCTCCCCGTCCAGCCGCCGCGCGCAGGCGTCCAGCGCACGGCGGACGAGCATCCGGTCGGAGAGCTGGGAGGTGGGGACGGACTTCCGCTCGACCCACGCGAGGAGTGCGGCGATGTCCGCCGGCGTCTCCTCCTTCCACCGGTTCACGTTGAAGCCCCAGGTGTAGAGCGCGCGGCGCACGGCCTTCTGGTCACCCATGCCCTTGGTGTCCTTCACCAGGGCGAGCGTGACGGTCGCCATGGCCTCGGCGAGGTTCCGCCGGGTGGATGCGGGGGAGTGGTCCCACTTCATCTCCACGTAGTTCCTGGCGTGCTGGTACCAGGAGATGTCCTTCGTCTTCTGGACCATCGACTTCGGCAGGCCACTGTCGACGTCCCACGGCTCACCCTCGCGGGTAGCGGTGATGAACTGCGCCCGCCGGCTCTCCGCGAGCCCGAGCGTCAGGAAGGACTCGGAGTGCGGCCGCGTGCCGACCTGCCAGCGGAGCTGGTACGGCTTGCGGTACGGCCGCTTCCTGATGCTCCAGATTCGTACGGTGTAGCTCCACTCGGTCACGCGGTCTCCAGTTCGTTCAGAAAGGCGTCGAGCGCGCTGCGGCGGACCCGCAGGTGCCCGTTGGGCAGGCGCTTCACCACGGGGCCGTAGCCGCGGTTGCGCCAGCGGTAGTAGGTGGCTCGGGTGATGCCGATCTCGGCGAGAACGTCGGTCAGGGGAAGCCACTCGTCGGCGGGCTGACGGCGGCGGGCGGTGCGGGCCATCGGGTCTCCTCCACGGGGCGAAGTTGGGTTCGCATTGCTGTGTGTCGCGACTCAAACGACTCAGAGCGGCTCGGGACGGCTCCGGAGAGGTGCTTGAGTCGCTTGAGTCGCGACTCCGGCTATTGCGGGGCGGTGAGGTTGAGGGTGATTCCGAGGTAGGTGGGCACCTGCTGGCCGTAGGCGTCGCGGGGCCGGGATCGATGGAGCTGGGGGACGACGGACAGGAGGTTGCGGCCGAACATCTGCTTCGTGCCGATGGCCCGGATGCCGTTGTCCTCGGCCCACTCCCGCCAGGCGGCCCACAGGGTGTCCACGGGGACTTGCCTGTCGGGGCCGGTGGTGCAGCGCTCGCGGACGAACGCGCTGGTCGGTGAGGCGGTGTCCTGCATGGTGATGACGGCTTCTTGCGAGGACGCGGGCTCGGTGATCCGGCCGGCGCGCTCCAGGCGGGCGAGGCCGTCGAGAGCCCAGTTCAGGATCCCGGGCATCTCGGCGGCGAGCTTGCCGGTGAGCCCGGTGTCCTCCTTGCCGAGCCAGGAGACCGTCATGTTGAGCACGACGAAGCGGCGGGCGATGACGCCGGAGGAGTCGCCGAAGTTCGGCAGCTCGTTGGTCAGGATCATCAGCCGGGTGGGCAGCTTCCCGGTCCACGGGTCGCGGAACTTCCGGTCGATGTCGATGGTGTCCTCACCGGAGATGGTGAGCAGCCGCTCGACCACCTGGCCGTTGTCCTTCCCGGACAGCCGGGCGTCGGAGATGACGGCGAGCGGCTTGCCGAGCAGGGTGGACAGCCCGAAGTTGGAGCCGAGCCCCGCGAGCGTGGGGCCGGCGAGGTTCTCCTTGCCCACCAGCTCCTTCAGAACGCGGGCGATGGTGCCCTTCCCGGAGCGGGACGGGCCCTTCATGAGCAGGATCTTCTGTTGGTCGGTCCGTCCGGAGAGCACGTACCCGAACCACTCCTGCAGCGCGGCGATGGAGTCGGGGTCGTCGGGCCAGATGCCCCGGAGGAATGCCTCCCAGGCCGGGGCGGTCGCCGTCGGGTCGTAGTCGTACGGGACGGACACGAGGTTGAAGAAGCCGGGACCGTGCGGCAGCAGCTTCCGGTCCCGAATGCGTAGCAGCCCGTTCTGGCACGCGACGATCGGGCTCGTGTCGTGCTTGCCCCGCTCGCCGTCGATCCAGGACGGCGCGTCGGTCTCGGTGGGCAGGAGCGTGATGGCCCCGAGCGCGTCGAGCAGATTACTGATCTTCGTTTTCGTGGGTGCCCATTCCCGCACTTCCGGCTCGCCGTTCTTGTCGACGCCGGCGAAGAAGGTGGCGTGCTCCAGGCGCTTGTAGAGCCCGGCGCGCATCTGCTGCTCGTCGTACTCCCGCCAGCAGGTGCCGGTCCACCGCATCCACGACCCGCGCCAGCGGCGCAGCCGCAGGTGTCCGTCCTCGGTGTGCCAGTCGGGCATGATCCGGCGGGCGACAGCGAGCGGGTTGGACGGCGAGGGCAGTTCCTCGGTCATGCGGCACTCCTCCCGTCGCTCAGCAGCGGGCAGACGGCCCGGTGGGCGTCGTGGGCAGCGATCAGGGCGTGGACGCGGCTCTCGCCCCGGACGGTCTCGTACCGCCCGCAGGAGCAGAACCACTCCGCCCGCGGCTCCCCACCCCGCCGGGCGGGTGCGGCGATCCGCAGGAACCCCACCTTCCGCGGGCCGTCGGCCGGGTGCGGGTCCAAGCCAGAGCGGACGCCTTCGGCGACGACCTTCTCGGCGCCCACGGCCGGGGTGGGCCGGGGCGGTCGGGCGGTCATGCGGCGGCTCCCAGGGCGGCGTTCATGCCGTTGGTGACGCACCGGCGGGCGTACGGGGCGGGGACGCCGACGGCGATGGCGGCGGCCATCAGGTCCTCGGCGATGCCGTCGAGTCCGCAGGGGCCGGGGCAGGCGGTGTGTCGGGCGGCGAGGAAGCGGGCGGCGCCGTAGGCGGCGGTGCCGGCGCCCTGTTCCGGGTGGGCCCTGATGCTGTCGAGACCGCGCTCCAGACCGGTCTGGACGAACGCCGGGGTGTGGCGGCAGCCGGTGGCGACGCTGCGGTCCCACCGGGTCGGGGCGGAAGAGTCCACGGCCGCGCGGGCGGGGGTGGACTCTTCCCTCTCCACCAAGGCGAGGACGGATGGCGGAAGGACCGTGATCGGGCCGATACCGGGGCCGAGCCAGCGGGCGTAGGCCATGAGGGACTTGATGTCGACCCCGGGCCGGACCTTGTTCGCGGACCGCATGGCCCCGGAGTAGATCCAGTGCTCCCCGCGCGTCGTCTGCACGGTCGTGGTGGGCGGGAGCGCGGTGCGGGCCCAGGTGACAGCGTGGGCGTTGTCGAGGTCGACCACGGTGACGCCGGCGCCGCCGGGGTGGTAGCCGATGGCCCGTGCACGCCGCCACGCAGCCGCCCACTGCGGGGAGGTGAGGGTGTGACGGTCGGTGGTGGCCGCTGCCCAGCCGTGGCAGGGCCACGGGCAAGCGCAGGGGCCGGGGATCTTCATGTTGGGGCGTCCGCCGCACGCCAGGCCCTCACAGGCCCGGCAGAGGCCGAAGGGCCGCTTGTCGGCGAGCAGGGGCAGCACCGGGAGTCCGTGTTCAGCGAGGCCGAGGGCGGTGGTGGGGAGGCTGTTCATGCTGCCCTCCTTGCGCGGGTCTGGGCCAGGAAGCAGGCGCCGAGGTAGCGGGAGTAGGCGGGCGGGATGGCCTCGGTCAGCTCCTCGCGGACGTCGGTCCATGTGATGTTCATGGCCGCCTGCAACTCGGGGATCGACGGCTTGCCGCCGCCGTTGCCGTATGGGGCGACGTAGGGCCCGTCGTGGTACTCGCCGTGCCGCCATCCGCGCACCCGACCGAGGTGCTTGGGGTGGGTGAGCTGGGGTGCGGTCCAGCGGCCGAGTTCGAAGTTGCGGTGGCGCAGGACGCCGAGAGAGAACATCTCCCCGCACAGCCACACGTCCCGGCGGATCTCCGCCCGTCCGTTGGGCTGCTCGATGACGTACGGCAGGCCGGATGCCTCCAGCAGCTCCCGGGTGGGGGCGACCAGGTCGACGTGGTCGCCGCCCCAGCCGCGGGAGGCGTTGGTGCCGACCGACAGGTTGCACTTCGCCTGGCACGGCGGCGAGGTGTGGATGAGCGAGAACCGTCCGATCTCCCCTGACGTGATCAGGTCGGCGAGGAAGGTGAGGGCGTCGGCCTGGTGGAAGGTGAAGGGGTAGTTCGGGCGCGGGGCGATGTCGACCCCGACGACCTTGAACCCGGCCCAGTTGTAGCCGGTGCCTGCGCCGCCGGCGCAGCAGTACAGGTCCAGCAGCCACGGCCGGTCGCCGCGTCGCCGGATCGGGAAGAGATGCGTCATGCTGGGTGTCTCCAGTTCGTAGCTAGCGGTCTGGATCACGAGGGCGGTCCCGTTCTTTGGCGAGATGGGGGGCCGCCCTCGGCGTTGTCAGAAGGGCGGTTCGTCGCTGTGGCTGTTGCCCCACGGGTCGAGGTGGGGCCGTCGGCGGCGCGGGAGCCGCGGGAGCGGGAGGAGGGGCCAGCGGCGGTCCTCGTCCCAGCAGGGGCAGGGGGTCCACTCGGTCCCGGCGTACTCGCCGGTCTCGTAGTCGCCGTAGTCCCGGTTGTGCCCGCCAGCGCCGTCGCAGGCGGGGCAGTCGGGGCGGGGGGTGTCGGTCAGGATGAGTGTGCGGCGGGGCCAGTGGGCCAGCCGGAGGCGCAGACGATGCATGGGCGGTTCCTCAGAGGTTGGAGAGGGCGTCGATGACGCTGCTGGCGAGCTGGTTGATGGGGCCGGCGGCTCCGGTGGAGGCGAGGAAGAAGCCGAATCCGGCGGCGGTGAACGCGGAGCCGTAGCCGAGGGAGCCGGAGCGGAGCAGGAAGAACAGGACGAGTCCGAAGAGGAAGACCAGGGAGATCGTTATGGCCACGGAACTACTCCTTTGACGGTGGTTCTGGGGCGGTGGGAGGCTGTGGGCACCTCGGGTGCTGACAAGCTCGGGGGATGGCCGACGGCGCGTCTGCCTAGCTCCTGCTCGGAGCGGGGTACGTCTCATGACGGGTGCCGTCGGCCGCTTCGTGTCCTGGGTCAGCGGGTGCCGGCGCGGTAGGTGCGGGAGAGCCGGTTGTAGAGCCAGCGGCCGACGCGTATGCGCTTGCCGGTGGCGTGGCAGCGGCGGCAGTCCTTGCCGGGCTTGGGCTGTCCCTTGCGGTTGGTCTTGATCGCGTAGCCGCGTCCGTGGCATTTGCGGCAGTCGCCGAACGGCGACGCCATGCACTTCGTGACGTAACCGAGGGTGACGGTGAACAGGCAGGCGATAGTGAGCAGGGCGGGGGTCATGGCGGGCCCTCCCGGGCGGTTTCCAGGGGTTTTCGCAGGTGGGCCGCTATCCGCTAGCGGCCAGCTCAGAGCGTGTTTGGGGCGCTAGCGGAGCCGCTAACGTTAGCGGGGGTCGGTGCTATCGCTAGCGGCTCCGGCGGGTTATCCCGCGTCCCGCTTTCCGTCACGCTCCGCGATCGTCGTGGTGATGTCGGCGCGGACGATGCCGCGCCGGTTGACGACCTTGCCGTCCACCCGGCGGCCCACCTGCACGGTGGAGATGCCGTGGGGCTTGAGGCCGGCGGCGAGCGCGTCGGTCTCCCACCCGCCGTAGACGTCGGGCCGCAGCTCGGCGAGGCGGGCCACGACGGTCTCGGACCACACCTTGGTCTCGGCGGCGGGGACGACGGCGAGGATGTCGGCGAGCAGGTCGTACGCCGGGCCGGTGACGACCTCCGGCTCCTCGCCCATGGCGTAGCCGGTGAGGAGTCCGGCCTTCTCGCGGGCGGTGCGGGCGCGGGCGGCGATGGCCTCGGCGCCGGGCGCGTCGACGTAGACGGAGGAGACGATCCGGGCGTCGGCTCCTTCACCGACGAAGTAGTGGATGCCCTTGTCTCCCCAGGCGAACATCGTCGCCCGCACCCCGCGCTTGTAGGCGGAGGTGCCCAGGACCATGTCGTTCTCGGTCTGGCCCATGACCTTCAGGCACCAGCGGGCGCCGGCGTTCGCCGAGATGCCCGTGGGCAGCGACTTCGCGTCCGGGCGCTGCGTGGCGAGGAGGAGCACGATGCCGGTGGCGGGGCCGCGCTTGACCAGGTCGGTGCAGATCTCCTCGAACTCCTTGCCGTGCTCGGCGTGCTCGAAGAGCACCTGGCACTCGTCCACGCCGATGACGATCGGGTGCAGGCCGAGCGAGGGCTTGTCGGCGAGCTGCGAGGTCACCTTCGACTCGGGGCAGATGTCGCGGGGCAGGGCCCGGATCGCCTTGGTGCGGCGCCGCAGCTCCTCGCGGACGGCGCGCAGGTCGGCGAGCGCGTAGGCGATGGCTTCGTCGTCGTCGCCGGCGGCGTGCCGGTGGGAGACGGCGTTGCCGACCGGGTCGAGGTCGCCGGTGCCCTTCATGTCGTACGTGTGCAGCTCCGCGCGCGGGTCGAGCGCGGCGATCAGGAGGAGCAGGCGCAGGAGGAAGGTCTTGCCCATGCGGGGGATCGCTCCGATCACCCCGGCGATGTACATGAGCGTCACCTCGACCCAGCGTCCGCGCTGGTCGGTGCCGTAGGCGACCGGCCTGAACAGGTCTACCCCGCCCGACTTCGCCAGCGGCCACGCGGGCTTCTTCGCCTTGGTGAGGTCCTGGTCGCCGACCCAGAGCACCATGTGCCCGGGGTGTTCCTCGGAGGCGGGCTCGGGCCAGACGCAGCCGAGGGGGCGGCGCAGGCCGGAGGCGAGGCGTTCGCGGCGTTCGATGACGTCGGCGACGGTGACGCCGTAGGGGAGGTTGCCCTGCGCGCGCCAGCCGGGTCCGTCGCGGGTGATCGGGGCGGTGAACTCGAACCCGTCCCGCCCCTTGCCCTGCGCCTGGTTGATCGCGGGGATGCCGAGGGCGCCGAGGGCCCGCAGGACGATGTCGGAGGTGAGCTTGGACGCCTTGGGGATCTCGACCGCGCGGTGGACGACGGGGGCGTCTGCCTTGCGGCCGGCCCAGCCGAGCGCGAGCAGCACCAGACCGACCGAGACGGTCTGGAGCCAGCCCGGCGCGAGGACGTAGATGGCGAGGGCGACGGTGGCGCCGATGAACGTGGCGACGGCGGCGATCAGGGAGCGGAGCTTGACCCGGTCGTCGCGCTGCGCGGACAGCCGCAGGTACTCGACCGCGTCCTCCTTGCGGACGGCGGCGGCCCGGACCGGTTCACCCTCCCGGTCTGCCACCCACCGGATCGCTCCGCCGATGAACCGGGCGGCTCCGGCGGGCGACTGGAGCGCGAGCCGCAGCGCGTAAACCGGGGTGCGGAGCGCGTGGTAGCCGACGGTGTGGGCGTAGTGGCGGGCCACCCATCCGGCGGCCGTTCGCAGTTCAGAGGTAGACCGCAGCCAGACCGGAACCACGTCCCGGCGCTTCGCGGACGCCAGCCGACCGAGGTAGCCCGGACCGGTCGCAGCCGGGGTCGGCTGGTCGACTACCAGCCGACCAGCCGACTCCTCCGGCTCGACCGGTTCGGTGGTGGTCTGCCGGGCGGCGCGGGCCTTGCCGAGGTCTACCACCTCGGCCCCGCTGTCGTCGGTCGACGGGTCGGCGGTCATCTCGGCTTCCAGCCGGGCGAACAGTTCCTGGTCGTCGTCGGGGTGCTTCACTGAAACGTCCTCTCCACGTGAGGGAACACGAAGGACCCGGGGCGGCCGGTGAGGCTTGGCGGCTGTCGGCCGCCCCGGGGCACAGCTACTTGCCCTTGCCGCGGGCGTTCTTCTCGGCGCGGTCGCGGGCGCGGTCGAGGAGGCGGTCGACCTTCTTCTCCAGGTCGCCCTGGTAGACGTTCTCTCCGGCGATGCCGCGCTTGGCCATGCGGGCGATGTACCAGCCGAACTTCACGCCCTCGCCGACGGTCAGCGGCGGGTGGTTCGGGTCGTACTCGTCGTTCTTCTTGCCGGCCACGATGGGTTCCTCTCTGAAGCCGGGGCTGTCCCGACTCCCCTTCCACCCCGACCGGCGCGGTTCGGGGTGGGCGGGCAGCCGTCAGTCGAGGGCGCGCAGTTCGTGGGTGTGGCACAGGACCGGGGCGATCCAGATGCTGATGCGGTCGACGGTCCACCGGCCCTCGGTGAGGGGGCCCGGGGGGATCTCGTCCAGGACGCGGCCGGTCTTGCCGACGGCGCGGGGGTCGTCCTCGCAGGCGACGATCAGGACCTTCTGTCCGCCTCGGAACATGGGCTCACTTCCCCTTTCGGGCCCGGCGGGCCTTGCCGATGGCCTTGGCGGCCTGCTGTCCGTCGGGGCCGCCGACGGACTTGATGACGGTGTGGACGCCCCAGACCAGGACGGTGGCGAGGAACGCGAGGAGGGCCAGGTTGGCGGCGATCGCGGTGAGCGCGCCGACGAGGAGGGGGCCGAAGTAGACGCCGGCGGCGACGGTGCCGGCGCCGATCCCGGAGCCGAGCGCGATCCGCTGCACCGTGCGGTCGGGGGGCGCCTGGTGGATGTGCTGGTGGACCACCTGCGGCCCCGGGGCGGGCTGGAGGGGGGTGGGGAGGTGGTCGGCGTAGGTGTAGGTGCCGTCCGGGAGCCGGACGACGGGGGCGGGTTCGGGGAGGTTCGACATGGGTTCTCCCAGGTCAAAAGTGGCCGCTAGAGTCACGGCCATGGGGGATCAGGGAAGTCGTACGAAGCCGTGCAAGTGGTGTCGGCGGCCGGTCGCGTACCGGTCGTGGTGGCGCTCACGCCGGTACTGCAACCGGTGGCACCAGACCCGGAAATGGATCTCCCGGATCCTGGAACTGTTCGGTGAGGTAGCCGGCGCATGACCCCTGCCGGTCAGGCAGCGGCCGTGTCCGGGTAGGCGCAGGGGGTGCACATGCCGAGCGAGGCGGGGATGCGGTATCCGGCGTCCCGCCCGCACTCCGGGCAGACTCGGCGGGCGGCGTTTGCCCGCTCCAGGGCGGCTCGCTTGGCCGGGGTCATCGGTCGGACGGGCTTGGCGGTGTCGACGCGGTAGAGGTAGGCGACGAGCGGTTCGCGCCGGCGGCGGGCTCGTTCGAGCTGGGCCACGACCGGCGAACCGCCCGGCCGCAGCCCCATCGCCCGAAGCTGCCGGAACGTCGCCAGCCCCTCCGGCGCCAGCCGCCACCGGTAGACCGGCAGCGCGCTCACGCGGCCTCACCCCGTTCGGCGCGCAGGGTCTCGCGCAGCCACCGGCCCTTCTCCGGCGACGTACGCACCGCCCGCCGGATCCGGTCGGCCGTCAGGTTCTCCACCGGCCACGACTCCGTCAACCGCCGCGTCTCGGCGAGGAGTTCGTCGCGTGTGCGGCGGGGGACGGGCGTCTTCGCCACGTCGGGCACCCGGCGGGTCACCCGCTCGGGTCGGGCCGACTGCTCGGCCGCTACGACCTTCACGGCCACTCGACCGGTCGACTCGACCGCAGCGGGCGGGGTGGACTCTTCCTCGTCCGTCGGGCCGGGGTCGGCCGGGGCGGGGGCGAGGGCGGGAAGCGGCTGGTCAGAGGTAGACCGTTCCGTACCGGCCCATTCCGATTCCTCCGCATTCACGGGGTCGACCGGTCGGGTGGACCGGTCGACCTCCAGCTCCACCGTCACCGTCTGCTCGGGCTCGACCGGTCCGGTGAGGACCGGGGCGGCGGTGGTGGCGCCGAACATGTCGGCGAGGGCGGCGTGGGCGCCGGCGGTGACCTTCTCGCGCTGGACGTCGACCAGCCGGGTCCCGAGGACGATGTCACCGGCGCCGACCTTCTTGCCGAGCTTCCAGTACTCCAGTTCCGCCTTCTTGCGGACCTTGGGGTCGGGGTGCCGCTCGGCCATGGCCCGCTGGTAGGCGATCGCCTGCACCAGGTCGGCGGCGTGGGCTTCGGCCTCTGCGTCGCGGCCGTCGCGATAGACGACGATCCGACGGGCCAGGAACGCGGCGCCCTCGGCGGAGGCGGTCATGCCCATCGGGGTGAGGGCGTAGATGACGACCTCGCCGAGGGTGGTGGCGGCGGTGGCGGACATGGCGGCCGCGGCTGCGGGAAGAGCCCACAGCCCCGCCCGGATCACCCTCGGCGAGGACTGGCCCAGCAGCGTCAGACCGAGCAGGACGATCGCGAGGACGGCGGTGGCACCCTCACCGGCCGCGACGGCGCCGACGGCGGTACCGGAACCGTAGGCGGCCTTGATGTTGGTGTAGGTGCCGAACCCACCGGCGCCGCCCGTGACCAGCATCGGCACGAACGCCGCACCCAGCACCACCCGCTGGAGCGTCCCCAGCTCCCTACCCGTGCCGGCGGTCACCCCTCGGCCCCCGTCCGGTCGGAGCGGAAGGGGGTGTAGGTGACGGGGTGCTGGGCCGTCCGTTCCCGGATGTAGCGGGTGGTGTCCTTCAGGGCCCCGTAGTAGGCGCCCTCCAGCAGGACCGACAGAGCGATCCGTACGCCTGCCGCCCGCTCGTCCAGGACGTCGTAGTGCGCGGCCTCGTCGTCCTCGTCGTTCGACGGGAGCGGGATGTCCAGGGCCTCCACGACCGCCGTCAGCAGCGTGGTGACCTCACCCGGGAGGTCGGTGAGCCGGGTCATGCGGCACCACCCGCCTGCGTCAGGCCAGCGCGGTTGGTGAGGGTGCGGCGCTCGTCCAGGACCCGGTTACGGGCCCGGCGGATCCGCCGCTCGTCCAGCACCGTGGAGGGGCCGTCCAGCATCCAGATCTCCACGTCGAGCAGGTCGATCTCCGCCAGGATCAGCGGCATCTCCTGCTCGATCGCGTCCAGCTCCGCATCCGACGGCTCACCGTCGAACGGGGTGGCCGTAACAACGGCCTGAAGTGCAGCGATGGACTTCATTGGGTCGTGCTCCCTTCACAGCAGGGGGTAGGAACGGCCCGAACCGAGGCCCCGGTGTTCCCGCACCGGGGCCTCACGCCGTTTGGAACCAACCGGCTCCCCTCAACCCCGCCCGTACGGCACCCCACGCAGGGGACCGGACGGGCGGAGGAGGCAACCGGCCGCAGCCGTCGAGCGGCCGCGGCAGTCAGATGACGCGTTAGGCATGGCCACTCCGCCGGTCCAGCGGCAGCAGCGCCCAGGGTCTTAAGCGCTTCACGTCGGCCTCCAAAGGGCGGACATGGTGCGTGGCGTAGGTGGCGATCTCTGCCCTTGTCTCACCGCACGTCGAGGACTCTCGGCCGGCCCCGGAGGGCGACGGGAGCAAGGTGCTTGCTGCTCGTGCGGCAGGGCCTGCGGCTTGTCGCAGATGCCTGTCGTTCTGTGTGTCCACTGTTCAGTTCTCAACCGTGACGGGCGCTTCCTTCGCGGCCGTTTCACGGGCCTCTCCGGGCGCTGGGCAGCACGACTCACCAAGCCGAAGCTCAATGAGGTACATGTACTACCTGTTCCTCATCATGCGGAGAAGGATTCGCACCGTCAAGTCCCTTGGCTCTTTGGTGGTTGCGAGTCCGTCCCGCTTGATGAGTCCAGCTTGGCTTGATCAGGGCAGACGTAGGACTCCGCGCATGTACGGCTCCAGGACGTCTTGGCTACGGTGAAGTCGTCCCAAGTCGTCCCACCGGGGGAGCCCACGGCATGGCCAATGAACGCTTACGCGGCGCGATCATCGAGCGCGGCATGACCCTGGACGAGGTGGCCGAACGGCTCGGGGTGTCGGCGAAGACGGTGGAGCGCTGGATCAACGACCCCAAGCGCCAGCCGTACCGCCGCTTCAAGTACGCGACGGCATCACTCCTGCAGCGGGAGGTGTCCTACCTCTGGCCGGAGGAGCGGACGTCAGCCGAGGTCACGGAGGCGGGTAGCGCCGAACTGGTCCAGCTGTACCCGCACCGTTCCGTTGTGCCGAACCGACTGTGGCCACAGCTCTACGCCGGCGCTCGGCGGCACTTCGACGTCCTGGTCTACTCAGGCTTCTGGCTCACCGAGGACGCCGCCTTCCACCAGGTGGTGAAGGAGAAGTCCTCCGACGGCGTCCCGATCAGGTTCATGCTCGGCGACCCCGACTCGGCCGCGGTCGCAGTGCGCGGGGCCGACGAGGGGATCGGGGGTGCCATGGCCAGCAAGATTCGCAACGCGCTGGTCAACTACGCGCCGTTGTTCGGGCTCCCCGGAGTCGAGTTCCGGCTCCACTCGACCACGCTCTACAACTCCATCTACCGGTCCGACGACGCGATGCTCGCCAACGGGCACCTGTACGGCGTCGGCGCCTACATGGCCCCCGTCCTGCACCTCCAGCGCGTTCCCGGCGGCGAGCTGTTCGACGCTTACACGGAGAGCGTGGAACGGGTCTGGGAGAGCGCCCGACCGATCTCCTCCCCGACGGACCTCGGAGGCACAGACGCATGACCCGGATCGACTACTTCCGCGACCCGAAAGCCCCGAAAGCGAACTCGGTGGTCCCGTCGGTCACCGTCGTCGTCCGCGACGGCGGCGGGCGGCTCCTGCTCATCCACAGGACCGACAACGGCCTGTGGGCACTACCGGGCGGCGGGCACGACATCGGAGAGCGGATCGGTGACACAGCCGTGCGCGAGGTCGAGGAGGAGACCGGGGTCGCGGTCGAGGTCGAGGGCATCGTCGGGCTCTACACAGACCCGGAGCACGTCCTCGCGTACGACGACGGCGAGGTGCGCCAGCAGTTCTCCATCTGCTTCCGGGCCAAGCCGGTCGGCGGTTCCCTCCGTACGAGCAGCGAATCGAAGGAGGTCCGCTGGGTAGACCCAGCGGACCTCAACGACCTCGACATTCACCCGTCCATGCGCCTTCGCATCCAGCACGGTCTGGATGAGACGCGCCGGGACCCCTACATCGGCTGAGCGCCGGCGACCGCGGCCATCCGCAGCTCTACCCGCTCGTTGGCCGCGAAGATCTCCGGTGCCGCCCGCTGAATGAACCGGCCCACGATGGTGTCCGGCCCGTACCGCTGCACGATCTCGTCCAGCCGCGCGGCCGGCGTCGTGTGCTCGCCGTCCGGCGTGGTCGTCATGTCGGAGACGATGAGCGCGTCCACCAGCTCCGGCCGCTCCAGAGCGAACTCGGTCTCCAACTCCTGCCGCAGCCCCCGCTCCTCGGCCTCCAGGAGCGCACACGAGTGGTGGGCGACGAGCCGGACGACTCGCTCGTCGGCCCCTTCCTGGTCCCGTAGGTACCGGGCCCCGTCGAGCGGGTGGAACCCTGTGGAGGCCAAGGACGGGGAGTAGCCGATGTCGTGCAGCACGGCCGCGGCCTCCATCAACTCGGCATCCTTCCCGAGGATTGGGCTCAACGACCGGGCCCGCTTGGCGACCCCAAGAGAGTGTGCCCAGCGGCGCGGCAACGGCTCGGACAGCAGCGATTCGGAAAGCGAGTACGCCCACTCAGTAAGCCCCATGAGTGCTAAGGCTACGGCTGCTTGTGTGAGGTGGGGAGGGCGCGCACGGTCCGTCCCTTCCCGTGCGCTGTATCGAGAAGACCGCGACCTTCCATCTGCGCCAACGCGCGGCGTACAGCAGTGCGTGAAACTGCAAACCGCTCGCAGAGACTTGACTCCGAAGGGTAACGGCTACCGATCGCTAGGTCCTCTTCGAAGATCAGGTTGGTCATGCGGTCAAGGAGCGGCTGCTGGCTGCCTGCTGAGACGAGGCGCCACCCCAGACCAGGGACAGACGTGACGATGTTCTCTGCCTCGAGAGTCTTGAGTGCGCGGCGGATCGTGTTTCGCGAGACTCCGTGCGCCTGCATCAGCTCAGCCTCCGACGGCAGTACCCCCTCCACGCTTCCTTGACTGATCGCCGTACGCAGTGCGTCGGCAATGAGTAGAAATGTTCCGCGAGGACTGGGTTGAGACATGCGGACCCCCTCTCAGGCTGTGTGCCCAGACTAAGCCTCCCATGGCCTGCCCTGGGGCGCGGAGTTGAAGGTGCCGAACGGTCTTGTTGAGTGGGCGTAAACAGGCGCGATCGAAGGGTATGTAGGCATACCATGCCTAGATGAGCGAAAGCCGGAACGCAGAGGACTCCTTCGGGGCGCGGATTGAGTACCTTCAATCCATGCTTGGGGAGCGATTCGTGTCGTGGTTCTTTGGGGACTTCGACGGTCCTACTCCGGAGCAGGTTTCAGTAATGGAGTGGATTCGATCCAATGCGTGGATCGAGCGGCGTGAAGAAGTTCTCTGGGTGTGGGGTTCTCTGCTCCGTGCCCCATCGGAGGAAGCCCCATCAATAGTTCATCAGCTTCGGGAGTTCATGGGATCCAGCGGTGGTGACGATGAATTTGACTGCTCAGAAGGTGATGCTCTGCAGCGGGCGCTTTGCCGCCTGACTGTGCAGTCGTTCGGTGAACTTCTGATCTATGAGCACACTGGTTTCAAACTCAGTACGGAATTCGGATCCCAGGCTTATCGTTCTGCAATCGCCGCGATTCGGGAAGATCCAGATCTTCCTTTCTCTGGTGACGTGGCAGAGATGGATCCGCTCTACATGTCTCTGACTCTCGGGTCTGTGGGAATGCTACAGCTTGCCATCGTTCCGGAAAGTCTGATGTACGCGGCTTGGAGTCTAGTCAACCTCAAGATGAAGGCTCCAACCCTCGGGGATCTTGTTGCGGAGATTCCATCAGTTATCGCTGGAGCGCGGCAAGGGTTCACCCGATCCAAGATGCCTGGCCTGGGAGTTGCTTCGTTGAGCGGCATCGTGGGCCCCCCTGGCGTCTCAGTCCCTCTCCCTTGGGGGACGCTGCGTAGTGCCCACGGGAGCGAACACCCTTGGCAGCCTCCGCAAACCGGTCTCAATTCTGTCCGGACGATTCACCATGAGGATGGTCGAGAAGTATCGATCTATGACCGCGGAGACGTAGTACTTTCGACCGACATTACAGTGGGATGCCGGTACTTCACTGTGGATGAGGGCTCAGAAGCTGAAATCCCTGCTCCAGGGAGGAAAGCTGCAGAGATCTTGAGCGAGCGGATTGAAGTCGCGAGGCTGGCGTTTCTCTTGGCTTGGGGTGGCGAAGACGTGCCGGTTCTGGTGCCGGCGTGGTCGCGGATTGTCGTTCCGATTCGCCCCGGAGATTCGTGGGGGATAACCGATCTGAGCCAGTTCGCTTTCAGAACGCCTACGGAAGTTACGCAAGAATTCATGAGCGAGTGGGGTGAATGGATCTATCGCCTTGGTGGCGTTAATTTTCGAAGAATCTCATTGGCGGCTCAAAGGCTCTTGCGTGCCTCCGCGGAGCGTAGGGATCCTCAAGATGCACTCGTTGACGCGGTAATTGCCTGGGAGTCGCTCTTTGGGAGTGAAACAGAGATCTCGTTCAAAATCTCTGCGTCGCTTGCTCTGTTGATTTGCAGCACTGGGGAAGAGCGTGTCAAGTTCAGGAAGAGAGCCGCGGAGATTTATAGCATGAGGAGCAGACTCGTTCACGGAGCTGAGGTGAATGCAGGTCAGATTTCCGACGCGAGCCGTGAAGCCATCAGGGTAGGGCGGCAGGCGCTGCGTGCCCTGGTGCGCGACCGTCCAGACTTGATCGACATGACAAGCGCGGAGCGGGCAACCACGCTCATCCTGAGGTGAATTGCCTTGCCTGGTGGACGAGGTGTGGACGGATTACGCGACTAGGGTCCACACGTTTCGCATCCTGCCTGGTGGGGCGGCTGTGCCTGCACTCAATGCCAGAGGTCTGTAAATCCGTCGGCTTAGCCTACCCAGGTTCGAATCCTGGCGTCGCCACGTGAAGAAGGTCCCCGGTGTTCGCACCGGGGACCTTCACTCGTTTCCGGGGGCGGGCCCGCGGTCAGTTGCCGGCCACGTCCGTGACCGCGACCGTGACCGGGGTCGAGCCCGAGACCAGTTCCAGGGTCAGGCCGGCGGTGCCGGGGGAGTCCACCAGTTCGGCGAGGACCGCGGCCACGTCGTCGCGGGGGACGGGGCCGCGCCCCGTGGCGGCCTCCAAGCGGACCAGGCCCGTGCCGGCGTCGTTCGTGAGCATGCCGGGGCGCAGGATCGTCCACTCCAGGCCCGGGCGGGCCCGGACGGCGTCGTCCGCCGCGCCCTTCGCCCGCAGGTAGACGTCGAAGACGCCGTCGCCCGGGTGGTGGGCGTCCGCGCCCATCGACGAGACGACCACGAAGCGCCGGACCCCGGCCCGCTCCGCCGCGTCCGCGAACAGGACCGCCGCCGCCCGGTCCACCGTCTCCTTGCGGGCGGCCCCGCTGTCCGGGCCCGCGCCCGCCGCGAAGACAGCCGCGTCCGCGCCCCGCAGGACCTCCGCGACCTCCTCCACCGACGCCGACTCCAGATCCAGCACGACGGGCTCCGCGCCCGCCGCCCGCAGGGCCTCCGCCTGCTCCTGGCGGCGGATCAGCCCGACCGCCTCGTGTCCGCCCGCCGAGAGCAGCCGCTCCAGGCGCAGGGCGATCTGACCGTGTCCTCCAGCGATGACGATGCGCATGGTCCGACCGTACGGCTCAGCGGGCCGCCGGGCCTCCCGGGTCGGTCCTGGCCTGGCGGGGCAGGTCGAGGGCGGCCGCCGAGTCGCAGTACTCCCGCACCGCGCTCGTCCGCGCCACCACCCGCCCCCGGTGCACCACGATCCGGCTGTACGCCAGCGACAGCACGCCCGCGAGCCGCTCGCCCCGCACCGCCACCAGCTCCGCCGGGAAGCCGGCCTCCACGCGCACCTCCGGAAGGCCCATCGCCTGCCGCGCGGCGGAGCTCACCGCCCCGTACGCCTCCGCCGGTTCCAGCCCGCCCAGCGAGGCCAGCAGGAACGCCGCCTCCAGCGGGTCCCCGCGCCCCACCGGGTTCGCCGTGTCCCGCAGCGAGCCGCTGCCGGCCGCCAGCCGCACCCCCGCCGACCGCAGCAGCCGCACCGGGGCCGTACCCCGCCGCTCCGTCCCCGCGCAGCCGCCCTGCGGCAGACAGACCACCGTCACGCCCGCCGCCGCCAGCCGGTCCGCCGCCCGGCCCGCCACGTCCTCCGGCAGCCGGGCGAGCCCCGCGCACGGGCCGATCGCCACCCCGGGCCGCAGCCCGCCCGCCATCGCCGCGAACCGGGCGAGCCGCGCCGGGTCGTCGCCGTCCGTGTGCAGGTCCACCGGCACCCCGTGCTCGGCCGCGACCTCCAGGACCGCCTCCACGTACCCCGCCGGGTCCGGGTCCAGGTCCGGGCAGCCGCCGACCACCCCGGCGCCCATCTTCACCGCGTCCCGCAGCATCGCGAGCCCGTCCGCGCCCGCCGCCCCGGTGAGCAGCCGGGGCACCGCCACGGCCGTCAGGTCCGCCAGGCCGCGCAGCGAGCGCCGGGCCTGGAGGACCGCCTCCAGCGGGCCGAGCGCGTCCACGCCGCCGATCCGCACATGCGCCCGCAGCGCGGTCGCCCCGTGCCCGAGCTGGAGCAGCGCCGCCTCGGTGGCCCGCCGCTGCACCTCCTCGGGGGCGTACGAGACCGGGCCCGGGCTCTCGGCGGAGAGGGCCGTGTCGGCGTGGGCGTGCGGCTCGGCCGGCGCCGGCAGCAGCAGATGGCCGGCCAGGTCCACCCGGGCGCCGGCGGTGCTCAGGCTCCCCGCGGTGCCGACGGCCTCGATCCGGCCCCGGACCAGCCGCACGTCCACGGTCCGTCCGTCGGTCAGCCGCGCGTTCGACAGCAGGAGCGAGTGCGCGTCCTCGGTGGCCGCGCGCCCCCCGTCGTCCGAGGGCTGACGGGGCTGCTTGCTGTCGGCCGACATCGGGCTCCTCACCAAGTCACCAAGATCGAGATCACGCAGCGTGGGGGAGAGCCTAGGGGTGGGCGCCGCCGCCTTCGAGGAGGAGCGCAATAGTCGTACCGATGAGTCCACGAGTGGCGTACGGGGCGGGGGTGGCGGCCTGCCAGGTCGCCCGGGCGAAACGGATTTGGGTGATGGGCCGCAGACCGTGTAATGTCTTCCTCGCTCGCCCCAATAGCTCAGTCGGCAGAGCGTCTCCATGGTAAGGAGAAGGTCTACGGTTCGATTCCGTATTGGGGCTCTGGTGCCGGGAATCCCGCCTTCGGGCGGGCCTCCTGACATCAAAGCGGTGTAGCTCAGTCGGTAGAGCAAGCGGCTCATAATCGCTGTGTCACCGGTTCAAGTCCGGTCACCGCTACACACGGTAGCCGATTGTGGGGTCGGTCCTGCGATCGGCTACTCTTTCATGCTCCCCCAAACTTTCGAGGGCGGGGGTGCGACCATCCATCCATCCGTCCGTCAAGGAGCACTCACGTGGCTGCCACCGACGTCCGCCCGAAGATCACGCTGGCCTGCGTGGAGTGCAAGGAGCGGAACTACATCACCAAGAAGAACCGGCGTAACAACCCGGACCGTCTTGAGATGAAGAAGCACTGCCCCCGCTGCAACTCGCACACCGCGCACCGCGAGACGCGCTAATCAGGCTCGTTCACGAGGCCGTCCCCACCCGGGGGCGGCCTCGTGGCGTTTGTCGGCAACAAATCACAGGAGGTATCGAGTCCATGGCGCTCGACCAGTCCTTCGTGGGCCGGACCTATCCGCCCACCGCGCCCTACGAGGTCGGCCGCGAGAAGATCCGCGAATTCGCCGAGGCGATCGGCGACGCGAATCCCGCCTACACCGATTCCGAGGCGGCCAAGGAACTCGGCCACCCCGACGTGATCGCCCCGCCGACCTTCGTGTTCGCCATCACCTTCAAGGCCGCCGGCCAGGTGATCGAGGACCCGCAGCTCGGTCTCGACTACAGCCGGGTCGTCCACGGCGACCAGAAGTTCGCCTACACCCGGCCCGTCCGCGCCGGCGACCGCCTCTCGGTCACCTCCACCATCGAGGCGATCAAGTCGCTGGCCGGCAACGACATCCTGGACATCCGCGGCGAGGTCCACGACGAGAGCGGCGAGCACGTCGTCACCGCCTGGACCAAGCTCGTCTCCCGCGCCCCCGAGGAGGCATGACCATGACCGCGAAGATCGCCTACGACGAGGTCGAGGTCGGCACCGAGCTGCCCGCGCAGACCTTCCCCGTGACCCGCGCCACCCTCGTCCAGTACGCGGGCGCCTCCGGGGACTTCAACCCGATCCACTGGAACGAGAAGTTCGCCGTCGAGGTCGGGCTTCCGGACGTCATCGCCCACGGCATGTTCACCATGGCCGAGGCGATCCGCGTCGTCACCGACTGGGCCGGCGACCCCGCCGCCGTCGTCGAGTACGGCGTCCGCTTCACCAAGCCCGTCGTCGTCCCCAACGACGGCGTCGGCGCCGTGATCGAGGTCTCCGCCAAGGTGGCCGCGAAGCTGGACGACGGCCGGGTCCGGGTGGACCTCACCGCGACCAGCGCGGGCCAGAAGGTGCTGGGGATGAGCCGGGCCGTCGTACGCCTGGCCTGACCGACGCCTTCGGTCAGGGGGGGGCGACGTACTCACGTGAGTACCCTTGAGCCCGTGCAGCAGCTCAAGGACGCCCCCCTCGCCCCCCTGACCACCTTCCGGCTCGGCGGCCCCGCCACCCGGCTCGTCACGGCCACCACCGACGACGAGGTGATCGCCGCGGTCCGCGAGGCCGACGCGACCGGGACCCCGCTGCTCGTCATCGGCGGCGGCTCCAACCTGGTCATCGGCGACAAGGGCTTCGAGGGCACCGCCCTGCACATCGCCACCACCGGCTTCTCCCTCGACGGGACCCGCCTGGAGCTCGCCGCCGGCGAGGTCTGGACGGACGCCGTCGCCCGCACCGTCGAGGCCGGGCTCGCCGGCGTCGAGTGCCTCGCCGGCATCCCCGGCTCGGCCGGCGCCACCCCGATCCAGAACGTCGGCGCCTACGGCCAGGACGTCTCCGCCACCATCACCGAGGTCGTCGCCTACGACCGCCGGGCCGAGGAGACCGTCACCCTCACCAACGCCCAGTGCGCCTTCTCGTACCGCCACAGCCTCTTCAAGGAGCACCCCGACCGGTACGTCGTGCTGCGCGTCCGCTTCGTGCTGGAGGACGCCGGAGGGCTCTCCGCGCCGATCGCCTACCCGGAGACCGCCCGCGCCCTCGGCGTCGAGGCCGGCGAGCGGGTGCCGCTCGCCCACGCCCGCGAGACCGTGCTGAGGCTCCGCGCAGGCAAGGGCATGGTCCTCGACCCCGAGGACCACGACACCTGGTCCGCCGGCTCCTTCTTCACCAACCCGATCCTCACGGCGGCGGAGTACGAGACCTTCCTCACCCGCGTCGCCGACCGGCTCGGCCCCGACGTCGCCCCGCCCGCCTACCCGGCCGGCGACGGCCACACCAAGACCTCGGCCGCCTGGCTCATCGACAAGGCGGGCTTCACCAAGGGGTACGGCTCCGGGCCCGCCCGGATCTCCACCAAGCACACCCTCGCCCTCACCAACCGCGGCGAGGCGACCACGGAGGACCTGCTGGCCCTCGCCCGCGAGGTCGTCGCCGGCGTCCACGCCGCCTTCGGCGTCACCCTCGTCAACGAGCCGGTGACCGTCGGCGTCAGCCTCTAGTCACGCCACCGGCGCGGCCAGCCAGTCGTCCACCCCGGACAGCAGCTTCCCCCGGACGTCCTCCGGGGCCGCCGAACCCCGGATCGACTGGCGGGCCAGCTCCGCCAGCTCCGCGTCCGTGAAGCCGTGATGGCGGCGGGCGAGCTCGTACTGGGCCGCCAGCCGGGAGCCGAAGAGCAGCGGGTCGTCGGCGCCCAGCGCCATCGGCACGCCCGCCTCGAAGAGGGTCCGCAGCGGGACGTCCTCGTGCTTCTCGTACACGCCCAGCGCCACGTTCGACGCCGGGCACACCTCGCAGGTCACGCCCCGCTCGGCCAGCTTCCGCAGCAGCCGCTCGTCCTCCGCCGCCCGTACGCCGTGCCCGACGCGGGCCGCCCGCAGGTCGTCCAGGCAGTCCCGGACCGAGGACGGGCCGGTCAGCTCGCCGCCGTGCGGGGCCGCCAGCAGACCGCCCTCGCGGGCGATCGCGAAGGCCCGGTCGAAGTCGCGGGCCATGCCCCGGCGTTCGTCGTTGGAGAGCCCGAAGCCCACCACGCCCCGGTCCGCGTACCGCACCGCGAGCCGCGCCAGCGTGCGCGCCTCCAGCGGGTGCTTCATGCGGTTGGCGGCGACCAGCACCCGCATCCCGAGCCCTGTCTCCCGGGCGGCCGAGTCGACCGCGTCCAGGATGATCTCCAGGGCCGGGATGAGACCGCCCAGGTGCGGCGCGTACGAGGTCGGGTCGACCTGGATCTCCAGCCACCCGGAGCCGTCCCGCACGTCCTCCTGCGCCGCCTCCCGCACCAGCCGCTGGATGTCCTCCGGGGACCGCAGGCAGGAGCGGGCGATGTCGTACAGCCGCTGGAAGCGGAACCAGCCGCGCTCGTCGGTCGCCCGCAGCTGCGGGGGCGTACCGCTCTTCAACGCCTCGGGCAGGTGCACCCCGTACTTGTCGGCCAGTTCGAGGAGGGTCGAGGGCCGCATCGAACCGGTGAAGTGCAGGTGCAGGTGGGCCTTGGGCAGCAGGGTGAGATCGCGGGGGTGCTCCATTGGCCGATCCTGCCTTACCCGAATGGCGGTATGCACGGCGATTCCCCGATCGATACCCGACCGAACGTAGAAACGGGCCCCGGTTCCGGGGAACCGGGGCCCGTCTCGTGGGGAAGGTCAGTCGCGGGCCTCGGCCAGCAGCTTCTGGATCCGGGACACGCCCTCGACCAGGTCCTCGTCACCGAGCGCGTACGAAAGACGCAGGTAGCCGGGGGTGCCGAACGCCTCGCCGGGGACGACCGCGACCTCGGCCTCGTCCAGGATCAGCGCGGCCAGCTCGACCGAGGTCTCCGGGCGCTTGCCGCGGATCTCCTTGCCGAGCAGCCCCTTCACCGACGGGTACACGTAGAACGCGCCCTCGGGGGTCGGGCAGACGACGCCCTCGATCTCGTTGAGCATCCGCACGATGGTCTGGCGGCGGCGGTCGAACGCCCGGCCCATCTCCTCCACCGCGTCCAGGTTCCCGGAGACGGCGGCCAGCGCGGCGACCTGGGCCACGTTGGAGACGTTGGAGGTGGCGTGCGACTGCAGGTTGGTCGCGGCCTTCACGACGTCCTTCGGGCCGATGATCCAGCCCACGCGCCAGCCCGTCATCGCGTACGTCTTGGCGACGCCGTTGACCACGATGCACTTGTCGCGCAGCTCCGGCAGGACGGCCGGCAGCGAGGCGGCGGTGGCACCGCCGTAGACCAGGTGCTCGTAGATCTCGTCGGTGAGGACCCACAGGCCGTGCTCGACGGCCCAGCGGCCGATCGCCTCGGTCTCGGCCTCGCTGTAGACGGCGCCGGTCGGGTTCGACGGCGAGACGAAGAGGACGACCTTCGTCCGCTCCGTGCGGGCCGCCTCCAGCTGCTCCACCGAGACGCGGTAGCCGGTGGTCTCGTCGGCGACGACCTCCACCGGGACACCGCCGGCGAGGCGGATCGACTCCGGGTAGGTGGTCCAGTACGGGGCGGGGACGATGACCTCGTCGCCCGGGTCGAGGATCGCGGCGAACGCCTCGTAGATCGCCTGCTTGCCGCCGTTGGTCACCAGGACCTGCGAGGCGTCGACCTCGTAGCCGGAGTCGCGGAGCGTCTTGGCGGCGATCGCGGCCTTCAGCTCGGGCAGGCCGCCGGCCGGCGTGTAGCGGTGGTACTTCGGGTCCTTGCACGCCTCGACGGCCGCGTCGACGATGTAGTCGGGGGTCGGGAAATCGGGCTCACCGGCGCCGAAACCGATCACCGGACGCCCGGCGGCCTTGAGGGCCTTGGCCTTGGCGTCGACGGCGAGGGTGGCGGACTCGGAGATCGCACCGATCCGGGCGGAGACCCGACGCTCGGTGGGAGGGGTAGCAGCGCTCATACGGCCATCGTCCCAGACCGTTTCCCGGCCCGGCACACAGGTTTCAGGGAGCGGACAGGAGCGGTCGACAGCGGTCGGGAACAGACCCGTCGGCAGGTCGTCGGGGTTCCTGTTCGACGAGAGGCCCCAAGACCACGTACACTCACTCCTCGTTGGCCCGCACCGACCCGATCACTGATGGGGTAGGTTGGGGGACACCGCAAAGGGTCGTAGCTCAATTGGTAGAGCACCGGTCTCCAAAACCGGCGGTTGGGGGTTCAAGTCCCTCCGGCCCTGCTACACACACCGC
Organism: Streptomyces sp. NRRL F-5727; assembly: GCF_000719555.1. Taxonomy (GTDB): domain Bacteria; phylum Actinomycetota; class Actinomycetes; order Streptomycetales; family Streptomycetaceae; genus Streptomyces. Next base: position 51,730 of record NZ_JOGX01000025.1, read on the forward strand.
CAGGTGTTGTGCGCATGTACGTACTTCATTGCACCGCCGTGCGGCTCCACCCGGGCGCGGCACGGCCGACCCGGAATCAGGTGAGAGATCGTGACGGACGCCGTAGGCTCCATCGACATGCCTGATGCCGAAGACGACGCGTCGGAGTCGAAGAAGAAGGGCCGCAAGGGCGGCAAGCGCGGGAAGAAGGGCCCCCTGGGCCGTCTCGCCGTTTTCTACCGCCAGATCGTCGCGGAGCTCCGCAAGGTCGTCTGGCCCACGCGCAGCCAGCTGACCTCGTACACCACCGTCGTGATCGTCTTCGTGGTCGTGATGATCGGCCTGGTCACCGTGATTGACTTTGGCTTCCAGGAAGCAGTCAAGTACGTCTTCGGCTGACTTTTTGTTCCACCCCATCTGTATCGCAGGAAGAAGCAGCCACCGTGTCTGACGCGAACCTGAACGACGCCTTCGAGTCCGAGCCCGTCGAGGACGAGCTGGACGCCATCGAGGCCGCCGACGAGGACGAGGACCAGGCCGAGGCTGCGGACGCCGCGGCGGAAGAGGCCGCCGAGGACTCCGCCGTCGAGGACGCCGAGGACGACGAGTCCGAGCCCGCCGACGAGGTCGAGGAGACCGACGAGGACGAGGCCGCCGAGACCGAGGCCGAGGCCGACGTCGAGGAGACCGAGGAGGAGGCCGAGCCGGCCGCCCCGGTCGACCCCGTCGCCGCGCTCCGCGAGGAACTGCGCACCCTGCCCGGCGAGTGGTACGTCATCCACACCTACGCGGGCTACGAGAAGCGCGTGAAGGCCAACCTGGAGCAGCGCGCCGTCTCGCTCAACGTCGAGGACTTCATCTACCAGGCCGAGGTGCCCGAGGAAGAGATCGTCCAGATCAAGGGCGGCGAGCGGAAGAACGTCAAGCAGAACAAGCTCCCCGGCTACGTCCTCGTCCGCATGGACCTGACGAACGAGTCCTGGGGCGTCGTCCGCAACACCCCCGGCGTCACCGGCTTCGTGGGCAACGCCTACGACCCGTACCCGCTGACCCTGGACGAGATCGTCAAGATGCTCGCCCCGGAGGCCGAGGAGAAGGCCGCCCGCGAGGCCGCCGAGGCCGAGGGCAAGCCGGCTCCGGCCCGCAAGCTGGAGGTCCAGGTCCTCGACTTCGAGGTCGGCGACTCGGTCACCGTCACCGACGGCCCCTTCGCCACCCTCCAGGCCACGATCAACGAGATCAACCCGGACTCGAAGAAGGTCAAGGGTCTCGTCGAGATCTTCGGTCGCGAGACCCCGGTCGAGCTCAGCTTCGACCAGATCCAGAAGAACTGATCGTTCTCGGGATCCAGCACAGATTTCCGGACAGGTCAGAGGGGCTGCCACAGCCCCTCTGACCTGCTCGGTTTTTGGACGCGCAGCTATACCCGTTATCGTTGTGCGGTATGCCTCCATCCGGATGACCGGATGGATCGGCTGAAAACTCTCACTAGGACCCGGAGAGAGCTATGCCTCCCAAGAAGAAGAAGGTCACGGGGCTTATCAAGCTCCAGATCAACGCCGGTGCGGCCAACCCGGCCCCGCCGGTCGGCCCCGCGCTCGGCCAGCACGGCGTCAACATCATGGAGTTCTGCAAGGCCTACAACGCCGCGACCGAGTCGCAGCGTGGCTGGGTGATCCCGGTGGAGATCACGGTCTACGAGGACCGTTCCTTCACCTTCATCACCAAGACCCCGCCGGCCGCCAAGATGATCCTCAAGGCCGCGGGCGTGGAGAAGGGCTCCGGCGAGCCGCACAAGACCAAGGTCGCCAAGATCACCGAGGCGCAGGTCCGCGAGATCGCCACCACCAAGATGCCCGACCTCAACGCGAACGACCTGGACGCCGCGTCGAAGATCATCGCCGGCACCGCCCGTTCCATGGGCATCACGGTCGAGGGCTGATCACCCCCCTCGTGACCTCAGTGGTAGGGCCAGCGCTTGGCCCGCACCACGACTCCACAACCTGAAACACACAGGAGCAGAAGTGAAGCGCAGCAAGTCCCTCCGCGCTGCGGACGCCAAGGTCGACCGGGAGAAGCTCTACGCTCCCCTCGAGGCCGTCCGCCTTGCCAAGGAGACCTCCACCACGAAGTTCGACGGCACCGTCGAGGTCGCCTTCCGCCTGGGTGTCGACCCGCGCAAGGCCGACCAGATGGTCCGTGGCACCGTGAACCTCCCGCACGGCACCGGCAAGACCGCCCGGGTCCTGGTCTTCGCGACCGGTGAGCGTGCCGAGGCCGCGGTCGCCGCGGGCGCCGACATCGTCGGCTCCGACGAGCTGATCGACGAGATCGCCAAGGGCAACCGCCTGAACGAGTTCGACGCCGTGGTCGCCACCCCGGACCTCATGGGCAAGGTCGGCCGCCTCGGCCGCGTGCTCGGTCCGCGTGGTCTCATGCCGAACCCGAAGACCGGCACCGTGACCCCCGATGTCGCCAAGGCTGTCAACGACATCAAGGGCGGCAAGATCGAGTTCCGCGTCGACAAGCACTCGAACCTGCACTTCATCATCGGCAAGACGTCCTTCGACGACACGCAGCTGGTGGAGAACTACGGCGCGGCCCTGGAGGAGATCCTCCGTCTGAAGCCGTCCGCCGCCAAGGGCCGCTACATCAAGAAGGCCGCCATCAGCACCACGATGGGCCCCGGCATCCCGGTCGACTCGAACCGCACCCGTAACCTCCTCGTCGAGGAGGACCCGGCCGCGGTCTGAGCCCTTCCGGCTTAGAGGCAGTCAGTCCTGAAGCCGCCCCCCTTTCCTCTCCGGAGGAACGGGGGGCGGCTTTATTTGCGTCTCTCTCTGTCGCAGGGGTGCGTTACGGTTCGAGAGAACGCAAAGACGAAGATCGCAAAGACGAAGATCAAGGGGTGGGGAACACCTATGGGCAAGTCGACCTGGAAGCGCGCCGGCGTCGCGCTCACCGCCGCGGGCCTCGTGGCGGGCCTGGCGGGCTGTAACGACGGCGACGGCAAGGCGGCGGGCACGGCGAAGGCCGGGGACGTCACGCAGGTGCTGACGGCGGCGTACGAGAAGACCTCGGCGGCCAAGGCGGCCAAGGTCACGATGACCATGAGCCTGGAGGGCGTCGGCGCCGAGTCCGGCACCATGGAGATGTCCGGCGTCCAGGGCTGGGACCCCATGGTCATGGACTACACGATCAAGGGCTCCATGCTCAGCGCCGGCAACCCCGACGCTCCGGAGCAGATGCGCATGCTGATGCTCGACAACGTCATGTACATGGACATGGGCGAGAAGCAGGCCGCCGAGATGGACGGCAAGCGCTGGATGAAGCTGGACATGAAGGCGGCGGCCGAGGCCTCCGGCGACAAGTCCCTCCAGAAGGCCATGACCGGCAACCTGGACCAGATGAACCAGGACCCGGCGCAGCAGCTCGCCCTCCTGCTGGACTCCCCGGACCTGAAGCACGTCGGTGCCGAGAAGGTCAACGGCATGGAGACCCAGCACTACAAGGGCACGCTCACCTTCGAGCAGATGCTGAAGGCCAACAAGTCGATGGAGCTCCTCACCAAGGAGGAGCACGACCAGCTCATCGAGAACATGAAGAAGACCGGTCTCAAGGGCTACGACACCGAGGTCTGGGTCGACGAGAACGGCTACCCGGCCCGTATGGACATCGCCATGGAGATGGCCGAGGGCAAGATGAACCTCCGCGCCGACTACAGCGACTACGGCACCAAGGCCGCCGTCCAGGCGCCGCCGGCCGACGAGACCGTGGACCTGTTCCAGATGCTCAAGGACATGGGCGAGGGCCTCGAGGACGCCGGGGACGCCGCGGGCGCTCAGGGCTGATTTGCCCCTGACGCACGACGTCACGTACTCTTCCACAGAAGCCAAAGACCGCTGGTCGTTGCTGTGCCCCTACCGGGTGCGGTGGCCGAAGGATCCGCTGACTGCGGACGACCCGCGCAGGTGACTGTGGAGAGTTCCCGGATGTTCCGTCCGGTCGAGCTGAGCCCCGTGCGCCTGCGCCCGGGGCGTTTTCGTTTGTTCAGCCCCTTCTGAGCGGTCCTCATCACCCGGAAGGAGGCGAACGCACTATGCCGACGCCCAACAAGGCTGCATCGGTGGCCGAGCTCACGGACCAGTTCCGCAGCTCCAACGCCGCCGTGCTGACCGAGTACCGGGGTCTCACCGTCGCGCAGCTCAAGACGCTGCGTCGCTCGCTCGGTGAGAACGCCCAGTACGCCGTGGTGAAGAACACGCTGACCAAGATCGCGGCCAACGAGGCCGGGATCACCGCACTGGACGAGCACTTCGCTGGTCCGACCGCGGTCGCCTTCGTCACCGGTGACCCGGTGGAGTCGGCGAAGGCCCTGCGTGACTTCGCCAAGGAGAACCCGAACCTCATCATCAAGGCCGGTGTCCTTGACGGTAAGGCTCTCTCCGCCGACGACATCAAGAAGCTTGCGGACCTCGAGTCCCGCGAGGTTCTGCTCAGCAAGCTGGCCGGCGCCTTCAAGGGCAAGCAGTCCCAGGCTGCTCAGCTCTTCCAGGCTCTGCCGTCGAAGCTCGTCCGCACCGTGGACGCGCTCCGTGCCAAGCAGGCCGAGCAGGGCGGTGCCGAGTAATTCGGCTCGCGCATTGATCCGCGCCGCCTAGTGCGCGGGTCGTAGCGGGCCGTTACGCCCGCCTCTATAGACACATCGGCACCTGCCGAATTAGTGGAAGGATCGCCCATCATGGCGAAGCTCTCTCAGGACGACCTCCTCGCCCAGTTCGAGGAGATGACCCTCATCGAGCTCTCCGAGTTCGTGAAGGCCTTCGAGGAGAAGTTCGACGTCACCGCCGCCGCGGCCGTCGCCGTTGCCGCCCCCGCCGCCGGTGGTGGCGACGCCGCCGGTGCGGCCGAGGAGCAGGACGAGTTCGACGTCATCCTCGAGGGTGCCGGCGACAAGAAGATCCAGGTCATCAAGGTCGTGCGCGAGCTCACCTCCCTGGGCCTCAAGGAGGCCAAGGACCTCGTCGACGGCACCCCGAAGCCGGTCCTCGAGAAGGTCGCGAAGGACGCCGCCGAGAAGGCCGCCGAGGCCCTCAAGGGCGCCGGCGCCACCGTCACGGTCAAGTAAGACCGTTTCGGCTCGCTGAGCTGACTCTCGCCCCCGTGTAACGCGGAGGCACCGAAAGGCGATCATCCATCTGGGTGGTCGCCTTTCGGCGTTCCCGGGACCCGCGTGGCGGGGGTCGTACGGGTCTCCGGAAGCGGAGTATGGTGATCTTCGCCGTGCGCCGCTCGCAGGCGGGGGCCTTGACGAACGGCACGCCGCGCGCAATTCTCAGGACGCGTCGTCACAACGATCCGTTTCCGAGGCATGGATCGACGACCGAACGGGCAGTATCGAGGTGCGCCGCACGGCGCGAGTACCGCGGAGTTGAGAGCAACGAGGGTCGCGAAGCAGTCGCCCTGGACATCAGTGGGCCAAGTGGCTACACTGACCCTTTGCGCTGCCTGTTAGCTGCCCCCTGCCCGTCACCAGGGGCATACCTTCGCATCAGCTTCGTGGACCGACCCCGTCTGACCTGGCCTTTTGGTCACTTCAGGAAACGTCTGCCGTGAAGCGTTGCTGGGGACCGGTACGCGCGTAGTGAGTCCGAGCCCTCGGAAGGACCCCCTCTTGGCCGCCTCGCGCAACGCCTCGAACAACATGAACACCGGCGCAAGCACCGCCCCGCTGCGCATCTCCTTTGCAAAGATCAAGGAGCCCCTCGAGGTTCCGAACCTCCTCGCGCTGCAGACCGAGAGCTTTGACTGGCTGCTCGGCAACGCCGCCTGGAAGGCTCGCGTCGAGGCTGCCCTTGAGTCGGGACAGGACGTCCCCACGAAGTCCGGTCTCGAGGAGATCTTCGAGGAGATCTCCCCGATCGAGGACTTCTCCGGGTCGATGTCGCTGACCTTCCGCGACCACCGCTTCGAGCCGCCGAAGAACTCCATCGACGAGTGCAAGGACCGTGACTTCACGTACGGCGCCCCGCTCTTCGTCACCGCCGAGTTCACCAACAACGAGACCGGCGAGATCAAGTCCCAGACGGTCTTCATGGGCGACTTCCCGCTCATGACCAACAAGGGCACCTTCGTCATCAACGGCACCGAGCGTGTCGTCGTGTCGCAGCTCGTCCGCTCCCCGGGCGTCTACTTCGACTCCTCCATCGACAAGACGTCCGACAAGGACATCTTCTCCGCCAAGATCATCCCCTCCCGGGGTGCCTGGCTGGAGATGGAGATCGACAAGCGTGACCTCGTCGGCGTCCGCATCGACCGCAAGCGCAAGCAGTCGGTCACCGTCCTCCTGAAGGCCCTCGGCTGGACCACCGAGCAGATCCTCCAGGAGTTCGGCGAGTACGAGTCCATGCGCGCCACCCTGGAGAAGGACCACACCCAGGGCCAGGACGACGCGCTGCTCGACATCTACCGCAAGCTCCGTCCGGGCGAGCCGCCGACCCGTGAGGCCGCTCAGACGCTGCTCGAGAACCTCTACTTCAACCCGAAGCGCTACGACCTCGCCAAGGTCGGCCGCTACAAGGTGAACAAGAAGCTCGGCGCCGACGAGCCGCTCGACGCCGGCATCCTCACCACCGACGACATCATCGCCACGATCAAGTACCTCGTGAAGCTCCACGCGGGCGAGACCGAGACGATCGGCGAGAACGGCAACGAGATCGTCGTCGAGACCGACGACATCGACCACTTCGGCAACCGTCGTCTGCGCAACGTCGGCGAGCTCATCCAGAACCAGGTCCGCACGGGTCTGGCCCGTATGGAGCGCGTCGTCCGCGAGCGGATGACCACCCAGGACGTCGAGGCGATCACGCCGCAGACCCTGATCAACATCCGGCCGGTCGTCGCCTCCATCAAGGAGTTCTTCGGCACCAGCCAGCTGTCGCAGTTCATGGACCAGAACAACCCGCTGTCCGGGCTGACGCACAAGCGTCGTCTGTCCGCGCTCGGCCCGGGTGGTCTCTCCCGTGAGCGGGCCGGCTTCGAGGTCCGAGACGTGCACCCGTCCCACTACGGACGCATGTGCCCGATCGAGACCCCCGAAGGCCCGAACATCGGTCTGATCGGTTCGCTCGCCTCGTACGGCCGCGTCAACGCGTTCGGCTTCATCGAGACGCCGTACCGCAAGGTCGTCGACGGCCAGGTCACCGACGAGGTCGACTACGTCACCGCCGACGAGGAGGACCGGTTCGTCATCGCGCAGGCCAACGCCGCGCTCGACGACGAGCTGCGCTTCACCGAGAACCGCGTCCTGGTCCGCAAGCGTGGCGGCGAGGTCGACTACGTCGAGCCGTCGGACGTGGACTACATGGACGTCTCGCCGCGCCAGATGGTGTCGGTCGCGACCGCCATGATCCCCTTCCTCGAGCACGACGACGCCAACCGCGCCCTCATGGGCGCGAACATGATGCGCCAGGCCGTCCCGCTCATCAAGGCGGAGGCCCCGCTCGTCGGCACCGGCATGGAGTACCGCTGTGCCACCGACGCCGGTGACGTCCTCAAGGCCGAGAAGGCCGGTGTCGTCCAGGAGCTGTCGGCCGACTACATCACGGTCGCCAACGACGACGGCACGTACAACACGTACCGCCTGCACAAGTTCTCCCGCTCGAACCAGGGCACCTCGGTCAACCAGAAGGTCGTCGTCTCCGAGGGCGACCACGTCATCGAGGGCCAGGTCCTCGCCGACGGCCCCGCCACCGAAGACGGCGAGATGGCGCTCGGCAAGAACCTGCTCGTGGCGTTCATGCCGTGGGAGGGTCACAACTACGAGGACGCGATCATCCTGTCGCAGCGCCTCGTGCAGGACGACGTCCTCTCCTCGATCCACATCGAGGAGCACGAGGTCGACGCCCGTGACACCAAGCTCGGCCCCGAGGAGATCACCCGGGACATCCCGAACGTCTCCGAGGAGGTCCTCGCCGACCTCGACGAGCGCGGCATCATCCGCATCGGTGCCGAGGTCGTCGCCGGCGACATCCTGGTCGGCAAGGTCACGCCCAAGGGTGAGACCGAGCTGACCCCGGAGGAGCGCCTGCTCCGCGCGATCTTCGGTGAGAAGGCCCGTGAGGTCCGTGACACCTCGCTGAAGGTCCCGCACGGCGAGACCGGCAAGGTCATCGGCGTCCGCGTCTTCGACCGCGAGGAGGGCGACGAGCTTCCCCCGGGCGTGAACCAGCTGGTCCGCGTCTACGTCGCCCAGAAGCGCAAGATCACCGACGGTGACAAGCTCGCCGGCCGCCACGGCAACAAGGGTGTCATCTCCAAGATCCTCCCGATCGAGGACATGCCCTTCCTCGAGGACGGCACCCCGGTCGACATCATCCTCAACCCGCTGGGTGTCCCGTCCCGAATGAACCCGGGACAGGTCCTGGAGATCCACCTCGGCTGGCTCGCCAGCCGCGGCTGGGACGTCTCCGGCCTCGCGGACGAGTGGGCGCAGCGCCTCCAGGCCATCGGCGCCGACCAGGTCGCCCCCGGCACCAACGTCGCGACCCCGGTCTTCGACGGTGCCCGTGAGGACGAGCTCGCCGGTCTGCTCCAGCACACCATCCCGAACCGCGACGGCGAGCGCATGGTGCTCCCGACCGGTAAGGCGCGCCTGTTCGACGGCCGCTCCGGCGAGCCGTTCCCGGACCCGATCTCGGTCGGGTACATGTACATCCTCAAGCTCCACCACCTGGTCGACGACAAGCTGCACGCGCGTTCGACCGGTCCGTACTCGATGATCACCCAGCAGCCGCTGGGTGGTAAGGCCCAGTTCGGTGGCCAGCGCTTCGGTGAGATGGAGGTGTGGGCGCTGGAGGCTTACGGCGCCGCGTACGCCCTCCAGGAGCTGCTGACGATCAAGTCCGACGACGTGACCGGCCGCGTGAAGGTCTACGAGGCCATCGTCAAGGGCGAGAACATCCCTGAGCCCGGCATCCCCGAGTCCTTCAAGGTGCTCATCAAGGAGATGCAGTCCCTGTGCCTCAACGTGGAGGTGCTGTCCTCGGACGGCATGTCCATCGAGATGCGCGACACCGACGAGGACGTCTTCCGCGCAGCGGAGGAGCTCGGCATCGACCTGTCCCGGCGCGAGCCGAGCAGCGTCGAAGAGGTCTGACGGGAGTCCGGCGGGCCTTGAGTGATCAAGGCCCGCCGGCCCCAGGACCCCCGTATCAGACCCCACAGCCTTACAACCCTGAGAGGGATTGACGCATAGTGCTCGACGTCAACTTCTTCGACGAGCTCCGGATCGGTCTGGCCACCGCTGACGACATCCGTCAGTGGAGCCACGGCGAGGTCAAGAAGCCGGAGACCATCAACTACCGCACCCTGAAGCCCGAAAAGGACGGACTCTTCTGCGAGAAGATCTTCGGTCCGACCCGGGACTGGGAGTGCTACTGCGGCAAGTACAAGCGTGTCCGCTTCAAGGGCATCATCTGTGAGCGGTGTGGCGTCGAGGTCACCCGCGCCAAGGTGCGCCGTGAGCGGATGGGCCACATCGAGCTGGCCGCTCCCGTCACCCACATCTGGTACTTCAAGGGCGTTCCGTCGCGTCTGGGCTACCTGCTCGACCTCGCCCCGAAGGACCTGGAGAAGGTCATCTACTTCGCGGCGTACATGATCACGTACGTCGACGACGAGCGTCGTACCCGCGACCTGCCGTCGCTGGAGGCCCACGTCTCCGTCGAGCGTCAGCAGATCGAGCAGCGCCGCGACTCCGACCTGGAGAACCGCGCCAAGAAGCTCGAGTCCGACCTGGCCGAGCTGGAGGCCGAGGGCGCCAAGGCCGACGTGCGCCGCAAGGTGCGCGAGGGTGCCGAGCGCGAGATGAAGCAGCTGCGCGACCGCGCGCAGCGCGAGATCGACCGTCTGGACGAGGTCTGGTCCCGCTTCAAGAACCTCAAGGTCCAGGACCTGGAGGGCGACGAGCTCCTCTACCGCGAGCTGCGTGACCGCTTCGGCACGTACTTCGACGGCTCGATGGGTGCCGCGGCGCTGCAGAAGCGCCTGGAGTCCTTCGACCTCGAGGAGGAGGCCGAGAAGCTCCGCGAGATCATCCGCACCGGCAAGGGCCAGAAGAAGACCCGTGCGCTCAAGCGCCTCAAGGTCGTCTCCGCGTTCCTGCAGACCGCGAACAGCCCCAAGGGCATGGTTCTCGACTGCGTGCCGGTCATCCCGCCGGACCTGCGTCCGATGGTGCAGCTCGACGGTGGCCGCTTCGCGACCTCCGACCTGAACGACCTGTACCGCCGTGTGATCAACCGCAACAACCGTCTGAAGCGTCTGCTCGACCTCGGTGCCCCCGAGATCATCGTGAACAACGAGAAGCGGATGCTCCAGGAGGCGGTCGACGCCCTCTTCGACAACGGCCGTCGTGGTCGCCCGGTGACGGGCCCCGGCAACCGTCCGCTGAAGTCCCTCAGCGACATGCTGAAGGGTAAGCAGGGTCGATTCCGTCAGAACCTGCTCGGCAAGCGTGTCGACTACTCGGCGCGTTCCGTCATCGTCGTCGGCCCGCAGCTCAAGCTGCACCAGTGCGGTCTGCCGAAGGCCATGGCGCTGGAGCTCTTCAAGCCGTTCGTGATGAAGCGCCTGGTCGACCTGAACCACGCGCAGAACATCAAGTCGGCGAAGCGGATGGTCGAGCGCGGCCGCACGGTCGTGTACGACGTCCTCGAAGAGGTCATCGCCGAGCACCCGGTTCTGCTGAACCGTGCGCCCACGCTGCACCGCCTCGGCATCCAGGCCTTCGAGCCGCAGCTGGTCGAGGGCAAGGCCATCCAGATCCACCCGCTCGTCTGCACCGCCTTCAACGCGGACTTCGACGGTGACCAGATGGCCGTGCACCTGCCGCTCTCCGCGGAGGCGCAGGCCGAGGCCCGCATCCTGATGCTGTCCTCGAACAACATCCTCAAGCCGGCCGACGGCCGTCCGGTGACGATGCCGACCCAGGACATGGTCCTCGGTCTGTTCTTCCTCACCACCGACGGCGAGCTGCGTGACGTCAAGGGCGAGGGCCGCGCGTTCGGCTCCACGGCCGAGGCGATCATGGCGTTCGACGCCGGCGAGCTGTCGCTGCAGTCGCAGATCGACATCCGCTTCCCGATCGGCACCGTTCCGCCGCGCGGCTGGGTTCCCCCGGTCGCCGAGGAGGGCGAGCCGGAGTGGCAGACGGGTGACTCGTTCCGTCTGAAGACCACGCTGGGCCGCGCGCTCTTCAACGAGCTGCTGCCCGAGGACTACCCGTTCGTCGACTACTCGGTGGGCAAGAAGCAGCTCTCCGAGATCGTCAACGACCTGGCGGAGCGCTACCCCAAGGTCATCGTGGCGGCGACGCTCGACAACCTGAAGGCGGCCGGCTTCCACTGGGCGACCCGTTCGGGCGTCACCGTGGCCATCTCCGACGTCGTCGTGCCCGAGGCCAAGAAGGCCATCGTCAAGGGCTACGAGGAGCAGGACGAGAAGGTCCAGAAGCAGTACGAGCGCGGTCTGATCACCAAGGAAGAGCGCACGCAGGAGCTCATCGCGATCTGGACCAAGGCGACCAACGAGGTCGCCGAGGCGATGAACGCGAACTTCCCCAAGACGAACCCCATCTTCATGATGGTTGACTCGGGTGCCCGAGGAAACATGATGCAGATGCGGCAGATCGCCGGTATGCGTGGTCTGGTGTCGAACGCCAAGAACGAGACCATCCCGCGTCCGATCAAGGCGTCCTTCCGCGAGGGTCTGTCCGTCCTCGAGTACTTCATCTCGACGCACGGTGCCCGTAAGGGTCTCGCCGACACCGCCCTGCGTACCGCCGACTCGGGTTACCTGACCCGTCGTCTGGTGGACGTCTCGCAGGACGTGATCATCCGCGAGGAGGACTGTGGCACCGAGCGCGGTCTGAAGCTGCGGATCGCGGCCAAGGACGAGGCCGGTGTCCTGCGGAAGACGGACGACGTCGAGACCTCCGTGTACGCGCGGATGCTCGCCGAGGACGTCGTCGTGGACGGCAAGGTCATCGCGCCGGCCAACGTCGACCTGGGTGACGTGCTCATCGACGCCCTGGTCAACGCGGGCGTCGAGGAGGTCAAGACCCGCTCGGTCCTGACCTGTGAGTCCGCCGTCGGCACCTGTGCCTTCTGCTACGGCCGCTCGCTGGCCACCGGCAAGCTGGTCGACATCGGTGAGGCGGTCGGCATCATCGCCGCCCAGTCCATCGGTGAGCCCGGTACCCAGCTGACGATGCGTACCTTCCACACCGGTGGTGTGGCCGGTGACGACATCACCCAGGGTCTGCCGCGTGTCGTCGAGCTCTTCGAGGCGCGTCAGCCGAAGGGTGTCGCCCCGATCTCCGAGGCGGCCGGTCGCGTCCGCATCGAGGAGACCGAGAAGACCAAGAAGATCGTCGTCACCCCGGACGACGGCACCGACGAGACGGCCTACCCGATCTCGAAGCGTGCCCGTCTGCTCGTGGGCGAGGGCGACCACGTCGAGGTGGGCCAGAAGCTCACCGTGGGTGCCACCAACCCGCACGACGTGCTCCGGATCCTCGGTCAGCGCGCGGTCCAGGTCCACCTGGTCGGCGAAGTCCAGAAGGTCTACAACTCGCAGGGCGTGTCGATCCACGACAAGCACATCGAGATCATCATCCGGCAGATGCTCCGCCGCGTGACGATCATCGAGTCCGGCGACGCGGAGCTCCTCCCGGGCGAGCTGGTCGAGCGCTCGAAGTTCGAGCAGGAGAACCGTCGTGTGGTCACCGAGGGCGGTCACCCCGCCTCCGGCCGTCCGCAGCTGATGGGTATCACCAAGGCCTCGCTGGCCACGGAGTCCTGGCTGTCGGCCGCCTCCTTCCAGGAGACGACCCGAGTCCTGACGGACGCGGCGATCAACGCCAAGTCCGACAGCCTCATCGGCCTCAAGGAGAACGTGATCATCGGTAAGCTCATCCCGGCCGGTACGGGTCTGTCCCGCTACCGCAACATCCGGGTCGAGCCGACCGAGGAGGCCAAGGCGGCGATGTACTCGTCCGTCGGCTACGACGACCTCGACTACTCGCCGTTCGGCACCGGCTCCGGCCAGGCCGTTCCGCTGGAGGACTACGACTACGGTCCGTACAACCAGTAAGCGAGTCGCTTGACCGAAGGGCGGTCACCCCGTGGGGGTGACCGCCCTTCGGGCTTTTCACCGGCCGGCCAGCTCCCAGAGGGCGACCAGCGCGCCCGCGCTCGCGGTGAGGGCGGCGATGGAGGCCAGGGGCCAGCGGGCGCGTTCCAGGTCGTCGAGCCTGGCCTCGTGGTCGGCGAGCTGCTTGTCGGTCTGGTCGCTGCGCTGGACGAGCAGGGCGAGCGAGCCGTCGACGCGGGCGAAGCCGGCTTCGAGGGTGCCGCGGAGCCGCTCCAGTTCGAGTGCGACCGCGACCGGGTCGTTCGGGTCAGCCTCGGTCATCGGCGCCGCCCTGTTCCGTCCGCAGCCAGGAGGGCAGCAGGAGCTGGACGGCGGGGACCGCCATGGCCCGGGTGAGGCCGCCGGCGACGGCGAGCGCGCCGGCCACCCAGGGCAGGGTGGCGGGGATCCCGGAGGCGTCGACGAGCGCGGGCAGGACGAGGGCGAGGGCGACGGCGGTCTGCAGCACGGTGCGGGCCGTGCGCTTCGCGGCTTCGGACATGGGGGGTCTCTCCTTGGGGGATCGCTACGGGATCACTTGGTGTACGGGACCTTCAGGGCGTTCCAGGAGGCGGCGCCGGGCCAGCCGTCGGCGTCGGCGCCGCGGAAGCCGAGCTTGCGCTGCCAGGCCGCGTACGACTGGCGGTCGGCCTCGGACCAGCGGGGGCCGGGTCCGACCCGGTAGCGGCCGCAGCCCTCGGCCATGAGGCGGCGGCCCATCGCCGTGATCACCGGGGAGCTGGGGGCGGTCCGGAAGAACGACGTGCCGGGGAAGGGGTGGTACCTCGGGGCGGCGGGCTGCGCGGGGGCGGTCGGCCGGGCGGCGGGGGCGGCGCCGAGCCGCTTCCGCACCCGGTCGCGCATCCCCGGCATGCCGAAGCCCTTGGGGTCGCTCTTCCAGTCGGACCACTCCAGGTGGCCGATGACGGACCTGGCGCCCCAGCCGTGGGCCCGGCAGAGCGCGGCGGAGACCCGCTCGATCGCGTCGAGCTGGGCGGCCGGCCAGGGGTCGGTGCCGTTGCCGAGGTTGACGCACTCGAAGCCGTAGAAGCGGGAGTTGCCGTCGACGGCGCCGGGGCTGCCCTGGTGCTCGCGGGGGGCCGGCGGCCGGTCGCCGTACGCCTCGGTGACGACGGCCCGCAGCACGGACGGGTCGCCGCCGCCGGCGTGGTTGGCGCGCCCGTTCGCGACCAGGTGGACGGTGCCGTCCTTGGTGATCACGCCGTGGCAGAGCGGGCCGGGGAGGCTGTCGTAGCCGTCGAAGCACAGCGCGACGGAGGACGCGGTGCCGCTGGACACGGTGTGGTGGATCATGACGCCGGAGACGGGGCCCCAGGCGCCGGTGTGGTTGCGGTGGTGGGTGCGCCAGCCGGGGTGCTCGACGACGGTGACGCCTTCGGCGCGGAGCGCGGCGAGGAGCCGGTCCGCGGAGAGGGGAGTGGCCAACTGTTCTCCTCCAGACATGCGAAGGCCCCGGCCGTCGGCGGCGCGGGGCGGGCGTGCGGGGTGGTGCGGGTGTTACGGGGCGGGCTCCGGTTCCGGCGCCGGCCCGGGCTCCGGTGCGGGGGCCGGGGCCCAGGTGGCGCAGAGCGCGGCGGCGGCGGCCCGGCGGGTCTCGAAGTCGGCCAGCGCGGCGGCGACGGCCCGGACGACCGCCGCCGGGTCGGGCACGGCCGGGCGGCCGTTCGTCGGCTGGACCATGGCGAGGCCGTGGCCGCGGAGCTGGGCGCCGCCCTCGCCGGCCTCGACGACCTGGGCGGAGACGTACACCGCCGGGTACTCGCCGGTCATCGGGTCGAGCTGCAGCGGGCCGCCGAGGGTGTTGTCGTACAGGCGCAGGTCGACGGTGTGGCCGTCCGCGGCGACGGTGCCGCGGCCCGCGTAGTCGATCTCGACGCCCCAGGGCTGGTTCGGGTCGGGGATCACGGGTGCTGTCCTCTCTCGGTGGGGCGGGGCGGGGTCAGGTCTGGCGGCCGTACATCAGGACCGGCTTGGCGTAGACCGTGCCGGAGGCGCTGGTGACCTGGCCCTGGATCTCGACGGTGACGTCCTTGCCGAAGTCGGCCTGCATGTCGTCGGTGAGGACGCCGGTGTGGTCGAAGGCCGTGCCGGCGGCCACGGTGGAGCCGAACTGGACGCCGCCGACCATCACCCGGATCTGCCCGGTGGCGCCGGAGGAGACCCGGGTGAACATCCGGAGCCGCATCTTGGGCTGCCAGATCGGGTTCTGTGACTGGGCGATGGTCGTCCACGCGGTGGTGACGCTGGTCGCCGGCCAGTTCGCCGAGGCCATGTCCTGCGGCGGCAGCATCGGCAGCCAGGGCCGGGCGAGGCCGCCGCTGAGGATGTCGTCGGAGAGGATCTCGTGGCCGTAGGCGTCGTTGAACCGCAGCACGGGCTTGCTGCCGCCCGGGCCGCTGGTGGTGAGGTGGGCGACGACGGTGACCGGGTCCTCCGGCTTGGGCTGCCGCTTCAGCGTCAGCGAGCCGTTGGTGATCTCGGTCAGCGGCGGGCGGGTGTGGACCGCCGTGGAAAGGGCGTTGAGCCGGCGCTCCATCTGGATCAGCCGGTCGATGATGTCCTCGGGAAGCAGTGCCATCAGGCTTTCTCCAGGGCGAGTTCGGCGGTGTCGGGACGGCCCCGCTCGGCCGGCCGGACCTTGACGCCGACGATCCGGAAACGGGCGTCGAGGCCCGTCGGGTGCCATTCGTCGGTGATCCGGATGCGGGCGGTGCGGCCGAGGAGCGCCGGGGGCACGATCCCGGACAGCCGGATGCTGATCTCGGGGATCTGCACCGAGCCCTCGGCCTCGGTGAGGGCGGCCTTGGCCAGCGCGTCGAGCGTGGCCTTGTCGCTGATGTCGTTGTAGTCCGTGGAGATGTCCAGCTGGGGCCAGCGGTCCGGCAGCCCGGTCGCGGCGACCTCCGCGGACAGCGTCGGCCGGGACTCGGCGGCGGCGTTGGCGTTGGTGCCGGCGCCGCGGGCGAGCGAGGTGGTGCCGCCGCGGGTGGCGTCGTCCGGCAGGGAGTAGCTGAGGATCGTGCCGGGCCGGTCGAAGACCATGTCCGTCGCGCCGGTGCGGATCTTGGGGGAGCCGAGCCGGAGCCGGCGGACCCGCTGCCCGTGCGTCGGGTCGCGGTAGACGAGGATCTGGTACTCGAAGCCGTCCTCGTAGGCGCCGAGCTGGTCGAGCGCCTCCTGGTAGGCGGTCTCGTCGCCGAGCCGGTAGGAGACGGTGCGCGGCACGGGCTCCGAGGGGACGTCGTCGCCCGGCTCGATGAGGCTCGCCCCGAGGCCGGCGCCGAGCCTGGCCCACAGGTCGCGGGCGATGTCGAACTGCTCGACCTGGTTGTACTTGATGTCGGCACGGATCCGGCGCCGGCCCGCGTACGAGTCGAAGGTGGCGGCCTGGACGCCGAGGGTGACCACGCCCCGGTCGCTGCTCTGGAGGTTGGTGGTCCAGACGATGCCGCCCCACCACAGGTAGCCGCCGCGCTCCAGGTAGACGGTGGTGCGGCCCGGCTTGATCTGGTGGGCCCGGTCGGCCATCGCGCGGTCGGGGACGGGGACGGTGCCGGAGAGCGAGCCGGCGCGGCCGATGTAGTCCTCGAAGGAGACGTCCCGCAGCGGCAGGATGTCGAGGGTGTGGTCGGTCACCAGGTCGCAGAAGATGGCCCGGTAGGGCGTGTCGAGACTCATGCGGACCTCACGGGAGGATGTAGGTGGCCGTGACGCGGATGTTGCGGCCGGGGACGAGGGCGCCGGGGTAGTCCCAGGCGCGGAGGCTGATCTGGCCGCCGGTGGTCACGATCGCCCCGCCGCTGCCGAAGCCGTCGCAGGCCGGGGCCTCCATGCTGATGGCCGGGCGCCAGCCCGCGGGCAGGGTGCACAGCGGCTGGTCGGCCAGGTTGCCGTCGGCGTCGACGTCGACCCGCGAGGTGCGGGTGACGGTGACGGCCATGGTGCACAGCCCGCTCCGGGTGCGGCGGGCCTCGAAGGCCACCAGGGTCCAGTTGGTGAGCGCGACCGCGCCGGAGGTGGTCGTCTCGAACTCCACCGGCGGGTGGTAGGTCGCCCACAGGGTGCCGTTCCACCGCTGGAGCACGCCGTTGTGCTCGCGGAACTGGCCGGCGTAGCTGCCGACCGAGAGCGCGCTCTGCGGGGCGATGCCGCCGATCTCCCTGGGGTACGCGACCCACTCGGTGCCGCTCCACCGCTGGAGGTGATGGGCGGTGTCGTTGTCCTGGTACTGGCCCGGATAGGAGCCCCGGACACCGGCGTTGTTGTAGACGGGCAGGATGCCGCCGACGGCGGCGACCGTGGTGCGCAGGTCGGTCAGGTCGCCGCCGGTCCAGTCGATGCCGCCGGTGCCGGCCGAGGCTCCGGCCTTGACGCGGACGGTGAACAGGGGCAGCGACGCGACCGGCGCGGGCGGGGCGGCCGGGGTGGCCGACGGCTGGCCGACGACGATCTCCAGTGCGGCCTCGTACGCGCCGCCGTTGTCGGCGTCGGCGTCCCGGACGCGGAGCACGACGAGGTCGATCCGCGGGTTCAGCGGGTTGCCGTCGCCGAAGGTGAGGACGGTGTCCCCGTCCAGGGTGACGGGGTACGCGCCGTGCTCCGGCGGGCCCTGGACGACGGCCCGCCCCGCGTGGACGGTCGCGGTCATCGGCCCGCTGCCGGACATGGACAGGCCGCCGACCCGGTACCGGCCGTCCGCGGAGCCGGGCAGGATGCCCGAGCGGGAGGCGAGCGGGTCGGTCGGGGTGACGGCCCCGACCTGGGTCAGGCGGGTCGTCTGGCGGGTCTGGCCGGTGGGCAGCAGCCAGCCGGGACGCACAGCCATGGGGTTCTCCTTTCGGTGGGCGGGGGACGGCGGCCGGCTACGGCAGCGGGTCGACCCTGATGTAGGTGTTGTCGATGACGGCCTTGACGGCCGGGGTGGTGGGGACGACCCGGAAGAAGGCGGTGAGCGTGTAGGTCTCGCCCGGGGTCAGGTTGGAGATCCGGCGCATGGTGGAGGCCGTGATCGTCGTCGTGCTCGCGGAGTAGATCCCGTACTCGTCCTCGGGCGGGCTGATGACCGTGCCGCCCCGGGAGAGTTCGAGCGCCATGTACGCGTGGCAGTCGTCGCGGGACTTCATGCGGCAGCCGAAGGCGACGGCGACCGACTTCGACGGCGGGGCGGTGAAGCTGATCCTGAGCGGGTTGGTGGTGCGGCCCACCAGCGTCGAGGTGTAGGTGCCGGACGTGGTCTCGCCCTGGTCGGCGCTGTCGACGAAGTACGGGCCGGGCACGGCCGGCACCCAGGCCGTGCCGTTGTACCGCTGGAGGATGCCGGTGGTGGAGTCCCGGTACTGGCCGGTGTAGCTGGCGGTGGTGCTGGAGGCCGAGTTCGGGATGATGCCGCCGATCTCCTCCGGGTACGAGACCCAGGCCCCGCCGTTCCACCGCTGGAGCGGCTGCTTGTTGCCGGTGTCCTGGAACTGGCCCGGGTAGGCGCCGGGCTGCGCCGGGCCCTCCAGCGGGAGGATGCCGCCGAGTCCGACGACCGGGGTGCGCAGGTCCTTGAGCGAGCTGTCCCACGGGATGCCGCCGTTGCCCGCGCTGACGCCGGCCGGCACGAGCACCTCGTACAGCGGCAGGCAGCGCGGCCCGGCGAGCGGGGGCTGCGGGTTCGGGTCGGCGGTGCCCTGGATGACCTCCAGCTTCGCCTCGTACCGCTCGTTCTGCGGGTCGACGTCGTAGAGGGAGTCGTAGATCTTGAGGACGATCAGGTCGATGCGGTTGTACTGGGCGTTGCCCGGCGCGAAGGTGACGGTCTCGGAGTTCGGCAGCGTCACCGGGTAGGCGCCCTGGGAGATCTCGCCCTGGATGACGGCCCGGCCCTCGGAGACGGTCGCGGTCATCGGGGCGGAGCCGAAGGTCCAGAAGCCGGAGAGCCGGTACTGGCCGTCGTAGGAGCCGGGCAGGATGCCCGAGCGGACCTGGACGGGGTTGGCGAGGGTGGTGACGCCGAGCTGGGTGAGGCGGGTGTCCTCGCGGGTCTGGCCGGTCACGGCGAGCCAGCTGCTGCGCAGGTTCACGGGGTTCTCCGATCGGAGGAGGAACGGGAGGAACGGGAGGGGCGGTGGGGCCGTCGGGGGGAGCGGGTCAGGACCGGATCCACTCGGCGGCGAGGGTGCAGCCGTAGCCGGAGCCGCCGAGGGTCTTCACCGGCACGGTGCTGTTCTGGAAGCCGGAGAGCTGGAGCGTGTCGCCCGCGCTGAGCGAGAGCAGCCCGCTGCCGCCGACGGTGATGGCGCCGTTGCCGGCCGGGGTGAGCCAGGTGAAGCGGGCCTGGCCGACGCCGCTGATGACGACGCGGCAGCCGCGCATGCCGGCCTGGCTGTCGTTGGCGAAGGCGGCGTGGCCGGTGACCCGGTACCAGCCGGCGCGGGTGACGGTGTAGGTGGTGGTGCCGTTGAAGCCGCCGGTGTCGTCGACCTCGACGGTCGGCAGGCTGAGCGTGGTCCAGGTGCCGGAGGGGATCGTCTGCTGCTGCGCCGTCGTCCACTGGGTGGCGCCGAACAGCACGGAGGTGGCGCCCTCCGTGTACTGCCAGGCGCCGCCGTCCCAGCGCTGGAGGCCCTTGCCGGTGTCCCGGAACTGCCCGGGGTAGCTGCCGGTGGCGGTGGTGCTGGGCGCGATGCCGCCGATCGCCTTCGGGTACGAGACCCAGGTGGTTCCGTCCCAGCGCTGGAGCAGCCCGGCGGCGTCCCGGTACTGGCCGGTGTAGGCGCCCTTGAAGCCGCTGGTCGGCATGATCCCGCCGAGGGCGACGACCGGCCAGTGCTGGGTGGTGACGGCGGAGGTGCCCCAGGCGATGCCGCCGGTGCCGGCCGAGACGCCGCGCGGCACCCGGATCGTGTAGAGCGGCAGGACGCTGCCGGCGGGGCTGGCGGGGACGACCGGGTCGGCCTCGGGCTTGCCCTTGACGAGGCGGACGACGGCCTCGGTGGTGCCGGTCCGGTCGTAGGCGTCGTCGACGACGGCGAGTTCGATCAGGTCGATCCGGTCGTACTCCGCGTTGCCGTCCTCGATGGTCAGCGTCTCCGGCGCGGTGACGGCGACCAGGTACGCGCCCTGGGCGGTGTCCTTGCCCTGCACGATCGCGCGGCCGGTGCCGACGGTGGCCTGCATGGGGGCGCTGCCGGTCAGCAGCAGACCGCCGGGCAGGACGCCGGGCCGGGAGCGGAGCGGGGTCTCCTCGGTGCTCTGGCCGCTGGGGGTGAGGAGGGCGGCGAGGGTGAGTCGGGTGTCCTCGCGGGTCTGGCCGGTGGGCTGGAGCCAGGCGGCTCGTACGGTCATGGGGTCACCTCGGGGTAGGGGAGGGGATGCGGTACGGCCGCCGGGCGGCGGCGCGCGGCGGCCGCCCGGCGGCACGGGGTCATGCGCCCGTCACCACTCGGCGCTGCGCCAGCGGACGGTCATGAGGGCCGTCTCCGGGCCCTCCTCGGGCCGGAACGACAGGTCGCTGCGGCCGGGCTCCAAGACGAACAGCTCCTCCGGGGTGGAGTCGGCCATCGCCGTGTGCAGCCGGGACGCGGAGTTGTTGAGCATCACGGTGCCCGCGCGGGTGTCGACGGTGAGCTCGTCGCCGGCGGCCAGGTCGATGGCGTACCGCAGCCGGCGGCGGCTGACCCGCTCGGTGACGCTCGGCATCGAGCAGGGGCCGCGGAAGACGATCACCGGGTGGGTGGGGGCGGAGCCGGTGTTCTCGGCGACGGCGTCGCCGGTGGACTTGGCCTCGCCCCAGGAGAGCGGCCAGGTCAGCGGCCAGGTGAGGCCGGCCTCCGGCTGCGGCGGGGTGGTGGTGGCGATCTGCTCGTTGACCACGTACCGGCGGGGGTCGGCGGCCAGCCACTGGACGGACATGCGGGAGCTGCCCTGGGTGGCGAAGCCCTGGTCGGCGGGGACCACGCGCTGGGCGATCCGGGCGCGGACGGCGAGGGTCTCGCCGTGCAGCCGGACCGCGAGCCAGCGCTCCTCGTCGAGCAGGGCCAGCGCCTGGCGCAGCGCCCGGACGGCGGCGGGGGCGCCGCCGTGGTCGGGCATCAGGACGATGGTGCCGCCGGTCTTGCGGGGCTTGGCGTAGCGGGAGCCGGGCCAGGCGCCGTGGGAGGTCGGCCGGTCGGCGTCGGAGGAGTCGTACTCGGGCAGGTCCTCCCAGCCGGACAGGCCGGACTTGTCGACGGCGAAGGGGGTGCCGGGGCCGATGAGCAGCCCGGCCCACTGCATCTGCCCGTCCTGGGTGATGAGCGAGCCGGGCGCGAGGTCGGCGGTGTGGGAGTTTCCGGCGTACGGGGTCGTGGTCTCGGCCATGGCGGCCGTCACCTCACTTCGGATGGGCGTACGGAGGGCGGTCAGGAGCCGGCGGCGGCGAGGACCGGCCAGGCGGCCGGGGACAGCCCGGCGTGGGCGGTCAGCAGGAAGAGCAGGTCCTCGGCGGTGCCGCGGGGGCCGGCGCCGGGCTCCTCGTGGAAGTCCCGGATGCGGTGCGGCCGCGGGAGCGGTTCGGTGAGGGCCGGGACGCGCCGCTGCTCCAGCTGGGACACCGGGTCGATCCGGTGGTCGTCCGGGGTGCCGGGCGAGACGATGCCGCCCTCGGCGAGCAGGGGCAGCTTGTCGAGTTCGACGCCGAACTTCTTGCCGGTGAGGGGGATCTCGAAGCTGAGCTTGTTGAGTCCGTCGATGATCCAGTTGGCGAAGGCGATGAGGCCGTTGACGGGCCCCTTGACCACGCCGAGGACGGCGCTGAGCCCGCCCTTCACCAGCTCCCCGATGCCGCGCAGGGCCTTGGAGACGGCGTCCTTCGCGGTGCGGAAGAAGCCGGGGATCTTGTCGGTGATCCATCGGACGACCGGCTGCACGACGGTCCTGATCGCGCCGATGGTGCGGGAGGCGATGCCGGTGAGCGCGTGCGAGGCGGAGCGGACCGCGGAGCCGATCCTCGAGATCCCGCCGACGGCCGCTCCGACGATCCTGAGGGCGGTCTTGAAGACGGTCAGGTACGCCTTGGCGTAGGTGCCGACGGCCTTGCCGACGAGCTTCAGGACCGGCTGGAGGAACTTCCAGATCGCCTGGAAGCCCTTGAGGGCCTGCTGGAGGCCCTGCCGGATGAGGCGTTGCCCGGTCTGGGAGCTGACGGCCAGTTCGATGAGGTACGCCGCGACGGGCACGATCAGGCCGACGAGGAAGCCGAGCGGGTTGGCCCGCATGGCGACGTTGACGCCGGTCATGGCGATCGAGGCGATGGTCATGACGGTGCCGAAGGTGCCCATCAGGCCGGCGATGACGTCGGTGACGGGCAGCAGCGGCAGCAGCAGGCCCAGGATCGCGCCGGCGCCGGTGCCGATCCTGCCCGCGGCCCGGCGGGCCTTCCCGGCGGCGGTCGCGACCCGCTTGAGGCGGGCGGCGGCGGGGGAGCGGCGGAGCTTGTCGAGGGCGGTGCGGGTGCCGGCGGCGTGCCCGCCGAGGGTGCGGGTGGCGGTGCCGGCGGTGCGGGCGGCGGTGGCGAGGGCGGCGGTGCCGGCGGAGGCCCGGACCGTGTCCTGGGTGAGGCGGCGCAGCCCGCCGCCCGCGTCGCCGAGCGCCCGCCTCAGGGTGTCGAACGACGGGGCGACGCCCCGGAACGGGTTGACGATCCCGGCTCCGGCGGCCATGGCGCTCATGCCCGGGCTCCTCGCGCCTTCACCAGGTACATGAGGGCGTCGGCGGTGGCCTTCGGGTTGTTGTCGCGGGCCGCGTGGTAGTGCTCGATGTGGAGTCCGGCGCCGACGGCGCCGGCGGACGGGCCGCCGGCCTGGCGGGCCCGGCGGGCGGTGAGGGCGAGCAGCCGGTCGAGCTTGGAGAGCGGCAGGACGGCCTCGGCCTCGCCGGCCTCGGCGAGGATGGCCGGGACGCCGCCCGTGCGGGGCATGACGACACCGCCGGTGGCGAGCATCGGGATGGTCGGGATGCTGACGCCGAAGGTCTTGCCGCCGACGACGGGGACCCAGCCGGGGACGCTGACCTTGACCTTGTTCAGGGCGCCGATCATGCGGTTGATCAGGCCGATGACGGAGTTGATCGGGCCCTTGACGCCGTTCTTGATGCCGTCGAAGGCGCGGGACGCGATGGACTTCAGGCCGTTCCAGATCGAGGACATCTTGTCCTTGACCGCGCTGAACGCCTTGGGGATCGCGGACTTGATCCAGTTGACGACCGGGGTGATGACGCGCTTGATGCCGTTCCAGACGGTGCTGATCACCGTCTTGATCGCCTTCATGACCGTGGTGATGACCGTCTTCCAGATCTTCACGTAGGTCTTGATGACGGTGGCGACGGCCTTGACGACGGTCGAGATGGCCTTCTTGATGCCGTTCCAGACCGTCTTGATCAGCGACCCGGCCTTCTTCATGATCGGCCCGATGGCCTTCATGACCGAGCTGATCACGCTCTTGATCGCGCTGAACGCCTTCTTCAGCACCGTCTGCATCGTCTTCGAGCGCAGCGCCATGTCGACGATCGCCTCGATGAGCGGCATGAAGAGTTCGAGCAGCCGGACCAGGAAGTTGCCCTTCATGGACTTGTTGAGCTTGTCCTGGCCCTTGGCGGCCTTGCCGGCGCCGGACTCGTACTTCCCGAGCTTGCCGCCGGCCGACTGGGCGGTGTCGCCGGCCTTCTTCATGGCCCGCTCGGCCTGGTCGGACGCGGTCTTGAGGTTCTTGAGCTGGGTGCCGGCGCCCTGGGCGTTCGTACGCAGCGTCTTGAGCTGACCGGACGCGGACCGCCCGGCGTCCCCGACCTTCCTGACCGAGGTGCCGGCGCCGGATGCCTGCGACTTGATGTCACGCAGGGAGCCGGACGCCTTCTTGAGGGAACTGACGAGACTCATGGGGTCTACCTCCTTCCGTGGCGGGGCGGGGTCAGTTCCCGCCGCCGCCACCGCCACCGGCGCCGGCTATCGCCGCGGCGGCCTCGGTGGCGTCCTGCTTGAGGGTCTGGAACCGGGTCTGCAGGTTCTGGCCGGCACGGTCGAGCTTCTCGGCGGCTTCCGTGGCCAGCCGCAGGTTCTGCGGGATCTTGTTGGGGGCGAAGTCCGCCATGTGGCTCTTGAGCGTGCCGGCGTTGGTGGTGACGTCCTTGAGCTTGTCGAGGTCGGTCGTGTCGAGGGCGGTGCCGAGCTTCTCCACGCCCTTGGCCGTCTTGCCGAGCGAGCGGCTGGACGGCATGTCCTTGACGTTGTCGTTGAAGGTCCGGATGTGCGGGTTGACGTCGACGAGAGCGTCCTTGAGGCGGCCCAGGGCCTCGGGGCTGAGCGCGCCGCGCGCCATGGCGATGATCGGGGCGGCCTCGGCCTCGGCGCGGGGGCGGGCCCACGGGATGCCGCTGTCGGTCATCGCGAGGATGCGGCCCTCGGAGTTCGGATTGCTGCGGCGGCCCCAGGCCCGCGTGGCCTTCTCCAGGCCCGCGTTGAAGAGCTTTCCGAAGTCGAGCAGCTTTCCGAGCAGCAGGACGCCGAGTGCGCCGATGGCCAGCGGGATCAGGCTGGTCAGTTCCTTCTGATCCTTGATGGCGCCGACCAGGTCCTTGAAGCCGAACGCTTCGAGGAGCGCCTCCCACCACGCCTTGGCCTCGTCCTTTCCGCCCTTGACCGCCTCGATGATCTCCTTGGTCTTGGCGTCGAGTTCGGCCTTCGTGGCGGCTGCCGGGGGTGGGTTCTTGGCGTTGACCGCCTTGCTGACCTCTTCGAGCTTCGTCTTCACCTCGCCGATCTTGGCGAGTACTTCGGCATGGTCATCGGCCATGATGCTCCCTCGATTCTTTGCTCAGGGGTGACCCGGTACGGAGGAGACGGGCGGCGCTCCGGGTCCTGGTGCGTCACCGGCGGAGCCTCGCGGTCCGCGCCCCCCCCGGGGGACGCGCGGACGGAACGCCGACAGCGCGACAGCCACCTCCCCGCGGCGTTCGGGGGGAGGTGGCTGTCGCGTCGGACGTGCGGGCGGGCGGGTCAGTCGTGGCGAGGACCCCGAGCGGAGCGACTCCGCTGCTCCGCGAGCGCGTCGTTCCAGCCGGCGGCGTACGCGAGGGTCTCGCGGCGCGAGACCTCGGCGCACAGCGTTCCGAGCAGCGCCCTCTTGTCGAGGGGGGCGGGTCCGTCCAGGAGCGTGCGGAGGCGGTCCTGGAGCGGGATGTGCGGTCGCGATGCCTCGCCCGGCTGAGTCATGGACGCCTGCCTTCCGTTGCTTGCCCGTGCGTGCGTGGCGGCGCCGCGTGCGTGTGGAGAGCGGGGGCACCACGTGTTCGAACTGTTGTGCGAACTCCTGTGCGAACAGAGTGTGGAACATCTGTTCGAGGTTTGTCGAGCGGGTTGGGGCTGACGGTGTGTCTTCTCGTCAAGTCCCCGAACGAGTTGGCGGTGATCGAGCAAAAAGTTCGACCGGGTAATCTGGAGGACGCTCTCCCCGGACCCGACCACTCCGGCAGAGCAAGGGGCGCGAGGGGCGCGCGGGGACCCCAGGGGGCTGGAAGGCAGCACTGACGCATGGACACGGAGCCTGGAGCGAACCGGCGGGAGCGGGTGGTCGACTGGCTCGCCTCCCACCCCGACCTGCCCCACCTCTTCGCACGTCTCTCCGAGCTCGTCCACGTCCACGGACACGCCCCCGAGGAGCTCGTCGTCATCCCCCGGTCGGAGATCGACCGCCGGGAGACCACCGCCTTCACCTCCGGCTGGGCCGAGGCCGTCTCCGACGAACTCCCGCGCATACGACGGGAGTACGAGCGCCGCGTGGCCGACGCGTACGCCCAGGGGCAGAACGACGCCCGGGGCGTCCGCCGGCCGCAGCGCCGCACGGACGCCGGGCCGCAGGACGGGGCCCGCGTGATCGCGCTGCCCTTCGCCCGGCTCCTCGAACCGCCCGCCGCCGTCGTCGAGGCCGAGGAGCGGGTACGCCGCGAGCGCGAGCTGTTCGAACAGCGCCCCGCGCCGGAGCCGGAGCCCGGCCCGTACGCCCCGGAGCCCGGCCCGTACGCCCCGGAGCCCGGCCCGTACGCCCCGGAGTCCTCACCGGCCCCCGAGCCCGAGCCGGAGCACGGCAAGGAGCCCGCCCCGGACCCGGAGCCCGAACCGCCGGTCACGGCCCAGGAGGTCAGGGCGGCCCGCCGGAACCCGCAGCCCGTCCGGAAGGTCGTCCGCGGCAAGGGCGGCCGCCCGATCGTTCCCCCGCTGGCCCACATCCCCGGCCAGCAGGGCCCGCTCGGCGACCGCCGGGACGCCGAGACCGGCGGGGAGCCGCGCCCGGGCCGGGGCCGGCGCCTCTCCGAGCGGGCCAAGGCCCTGGAGGAGGAGCTGGCCGCCGAGCGGACACCGGAAGCGCCCCCGGGGTCCGCCCCCTGACGGGAGACGGACCCCGGGGGCCCGGGGAGCGCGCGCCGGCCGGCGGTCAGCCGAAGAAGCGCGCCAGCTGACCCGCGGAGACCGCCTCGGGGGCCTGCTCCGGCCCGCCGTCCGGGGTCTCGTCCCCGTCCTCGCCGGTGCCCGGCCGGGGCACCGGCTTCGGCGGCTCGGGCTGGTCGCCGTCCTCCGCGCCGTTGACGCACAGGAACATCCAGTTGGAGACGGCCAGATGGTCCACCGCCGCCGCGAGCAGGTGGTCGGTGACCGACCACTCGGCGGCCTCGCCGTGCAGCTCGCGCTGCAGGGCGCTGTCCCGCGGCAGGTGCTTGATCAGGACCAGCACCCGCCGGCTGGAGAGCTCACCGCGGTGCCAGTCGAGCAGGTCGGTCCCGTAGTAGCGGAGGAGGTCCGCCTCGAGGGCCTCGGCGTGTTCGTCGACGAACTCGACGAGGCTCAGTCTTCCCCCAGGCCGAGCCCGGTCTCCTTGCCGTACGCCTCCAGGACGGCGGCGATGTCCTGCATGGTGACGTCGTGCTCCTCGAAGCGGGCGAACTGCTCCGCGCCCATCAGGAGCGCGAGCAGGCCGTCCACGTCGTTGTCGTCGAGCTTGCGCAGGCCCTTGGCGGTCGCGCGGGAGAGCTCCGTCGGAAGGGTGAAGGTGTCGCCGTCCAGCTCGAAGGACCAGGTGCGGCCGTGGGCCTCCTGGCGCTGGGCACGGGCGGCGTTGACGTCGAAACGGGCCATGGCGATGCGTACTCCTTGGTCGGGTGCGTCGGGTGCGTGCGGAAGATGGGGCCCGGGGCGGGACGGCGGTCCGCCGTCCCGCCCCGGAGGGGGATCAGGCCGAGGTGCCGTACTGGTTGTCCTTCATGAGGAAGGTGGCCAGCGGCTGGCCGGCGCCGTTCGACATCGCGGTGAAGGTGATGCCCAGGGTGGACGCCGCCTTGCGGGCCAGCTTGATGTCGTCGGAGGCGGTGACCTGACCGCGCGGGATGATGAAGCGGTACGTGACCGCGGTGCCGCCGACCTTGACGTCGGTGAACTCCAGGCCGAGGGCGCGGACGTCCGCGTACGGACGCTCGGCGATCTCGTACTTGTACGAGTCGGTCGACGCGGCCGGCTCCGGCTTGACCTCGCCGCCGCCCATGAAGAAGGGCAGCGTGTCCTCGTTGAACTGGAGCATCGAGAACTTCAGCGAGAGGTCGCGGCTGGAGTAGATGAAGTGCACCGGGGAGACCGACTGCCAGGTGTCGATCGGCTCCAGCTTGTCCTTCTTGGAGAAGGTGACGCCGTCGCCGGTCGTGTAGCCGAGGTTCGTCCAGGTCGTCGCGGACCAGTCGGTCGCCGGGTCGGCGCCGAAGGTCGGGGCGGCGGCGCCGGCGGCGGCCACGAAGAGCTTGCCGGTGCCGGCGACGCGGATCTCGGCGGAGTTGTTTCCTGCCATGGTGGGTTTCTCCTTGTGTGGGTGAGGGCGCCGCGCCCGGGCGAAGGCACCCGGGTACGGCAAAGGCCCCGCCGGACGGCGGGGCCTGGTCTGGGGGCCGGAGGGATCCGGCGGACCGTCAGAAGACGGTGAGGGAGAGGCGCAGCACGCAGAGGTAGCGGTTGGCGCCCCGGTAGAGGTAGTCGGGCAGCCAGCGTGGCCCGTCCTGCTCCTCCACGTCGTGGACGAAGTTGACGCCGACCTGCTTGCCGAGGGTGGCGAGCAGGGCGCGCCGGGCGGCGTTGGCGAGGACGTGGGCGTCGTGCTTGGTGGGGCCGTACACCTCGAACTCGATCAGCGGCATGTCGACGTGCTGGTCGCCGATCCAGGCGCCGCCGCGGCGGTTGACCAGGACGGCGGCCTGGGTTCCGTCGAAGCCGGCCGGCGCCTGGACGGCGATCACCGCCCCGGCCAGCGCCGGGTCGGCCTTGAGGACGTCGACGACCAGCTTCTCGACGTCCGGGAACGCACTCGGGGGAGTGGTCATCGCGGTTCTCCTCGGGAGGGGGCGGTGGGAGGGGGCGGCCGTCCGGGGGCGCCGGCGGGGAGGGGGAGGGGGCGCGGCAGCACGCCCGGACGGCCGACGGCGGAGCCGTTGTCCCGTCTGCCGGGCACAGCTCCGCCGCTGCACCAACTGTGACAGAGAGCGTGCGCGCACGCAACTAAAACGGTGCCGGTGAGGCGGGATCCCGGCCGGTACGGCCCTGACCTGCGGCGACACCGGCGGCTACGGCTACCGCCCCCGCGAGCCCGGCCACCGGAAGGCCACCCGCCCCCGGTCCCCGCCCCGCCCCCCCCACCGGTACGGACCCGACCCGCGCGCCACCCTCCGGCCCGCCCCCGTAC
>NZ_JOGX01000026.1 GCF_000719555.1 Streptomyces sp. NRRL F-5727
GCCCACCACGCCCCCGACGACCCCGCCGACCACCCCGCCGGTCACCCCGAGCACCCTGCCCACCACACCGGCGACGACCCCGCCGACCACCCCGACCCCGACCCGGTCCACCTCCACCGCACCGGTGCCCCCGACCGAAACCCCGAGCGCCCCGCCCTCCAAGGGCTCCCTCGCTCATACCGGCGCCGACTCCAACGCGTGGCTCCTCGCGGCCGGCGGCCTGCTGATCGCGGCCGGCGGCGGGGCGCTGATCGCGGCACGACGGAAGAAGACGCAGGACGAGGCGGAGACTCCCACCACCGGCTGATCAGAGGGACCTGTCAGGAGCCGAGGAGCGGGTACTCGGCACAGGTAGCCCCTCCCAGCCCGAAGGCCCCGGGAACCACCATGGTTCCTGGGGCCTTCGCCATGTCTGCGGAGCCCGTTCCCGCTCCGCTACAGCGTCAGACGCGCATGACGGCCACCGACGCGAGGGTGCCGGCCGCCCATGCGAGGAGCAGGCCCTGCTCCCTGCTGAGGCCGTTCGCGTCGGCCCACCGCTTCGCGAGGGAACGCACGATCATTCCGGTCACCGCCGCTGCCGTATTCCTGGACATGGACAAGTCCTTTCGAGAGGGGAGAGCAGCGTCCGATTTGGCGCCGCGCACCCACAGAAGCAGCGCAAACCTGCTGGTGGCAACGGGGGTCGGCCCGTTTGCAAGTTAGACCGGTCTGGAGTGGGAGTACTCGGCTCGCGCGGCGTGCCGCAGCGCCCCTACGCTGCCCGGCATGGCAGTCGAACCCCGTCTCCTACAGCGCGCCGACCTTCTGCGCGCCGCCACATCCGCCGGCTTCAGCACCATGACCGCGAGGAAGCTGGAGAGCTTCATCAGCAACGGCCTGATGCCCCATCCCACCCGAGCTGGCAACGACGGACGCCGCCCGGTCTGGATCTACCCGCCTGACAGCGACCGTCAGCTGGTCCAGCTCCTGCGCTGGCGCGAGCGCACACGGGACGTGAACCTGCTGCGCGTCGTGCTGTGGGTCGAGGGCTTCCCTTTCGACCTCGACGCCGTCCGTACCTCCGCGACCATCGTGGTGGACGACCTGTCGCGCGAGCTGGAGCAGCTCCTTCAGGCCGAGGCATCCCGCCAGGGCCTCGACCCGGTCGACGACCAGGACACGGTCGTGGGCGCCCTCGCCGCGACCATGGCCGCGATGCGAGGCAAGAACGCGCTGCCCCGCCCGATCCGTGTCCCGGCCGACGACCGGGCAACGGCTGTCGCGCACATGTTCCAGATCTTCGCCCTGGGCACGCGGCCCGAGGTGACGGAAGACCAGGCAGGGACGATCGAGAAGGTCCTCGGCGTCTCGCCGGGCAGACGGCAGCGGGTGGAAGACGCCGAGCCGTGGCTGACCGGTCCGGCGAGCCTCCTCGTCGGCGCTGCCGACTTCGTGTCCCTGCCGCGAATGACCGAAGCGCTCGCCGAAGCCGCCGACGCCGAATGGGAGGAAGCCCGCTCGGTGGCCACGGCGCTCTTCCTCCAGCTCCCCATTGTCGCCCGGGCTATCGCCGCCCACACCGGCAAGGAGAACCCCGCAGGGCTCGGGGTGCTCGCCGGTTTCGACAGCGAGCCCCTCTTCGCCGTCCTCCTGCTCGCCTTCGCCCTGGGAGCACGCAGGGCCGATTGGTCCGGCAACGTCGAGGAACTGACCGACTCGCTTGCGCCATGGCCCGACCTCATCGGCGAGATGAAGCCGGTGCTCGACATGCAGCAGCACGAACTCGACCACAACCTCGCCGGCCACGGACCCGAGACGCGTGCCCGCACCGAAAGGATTATCCAGGCCCTTATGGACGGCGCGCTGGATCCAGGCCCCAGATCTGACTGCTAGCTAGGCGTGGATCGGGGGCAGGTCGTAGCGGCTGACGGCCAGGTACGTTTCCGGGGTCGCCGCTTCGAGGAGCCCTTCGTCACTCGCCAGGTCGAGCTCCGGTTCCTCCGGACGGCGCAGCAGGTCGCGCCAGTCGCTCGTCTCTCCGCGCTCGTAGGCTTCCCGGAGCAGGGAGCGCAGCCGGGGGCGGGCTTCCTCCTGCCGCTCGTGGAAAATCCGCCGCTGAGCGAGCCGCTGCTCTTCCTGAGCCTCTTCGCTGCCCCGCTCGTCGACGGCCAGCTGGTCCTCGGCGCGCAGCCCCGGGGTGCGCCGGGCGATGGCGAGATCTTCCTCGTGGAGGCGCGCGCAGACGGCGAAGAGCTTCCGGGACATGCCGAGATGTACCTCGGTGCCGGGGATACGGCAGGTGAGGAAGTCATCGATCCCCCAGGAGCGGATTTGGGCACGCGTGAAGTGCGCCTCGCCGTGAAGTGCCGCTCCGCGGAGGTCGGCTCGCATGGCGCGGGTGTGGTCGTCGTCCTCCAGCGGTGTGGTCAGTCCGTGGCGTCGGTGGCGCGAAGTACGGTCGGCCGGCACCGGGACGGTGCGCAACTGCGAGGCGGGAGCGGAGCGCAGCGCCTGGTAGACGAGCATCTGGGCGCGGGCCGCGCCGATGAGCGCGTCGTCGTTGTCGCCGAGGTGGTCTTCGAGGTTGCCCGAGCCCGCCGCTGCCTCGCCGTCGGATCCGGCCGGAGGAAGGGGCGGCTGGCCGGGGTGCAGCGTGTGGTCGATGGTCAGGAAGAGGTCGTCCCCGGGTCGCACGGCGGCTCCGACCAGGACGCTGCGGTGCGCGTACGAGCCGAGGACCTTACTCCCGGACTCCAGCTGCGCCCACCCCTTGCGGAGGGTGCCGACGTCGCAGATACCACCCTTGGCCTCGATCAGCCAGTACACCTTCTCCGCCTCGTGCCGTCCCCACAGGTCCGGCAGCTTCCTCTTGGGGTCCTTGAAGGTGGCGCTCAGGGCGGGGATGGGGCCGCCGAGTTCGAGGTGCTCGGTCTGCCCCAGACCCAGCAGCGAGCGGCAGGCCCACTCGGTCATCGTCATGCCCAGCCGGTAGGCGGCAGCGCTCTTCGCCGTGCGCTCGGTGCCGTACGCGTAGACCGGGTTCAGCGTCAGGCGCCGGCCCCTAGCGCCCGGCACGGGGGGCTGGTGCTTGAAGGGGTGCCCACCGAGGTAGGCATACAGCGGGGCGACGCGGGCGACGAGTTCTCCGTGTGCGTACCGCGGCTGGTTCTGCAGGTGCGGGGTGATGTCGCGGCCGACCTCGGTGGCCGCCTTGATGATCTCCCGCCACGTGGTGGTCGGGGCGTACCAGCCGTCCGCCTTCGGGAACCCGTCCGTCGCGCTCCACGCCTTGTGCTTGGCCGTCCGCCACTGCTTCCAGGGCTTGTCCGCAGGACCGTTACGGAACAGGACCGGTATGTCGAAGCTGTCGGCGTAAGTGAGCGGCGGCTCGTCGGGGACGTGCGCGGGGATCATCGGCGTCATGGAGACAACCCTGGCACGAGCCTGGACGCTCCCAGGACCGGGCCGCGGGCCTCCGGCCGTCGCCCGACGGCTGCCCGCCGCCGTCTCCGGGCTGCTGGGCGTAGCTAGGCTTTGGGAGTGACCGAACTGTCCACCCTGCCCGGCGACCCGTCCGAGCTGCGCCTGTGTATCTCCTACACCGATGACCTTGCCGACACCCCTCAGGCCGACACCCTGGAGCGGTGGGACGTGTCCGTCCTCCATGAGGAGAAGACGGTGGGATCGATCACCTTCTGTCGGGTACACCTCGACCGGGGTATGAACGCCGTCCGGGTCATGGAGGAGGAATCCGAAGAACTCGACGAGATCGCCCAGGCCCTGCTGGATCCGAGCACAGGGAACTTCACCGAGGACGCCAGCAGCTCGCTTCCGTACGTGGGGTCCTCTCTGCTCGTCATGGACAGGGTGACCCTGGACGAGCCGTGGCGCGGGCACGGCCTCGGCGCCATCCTCGCCACTGAGGCGATCCACCGGCTCATGGCCGGCTGCCGCGCCATCGCATGCTCGCCGGGCGTCACCGACCTCAGCAGCGACCGCCTGAGGGATCGGACGGAGTGGGACCGGGTGACCGCCAAGATCGCCAGGGGATGGGAGCTCGTCGGGTTCCGGCAGTACCAGGGGAACGTTTACCTCCTCTCGCCGGCCTCGTTGGAGTTGGAGGAGCAACGCGGGGCAATGAGAGGGCGACTTGCGGACCTCGGCTTTGTCTGGCGCCGCACCCAAGCCCACGACATCTCGCCCCGACCTGGGGGTGGGTGAAGCTGCGGTCTCGTCGGGGGACAGCTTCGCTGCTGGACCTGAGGACCGCCGCCGCTTCCTCCGCGGAGGTGTAGGGTTTCGCCGCTCGTGGCACAGGCGGTGTCCCTTGATCTGCGGTTCTTCATCTGTCTCAGGTCGATGGCACAGCCGCCCAGTCTCACGAGCCGTGGCGTTTCCTACGGCCTCGGCCGACTCGCCGGACCCGGCGAGCCGTTGAACTGCGGTTTCTTTGTTCGATGCCGCCGTTCGATGCCGAGATCGTGAGATTGTGCCGCGAGATTTGAGACCCCACAGGAGGGCTCGCCATGCCAGTTCGCCTCTGGCAGACAGGAAAGATCGCGAAAGGACTGGTACACGCTTCAGGGGCATGTCAACCTAGACGACCCTTTCCGGGAAACCCGGAAAATAGCAGGTCAGAGAGGTGATGTCGTGACAGTGGAGCTGAGTTCCGCAGGATTCCGGACCACGACCGAGCGCTTGAGGCTGCACGACTGGCTCCTGGGGCCGGGACAGGCGACCGAGGTCATTGACACCTTCCCCGCCGCGAACGGCGACTTCCACTTCATCGTCGACGACCGGGCCGACACCCATATCGCTTCCGCCGACGGCCGCTTCTACCTCGGCCACTTTCCCGCCGGCCGCCCCGGCGCCGAGCATGAGGGCTGGGTACTCGCGGTCACCGGCACCGCTCGGACTCCCGGCTGCAGGATCGTCTTTGATCCCCACACGCCGGCCCACCTGGTCGCGAGGACCGTCTCCGAGGTTCTGGCTACGGCCAAGCGTCTCTGACGGTGGCACCGCCCCGGCGTTCCTGTTGTCCCCGCGCCTCTGCTTTCCCCGCCTTGCAAGGAGTGCACATGCCCGCATCTGCATCGGACATGACCGTCCGCCACCTGATCGACCGCCTTGCCGCCCTGGATCCCGACACCTCCGTCCGCCTCGCCATCAATCCCTTCTTCCCCATGGCCCACCGTCTCGCTGACGTCCTCGTCGGGGAGGACCTGGACGGACAGCCGGTGGTGTACCTCGCCGAAGACGCCGAGGCCGTGCAGTACGGCTACCTGCCCCGGCCGGTCGCCGAGGCGCTGACCTGGATGCCGCCGGTCGACCCGCCGACGAGTTCGCGCCGCAGACTGCGCGCCGTCTCCCCCTGATCGCCCGTACGACAAGGAGCACTTCTGCGCCCGTCCACGCCTTCCGATCCGTCCGACGTTCCGGCCCTTCCCGCCTGGTGGGTCACCCCGCGCCACCTTGCCGGTGACGACGGAGCACTCGCAGACCACGTCGCCTCCCACCTCTCCGCCGCCGGCTGGACTTCCCTGACACTCGCTCGCGGCCGTCGTGAACCTGTTGATCCGGACGATCCGGACGCGGTCCAGCAGGTGGTTCGCAGCACCGTGCTGTACGTCGCTCCCGACGGACTCCGCTGGGCCCAGTGGGTGCTTGCCGACGAACCGATCATCCTCGGAGACCTGCCGGTCGCGTGGACCGTCTCCGCCCGCCCGACCGCGGACGGGCTGGCTGAGTGGACTGCCTACTTCACCACCGGCGTCCCGCCCGAAGCCGTCGCCGACTTCCTGCTCGCCCTGGAGGCCCGTCCGGATCCGGCGCACGGATATGCAGGCCCGCACGTGGTCTTCGAGTCGCTCGCGGAGCGCGGCTGGGTCCGCGACATCGACAACCCGACTGCCTTCTCCGATCCGCAGCTGGCCGCGGGCATGGCACTGAGCCTCCTCCCGGAGTACCTCCAGGACGGAGACCCCCTCTGCCTCGACCCCACCGCCGAGCAAACCGGCTGGCTAGCCTGGTGTGAGCCCCGGATCGGGCGGGGCTACCTCTGGGCCACGGGGTTCTCCGCGAGCACTCCGCACGACCTCGTCGCCGCCTTCGCCGCCTCCCTCGCCTCTCCCGACCCTGTACTCCGGCACACCCTGCCCGGCGACAGCGAGGGACAACTCTCCCTGCGCCCTACCGTTTGACCCCCGGGGCCAGCCGCCAGCAGGGCCTCGTACCTTTTCGAGTCCAACAGCCGTCCCTCAGCACACACAGCAGCACAAACAGGGCCCGGTGCCAGGTCATTCGACCTGGCACCGGGCCCTTTGGCGAGCATCCTTGGATTCTTCCGGGAGGTCGGGCCGCCCGGCACGTGGTTTCCTCCGGACCGGCTCGGCGCATACCCTCAGCGGCGTGGAGGCCGGCGGCGAGCTCGCGGCCCGGGAAGCCAGCCTCACCCGGGGCGGCTGAGCAGGGCGCGGGACCACGTCACCGGTTCAGAGGCCGAAGTCGTCCAAGCCCTCGTCCAGGGACCCGTACGTCGAGCTGGTGGGACCGGCGTTCCGGTTGAACCATTCGAGACTCAGGCGAGGCTCCGGCGTCACATGCTTGGCAGGGCACCGGAGCCAGATCTGGCCCTCCACCGCGAGGATGGCCCAGTCGCGGTACGCCGCGCACTGCGGGCAGGAGCGGACTTCGCCCCCCAGGACCAGCGGCCGGCGCCATACCAGGAAGCGCTTCGTGCTCAGATCGAGCCGGAGGTCCGCCGGGAGGAAGTCCTCGCCCGCCGGCGCGGCCGAGGTCTCCTCGACGGGCGCGGCCTCCTGCGGCCATGTCGGCGCTGGGTAGTTCAACCACGGCGCACCCGCCGGCCCCAGCTCGCCCTCGCTCTTCCGCGCCTTCCTGCGCCCGAACATACGGCCTCCCCTCGCATTCGGCTGCCTCGCCCCGGCAGCGGACGACGAGAGTGCCCCACGGGTGGGACGTCGGGCAACTTTCGAATCCGTGAACGGCGGGGCCGGCTACCGGTGTCGCCGGCGGTCTCGGTCGCGAGGCTGAGTCGAGGCTGTGCCAGGCATGCGCTGAGGAACGGGAGCGCTCGCGGCGTCAGCCGGAAGGTCTGCGGCGCGGCGCAGTCGCCAGACCAGGACGTCGCTGATCGACTCGGCGGTGCCCAGTTCGCGGTGTCCGGCTGCTTCGGAGAGCAGGGTGACGGGGTCGTGGCCGGCGGCCTCGGCCTCGGCGAGCGTGGCGGCGAGGGCCGGCCAGCCGGGCTCGGCCAGGACCTGCTCGGCCAGCTGGGGGATCGCCGCGTGCACCGCCTCGGCCTGGCGCCGCAGCAGAGGGCGGGCGAGGCGACGGCCACGCTGGTGGAGGACGGCTAGCGGG
The DNA here is from genome assembly GCF_000719555.1 of Streptomyces sp. NRRL F-5727. Taxonomy (GTDB): domain Bacteria; phylum Actinomycetota; class Actinomycetes; order Streptomycetales; family Streptomycetaceae; genus Streptomyces. Next base: position 7,366 of record NZ_JOGX01000026.1, read on the forward strand.
TACTCGGCGGCGGCCCGGTAGGCGGTTCGCAGGTGCTCAGCTGCTCGATGGGCGGCTTCGGCCTGCTGGGCGTGGCCCTTCCTGGCGTGCCAGTGCGCGGCGGCGGTGATGAGGAAGAACAGCATGTCGATCGCCATGGCCGTGGTCGCGCCCTCCTCGCCGCGGCCGAGGGCCGACCCGCCATGGACCAGGTCACGGGCAGCCTGCCGCAGGGCCCGGTCGTGGCCGCGTACGGCGCGGACGTGGGACCGGGAGGCTCGCTCGAACGCCCAGGCGGCTTCTCGCAGTTCTTGCCGGGTATGGGCGGCGGAGGTTTTGGCGAGCGCGTCGAGGACTTCGCCGGCGGCGGCGATGTACGCGGCGGCGAGGCTGTCCTCGCCGTGCTCGACGACCAGGATGGCCTGCCAGGCGGCAGCCGCCGTGCGCCGTCGCGCGGTGGCAGGCGCCCCGGCCGCCCCCGGAGCCTCGAGTCCGGTTCTGTCCTGGAGGCCGCCGCCGGCCCAGCGTTCGCGGATGCGGGGCAGTGAGAGGTCGGGGGCGAGACGCGCGCCGGGGTAGAACACCGGCTCGCCGTCCTTGTTCCGGTCGTCGGGCAGGGCGACCTTGTACCCGAGCAGGTCCCCGGAGGGAGCGGCGCGCTTCTTCACCAGGAGGCCGGCGTCGGCCAGACGGCTGAAGAACTCCTCCTCACTCTGGGCGCCGGCCACGGCCCGCCGTACGGTTTCGCGGAGTTCCTCGCGGGCGGTGCGCTCGCGTCCCTGCCGTTCGGCCTTGTGCCGTTCGGCGCTGGTGGGCCGCTGGGCGGCGGTGCCGTCGCCGGGGGCGACCTGGTGCAGGCCGAGCTCCTTCTCGATGAGCCGGGCCTCGGCCTGGGCGCGTTTGCCGGAGCGGAAGTCGTCGGGCCGGGTGCCGTCCTCGCACACGAGGGTGGCGACGATGTGGATGTGGTCGTCTGCGTGCCGTACGGCGGCCCAGCGGCAGCCGGGCTGACCTTCGCCGGGGTCGATGCCGGTGGCGGCGACGATCCGGCGGGCGACCTCGGCCCATTCCTCGTCGGACAGAATCCGGTCGCCGGGCGCGGTGCGGACGGAGGTGTGCCAGACGTGCTTGGCGGGGCGGGCGTGTTCCGGCAGCGCCTGGACGGGCTGGTCCAGGAGCTGTTGGAGGGCCTTGAGCGTGGCGCTCGGGTCGCGGCCGGGGTCGGGGGCCATGCCGTCGAACGAGGCGACGAGGTGCGGGTCGACGTGCTCCTCGCGCTTGCCGGGGCCGTAGAGGTAGGCGAGCAGGCCGATGGTCCGGTCGCCGGGCGGGTTGATGCTGGGGATCATGCCGCCTGCTGTCGTTCGAGAACGGAGGTCGCGGCGGCGTGCACGGCGTCGGCGGCCCGCCGCACGGCTGCGAGGCTTGCCTCCAGCTGGGGGACGGCGCCATCGGCACCGGCGTTGAGGGCTTTCGTCACCTGGTTGAGGTTGCTGCCGGCCCAGCCGAGCTTGCGCCGGCTGTCGAACAGCGCGGTGAGCATGTCGCGCTCGGTGGCGATCTCGGCGCTGGTGCGGTCGAGGTCGCGGGCTGCGGCGAGGGCGGAGCGGGCGAGGAAGCCGGCGACGGTCAGGTTGCACTGGGCGGCGGCGGCGACGACGAGCGCGTACTCGTCGTCGTTGAAACGCGTCGAGGGCTGGTGGCGGCGCTTCTTCGCGGGCGGCTGACGCGGACGCTGGCGGACACGGCGCTCGCGACGGCGAGGCTTCGGCTTCTCCTCGTTCCCCGGCTCCGATCCGCCCCCGGTCGGAGCCTCCAGGACCTGCGCCCCCTGGTGCAGGTCCTCTCCCGCCCCTTCGGGGGCGGGTACGGCGGAAGCTTTGCTTCCGCCCCAACTTGCTCCGTCGGAGACCGAGTTGTCGTCAGCCGAACCATGCGGCAGAAGTGAGGACACGGCCGTCGGGAGCGGACGGCCGTCACCGGAATCGGAGCAGGGAGGGGTGGCGGACATGGGGTTCCTTCGGAGACGGGGCGCTTGGGTAAACGGGGCGGTGGCCCGGCGAGGCCGGGCCACCATCGGGAGAGCCGTGGTTCAGCAGCAGAGCCTGCACCGGGAGTAGTGGCGAGAGAGCGCCCGTCCCATGTTCAGCTTCACGCCCTTGGCGATCCGGCTGCTCGCCTTCGCCGGGTTGCTCCCCTCGTGCTGGGCAGCGTGGCTGTTCAGGATGGCGAGGTCATTCTTGAAACCGGCCTTTATCCGGTTGAAGCGGTCGCAGGTCTTCATCGAGCAGCTCCTTTGGAGGAAGTAGAGGCCGGGGTGGCGGCCCGTACGAGGGCCAGGACCGGGGTCAGATGTTCGTTGCTGAGCGGGATCTCGTGGCTGCGCATGATCTTCCGGAGCTGGGCTCGGGTGATCTGGGCGTTGCCGTCCTCTCTCAGGACGTCGGGCACGTGGGGGAGGACCAGCTCGACCACCTGCTGGTGTGACAGGCGCTTGGGCCCGGTTCGGGACTGCCGGCTCGCCTGTACCCGAGCGTGCACCGTCCCCGGGCGAGCCGGACCGTTTCGCGTCCGCCGACGGACAGGTCTCGGGGTTGGTCCGGGTTCGGCTTCCGGTCCGGGTCCGGGGTCCGGGTTCGGGCGGTGGTCCGGGGCTGGTCCGGGTTCCGGGGTTGGTCCGGGTTCGGTCTCCGGTCCGGGTTCGGGGTCCGGGTTCGGGCCCGGCGGCCGGTCTTCGGAGATCCGGACCTTCTCCTCATGTGGCAGGGGACGGGCGACGCGTTGGTGGATCTGCCGCATCAGCACCCCGAAGGCGAGCATGCTGGCGGTGGGCGGGACTGCGGCGACGACGTAGTCCAGGTGAGGCACAGGCTCTGGGGTCGCGCCGCTGACGCCGAGGACGTTGAGGGCGATCGAGCCGATGGACCCGGTGGCGGTCACGCCGATCGCCCACCAGTCCGTCCGTCGGCGCAGACCCGCGCGGAACATCAGCAGCTCACCCGCCACGATGAAGGCGTCGAGGGTGGCCGGCCAGGCCCAGGCTCTGATGGGGGAGTTGTCGAGGCCGTGTCGTGCGGCGACTTCCGCCAGGTGCGCGTAGGAGAGCCAGAAGCCGGACCCCGTCAGCACCGCGATCACCATCACGGCTGCGGTCAAGGCGTATCGGTCCGCGGTCTCCTCGGTCAACAGGTGCCTTTCGTTCGGTGGTGGAAGCGTGGAGGGGGCGGCTGGGAAGGCTCATGCCGCCTTCCGCAGGGCGTCGATCAGGTCGCCCGTCTGTGCCTGTCGGGGGACCGGACAAAACGTTTCTTCCGTGGCGTCGGCCTCGTCGTCGTCCGGGTCCGCCGGCGTCCAGTAGCGGTCGCGGTCCGTGATGGCGTGGCCGGCGTCTCGCAGAAGGTCGCGGGCATGGTCGAGGTCGACGGCGAGGACGTAGGAGAGGCGCTCGGGAGTCCACTTGCGGACGTAGGCATGGCGGGCGACGGCGTCTCGCTCGGCGGCGGTGAGGAACACGTCCCGGCCCATGATCGCGGCGCGCACTCGGGCGTAGTCGAGGCGCTTGGCGACCTTGGCGTGCCAGGGCCGGCGCTCGTCTCGGGTCAGTCCGCCCCACATGCCCCAGCGGATGTCGTTGTCGAGGGCGTGGGTGAAGCAGTCCTGGCGGACGGGGCACCGGTGGCAGAACGACTTCGCCTCGGCGATGTCGGAGAGGGCGCGCGGCGCCGAGAAGAACAGCCGGTCGGCGTCGTCGGCTTCCAGGTCCCGGCAGGCTCCGCGGGCGTGCCAGGAGATGTCGGCGATGCCTCGTACGGGCGGGGTCGGGCTGCTGGCGTTGGTGGTGATGTGGCGCATGGGTGTCTCCAGGGGATGCCGCCGGGTTGGCAGGAGCGGCGCGGCACGCGAAGGTGGTGGTCGGCGCGCGGCTGGGGCGGGCGGCGAGAAGCAGGTGAGGGATTCCGGGGGCCGTCAGGCGGCGGCGCGGAAGCGGCGGTCGGGGCCGCCGAGGTGGACCGGGGTGCACATGCCGGACAGGCGGGAGAGGACGCGGTCGCCGATCTTGTCGCGCAGGACGGGCTGGCGAGGGTCCATGTGCTCGGTGCGGACCGGCGGCAGGTTGGTCGTGATGATCGTCGGCCGGCGGTGCTCCGAGCGCCAGTTGAGCAGGCGGAAGGTGATCTCCTCGGTCCACTCGGTGCTCTTGGCGGCGCCGAGGTCGTCCAGGAGCAGCAGCGGCACGCGGACGATCCGGCGCAGCAGGTACTCGGGATCGAGTCCGTTCCGGGCCCGCATCGCGCCGTAGAGGTCCGCTGCGGTCGTCGCCTGCCACCGCACGCCGCACCCCGCGGCGGTCAGCGCGCGGATCGCCCCGTACGCCTCGTGGGTCTTGCCGGCGCCCGTGGGCCCCCACAGCAGCAGGCTGCGGCCGTGGGTGATCTCCCTCTGGCCGGCCCGGCCGACGTGGGGCGCGAGGGCGTTGGCGGCGTGGCCGACCGCCGCGTCGGCGATGGAGCGTACCCAGCGGGCGACGTCCGGATGCTCGGTCTGAGCGGCGCGGTACTCGTACGGGATGCGCTCCTGGGCGGCGTCCAGGGCTGGGTTCGGCTCAGGACGTTCGGCGAGCGGCCCAGTGGCGTTCGGGTCGATGCCCCGCTCGGCGAGCTTGCGCTGCATCCAGGCCATCGCCGGGTTGTCGGCGGCCGTCTGAGGGTCGTCGAGGCGAGAGCGGATCACAGGGCGACTCCGAAGGTCCCGGTCGGGGCGGTGGGGTTGAGGTACGGGGTGTAGGCGGGGGCGGCGGCGGCCCAAGGGCCCGCGCCGGAGGCGGAGGACGCCGCCGAGTTGACCACCTCGTTGACGAGGCTCGGCAGGACGCTCGGGTGCAGGCCCTTGGCCCGCAGGCGGTCGAGCGAGGGTCGTAGCGCATCGGGCTCGAAGCCCTCGTCCAGCAGCTGGCGGATCTCCTTGCCCAGGTGCCCGAGGAACGTCTTCGGCGGACGGCGGCTGCATCCGCGGAGGTACTCCGCCATCAGCCGCTTCGCCGACCACTCGCCCGCCTCGGCGGACTCCAGCACCTGCTCCGAGGAGGGGACCGGCGCGGGCGCCTCGCGCCCCCTACGGGAAGATCCAGGATCCAAGATCCTAGATCCAGTACCGGAACCCTCAGTGAATGTGGCCTCCGTCACGCCATCAGATCCAGCGATATCGCTCTGAACTGCGACTTTTTCGGATCCTCGCCAGAGGGCAGGCCCTTCCGGCGAAGTGGCCTCCATCACGCGAGGGGTTGAGGGAGTGATGGGGGCCTCTTTGGCGCCAGGGGCCGGCGGATCAGCCAGCATGAGGTCGTCGTGAGGGCTCATGAAGGCGGGCGCCGCCAGGTCGCCCTCGCGGCGGCCGAGGTGGCCCTGCGCCGGGCACGCGCGGGTGCCGCATTCGCCGCAGGGCTTCTTGGCCTCGTGGAGCGGGCAGCGCGGCAGGCGGGACACCGAAGGGCGGTTGATCTTCTGGTGACGATCCCACGTGACGATGTGCAGCCACGTCTTTCCGTCGCATCCGGTGTATCGGCAGATCAGGCCGCGTTCGGCCAGCTGCTCCAGGTCCTGGGCGACGTGCGCTGGGGTGTGGTCGGGGCGCAGGGCCCACAGCCGCCCGGCGATCACGGCTGGCAGGTCGCGGTGCCGGCCCGCGTCATCGGCCTGGGTGAGCAGGCCGATGAAGGTCAGTACGGCTGTCACGGGGACGGAGGCGAGGTCCTCCGACTCCCAAGCCTCTGGCTTGATCGTGCGGATGCGGGCCATCAGACCTCACCGCCGCGCCGGCGAGCCGGACGGTTCGTGACAGCCGTGTCCGCAGTGGGCTCCACGGGCCCGGTCCCAGAAGACGGGGTTCCGCGCAGGGCCGTGCTCATGCAAGACTCTCCTTGTAGTACAAGCCGCTCCGGTGTTGCCCCGTAGGAAGGGCCGGTGCGGTGGTGACGGGTCGCCTGTCCGCCGTTGGCTCGGCGGAAAGGTAGGACTCTTCGCATTCCGGCGCCCGGGAGTTGGCTCTCCTGGGCGCCGCGGCGTTTCTAGGTGCTTGCTCGGATCCTCATGTCGCTCTTTCGCCGGTCGCCGGGCTGCCCGGCGGGGGACGACTAACATACGTAGAGCACCGGCGCAAGTCCATACTTTGCACTAGTTTTCGTCACTGTCCGTGTGGGGCGCGGTGCCCCGAGGTGAGGGGTCAGGGCCGTAGGTGCCCGCCTCCGTCTACCACTCAACGGAAATGATCTTCTTTCTCCTTGCCTCGATGGCGGGGCGATCGCGCCGCCGATCTGGTGATGTCCAGGATTTAAGCCCGCTCGGGATTCATCGTCAACGCCATCTCAGGACACGTTTACGCGCGTAGAAACGGGGGGTTCCGGAAGGTTCTGGGCAGCGGTCTGGGTGTCAACTTGCCTTTTCTGTAAGGGTGGGTGGCGGGAGGGTGGTCGTCGAGAGTTGGTCGTGAAGAGGTCGTGAAGGCGCCGGGGGTGCGCAGAGAGAAAAAACCGGCAATTAATTGCCGGTTTCGGAACCGGAAAATCCTTGCCGGTTTATTGTCCGATTCGAGCGGATCGCGTCTCTATTGCCCCTCGGTCTTTTGCCTACGGGAACGTAGGTAGATGTGGGGCGCGTCACCCTGTGGAAGGAGGTGATCCTGGCCACCGAAAATGATCTCGTACTCTGGAGTAGAGGCAGGGGAGGGCCGGCGCGTATCGCGCAAGGTCCCCCCTCTTTTTGTTGCCTCCGCTCGGGGAAGTTAGCCCTCAATGCGAGGGGAAGCACACGATGATCGAGGAGAGCGGATGGGCGCGACTGAGCCCCTCCACCCGGGCCCCGGGAGCGGCGGGGAAGGCGCGGAGCGGACGGCTGGCAGGGAGCGCGAAGGGCAGGAGACCCCGTGGGCCGGACAGGTCATGGGCTTCGCCGGCCAGCTCAAGACCTGGCGCAAGGCGGCCGGGCACCGTCGAGGCCGGAGAGTGACCCAAGAAGAGTGCGCGACCGCGGTCGGCAGGTCGGAGAGGTGGTGGCGAGCCCTCGAACGCGGCGACGGCCGCAATCGCCTCGACCGCGCCCAGTGCGACAGCCTCGCGGAACTGCTCCAGCTGGATCGGGACGAGTACATCGCCCTGCTGCTCTACAACAACCTGACCATTGCTGCTGCTGACAGCGGGGCCACGGTAGATCCGCGAGTTCGCAGTGGCCTGCGCCTGCTAATCGACAAGCAGATGCCGGCTCCCACCTATCTGTGCGACGCCCACTGGAACATCATCGGATTCAACCCGGCGATGGCGCAGTGGTGGCCCTGGGTCCTTGAGCCTGGCGCCAATCTCATGAAGTGGGCGCTCACGTCAGGCGAGGCGCGCGTCCAGTATCACGACTGGGAACGTCATGCTCGCGAGTACGTCCGCATGCTGAAGTTCGCCCTCGCCCGCGGGACCGACTCGGCCGAACTGATCGAACTGATCGGCGACGTCTGCAAGGACGCGGATGTGCGGGGCATCTGGGAGGCGACGAACGAGCTGACGGAGAATCGGGACGGGCATATCTTCCGGATGTCGATTCCGGCGATGGATTGGGAGCCGATCGACGTCGTCTCGCACGTCTTGTATCCGGCAGCACTTCCCGACTGTCGCATGGTCGTAATCACCTGGTGGACAAACGAGGATGGCGAGGAGGAGGCGCGCGACGTGGACACCGCACTCGGCGCTGCAGGAGAAGAGTCGCAGGTTCAGCCGCCGGCTCCGCCGGCTGCCGCAGCTCGACGTCGGATCGCTCACGCGATTACTGGACGGATATCCGTTCCCACGGCAGAAGAAGCAGCCGCGCTGGCCGGGGCTGACGCCGTTCCCCTCCCGGTGCTCAGTCGGCTCATGGGAGACGGGTGCCAGCTGACCCTGTCCCCCTCTGCCCAGTCGGTCATTTGGGCGGTGAAGGAGGAGGACGGAGCCTGGAGCGTCTCGGAGGTCTCGGTCTACACCGCGATCGTAAAGCTTCCTCACGCTGCCACCGAACCCGATGCCCGGGCGGAGATGAAGACCTTGGTCAGGGCCAACCTGCCGGCCGACCCCAAGGAGGCGTCGGGACGGATCCAGGAGCTGCTGCCCCAACTCCGGAACCGAATTCACTTCCTGGAGCAGATCGGGCGGGACCTGTACGAGCAGGACCCGACACTCCCGTACATCTGGGATCCGACCGACGAGATCTGAGCGGGCCCGTTGGACCGCCGGAGGTCAGCCTCAGTCGGGGGGGCGGCCTCCGGCGTTCTCCGGCCTTCGCGGACGCGAGTCCTCCTCAGGGGCCACCAGATCGGACCTGTCGTTGACAGGCGAAGTTGGGCGGTAGGGCCGGCCGGAACGGAGGGACTACCCCTAGGGCTCACCAGTTGCTGGTCGGCCTCGGCGAGCTGGGACAGTCCCGGCTGCATGGCGGTAAGGGGGATCGCGCCAGCAGAGAGGCCACTTTGCCCCCTTGTGCACATCTGTTCGAGGCTGCATCGTCGCAGGGCAGCACTGTGCGTCATCAGCCCCTTCGTCGGAAGTGAGCGAGGACGATCATGGCAAGGCAGGAACATCCCGCGAGCGACGCGGTCCCCGGGCTCCTGATCGCGGTCGAAAACCTGGCCCGCGTGCAGGACCGGTTCGACACCCAGGAGTCCGACCCGACCGGCACGTCCGCCGGCGACGACGGAGAGAACCGCGACGGCCTGAACCACCCCGAGGCGTAGGCCACCGCCGCTTCCCGAACCTGGCCCGCCGCGCCGAGCGGCGGGCCCGGCCCGTCGTAAGACCCGGAGGATATGTGCAGCACCAGCTCGTTCACGCCATCGAGACCGCACTCGGCTGGGACGGCCCCGCCCCGATGGGTTCCGCCTTCGTCCGAGGCCGTATATCCGATTCCGCTCTCCTGCCGCGGCTGATGACTCCGGCCCGGCTCCTCGACACGGTCATGCGCCGCGGCCTGTCGAACCCCCAGTTCCGTGTGTTCCAGAACGGGCGCGAGCTCCACCCCGGCGAGTACTTCACCGACACCGTCACCCGGCGCGGGCAGGGCATCCGCTTCACGAACATGACCCGACTCGGCGCCCTGATGGGCGAGGGCTGCACCCTGGTCCTCGACGAACTCGACTTCTTCGACCCCACCCTGGAGGTGGCGTGCCGGGCGCTGCAGTGGTGGTCCCACGAACTCGTCCAGGTGAACGCGTACCTGACGACGCAGGACGCCGCCGGCTTCGCGCTGCACTGGGACGACCACGACGTCGTGATCGTCCAGGTGGCCGGCGAGAAGTCGTGGGAGGTGCGAGGAACGTCGCGGTCGGTACCGATGTACCGGGACGCCGAACCGAACAACACCCCGCCCGATGAGGCTGTCTGGAAGGGCACCCTGCGTGCCGGGGACGTCATGCACATCCCCCGAGGCCACTGGCACCGGGCCACCCGCACGGACCGCGCGGACGGCTACAGCCTGCACGTGACGTTCGGCTTCGTGAAGCGGACCGGGGTGAACTGGCTGGCCTGGCTGGCCGACCAGTGCCGCCGCGAAGAGGTCTTCCGCACCGACCTGGACCGCTGGGGCGCCTCCGAGGCGCAGGCCGAGCAGACCGCCGCGCTCACCTCCGCGACGGCCGGTCTGGCCGATCAATTCGGGCCCGCCGCCTTCCTCGCCGCCCGGGAGCAGGAACGCCCGGCCGCCCGGCATGTGCAGACCGCCGGCCTGTTCGGGCCGCCGACCGCCGTGGTGTGCGTGACGGAGTTCCCGCCGATCCTCGAGTCTGACGGCGACCACGTGGCCGTCACGGCAGCGGGCAAGCGCCTCACCTTCCACGGCAAGGCCCTGCCCGCGCTGCGCCTGCTCCTCTCCGGCGCACCGGTGGACGTCGACCGGGCGGCCATCGACACCGGCATCGATGCGGGGGAACTCGCCGACATCCTGCTCCGGGAGGGGCTGTGCGCGGAGCTGACCGACGAATTGCGCTCGGGCTATACCGGGCTGGTCCCACCCGCCCAGTCCTCGAACGCGCCCTAGAAGTCGGCGTCACCGCGGTCGATACGGCCTACAACTACGGCCGGTACCAGGGGCACCGGGCGCTCGTGGAGGCGGCGGGCGACCTGCTTGGCCGGTTCGAGGTCTCCACCAAGGTGGGGTACTTCCCCGGTGGACACAACCTCGCGCCGGCCCGGCTGCGGGCGGCGGTCGCAGAAGCCGGCGACGTACTGGGGCGAGCGCCGGACACCGTGTTCGTCCACAACCCGGAGCACGATCCCGATGCCTTGCCCGCCGCGTGCGAGGCGCTCGCCGCCTGCCAAGCCGACGGGCTGTGCCGGGCCTGGGGGGTCGCCACGTGGAACCCGCTGCCCCTACTCCACGCCGCAGTCCTCGTCACGGTCCGGCCCGATGTGCTGATGGTGCGGGCCGGGCTCGCGGTGCCGGGCCCGGTACTCGACGCCGCTGAGCAGCTCGCCATCAAGATGGCCGCCGGAGAGGTCTGGGGTATGGCACCCTTTGCGGGCAACCCGTCAGACCCCGTCTGGTCCGGCCTCGACACCGGAGTGTTCCTCGAACCAGGGCAGGAACCGGTATCGAGCGCGCAGGCCAGGCTCGCCGTAGCGTTCGCCATCCCCGCCGTCAGCAGGATCGCCGTGGGCACCACCCACCCGGACCACCTCGCCGACCTCGCCGCCGCCACCAGCGTCGAGGTCAGCACCGACACGGTCCACGCCTACCGCCGGCTGCTGAGGGACCAGGCCGGCGGTCGCGGAAAGGAAGCCGCCCATGCCTCCCACAATGGATGACCTCTCCACGATCGACCACGAGGACGTCCTCGCCGAGGCGGAGAAGCGCACCGGCCACGTCCTGGACCGTAGCCGCGCCCACTACTCCCGGTACAACGGCACGGCCGGGTTCCCGACATCGGCAGGGACGTGGCTGCGCCTGGCGTGGGTGCGGCCCGGCGCGTTCAATGCGCAGTCGTGGACCGGGCTGGAGGCGTCGGTCGCGCTCCACGGCATCCCCCGGCCGGAGTGGATCGCGGGCGCGACGTGGTACGACCACGGCCGCGAGGTCGTCTGGCGGGCCGACGAGATGAGCCGGGCCTCCGCTCCGGCGCTCTCGCCGACCGGGACCATCGACCGCGACCCCGGCCTCACGGACACGTGGTGGAGCGACCTGCGCACCGCCCTCGGAACCCTGGCCCGGTACGAGACCGGCCGGGTGTGTGTCCAGCAGAGCCACCTCTCCCAGCGGATCGCCGAGGTCTACGGTGACCAGGTCGACACCACGGTCTCGGAGTGGGCTTGCGCGCACGGGGACGTCGGGTATGCCAACCTCACCGCGGCCCCGCTCACGATTCTGGACTGGGAGGACTGGGGGACGGCGCCTGTCGGCTGGGACGCGGCCTGCCTGTGGTCCGCCTCCTTGCCGGTGCCGACCCTGGCGGACCGTGTCCTCGCCGAATTCGCCGACGTCCTCGACACCCGCGCCGGTCGGCTCTCCCGGCTGATGCTCTGCGCGAACGTGACTAGGGCCCACCGCAGGACGGGAAAGGGCGGGCCTCTGACCCCCGCCATGGAGGCGACGGCACCCACGCTGCTGACGGCCCTTGCCTGAGGAGCCGTGGCAGAGTCACTGGGTGCGACCCGCACCGCGCGCCTGGAGGAGCCCGTCGCCGCCGTCCTGCCTCTGAACACCCCGGCGACCAGCTTCCGCGGGGCTTGCAGGAGTTTGGCGTGTCCTCCGTGGCCGAGCGGTAGGGTTCGGCGTCCACGATGGAGCTCGCTGTAGGGGAAGGGCGCGGTGAAGCGGGAGGAACAAGCCGGGCGGGATTGGGAGCCCGCCGACTTAGCCGAAGTCGTCACCTTGTTCTCGAAGACGCCCCGCCGCTGGTGGGTTGCGGGCGGCTACGCCGTGGAACTTGCTGTGGGCCGACCGTTTCGGGAGCACGACGACGTTGACGTCCTGCTGCTGCGCCAAGACCAGCTCGCGGTTCAAGAGGTCCTCGCCGGATGGGAGTGGTGGGCTGCGGACCCGCCGGGCTCTTTGCGCCGGTGGCTGTCCGGAGAGCTGCTGCCGGTCAGCGTGCACGACGTGTGGTGCCGGCCCGGTCCGGGTGCGCCGTGGCGGATCCAGGTGATGCTTGATGAGGCCGACGGCGAGACCTGGGTGTCCCGCCGCGACGCCCGGGTCCGCCGACCTGTGAAGCGACTCGGGTTAACAGCCGCTGACGGTACGCCGTTCCTGGCGCCGGAGGTTCAGCTGTTCTACAAGGCGAAGGCTCCCCGGCCGAAGGATGAGCAGGACTTCACCGAGGTCCTACCTCACCTCGACCACGAGGCGCGGGCGTGGCTGGGCGAGGCACTTTCTGTCGTGTACGGGCCACACCCCTGGATCGCTACCTTGCAGGACAGGAAGGGAAGTTGATGCCGCAGAAGACCACCCCGCCGGGCCGTTCCTACGCCGCGCACTACGCGGACGTGCATCTGCTCGTCCGCCGGGGGGACGAGCTCCTGATGAGTCGCCGCGTGGAGGCGCAGCGCGTATTCCCGGGCATGTTCCAGGTGCCGGCCGGACTCTTGGAAGAGGGTGAGCCCGCTGCTGTGGCGGCTGCCCGCGAATTCGCCGAGGAGACCGGCGCCGCCGTCGACCCGGCCGACGTCCGGTTCGTGCACCTGATGCACCACGTATCGACGCACGCTGGTGACCAGCGGATCGCGTTCTTCTTCGAGACAGACCGGTGGCACGGCGAGATCGGCAACCCCGAACCGGACAAGTGCGAGGACTGGACCTGGCACAAGATAGCGGCCTTGCCTGAACCGATGGCGCCCTACCTCGCGGTCGCGCTGCGGAACATCGCCACCGGTCTCCTCTACAGCGAATACGCGTGGCCCTCGGTGTAGAGCCAGAGGACGGCCGCAGGGATCCGCTTCCATGGGAGCGGCTCAGGCCGGTCCCGACTGCATGGGGAGTAGGTCCCCGCGGTCGTTGGCCTGGCACAGCACCGTGGCATTCTGCGACGACCAGTAGGCCCTTCTCGTGGTCTATCGCCCCTTGGGGGGCTGGGCGAAGGCGATGATCTCTTTGATACCGGGGATGTAGCCGTCGGAGGTGTCAACGAGGAGGGTGGGCAGGTCGAGGGAGATGCCGACGAAGCCGTCGGGGACGTACGTACCTGCGGCGATTTCTGCCAGGAGGCTGTGATCGGCGTGGGCCGCGCGGTGTGCGTCGTCCTCGGTTCGCTGGGTGATGCGCTGGACGATCGTTCCTGTGGGTGTCGTGCAGCGGATGACACGGATCGAGGCGATCTCGGTAAGGGGTTCCAGGCCGGGACGCCACAGGCGGTCCTGAAAAGCGGACTCCGCGACGACGGTCACGCCGGCCTTCAGGAGCACGGTGATCGTGTCGAAGAACGCGTCGCGAGCTGGGAAGTTGAGGTTATCGGTCCCGTCCGGTGACGGGACGGCGTTGAGGACCATGCCCTGCTTGATCTCATCGCGGATGACCGCCGGGCAGCCGAGGTGTTCTGCGAGGACGCGGGCGAGCGTGCTCTTCCCCGTGCCGGGCGGGCCGCTGATGACCAGGAGCGTGGGTCGGTTAGGCACGACAGATCCTTCGCGAAGGTGATGGGCTAAGCGCTGGCGGGGATTGACGCGGCGAGCCGATAGGCGATGAAGCCGGGCTCGCGGGCCAGTTTGCCGTACGTCGTCGGGTGCTCGTGGGCCATCGAGAGCGCCGGCTGGTGCTCGACGAGCCGTTCGAGGGCGAGGCCGGCGGAGGCGAAGTCGTCGAGCCATGCCTGGAGGGGCTGTCGCCAGTAGCGGTGCGTCATGCCACCCGACCAGGTTTCTTCCACGTGACCTGCTTCGAAGTAGCTGCCGCCGGCGGCGATCCAGTCGGCGGTGGGGTGGCTGCTGGAGACGATGATTCGTCCGCCGGGGCGGAGAAGGCGGCGGAGCTCGGCCAGGGTGGCGACGCGGTCGTGCACGTAGTGGATGACCAGGGCCACCAGGACGATGTCGAAGGTGCTGTCATCGGCCCAGTCGAAGGGGGCGTCGAGATCGTGCTGGACGGCGCTGCGGGAGATGGGGCAGGCCGCCGAAGCAGCCATGATCACCACCGCCTGGCACCCGCCGACGCCTCAGAACGAGCCCGGCTCCACGATCTCCTCGCCCTCGCCCTGAGGCTCCTCGAACCGCACGAAGAAGTCGTCCAGCGCCTCCGGCGTCACGACGAGCGCGTTCGCGTCCGCCCTCTCGTTACGTTCCGCCAGCCGGCGCAGCAGCTCGTCATGGGCCACGGGGAAGTACATCAGTCGCCACCGCCCGCCGGCCGACTCCACCAGAGCCTTCATGCCCTCGCGGTCCTTGCGCGGCCACAGCCCGTGGTCCCACACCACATCCCGGCCCTCCGCGACCAGCTTGGCCAGCCGCTCGTGCAGCTCGGCGACGACCGGAGCCTCCTTGGAGAAGTACGTGTTCTCCAGGTAATCGACGCCGTACCGGCCGTGCCGCTCGAAGACCACTTCGTCGACCGACAGCCGCACCGCCCCTTGAGGCTCCAGCACCCGCTGGGCGTAGGTCGTCTTCCCCGATCCGGTGAGTCCCACCAGCAGGAAGACCGTCGGGGTCCTGCTCTCGACCACCATCAACTTCCCTCACCTCTACCGTCGTTCCCGGCAGTCTGTCACCGCCGGCCGGGGCAGGACTCCCGGCCCCGGCCGGCGCCACCCGAAGGAGCCGTCTGTGCTCGCCTCCGTCCTGGCCCGCACGCTGCGCGGCTACGTCCGCCACGCCCACGGCACCATCGGCAAGGCCCAGATCATCGACGACCCTCGTGAGCTGCTCACGCCCCTTCGAGAGGCGGCACGCTGGCGTCATCGTCCAAGTCGAGGAACCTCGCGGCCTTCCGGACGAGCACTGCTTCGAAGAAGGCCGGCGCTTGGTCACCCAGCATCCGGTGCAAGGAGACCAGGCTGGTGATCGCGGAATCGGCGACCTCTTCCTGGACATGGCCCCAGGTGTGGCTTTGCCCCTTCCGGGGGTTGGTGGCCCAGGCGCCGATCACGGCTTGGGCCGACTCGCCTACCTCCTCGGTGAGTTTGAGGACCTGCAAGGTCCACTGCTGCTCGGCGGGGATCCCGCGCGCGGTGTCGAGGCGGGTGAAGAGCTCGGCCAGTCGGCCGATGGTTTGCCACGGGACAGTGCTCACAACGGAACTCCTTGGTCTCTGCAGGGGAAGCGTTCGCCAACGGGAGCGCTGGCGTGCGTCATGGTGGGCTGGGTCATATGAGTCCCTGCCGCATCGCGTACGCCACCGCGTGCGACCGGTTGCGCAGCTGCAGGCGGGTGATCACCGCGTGCAGCACGTTCTTGATGGTCCGCTCGGAGTACGAGAGCTTCGCGGCGATGTCTGCCGTGTCGTACCCCTCCGCCACCAGGCGCAGTACGTCCACCTCGCGCGCCGCGAGGCCGGTGAAGTGCAGTCCGCGCGGGCCGAGGACCTGCCCCTGGAGCCGGCCGACCTCCTCCAGGAGGCGCCCCACCAGGTCGGAGGGTAGGTGTCCGGCGCCCTTCGCGACCGTGCCGATGACGTGCACCAGGTGCTCGGGGGTCGCCTCCGCGCGCCGGATCACCCCGGCGACCCCGCACTCCGCCGCGCTCACGAGCTTCTGTTCGTCGATGCCCGTCGTCACGAGGACGGGACGGGCCGGGCTGGTGCGCCGGATGCGACGCAGCAGCTGCAGGACGTCCTCGTCGACGGTGTCCACAACGAGCACGACGACCTCGGGCGCCGGGTCGGCGTTCTCGTTCCAGTCGGCGATGGTGATCTCGGGGCGGGTTCGTAACTGACTCGTCACTCCGGCCTGCGAGATTGGGTCCGGTGCGCGTAGCGCGACACTGATTCGGTTCGTGGTCATTGTGATCGTCAGATGGCTAGGTTCGGCCGCATGCCGGGCATGTGGTCGGGTGAGAGGCGGGTGAAGTACTCGGTCCGGATGAGTGGTTCGCGGTCGACGGGCGCGAGGCGGGAGAGGATGCCGGGCAGGGGGCGTTCCCTGGTCACCTGGCTCCTGTGGGCGAGGATGGCCCGCCACTTCTGGTCGAGATGGCTGCCCACGTCGACCGCCGTGGTGACCTGCTCGTCTGGGACGCTCAGTGTCGTTTTGCCGACCCGCTTCATGAGCGCGCTCAGAGTGCCGGCACGCGAGTGCGGGTGCGTGGCCGCGTACAGGGCCTGGGGGCGCCAGGGCGGTCCCGCGTCCGGGTAACGGTGTTCGAGTCCGGCGGCGTGGAAGGCGAGGAGGGCCGCCTGGTGGGTGCGGACGTGATCGGGATGCCCGGTCAGCTGACCGTACGCGTCGTGGGTGATCAGGATCTGCGGGCGTACCGCTCTGATGTGGGCGACGATCGCCTCGGCTAGCTCGTCGATCGGCGTGTCGCACAGGCGCGGCCGGCCGGGGGCCGACTCGGGGACGCGCGCATCGGCGTAGCCGAGCATCCGCGGTTGCCCGGCGCCGAGAACGGTCAACGCATCGGCCAGCTCCGTGGCTCTACGGGTACCGGAGGCCCACGTCGCGGTGACGACGGCCGTGTTCGCTCCCGCGGCGGCGTGCTGCGCCAGGACGCCTCCTGCCAGCAGCGCTTCGTCGTCTGGGTGGCCGAAGACGGCGAGAAGTGAAGGACGCGACGGTTGGGTCATGACGGTGCTCCGTTCCTGAGGTGATGGCCACCGGGCTAGGCGAGGGGGTGTTGTAGGGCTGGAAGTCGGCGGGCGGGTGGTCGAGGGGGAGTTCCTGCCTCCACGCCGTCAGGCACTGGCTGCTTGGCACGAAGAGGGGCTGGGGCAGCGCGTCGAGGCTCCAGAACCGCCACGACCCGATGGTTTTCTCCAACTCCTGTGGTGTGCCGGACCAGCGGGTGATCAGCGCGGGCACCGTGAGCCGCAGGACGCCGCCCACATGGTCGAGAAGCGTGCCGAGCACCTGCACGTCGCCGGGCTGCGCGATCAGGCCGGTTTCCTCGGCGAGCTCTCGGACCACGGCCTCGGCGAACGTCTCGCCCGGCTCCAGCGATCCGCCGGGAACTTCCCACGTGCCGAGCCGGTGGCGCCCCAGCAGGACGCCGTCCGGGCCGTGCACGATGATGCCGACCCCCAGCGCTGCGTGGGGCGCGGGCGGCGCCGGCGTCCGGGGCCGGCTGCGGATCCGTTCCGGGCGGCGAGCTGCGTATAGCCGGTACGACAGGGGCTGGTCGGGCTGCGGGGAGTCGATCGTCGTGACCGTCTCCATGACAAGGCCGTGGTCGACGAGGAGGTCCTCCCACAGCCGCGGTTCGAGAACCCACATGTGCATCTGGTGTTCAACGTCCGTGCCAGGGAGCCGCAGGATTTCGGGGCGGGCTGTGACGGAGTCGGAGGGACCGTCGCCGTTCGAGTTCGTGTGCAGCGCGCTGAACAGAAGCCGGCCACCGGGCCTGAGGCTGTTGGCCAGGGCGGGCAGAAGGCGGTGCGGATCCACGAAGGGCACGCCGCTGACGGAGTAGATCAGATCGTAGGGGTCGGCTTCCCGTAGGTGGCCGACGGCGTCGGCGCACACCAGGCGCAGGCCGGGTGTGTCGGGGTAGCGGTCGAGGGCGCGCTGGTGCTGCGTAGGGGAGGCGTCGACGGCGGTGACGTCGGCGCCGAGCGCTGCGAGGCGTGCGGCGTGCCGGCCGACCCCGGCTCCCAGGTCCAGGATGCGAAGGCCGGCCACATCACCGAACACGTCGATGCCAAGGTCGGCCTGGGGGATGTCCCAGGCCCAGCCGTCCAGTTCCGGCAGGTCGAAGGTCCGGCTGAGCTGATGGCGGCCGTAGAGGGCCCAGATCTCGCCGATGGATGACTCCGGGGAATTGCATCCGATGCGTGAACCCGGGGCGTCTGAGCTGGGGACCTGCGGCATCAACGTACCTCCTGGGGACGAACGAGGCAGGCTCCTGACCTGCACTCTTGCTGTGGATCGTTCATCTGATGCATGATTCGCGCACTCTGCGGAAGAGGCTGCGTGACGACGACGGACTTGAGCGAGGGCTCCGCCCGGCTGGTGCTGCTGATCGGCGTGACGCTGCTGCACCCTGAGGATGCCGTGTTCGACGCGATGCTGGAGGGCTGGACCACATGCCCCCGCCCCTGGACGGCTACCTCCGTACGCTCCACGCCGAGGCGATAGCCAGGGATACCGCCGCAGAGCGGTGGCTGTTCCCCAGCCGCTTCCCCGCCCAGCACCTCAGCTCGGGCCGGCTCGCCAAACGCCTCCGGCTGCTCGGCATCCACTCTCGGATGGCCCGCAACACCGCCCTGATCGAACTCGCCTCCGAGCTGCCAGCGGTCGTTGTCAGCCGCCTGCTCGGCATCCACCAGAGCACCGCCGATACGCGGCAGCGCCTCGCCGGGCAGGATCACGCCTACGCGGCGGACATCACCCACCGCCAATAATCCATGATTCCCTGAATTCAGGATCACCTGTACTGTCGTGGTGTGCTGACACTCGCCGCTGACATCGAGGTGCTGGCGCGGTTCGGCCGCGCCCTCGCCGACCCCATCCGCTGCCGCATCCTGCTCACCCTGCGCAAGGCGCCGGCCTACCCGGCCGACCTCGCCGACGCCCTGGAGATCTCCCGGACCCGGCTGTCGAACCACTTGGCCTGCCTGCGCGACTGCGGCCTGGTCGTCGCCGTGCCCGACGGCCGGCGCACCCGCTACGAGCTCGCCGACGAGCGCCTCGGCCACGCGCTCGACGACCTGCGGGCTGCCGTGGTCGCCGTCGAGGCCGACAAGACCTGCCCGGACGCTGACGAGAAGGGCTGCTGCTGAATGACCGCGATATCCCTCGGCCCCAGCTCCGCTCGCCGCGACATCCTCACCCGGCGCATACGCCTGCTCGTCGCCGCGACCATCACCTACAACGTCATCGAAGCTGTCGTCGCCCTCACCGCCGGCACCCTCGCCTCCTCCACCGCTTTGATCGGCTTCGGCCTCGACTCGGTCATCGAGGTCTCCTCCGCCGCCGCGGTCGCCTGGCAGTTCTCCGCCCGCGACCACGCCGTCCGCGAAGCCCGTGAACAGCGCACCTTGCGGATCATCGCCATCTCCTTCTTCGCGCTCGCCGCGTACGTCGGCATCGACGCCGTCCGCGCGCTGACCGGCACCGGCGAGGCCGACCGCTCCCTGCCCGGCATCGTGATCGCCGCCCTGTCCCTGGCCGTGATGCCCTTCCTGTCCGCAGCCCAACGCCGAGCGGGCCGCGAACTCGGCTCCGCCAGCGCGGTCGCCGACTCCAAGCAGACCCTGCTGTGCACCTACCTGTCCGCCGTCCTTCTCGTCGGCCTGGTCCTCAACGCCACCCTCGGCTGGTCCTGGGCCGACCCGATCGCCGCCCTCGTCATCGCCGCCATCGCCCTCAAGGAAGGCCGCGACGCCTGGCAGGGAAAGGGCTGCTGCGCACCCAACGCCACACAGATGCACTCCGGCGACGCCCAGCCGAACGCGTGCGGAGCACGATCGGGAAGCGACTGCTGCAGCTGACCCTCCGCACTCTCCTCGGGGGCCTCCGGCGCCATGCCGCAAGCCCCCGTCACGCGCCGCAGGCCGCCCAGACCGTGGAGCATCGGGCTTGCAACCGATACCCAGGTACAGGTTTACCGTCGAAGATGTCCCCACCCGGCGGGACGCGACGACGGGAGTGAGCACGATGAGCGAGATCGCGTGGGTGCCGCAGTCCTGCACCCTGCCCACCGAGGAGCAGCCCCTGCGGATCGCGGAATGGGACACGTTGTTCTCCGAGCGGCTGACCTCGGTGTCGAGACCCGAGCCGCTCCGGCTCCGCCTGGACCTGGCCGGCGGGCCGGGCATCGAGCAGCGGGTACGTGACCTGGCGGAACGGGAGAGCGGCTGCTGCTCGTTCTTCACCTTCACCACCACCCCGAGCGAAGACCTGATCGGACTGGACATCGCGGTGGACCCGGCACGAGAAGCGGTGCTGGACGCCCTCGCCGCACGCGCCGCCGGAATGCAGCAGTGAGCACGGGCATGCGCAGCGGCCAGGTCGCAGAGGCCGCCGGCGTGAACATCCAGACCCTGCGCTACTACGAGCGGCGCGGCCTGCTGGCCGAGCCGGAACGCAGCAACGGTGGTCACCGCCTGTACGACGAGGAGGCGGTGACCACGCTGCGTGTGATCAAGGCCGCCCAGCGGCTCGGGTTCACCCTGGAGGAGGTCGCCGAGCTGCTGGAGGCCGGCCGCCACCGCCACGGCCGCCCCGTCGCCGGGCTCCAGGACCGGGCCGCGGCCAAGCTCGCCGAGGTCGACGCGAAGATCGCCGACCTGACCACCATCCGCACCGCCCTGGCCGCGGCCGTCGAAGCGGGCTGCGACGACCTGACCGTCTGCGCCGGAAACTCCTGCTGCCCCATCCCCTTCACCGACCTCGCCGAGGAGAACCGCCATGCCGGCCCCTGCTGCTGACCCCCGTCCCCACCGCACCCCGAAGGCACTCGGTGGCCTGGCCGCCCTGGCCTGTGTGGCGTGCTGCGCGCTGCCTGTTCTGATCACAGCCGGAGTCGTCGGCGCCGGCGCCGGGGCGATGGTGGGCTGGCTGCCAGCCGTCGCGGTCGTCCTGGCCGTGCTCGCTGCCGGAACGTGGTGGCTCGGCCAGCGCCGCCGCCCCTGCTCCTGCGCGCCGGAGACCGCAGGTAAGGACAGCTGCGGCTGCCAGAAGGCCGAGAACCTGATGAAGATCACGGACACGGGCCGTCGGTAGAGTCGCCCTCCATGACCATCGCTCGTTCCATCGCCCTGTTCGCCGTCGCCGCCCTCTTCGAGATCGGAGGAGCCTGGCTCGTCTGGCAGGGCATCCGCGAGCACAAAGGCTGGATCTGGATCGGCGCCGGCGTCATCGCCCTCGGCCTCTACGGGGTCGTAGCCACCTTCCAATCCGACGACAACTTCGGCCGCATCCTCGCCGCCTACGGCGGCATCTTCGTCGCCGGATCGATCGCCTGGGGCATGGTCGCCGACGGCTATCGCCCCGACCGCTACGACGTCATCGGCGCCCTGGTCTGCCTCGCCGGCATGGCCGTGATCATGTACGCCCCTCGCAGCCACTGACCCATGCCCATTGCGCAACTTCTGATAGCCGGAACTACCAGCATTCTCGACGTCCGGCACGAGGTACTTCCTTTCGTTCGCGGGCGGATGATCAGGGGCGCAGGGCGTAGCAGCGCAGGACGTCGAGGTCGGCGGTCCGCGCGACGGACCAGCCGGCCGTGAGCAGTTCGGCGTCCGAGGGCGAGATGCCGAGTCCGAGGAGGGCTGGGTTGGTGGTCGTGCGGCGGCCGGCGATCTCGGTGACGACCCAGAAGGTTCCGCCGGGCGCGAGGAGGCGGCGGACACGGCTGAGGAAGCCGGGCTTGTCGTCCATCCATCGGTAGACCAGGCGGCAGGTGATGAGGGCGTAGGCCGCGTTTGTGAGCGTCGTGAGGTCGCCGGTGGCGATGTCCGCGCACTGCCACGTCGGTCCGGGCGTGGTGTCCTGGGCGGCGGCGAGGGCGATGGCGCTGGGGGAGCAGTCGATGCCGGTCGTGCGGTAGCCGAGCTCGTGGTGGAGGTGGCGGGCGAGACCGCCGTCGCCGCTGCCGATGTCGAGGGCGGGGCTGCCTTCGCCGGGGCCGAGGTGCTCGGCCATCAGCTGTTTCTCGGCCTGGCACAGCGGCCGGTAGCGCCGGCCGTCCTCGGCCCAGAGTGGCTCCCAGTAGGTCGGGCTCGCGGTTGATGCGATGGCGGTCACGAGGTTCCCTCTCGGGCGGGCGGCACGGCCGCGGGGACAGGAAGGACGGGCATGGCTCGCAGAGCGCGTACGGGGGAGGCCAGCAGCAGGAGGACCGGCACGACCTGGAGGAGAGCGCCGACGGCGAGGACGGCCGGCACGTCCAGGACGAGCGCGAGTGTGCCGGCGGTCGCGGCGGCCAGGGGGCGGCTTCCGGCGGTCACGGTGGTGCTGACCGCCTGCATCCGGCCCTGAAAGGCCGGGTCGCACAGGATCTGGCGCAGGGTGCGCTGGCTGACTCCCGCAGCCGTCGCCCAGAACAACTGGACGGTGAGCGTCGCGGCTAGGGCGATCTGCCAGCCGCGGCCGGGCCCGGCCAGAAGGAGCGGCACCTGGGCTAGGGGGCTGACCGCGAACCCGGTGATGATCACCGGGCCGACGCCGAACCGGTCCGTCATCCGTGAGGTGAGCAGCGCACCGGCCAGACTGCCCATACCTCCGGCACCCATGATCACCCCGAACGCGGTCGGGGAGACACCGAGCGCGGTGAGCAGGTAGTACGCCCAGAAGGTGTTCATCAGCGCGAGGCCGAAGGACAGCACGGCCAGGGCCGCGATCACCGTGCGGATCGTCGGCTGCCCGATCACGTAGCGCACGCCGGCGGCGATGTCCCGGTGGAGGCCGCGCTGCTTCTCGGCTCCGACGCGGGGCGCGTGTGGTTCAGGCGCGCGGATGCGCCAGACCAGACAGGCGGAGGCGAGGAAGGAGGCGGCGTCGACGAGGAGTGACCGGGCGGCGCCGACGGCGCCCACGAGCGCGGCTCCGACGTTGCTGCCCGCGCTGTCGGCCACCGAGGAAGCCGCACCCAGAAGGGAGTTGGCTTCGTGCAGCAGCTGCGGGGCGACGACGGCCGGCAGGAGACTGATCGCCGCGGCGTCACGGACTACCTTCGCCGTGCCGACCGCGAGCGTCACCCCGTACAGCTGGCCGATGGTGAGTACTCCGGCCAGAGCGGCGGCCGGGATCGTGGTGAGCGCCGCGGCGGCCACCAGGTCCGAGACGAGGAGCTGGAAACGCTTGGCGTGCCGGTCTGACAAGGCTCCGGCCCACAGCGCGAGCGTGCTGGGAAGCTGGCCGAGGAATGCGAGTGTCGCCACCTGGCCGGCGGTGGCGCGCAGTTCCAGGACCGCGAGCGCTGGCAGAGCGACGGCGCTCACCCCCGACCCGGCCAGGGTCACGGCCTCGCTTCCGAGCAGGTACCGGTAGGCCGGGGTCGCCCAGGCGGTCGTCTTACGGGTCCCGGCGGTGACCGTCACCGGGGCTCATCCCCGACGGCCAGCTCGGGGGCGATCACGTTGGCGTACCGGTGCCCGGCGGCGAAGAAGCGGAGGATCTCGCGGGTGAAAGGGTGGCAGTCGTCGGGCGGGCTGGCGGGATCGACCCAGACGAGCTCGCTGTGGGTGTCAGGCTCGCTGTTGTACGGCTCGCCCTCCCACTCCCGGGCCAGGAAGACGACGCCGGCCACCCGTTCCCCGTCCGCGGCGTGAAGGTGGACCAGCTGGCAGAACTCGAGACGGTCCGGGGTGATGAGGATACCGGTCTCCTCGGCGAGCTCGCGTGCGGCGCCCTCGTCGAAGAACTCGTCGGCTTCGAGTCGGCCGCCGACGACGGTGAGCAGCCCGGGGGAGTGCCACGACCGCGGCTGGTGCCGGACGGTGAGAACCCGGCCGTCGGCTGGGTGGCGTAGCAGGACCATGACGTGCGTGATGCTGCGATGGACGTTGCTCACGGCCGGTCCTCCTTCATGAGCCGCTCCAGGGTCCGCCGGCCTCTGGCGGTGACCTCGGGATGGTCGTTGTCCGGGCCCCAGGCCAGGCAGTTGACCGCGTCCAGCGCGGTCAGGCAGCGCAGTGCGTGCCGTTCGGTGCCGGTGAGGTCGCGCCCGTATGCCTGGAGGAACGCTCTCTCGCGGTCCGGGTGGTCGAGCCACTCGGTGACGGCGAGGATGACGAGGTCCTGCACGCGGGCGGCCGGGCGGGTGCGCTCGAAGTCGACGAGCGCGAGCCCCACCTCGGACCACAGCCAGTTCCTCGGCTGGTTGTCGCCGTGGATGTAGCCGAGCGGCACCGGTCCGACGCGGCGGAGCTGAGCCGCGTAGTCGCGGACCAGCTGCTGCTCGTCCGAGGTAAGCCGGTCCCCAGCGCGGCCCAGGTACTTCTCCGCGCCATCGGCCGCGGCCACCAGCGACGCTTCGGCTTCCGTGCGGTCGCGGGGGTCGAGCGCGCCGGTGTCATGGAGCCGGGCGCACAGCAGGCCGGCCTGCGCGTGCACGGCCCGCCACTCGGTGGCGGTCAGTCCCAGCCCAGGTGCCGGGCCACCGGGCGCCACGCTGAGCAGCAGTGCCAAGTCGTCCGCGCGGCTGGCGAGGAGACGGGGCGCCCGGCTGTGCCCGAGCGCGGGAACGACTCCTCGGTAGGCCCGGGTCTCACGGGCGAAGAACTTCACCGAGGGCGAGACCTTCACGTACCAGCGGGCCCCGCCCTTGCCGGTGAGCTCCCACACGCGGGAGCGATGCCAGTCGTGCGAGGCGTCGTGCACGGTCACGACCGGCCCGGTGAACTGCTCCGCCCAGCGCTGCACGGCGACGGGCAGGGATTTCGTCTGCCTCACGCCGTGCACCTTGCGCTCGGGTGCGACGCGTACGAGGAGCGCACGTCACAGGCGGCGCTGGTGGCGGGGGACGGGTGCATGGGCCCTCCTTGATGTGGCCTGTCCGCCCGGCGGGACGCGACAGGGGGCAGGTCGGTCAGCGGTCCTGGGAGAGTTCCAGCAGTTCGGCGAAGGTTCCGCCGCCGTGGGCGAGGTCGTCGTACCGGCCCTGCTCGGTGATCCGACCGTGCTCCATCACGATGATGTGGTCGGCGATCTTGGTGTTCTCCAGGCGGTGGGTGACGACGATGGTGATGCGGTCGGCGGCGATGGCCTTGATCTGTTCGAAGATCTGGTGTTCGCCTCGGGGGTCCATCTGGGAGGTGGGCTCGTCGAGGATGAGCAGTTCGGGCCGGCGGTACAGGGCCCTGGAACAGGCGATGCGTTGCCACTGACCGCCGGAGAGCTCCGTGCCGCCCCAGAGGTCTCGGGCGAGGAGAGTGTCGAGACCCGCGGGGAGGTCTTCGACGGCATCGCGCAGACCGACCGCGTCGATCGCCTCCCACACCGGGGCGTCGTCGTAGCTGTGGGGTTGACCAAGGGTCACGTTCTCGCGCAGGCGCAGCGGCCACTGCCCGAAGATCTGCGGCACCAGGCCGGTCAGGCGCCAGACCGAGGCCGGGTCGGCGTCGGCGAGGTCGGTGCCGTTCCACGAGACCGTACCCTTGTCCGCCAGGTAGATGCCGGTCAGCAGCCGGGTCAGGGTGCTCTTCCCGGAACCGTTCGCCCCGACGATCGCGAGGATCTGGCCGCGCCGCAGGGTCAGCGAGACGCCGTCGACGGCGGGCTTGTCCTTGCCCGGGTACTGGTAGACGACCTCTTCCAGACGGATCTCGGCTACCGGCGCGGCCAGACGGCAAGGACCCCGCTGGGGCGCGCGGTCGGCGGCCTCGGCGAGGAAGCTCTGCATGTCACCGAGGTACAGGCTGGTGTGGAAGACCGCGGCGCCGGCGGTGACGACCTGGGTCAGAGCGGCGAGCATGGTCTGCACCGCGATCACGGCCGTCGCGGCGACGGCGAGGTCGATCCGGCCGGAGACCGCCAGCCACGCCAGTGCACCCCACGTCGCCGCCAGACAGATGCCGCCGGCGAGCGCGGACAACAGAGCGATCCGCAGGGTTCGTGGCGAGGCGGCCAGGGTGCGCCGGTCGCACCGATCTGACAGGGCCCGGTACCAGTAGACGAGATAGCCGACCATGGAGTTCGCGCGGACCTCGTCGCTGTACTTGGACTCGGTGGCCCACCAGCGCATCATGCCGCGGCTGTTGCGGTCCGCGATGTTGCCGTAGTGGATCTCGTAGTCCACCCGCGCGCTCAGCACGGCCCCGACACCGGCCGGCAGCACGGCGAGCATCAGCAGCGGCAGCATCAGCGGGTTCAGCACGGACAACACGCCACCGGCGGTGGCCATGCGGATCACCGCCGACACGAACTGCTGCGCGTCGGCCACCATCACGTGGGTGCGCATCACCCCCATCTCGGCCGCCTCACGCCGGTCGGAGAAACCGTCCTCCGCGTACGCAGCCGCCTCCACCCGGCACACCGCCTCGACCAGCGCCGAATCCATCTCCGTCGTCAACCGCGGCGTGATCCGCCGCCCCGCGTACGAGGCCACCGCTTTCGCTGTCCGAGCCACGGCGGCGGCGACCGTCACCACGAGCAGCGCCGGCAGGGCACCCTGCAGGCGGTCTCCGGCGGACCCGGCTCCGAGCACGGGTTCCATGGCGCGGGCGGTGGCCGTCAGCAGCACGGCGGCCGAGACGCCAGTGACCAGCTGGCAGCCGAGAAGCAGCTGCACGGCCCCCCGGTCGATCCGCCAGGACAGCCGCGCGATCCGGCCCAGGACGGCGGGGATCTGCGCGCACATCCGCCGGAAGGACACCTCGGCGAGGGGGTTGATGGAGTACTGCCCTGTGTAGGTGATCTCCGCCGGCGGCGGCGGAGGGGGCGTGTTCTGCTGCTCGTTCAGGGGTTTCGAGGTCAACGGCGGTTCCTCCTGAGCGGTCGGCCGGCGCGGGTCGTGAAGCTCAACGACCCCGCCGGGATATCGAACTGGTGTCTTTCGGACGCTGTTGGTTCCCCGAGATTCGGCGCGTGTCGGAGCGTGGGGAATGCACCCACCCAGGCC
This sequence comes from Streptomyces sp. NRRL F-5727, assembly GCF_000719555.1. GTDB lineage: Bacteria > Actinomycetota > Actinomycetes > Streptomycetales > Streptomycetaceae > Streptomyces. The sequence goes on from NZ_JOGX01000026.1 coordinate 33,992, forward strand.
CCCCAACGGACCTTCTGTGCAAGGGGGTTGGCCGAAACGCCGAGGGCGAACCCTTTATGGTGAAGGCGGGCGCGGCGGTGAACCACGGCCCCCGCCGGACTTGTAGAGTGCGACCCTCCCCGCACGTACCCCTCGCTGGAGTCGAATCGTGGCAATCTCTGATTCCGACATCTCGGATGCTCTCGGTGCCTACTTGCAGCGCCACCCGGACGAAGCCGAGCAGCTGTCGGAGCCTCTGCGCCTTCTGGCGGAAGGCCGGGACTTCGCCTCGCGGCGCAGGTTCCCCATGCACGTGACCGTCGGTGCCCTGCTCGTCCGCGAGGACGCCGAGATCCTCCTCATCGAGCACCTCGCCTACGGCCTCACTCTTCAGCCCGGCGGTCACCTTGAGCCGACCGACACCACCTTGGTCGAGGCGGCGGTGCGCGAGCTGACCGAGGAGACCGGCATGGACCCCCGGCAGGTCTCCGTGGTGTCCCCGACTCCCGTCTACGTCGAGTACGGCAAGGTGCCGGCCCGGCCGCAGAAGGACGAGCCGGAGCACTACCACCTGGACATCGGATACGCCTTCACCACGGTCCGCGGTGACGTCGGACGCATTCAGGAGTCCGAGGTGGCCGGCGCTGGCTGGTACCCGCTGGATGTAGCCGAGCGTCTTGTCGGACACCGCATCAGGCGAGCGGTCACGGCACCGGCCTAGATGCGCTGTGCCTGAGCACCGGTGGTCCCGGGCGCTCGTGCCAGGGGCGCACTCGTCAGCACGTCGGCGACCGTGCTCGCCTCGCTGCCGAACCATGGATGTCAGCCTTCGTGCTCGGAAACGGTAGGGGCGGATTCGATCAGTCGAAGGAGGGCTTGCTGTCCCGGCTTCGCTTGAGCTCGTAGAACCCGTCTGTCGCTGCGGCCTGGAGCAGGCGGTCCCAAGCTGTGCGTGAGAGTGACCATCAGGTGTGTCTTCCTGGTCATGCGGTCGGCAGGGGGGTGGAAAAGGGGCGTCGGTGGCCTCGTCTACGGGCGGAAGGCATGGAGGATCTGGCGGACGGTGCGGAACATCTCGGCGCCGTGGGCGCCGTCGGGGAAGCGCTCGACGACGCGGTGGTGCACGTGCTGCCGGTAGGCCAGTTCGGTCAGCCCGCTGAAGACCTTCATGTCGAGCTGTTCCTGGGAGGAGAAGCAGGCCAGCGCTTCCTGCTTGGCGGCCAGGAGCTCTGGGGTGCCGACGAAGTAGAGGTTCGGCTCGAAGTGCCGGCTGTAGGGGGAGCGGAAGTGGATCAGGTCGGCGGCCTCGCGCATCGCGACGGTGGTGGCCTCTTCGCCGGTGACGGCGTGGTCGAGGTGCTGGTCGTCGGGGTGATGGGTGTAGACGACGTCGGGACGCTCGATCGCGAAGGTGTCGAACAAGGCCGCGTTGACGGCGCCGCGGTGGTCGGTGAGACGGGTGTCCGGGATCTGGGAGAAGGTGTATCCGCCGATACCGAGGACCTTCGCGGCGGCCAGGCACTCGTCGCGGCGCCTCGTGGCCTCGGCCGTGCCGGGGCGTCCGGCGGTCAGGCAGTGGACTCGGACACGGTCGCCGGCCAGGACGTGGTCGCGGATTCGCATGCCCATGGCGAGTTCGGCGTCGTCGGGGTGGGCGACGACGACCAGGACGGACCGGGAGGCGGTCAACGGGACTCCTCGTGGGGGGTGATCTGCAGGGCGCTGTGCAGACGGCGGCCGTCGAGGCCCTGCCAGCGGAAGGGCTCGTGCTCGTCGCGGGGCCAGCGCAGGTAATGGAGGCTGCCGACGGCATCCGCCGGTCCGCGCCCGTGCCGGTAGGCGATCTTGGAGGTCTGGCCGCCGTCGAGGTGGAACACCGCCGCCGGGTCGTGGCCGGCCCGCCCGCACAGCTCGGCGGCCTCCTGGACGGTGACGCCCTGGAACGCGGGGGCGAGGGGCGCGCCGTCCAGGACGGTCAGGGTCAGATGCCGGCCGCCGAGCGCGAGCAGGGTACGGGCGTAGCGGACGCCGGGGCGGAACGGGCTGGTGCCCAGGCTCTGGTCCCAGGGCGCGGTGCGGCCGGCGGCGGCGTCGGCGGCGGACGGGCCCAGGGACAGGGCGCTTTCGATGCCGGCGGTGGCGAAGGCGTCGACGGCCGTGACGCGGACGGGTGCGTTCGTGACGAGGTGGGCGGGCCAGGGGTGGTGGGCGCGCAGGATGTAGGCGCCGGCGAACAGGTCGGCGCCGCCGCCGGGATGCAGGGCGGTGATCCTGGCCCCGGCGGGGGAGAGGGAGACGGTGCAGTCGAGGGCCTGCGGATCGCGGGGCGTGGTGTTGGCGGCCGGGTCGACGTCACGGCGGAAGCCCGTGCGGGGATCGTCGTGGTAGCGGATGCGGCAGTTCGCCGCACCGAACACGGTGAGGTGGCCGGCCGGAGCCGGGCTCGGCGTGGGGTCCTTCGAACCGGTCCAGGTGTGCGGGTGGCCGGCGACGGTGAGGGTGCCGGTGGCGGCCAGGGTGCGCACGAGCGGACGGCCGTGGTGGATGAGGAGAGCGGGTTTGGTGACGGTGGGCAGGCTGACGACGTCGTGGTCGCGGACGGCGAGGTCGAGGCAGGGTTCGGCGGGCTGGTAGGCGGGGTCGTCGGAGATGTAGGCGAAGGTGCCGGAGACCGCGGCGGCGACGGGGCCGGTGACGAGGCGGCGCAGGTGGAAGCCGCGCGGGCAGGAGACGGGCCGGCAGTCGGCGCGGTCGAGGTCGAGGGTGAGGGTGTAGGCATTGGTCAGGCAGCCGCCGCCGAGGCCGATCGGTCGGGCGGTGAGGACGACGCCCGGCGCGAGAATGAGCGTCCGTGCCGGGGCGGGGCAGGCGAACGGGCTCTGGTCGCGGGCCAGCGACTGGACGCTGGGCACGTGGATGCCGCGGGCACGCAGTTCGGCGAGCGGGTCCTGCTCCGGCGTGCCGCCGGGCGGAGCGAAGGGCGCGTTCACGACGTCACCGGCCCGGCGGCGGCATCCAGCAGGTCGCGGACGGTGAACGGCCCGGCATCCAGCAGGCGCCGCAGGCTGTGGCGCAGACGGCCGGCAGCGGCGGGCGGCGCGGTCGCCGGGTAGGGGACGGTGCGCGCCTCCAGCCGGTACAGCAGCACCCCGGCGGCCACCGCCGCGAGGAGGTCGTCGTCGCGCCAGGGCCGGGCGGGGCCCGGGAAGGTGTAGGCGTCGAGGAACGCGCCGGCGAGCGGGTGCAGGCGCGACGGCCGGGTGATGTGGTGCAGGACCAGGTGGGCGAGGAGGTAGCCGAGGTCGAACAGCGGCGTGCCCGTGTGCACGTTGTCGAGGTCGACGAACGCGGTCCGTCCTGCCGCCAGGCTGAGGTTCTTCGGGCAGGCGTCGCCGAGGATCAGCTGCCGGCCGGGCAGAGCGTCCAGGTGGCGGCACGCCTCGTCGAGGACGGGGTGGCCGCTGGAGCGCAGGCAGTAGCCGTAGGCGTGCTCGGCGCGGAAGAGGCCGTCGCCGTCGCCGTCACGCAGCGGCGGCAGGCCGGCGGTGGCGTGGTGGATGCGGGTCAGGGCGGTGGCCAGGCGTGTGCATTCCTCGGAGGTGGCGGCGCGCTGGTCGAGGTGCTCGCGCCAGGTCCGGCCGTCGGGGAAGACGTCGGTCATCACCATAGCGTGTGCGTCGGGCAGGAACGCCAGGACCTGCGGGAACAGGTCAGGCAGCAGGCCGTGGTGCAGCGTCAGGGCCCGGTGCTCGACCGCGATGAGCACCGGGTCGGTCGCGATGTGCCGGATCCTGGCGAAGCAGTGGCCGCGGATCTTTACGACGACGTTGCCCGCCTCGCCGCGGACACGGAAGACGTGGGCGACGTTGCCGCCGAGGCACTCCTCGACGCTGGTGAGGCGTCCGGTGTGGGGGCGGCACGCGGCGAGGACCTGCTGCAGGTGCGGCCCGAGGACCGCTCCCAGACCGGGCGCGATGTGGCCGGAGGCGAGGGGGAAGGTCATCGCATGGCTCCCAGGGAGGCGAGGGCGTGCCCGGCGCGCGGGGCCGGGGCGGTGGGGCGGAAGCTGAGGACGACGGGGTCGGCGGGCCGGCCGGCCGCGGTCCAGCGGCGGGACATCGACAGGTAGGCGCCTGCCATCAACCGGGCCGGGCGCCGATGGTCGGCCAGGTCCGAGGCCAGCTCCGCGCGGGGGACGCGGCCGGCCAGGTGGGCGAGGAACTCGGTGACGGCGCAGGTGCGGGCCGAGCGCTGGGTCGGCAGCACCGTCTGGTCGCCGCAGTCCTCCACGAGGTCGGTGAAGCCGAGCGCGCGGTGGCGTTCCCAGCCCAGCCCCAGGCGGTCGTTGCGGAAGACGTGTAGCTCGATGTGGTCCGCGCCGCCCGCCGCCCGCTCGTCGATGCCGTCCTCGTCGCCGTGCAGGGTCTGCAGGACGTGCAGATGCAGAGCCTGGAAGGGCCCTTGCTGGATGAGGTGGACCTCCTGCCCGATGCGGCCGTTGCCCTTGTAGAGGCCGCCGGCCACAGCGTGGAGGTTGCCGCGCTGGGAGAAGGTGGTGTGGGCGAGGTTGTGGCTGCCGAGCGCCATCACCCGGCCGCGGCTGCGGTAGGTGACGTTGAGGAACACATCGACCTCGCCGAATCCGGCGGTGAGCCGGTCCAGGTCCTGCTCGGTGTACGAGTTGCGGTCGGCGAAGCCGGGCAGCAGCCGGGCGTGGTCGGCGACGGTGAGCTGGGCGAGGAAGTCGGCGGGCCGGGTGCACGCGGCGTGGACCTCGATCTCGTCGATCTCCTTGCCAGGTCGCTCGCCCGCGGACAGCCACCACGGCACGGTGTCGAAGTGGTGGTAGCCGGAGTGCGCGGCCTTGCCGTACCCGCGGTCGAAGCCGTGATAGCCGAGGTCGACGAGTTCGTCCGGCAGCCGCCACTGGCCGTCGCCGTGACTGGACTGGACCGAGGTGACCGGGCAGTTCGTGGCCTCGGCGACCTCGGCGATCAGCTCCCGCACCCGGCGGAACGCGGGGTGCCAGCGGCGCTGGCTCATCACGCTGACCACCATCCGCGGATCGCGCCGCCGCGCCGCCCGGTAGGCGTCCAGCAGGGTGTCGAAGTCGTCGGCGATCGCCTGCGCGGCCACCGGGTCGGTGGACGCGCCGGGATGCACGGTCAGCGGCTTGTCGAGGAGTACCGGCAGGTCCCGCTCCATCGCCCACAGCGTGTAGGGCAGGTGTACGGACGGCTCGGTCGCCACCACGACCGCCCCGATTCGCTCCCGCTCCACCACGCCCTCCAGCACGCCCCGCACCCCGTCGGGCAGGGCCCGGCGGGAGACGGGGAAGGGCTCGACGGGAACGATGAGCATCCGCCGGGGCCGGCCCGGCGTGCCGTACTCGACCGCGGCGGCAGCCGCGTCGGGCAGGTCAATGCCTGTGACGGTGCCGGCGAGGCCCGCGTCCTGGGCGACGGCCAGCGCGGGCAGGTGGTTGAGGCGGGTGTGCGGCCCGACCCCGACGACCAGCACGTTCACGGCGCCGCTCACCGGCCCACCGCCGCGCGGCCGATGCCGGCGCCGAGCAGCGGCAGGACGCCCTCGCCGACCTCGTACGCCTCTTCCAGGTGGGGGAACCCGGAGAGGATGAACTCCGTGATGCCGAGGTCCGCGTACTCGGTGATCCGGTCGGCGACCTCACGGTGCGAACCGACCAGCGCGGTGCCGGCGCCTCCGCGCAGCAGCCCCACCCCCGCCCACACGTTCGGCCACACCTCCAGGTCGGAGGTCCGGCCGCTGTCCCGGAAGGCGGCGTGCAGGCTGCTCTGCCGGGCCTGCCCGGTGGACTGGCTGTGGGCCAAGGTGGCCTGCACCCGGGCGACGTGCTCGGGGTCGATGCCGGTCAGCAGGCGCTCGGCAGCGGCCCACGCCTGCTCGCTCGTGTCGCGGGCGACGACGTGGAACCGGATCCCGAACCGCGGCGCCCTGCGACCGGCGTCGGCGGCCAGGGCGCGGATGCGGTCCAGCTTGGCGGCGACGTCGGCGGGCGGTTCGCCCCACGTGAGGTAGACGTCCGCGTGCCGGGCGGCGACGGGGGCGGCTTCGGCGGAGGAGCCGCCGAAGTACACGCCGGGCAGCGGGCCAGGGGGCGAGAAGACGGTGGCTCCCCGTACGTCGTAGTGCGTGCCGGTGAAGTCGAACGGCTTGCCGGACAGGGCGCCGCGCAGAACGGTCAGCCACTCGTCGGTGCGGGTGTAGCGGGCGGCCTTGTCGAGGTGGTCGCCGAAGCGGGCCTGCTCGGCCGCATCGCCGCCGGTCACGACGTTCAGCAGCAGCCGGCCCCGGGTCTGCCGCTGGAACGTCGCGGCCATCTGCGCGGCGAGCGTCGGGGATATCGAGTCCGGGCGCTGCGCGACCAGGAACTTCAGGCGCTCGGTGGCCTGGGCGAGGGCGGCGCAGGTGACCCACGGGTCCTCGTTGAACGTGCCGGCGGGGGTGAGGATCGCGTCAAACCCCATGTGCTCGGCGGCCTGCGCGATCTGGGCCATGTAGCGCAGGTCGGGGGCGCGGTGCCGGTCGGCACCCGGGGCGGTGCCGGTGGTCGTGTCGTGGCCGGGCCCGTGGACGCCGCGCATCCCGGTGGTCAGGGTGCGGCCGTCGCTGCCGGTCGGCAGGAACCAGTGGAACTGCAAGCGGGTCAAGTCGGTCTCCTGGGATTCAGCCGGAGGTGAAGTCGCCAGCCGCGCGGGCGGACAGGCGGGCGAGCAGCGGCCCGGGGACGGGGATGGTGCCCTTCTCGCGGGCGGCGGCTTCGAGGGCGCGGCCCTGGTCGCCGGGCACGCGCCACGTGCCGTCGGCCGTCGCCGCGTCCCGCAGCCGGTCGGCGAGGCGCGTGTTCGCGACGGCCGCGTCCTTGTCGGGGGCGGCGAAGGCGGGGTCGAGGGCGAGGAAGGCGTATCCGGTGGTCCAGGTGGAGTCGACGTCGTCTCCCATGGGGAAGCCGAACACGGAGCCGGTCAGAGCCTGCACGAGCAGGGACAGGGCGAGGCCGCGGTGGTCGCCGAAGACGATCGCGGAGGACGCGGCGTGGGGGTCGCGGGTGGCACGGCCGCCGGCGTCGACGAAGCACCCTTCGGGCAGAGGCCGGCCCGAGCGGCGGTGCTCCCACAGCACGCCCATCGGCGCCAGCGTGGTGCCCATGTCCGCGCTCAGGGGCTCGCCGAGGGTGGGCAGGGCGAAGGAGAGGGGGTTGACGCCGAGGACGGGGGTGGCGCCGCCGGCCGGGACGGCTTCGGCCCGGGAGGTGTTGGCGGCGATGCCGACCAGGCCCTGTGCGGCGATAGCCTCGGTGAACGTGGACAGGACGCCGTAGCGCTGGGAGTTGATGACCCCGACCAGACCGACGCCGAGACGACGGGCCCGCTCGATGGCCGCAGTGGTCGCGAAACCGGCGCTGAGCGGTCCGATCTCACGGTGCGCGTCGACGACGGCGAACGCCCCGCGCTCGCGGACGATCTCGGGCGGGGCCTGCCGCTCGGGGAAGAACCGCGATTCGAAGGCGAACTTCGCCAGCCCGTGGGACGGTTTGCCGCGCAGTTCTCCGGTCAGGAAGTGGGCGGCCACCAGGCGGGCCGCGCTGTCGCCGACGCCCGCGGCCGTGCAGGCCCGGGCCATCAGGTCCTCGACGTAGGCGATCGGCACCTGCACGTTCGCCGGTTCGGCGGCGGGCCTGCGGACGGGGGTGTGGGACATGGTTCTCCGTTCGACGGGGCGGGAGAAGGGGAGCGGTTCAGGTGCGGGAGCGGTGCCAGGTCACGGCGGAGCGCAGCTGTCCCTCCCGCTCGGCGCGGCGAGCCGGAGGACAGGTGGCGACCTGCTCGGCCCGGCGCCGGACGAGCGCGGTGACGAAGGTGTCGGCGGCGTCGGTGGGGGCGGCGGCCCAGCCGGGCAGCGCCTGGCGGGCCCACGCCTCGGCGTCCGCCGCGGGGGTACCGGCGTCGATCAGCTGCGCGAGCAGGAACCCGGCGCTCAGCCACCCGGCTCCCCGGCCGGGCCATGCCCAGTCCAGCAGGACGGCACTGCCGCCTTGAACGAGGATGTTCCCCTCGTTCAGGTCGGTGTGCACGAGCCGGTCACCGGCCAGCAGACCGAGGTCCAGGCCCGCGCCGAGGTGCGCCCAGCGGTCCTCAACCCGCAGCGTGGCGGCGGCGGGGGCCGACAGGGCCGCGAGGCGTCGCAGGGTGCCGGCGGCGGCGTCGCGGTCCGCCGAGCCCGGGGACAGGTCGGCGGCCCGGCCGGGGACGTGCTCGAACAGCAGCCACCGCCAGGCGCCGGCGATGCCATGGTGCAGCAGCTGGGGCGCGAGCGCGCGGACGGCGGGTGCGAGGCACGCCTCGGTGTCCAGAGTGGGCGCGTGGCGGTGGAACAGCGGAGTGGCCTTGAGGAACAGCCGGCGCCCGGGGACATCCAGGGACAGGCGCAGCCAGGCGGTCCTGCCCGCGGGAGCCTCGACGGCGCTGAGGACGGGTCCGGCAGCGGACTCGACGGCGGCGCGCAGCGGCTGCGGGACGCCGCCCCACACGGCAGACGCGGCGTGAGCGGGCAGGCCGGGGACGAGATTCACCAAGCACCTCCTGATCCGGATCGCTGCGAGACAGAGGAAGAAAGAGCGCGGACCCGAACCCGGGCGGGTGCCGGGTCCGCGCGCCGTGCGGACTACGGCCGGGGTGCGGCCATCCGGTCCAGGACGAGGTGGCCGCGCGCCACGAGCTCATCGCGGCCCTTGGCCAGGCCGTTGCGCAGGTAGGACACGCCGAGGCGGACGGTCAGCAGACGCAGCAGGCGGTCCTCCTCGGCCGTCAGCGGCCGGCCGTAGCCCGCGAAGTACGCCTCACGCAGCTCCGGGCGGACGGACCAGACCGCGCCGCACAGCCACACGAACTCGGACGCGGCGACGCCGTGCGCGGCCATCGCGAAATCGATCAGGCCGTGATGGCCGCTGTCCTCGTCGTACAGCCAGTTCCGGGTCTCGTAGTCGCCGTGCCGGTAGACCAGCGGCAGCTGCTCGGCGAGTCCGGGAAGTTCCTTCGACGCGGCCTCGACCAGGGCGAGCCGGTCGGCGGCCAGGTACGGCGCGACCTCCTCCAGGCAGTCGGCGGCCTCCCGGGCCTTGGCCTCCATGTCGGACCGCACCGCCGCGCGGTCCGCGTCCGTACCGGGCTCGGACGCGTCGTGCCAGCGGCGCAGCAGCCGCCCGGCATCCTCGTACAGGCGCAGCTCGGCGCCGGCCTCCAGCGGCAGGTCCCGTACGACACGGCCGGGCAGCGGCGTGCTGAGGATCGCGCGCAGGCCCCGGTCGCAGGCCAGCAGCCGCGGCGCCTCCGTCTCGCCCAGGTGCGCCGCGGTGAAGGCGTATCCGGCGACCTCGCGCTCGAAGTCGAGGTCGCTGGGGCTGATCTTCACATAGGCGTCCCGGCCGGCCGCGCTCACGCGCCACACGAGGGAGGTGCTGCGCGGCCAGGAACGGTCCTCGTTCGCGTCCAGGCCGGGCAGGTGGCCGGCGACCCAGTCGCGCAGCTCGGACGGGAAGGGCTTGGTGGGCTTGGCGGTCGTCATGAAGTGCGGTCTCCGAACGGGCGTGGAGCGGGTGGATTCGGTGGGGCCGTACACGCGGGTGTGCGGGGCGTGCGGCGGTTCCTGCCGGTTCAACGGCCGGATGCCGGGCGGGGTGCGAGGGTCAGAAGTAGTCGGCGAGCCACGGCTCCCGGTCGACGGTGGCGGCCAGCAGGCGAGCGAGGACGGCCTCCTCCCCGCGCAGGCCCGCCAGCGCGGCGCCGGCCGGACTGCGGTAGCCGCTGGCGTACCAGAGCGCGAACTGCCCCATGGTCAGGGTGACGTCGGCGGTACGGCCGCGCTGCGCGCCGCCGGGAGTGAGGCGGGCGCTGCCTGCGCTGATGCTCAAGGTGTGGCGGCTGAATCCGGCGCCGTCCAGGTCGGCGAGGTCGAGCACGATCTCGTCGTCCAGGTGCCCGGGCCAGCCGCGCAGCTCGACGGCGCGGGCGGGGTCGAGGACGCGCAGCATCCACGGATGCCAGGCTCTGGCCGTCGCCGTGCCGACGCTCGGGAGGCGCTGCTGCAGCACCGGGCCGGGCGGCAGGCCGGTGCGCTCGAACATCACGGTGGCGGTGCGGCCGTGGTGCCGTCCGAGGAAGGCGAGCATCGCGTCGGCGGTCGGCGCGTCGGCGGCCCAGAACTCGTGCACGACCAGCTGCCGGCCGCCCGGGGTGCGCTGCGTCGCCGTCGCCAGGACACCGCTCGGCTCCCGCCCGTGCCCGGCGAACGCGTAGGTCTCCAGGTCCGGATGCCGCTCCTGCTGCCAGGCGCCCCACCACGCGGGGCGCTGCCACGGCCCGTTCCACCGCCCGGCCAGCCGGTCCCGCAGCTCCGCGAGCTGCGCGGTGTCGCCGTGGGTGATCTCCATCGTGTCGGCGGCGGCCTGCTTGAGGGCGGCGGTGGGCACCGTCCAGGAGAACACCTGCGCCGGGGCCTCCCAGCCCAGCCGCCGTACGTAGCCGTTGGAGGCCGTCCACAGCGTGGCGAGGACCGCGCCCTGGTCCCGCAGGGCGCGCATCCGCTCCTGAGCGAGGCGGGCGGCGAGGCGGTCGCCTCGTTCCTCCGGGGCGACGCAGCCGCAGCCCATGCTCGCGGCGGGCACCGGCCGGCCGCCGAACCACTGCGGCACGAGCATGCCCATGCCCCCGGCGACGACCCGGCCGCCGCGCAGCGCCACCCGTCGGTCCGCGTACGGCCCCAGACGGGTGACGTCGGGCACCGCCTGGCCGTATGCGCGGCGGGCCAGAGCGTTGTACTCCTCCCACTGGGCCTCGTCGGCCGCGGTGAACTCCACGTCCATGGTGGCTCTCCTCTTCTTCTAGTAGCCGGTGGCGTCGCGGACGACGTCCGGGTCGGCGGGGACGAAGAAGGTGCGGGTGCCGGTGACGACCAGCTCGCCTCGCTGGTTGAACCCGTCGACCCGGCAGGTGACGATGCCCTGGTCGGGGCGGCTGTTCGAGCGGCGGGCGGACAGGACGGTGCTGCGCGCGGACAGGGTGTCGCCGACGTGGACGGGCACCATCCACCTGACCTCGTCCAGGGCGAGGTTGCCGGTGGTCATGCCGCTGGTCGTGCGGACCGTCATGCCGAGCACGATGCTGAGGGTGAGCATCCCGCACACCAGAACCCGCGGGTGGCCGGTGCTGTGGCAGTATTCGATGTCGGAGTGGATGGGCGCTTCGTTGCCCATCAGCGCGAGGACCTGGACGTGCTCGGCCTCGGTCACCGTCCTGGCCGGCCGGTGCTCGATGACCAGGCCGGGGACGAGGTCGTCCAGGCCCAGGCCGACGACCTCCCGGAGGCGGCCGTCCTCCACCTGGCGGAACCCGGCCGGGACGGGCAACGAGGGCTGCTGCTTCTGCATCATCAGCTCACTTTCGTGACAGAGGTGGTGGTGACGGCGGGGCGGTGACCGGCTCGGCGGACGACGGCGAGGGCGGCCTCGACGAGCGGCGGCCCCACCATCACGCCGTCCGCCGTGGTGACGGCGCCACCCGCCTTCGCCGCCGAGGCGGCGGCGGCGAGCACTGCACGAGCGGCCTGCAGCTCGCGCGGGCTCGGAGCGAATGCCTGCGCAATGACGCTCAGCTGGCGCGGGTGGACCGCGACCTTGCCCGTGAAGCCCAGTTCGACCGCCTCCAGGGCGTCCCGACGCAGCCCGTCCTGGTCGTCGAGGGAGAAGAAGGGGGAGTCCACGGCAGGAATCCCGGCGGCAGCTGCCTCAGTGACGAGCTGAGCGCGCGGGTACCACATCGCCCGGGACGTGAGCTGGCATCCGGCCGCCGCCGCGTAGTCGGCCGCGCCGAAGAGCACGCCCGCCAGGCCCTGGGCGTGCACGATGCCGGGAAGTCTGACGACCCCCTGCGGGGACTCGATCAGCGCCCAGACCTTCGGCGGCGCTGGCGCCCCGCGCGTGGCCTGCACGACGGCCTTGATCTCGCGGCCCGACTCAACCTTGGGCACCACGATGAGGTCCGGCCACCGCCTCTCCTCGTCCATGGCGGCAAGGTCCCGCAGGCCCTCGGCGCCGCCCACCGCGTTGATCCGTACGCCCAGTAGCGGCCCGTCGGACCTCCGCGTCCGGGCACCGGCGAACGCCAGCACGGCCGCCCGGGCATCGGCCTTGGACCCGGCCGGCACCGAGTCCTCCAGGTCGAGCAGCACCACTTCGGCGCCGGATCCGACTGCCGTGTCGAAACGCGCGGGCGCGATACCGGGAGTCACCAGCCAGGTCGGCCCACTGGGCCTGGCGGGGACGGGCGGCGCGGAGTTCGCCTGGTCCAACGGAGACTGCACGTCGATCTCCTCTCGAACGATCGCTCCGGTCATTGCCCGTACGGGCACGACGGACCGGAAGCAGGAACAGGGAATCGGGTAACGGCACCCGGACGACCGGGCATCGAACGGGGTCGGCATCGCGCTGCGCGCATCGGCCGATGCTTCGAACCGCTACGGCGGTCCGGCTCGCCGAACTAGCCTAGGAAGAGCGCAATTTGAAAAAGACTCACTCCCGGTACGGGTTTGCCCTTGCGGGTACAGCCGGGGCGATCGGAAAGGACCGCCATGGGGAGCGGGGGTCGGACCGGCATCGGCGTGGTCTCGGGGTTCGTCCTTCGGATGCTGCGCGAGAGCATCCCCCTTCCGCAGACCGTTCTGGCCGAGCGTCTGGGTATCGACCTCGGTACCGTCCAGGGCTGGGAGAGCGGGCGCCGGCCGCTCGGTAACGTCCGCGCGATGGACCTGTTGCAGCTGCGCCGGACCTTGGCGCCCCTGGGCGCCGACGGATCCCTGCTCTGTTGGCTGGACGCCGCGATGGACGCCGACCGGATCCTCACCGCCGTGCTGCACCCCTCGGCAGACCCCGCCGACCACCCGCTGGCGGGCTGGGTTCAGTCCCGCGAGACGGCGCACCTGGTCGCCTGGGCGGTACGTGGCATCATCCCGCCCGCCCTGCAGCCGCACGCCAACCGCCGGCGCCGCGGCCCGGCTCCTGCCGGCCCCCAGCTCTCGGCCGCCGACCGGGCGGACTTCTTCGCCCAGCTTCGCCGGACCGCGGAAAGCGCCGGTCGAGCAGGGGAACGAGGACTGCTCCTGCGCCGCCAGAGCCTCTACCTCGCCTCCTACGACCCCGCCCCCGACGCCGAGGACTGGGCCGAGCAGGCGCTGCGCACCATGCGCCCGGCCCTGGCACTGCGCGACTACACGCCACGGTGGATCGAGGCCCGCACCGCCGCGACGGTCGCCGCCCGCCGGGGCGACCCCGTGCCCCTGTACGACTTCGTCGACGCCCTGGCCGCCGACCAGCACAGCGAGCTCGCCAACCTCGCCTACTGGGCCTACTGGCTGGGCTCCATGCCACCCACCCAGCCGGACGACGACTTCCTCCACCGACCGGACCCGACCGCGTGGAATCCGCCCCACCTGTTCCAGCAGCTGACCGGCTCGCTCCACGACGCACCCGGCACCGTCGACCTGTACGTGCACTCCCTCCACACCCTGCTCCGCCTCCACCCCTGGCTTCCGCTCGCCGATCCCGCCTCCGCCCGGCACCTGAGTGACCGCGCCGTCGAACTGCTCGACGCCAGGGTCCTGTCGCCGGTATCGCGCCACGACGTCGAAGCGGTCCACTACCGTCTCCAGCAGACGAACTGACGCACCGCCAGGAGCCACGACGTGCCCGAACCCGCACCCACCGACGCCGAGACCGCCGCAACAGCCGCCCTTCTTTTCGAGGCCGGAGCCCTGCGCAACCAGCCGCGCACCGGCTGGCCCTACGACGGCGTCCCCCTCTCCGCCACCGAGACCGTCGCCGAGCACAGCCACCGCACCACCGTCATCGGCGTCGCACTGGCCACGATGGAAGGCGCCGACCCCGCCCGCACCGCCCTGCTGTGCACGCTCCACGACCTTCATGAGACCCGCATCGGCGACCAGACGCCGGTCACCCGCCGCTACGTCACGACCGCCGACCCCCGGAAGGTGACAGCCGACCAAGTGGCCGGGGCCCACCCGGCCTTCGGAGACGCTGTGACAGCGGCCGTCGAGGAGTTCGAAGCCGGGGAGACCCTCGAAGCCAGGTGTGCCCGTGACGCCGACAAACTGGACTGCCTCTATCGCGCCTTGGAGTACCGGGCGATCGGATACCGCACCGACGGCAAGATCGAAAGGTGTCACGCCGCGTTGAAGACCGACTCCGCCCGCAGCCTCGCGGACGCCGCCACCGCGATGGAACCAGCCCAGTGGCAGCACGCGCTGCCCGGTGCACCAGCCGTTCACTGAGCTTCGCTGAACGGCTGCGATACCCCCAACGCCCCTTCCCAGCAGGCGCCGGGCGAGCGCGCGCCACAGCATCCCCGGGGGTGGCAAGAGGACAAGCACGCCGATGGCCATCACGGTGCGGCGGGTCACGCCCAGCCCTCCGGTCCAGGGACGCCAGGAGGCACTGCTGAGAGCAGTCCCGCCGTGGCCAGGACCATCTCGGCCTGGTAGCCGGCCGTACGCGACAGCGGCATGGGCCGGGGCCTGAGGGACTTCTCCGCCCGGTGGCACCAGGAGAGAAGGACGGCCTCGCTCTTCGCTCGCAGAGCCTGGCGCTGTTCGCAGTCCGGAGCGGCGGCGAGGAACTGGTCAGCGTGCCGCAGGAGCATGCCCGCGGCGCGCGCCGGAATGAGGAGGACGAGGTCCTGCTCCCGACTGGCCTCAGGGGTCTCCTGGATCTGCCGGACCATCAGGCGAGTGATCGAGCAGATCTCCTTCGCGGAGGCCAGGAACACGGTTTCCTGGTCCGAAGCCGCCATGAGTTCGGCGATGAGGTCGCCGAGTACGCAGCGGGCGTCCTCGAGAATCCCGATGGTCTCCTGGGGGGAAAGCCTGATGGGGGCGGAGGCCCACATCGGGACCTCCGGGAAGAGACCGAAGCCGCCGTGCCGGGCGGTGTAGTGGGCGCTGCTGGATCCGGCAGGTTCCCACTCGCGGTCGTCGCCCCCGCCGCGAGGACCGTCCGTCTCGGTGACGGCCGGCGGCGCCAAGAGGAATGCGCCTGCTCCGAAGGAGGGCAGACCGATGCAGTCCGACGGGGTCTCCTCGACACGCAGGCCGTACCGTGCCGCCAGATCCGCCATGGTCTGGGGGAGGGCGGGCTCGGCGCGGGAGGCCATCGCCCACACGCCGCCGGAGTCGCTGCCGTGCAGCGAGACGGTCAGTGCCGGCCGCAGGTCGTCGATCACACTCATGAGGGCGCGGGTCTCCGGCAGAGTCGCGTCGAAGGCGGGGGAGGGGAAGGTCCACTCGGGCTGAGCGGCGGCCACGGGCCGGTACATGCCGCGGTGGTACGACTCCAGCGTCGGCGGCCAGGTCGTCGACCACCAGTCCTGGTTGGCGGCGACGCCGTCGGGGTCGGCGCAGCCCACGAGGTGCCAGGAGACCTCCTCCCGGGCCTGGGGGTGCTCGGCGATGTACCTGGCGAGCGCCGGGATCGCCGCGAGCCCGATCGGCTCGTTCGGGTGCGGGGCGCCGATGACGAGGACCTGCTTGGGGCCGCCGGGCAGGGTCAACATGGTCATGGCGCGGTCGGCGCGGGAGCGGCCGATCTCGCGGAGGGTGCAGACGGCCGGGTGCTCGGCGGCGGTCTTCGCCAGCTCCCGGTCCAGCTCCTCCAGCGTGGGCGGCCGGTCGCCGATGTAGGGGGCGAACGGATCAGGGGTCACGACCAGCCCTCCCCGCGGACGGCGCCGTCGGTCAGCGGAACGTCTTGGTGGGCGGGCCCCGGCGCGTCGGGCGCGTAGCGGTAGGTGCGGGTGCTGGTGCCTGCCGTGGCGTTGGCCGCGTCGTGCGGCTGCTCTTCGGCGTGCGGCTCCAGGTCCGGCACGGACGCGGCGGCGAGGCCGCGGACCCTGTCGAACTCGTCGGCGACCAGGCTTCCGGTCAGGGCGAGACCAGCGGCATTCACGCCGAGGAGCATGAGACCGGGCACGGTTTCGAGGAGATCGAGGGCGGACCACCCGCCTCTGAAGGCGGGAACGGGTAAGCGTGCCTTGCGGATCACGGAAGTTGCTCCTTTTCGGGAGCGGGGTGGACGAGGCCGGGAAGGAGTTCCCAGACGGCGGCCAGGGCGATGAGGTGCGTGTCGCTGCGGGCGCCGCACCGCTCACGCAGCTCGCCGACGCGGTCGAGGAACGGGCCGGCGGGCCGAAGGTCTTCGGGAAGGTCGTCCTCCGTGGCGAGACCGGCGAGGACGCGCAGGACGGTGGGGTCGGCCTTGGCGAGGTCAGGGGCGAGCATCGACACCGGAGGCGGAGAGACGTGGCCGCCCGCGAGCAGGGCGGCGGCCCTGCGGGCGGCGGTCGGGGCGCCGAAGCGGCGGCCGATCCAGGTCAGGTGCCGACGGACGATCCCGACAGGCAGGCTCAGCTCCTCGGCGATCTGCGCATCCGACGCCCCGGTGAGCAGCAGCCGCCCGACGTCCCGCTGGGCCGGGGTGAGCGGGCGCGGCGTGACTGTGGCGGCTGCGCGGACCAGCGCCGCCGCGGTGCCCGGCGGTTCGGCCGGCGAGGGAGCATCGCGGGCGGTCAGGAGCCGGGGGTCGTGCAGCACGCGGTGCAGGTCGGCGGGCGAGGTGGAGCCCAGGCCGGGGGGCACGGCCCAGTGGACGTCCAGGCCGCCGGTCGTGGTCAGCGGGGGGATGCCTATGGACCGGCCCTTCGGCATGACCCGCACGCCGTGGGGCCAGTCCTCCGGGAGGACGGAGCCGGACGGCAGGAGGAAGTGCCAGGCCCGCGTCGTGCGGTTGGCGAGGACGGGGCCGGTGCGCGGCCCCAGCGCGGTCAGTGCCGGGCGGGCGAGGTCGGCTGGGACGCGGATCGCGGTGAAGTCCTCGCCGCAGCGGGCGGGCAGGGTCTGGCTGCTGTCCGGCATCCAGTGCGGCATGTCCCAGCGGCTCAGGGCCGGACGCGGTCGGGTCCTGGTCGTCACGACTCCGCTCCCGCCGGCTCGGGGATGCCGCAGGCTTCGGGGCTTGCGGTCTTGGCGGTCGCGTCGAGGTGGGCGATGTGGCTGAACGCCTGCGGGAAGTTGCCGAGCTGGCGGCCGGTGGCGGGGTCGTACTCCTCGGCGAGCAGGCCGAGCCCGTTGCGGATGGCGAGCAGGCTGGCCAGGGCGATGCGGGCGTCGTCGGGCCGGCCGATCGCGGCGAGGGCCTCGGACAGCCACCCGGTGCAGACGAGGAACCGCCCCTCTTCACCGGCGAAGCCATCGGCCCCGACCTCGCCGGCGTGGGTCCGGTAGCGCAGGAGGAATCCGTCGTCGGTGCCCAGCTCGCGCTGGACCGCCTCGACGGTGCCGATGAAGCGCTTGTCGTCGGCGGGCAGGAAGCCGGCGAGCAGGCCGTGCAGGAGCGAGGCGTCCAGCTCCCGCGACCCGTAGGACTGGGTGAAGGCGTTGAGGTCGGAGTTGTATCCGTGCTCGCACACCTCGGCGTGGATCTTCTCGCGCAGCGCCCGGAGCCGGTCCAGGGGGCCGTCGGCGTGGCCGGCCTCGATGGTGAGGACGGCCCGGTCGACGGTCGCCCAGGCCATCATCTTGGAGTGGGTGAAGTGCCGTTCGGGCCCGCGCATCTCCCAGATGCCCGAATCCGGCCGGCCCCAGACCTGCTCCAGTTCCGTGGCGAGCGCGACGACGAGAGCGCCGAGACGCCGGGCCCAGCTGCCGTCTGCCAGGGCGAGCTCGTGGAGCTCCATGGAGAGTTCGCCGTAGACGTCGATCTGGAGCTGGCCCGCGGCGGCGTTGCCGATACGGACCGGCTTCGATCCCTCGTACCCCGGCAGCCAGTCCAGCTCCCGCTCGGGAAGCTCCGTCTCGCCGCCGACACCGAACATGATCTGCAGGCGACCGGCGCCGCTGATGGCCTGCGCCGCCCACATCGCCCAGGAGAGCGCCTCGCGCAGGTATCCGTACCGGCGAAGGGTGCCGGCGGCGAAGGCGTCGTCGCGCAGCCAGCCGTAGCGGTAGTCGAAGTTGCGGGTGCCGCCGATCTCCTCCGGCAGGGAGGTGGTCGGGGCGGCCACGATCGCGCCCGTCGGGGCGTAGATCAGGGCGCCCAGGGTGAGCAGGGAGCGGACGACCGCCTCGCGGTCCGGACCGGTGTAGGTGCAGCGGGCCGCCCACGCCTCCCAGAAGTCGAGCGTGAACTGCAGCAGGGCGTCGTCGACGGGGACGGGCGGCGGACTGTCCACGCCCTCCCGCCAGGAGAGCCCGAAGGCGACCGTCTCACCTTCCGCGACGGTGAAGTCCGCGACGAGATCGGAGCCTTCGATGCGTACGCGGGCGTCGGCGTCGAGCCACAGCCGGGCGTCTTCGCCCTGGGGGAGGTCGATGGCGTGCCGGTGGTCGAAGGCAGTGATCCGGGGCGCGGTGCGTCCGTAGTCCGGGCGGGCCCGCAGCAGCGACCGCATGGTCACCTTGCCGGTCACGCCGGTCACGATCCGCACCAGGCGCGGGGACCCGCCGCCGGGCACCATGAAGTCGCGGACGGCAGCCGTGCCGGTGTCGCAGACCCATGTGGTCTCAAGGACAAGGGAGTCGCCCACGTACCGGCGGCTCGAGCCCGGGACGGCGGTGGCGTCCATGAGGCAGGCGGGCGCGATCTGCCAGAAGCCGTGGTCCTCGGTGCCCAGGAGGCTTGCCAAGACGGCGGGGGAGTCGAAGCGCGGCATGCACAGCCAGACGACGGAGCCGTCCCGGCGGACCAAGGCGCTGCCCTTCTGGTCGCCCAGCAGCCCGTGGTCCTCGATCCGCGGACCGGCGGCGAGCGTGGGGCCGGCGGTGTGCTGGCGGGGGATGTAGGGCAGGGCAGTCACGCGGCCACCGCCGTCGTGGGGCGGTGCGGGGCGATGATCCGGCCGTCGGGCAGCAGCTCGCCGGTGTCCTCGAAGAGCAGCACGCCGTTGCACAGCAGGGTCCAGCCCTGCTCGGGGTGGGACGCGGTCGGGCGGGCCGCCTCCCGGTCGGCGGAGTCGGCGGTGGGGCAGGCGGGTTGGTGCTGGCACATGCGGCAGTCCTTGAGCGAGAAGGAGCAGGGAAGAGGACAGAGGCGGGCGAGGCCGGAAGCGGCCGGGGATCAGGCGGACCGGCGACGATCAGGGCCGAGGATCGGGTCGGCGGCAAAGCCGTGCCGCGGCTGGAACGCCGCGTCCCGCCAGCCCCAGCTCACGCGGTACGGTCGGCCGGGCTGCGAGGGCTTCGTGACCCACAGGGGGGCGTAGCCCTCGCGGTCGGCGAGGAAGCGGGCGGCGACGAGCGCTTCCTCGCCGTCGGCGATGTCGAGGTGCCGGGTGGGGGAGCGCCCGGTGGCCGGGGCCGCCAGGCGGTAGCCGCTGAGCAGGGGCACGATCAGCCCCCGCCCGGTCTCTGGCAGGCGCGAACGCTGGGCGTGCAGGGCGGCGAGGTCGGCGGCGAACGGGACGTTGCCGAGGATCTGCCGCTGCCAGGCGTGCCGGATCAGCGAGGGCCGCGTCGTGGCCTTGAGCCTGGCGGAGGTCTTCTCCAGCAGGTAGGTCGCCTGGTAGGAGGTCATTGCCCGCCGGCGTGCGTAGGCGGTGAGGGTCTTGCCGGCGGCGAGCGCACGGACCACGTCGAACCCGTCCGCGTCCAGGAGGAGCGGGTGGAGCAGAGGGGGAGGTGGCACAGCGCCGCAGGCGTAGCCGTGGTGGACGAGATGCGGCCGGACCACGGTCTCCAGACCGAAGCACCGGGCGATCTGGTCGAGGCGGTACCGCACGCGCGCGACGGTTCCCAGCCCGAGCCGGGCCGCCACCTCCGGGTCCCTGTGGCCGTCGGCGATCAGCTCCAGGACCTGCCGTTCCAGGGGAGGCAAGGAAGCCGTGACGAGCGAGGGCGTGAGGGCGGTCATGCCGCTCCCGCCGCGGTCTCATCTACAGCGGGGCTCTGCTGGAGACCGGGAGCACTCGCGCGGGCGCCGGTGTCCAGTGCGACGGCGCTTCCGCTGGCGCGGAGCTCCACCAGCTTCCTTTCGGCCAGGTCCGCGAGCGCCAGGTCGACGTACGCGGCCGGCACCCGAAGACGCCTGGCCAGCGGTCGGCGGGGAATCCGGGCGGCGGGCTTCAGCGCCCCTGTCTGGATGAGCTGTTCGATCTCCTTGGCGACCGACCCGACCGAGGGGCAGGGGGCGAGCGTCTCGCGCAGCGCCCGCAGCATCTCCCGGCCCTGGCCGACGAGGACGCACGCCTGGGCGTAGGTGCCCCGGACCGACTGCTCGGGAGGGGTGAGCGCCGCGATCCACACGTCCCACCGGGCCCGGTCGGCCGGCGAGTCCGTCGTGTCGCGCCGGGTCCGGGCGAGGCTGAGCCACGGCTGCGTCGAGGCGTAGACGCGGTGGAAGGCACCCTCGATGGCTTCCACCGGCCAGTCGGTGCGCCGGCCGGTCACCGGCCGTAGCGCGTCGATGTCGGCTGTCAGCATGGTCGCCGTCCGTGCGACGGCCGGGTCCGCCGGGCGGCGGAGAGGGAGAAGAGGCACGGTCACTCCGAAGTCGAGAACGGGGAGGCGGCGCGGTAGACGAGGAAGCCGGCGGTCTCGTCGGGGTCCGGCCGCCGCGGGCTTCTTCTGCCTGAGCCGGACGCTCAGCCCGGTCAGGCCGAGCGGCAGCAGGGCGACGACCACGGTGAAGGCGTCGGTCACGGCTCGCCCCCCGTTCGTCCGGCGGAGCCGACGAGAACGTGCAGCGCGCGCTCGACGACGTCGGGGTACTCCGCCCGCGTCCACCCGCCCCGGCGCATCGCTGCCCGCAGGTCGGCCAGGAGAAGAGCCTCCCGGGCCTCCCGCGAAGGGTCGAGGACGTACGTCCCGGGCGTCTCGAACGTCTGGTTCGGGCGCAGCAGGCCCTCCAGCCTCAGCTGGACCAAGGCCACCTGAACCGTCGTCCGTGACGTGTCGAACTCGATGGCGAGGGACTGCTGGGACGGCATTCGCTCGCCGGGCTGGTAGGTGTGGTCGGTGAGCCGCCGCCGGATCGCCTCCACGACCAGGTCGGTCGCGGTGCTGGTGCGGCGCTGCGGCCGGCCTGCGGGCTCGAGGGCCCGCACACCGGGAAACCCGTCGAGCGCGACCAGGCCCTCGTCACGCAGGACACGGGTCACGGCCGTGGCCATGAGCTGGGTCTCGCCGAAACGGGCCCGCAGGCCGGCCTGGGTGCGCACCGTCCCGGGCCGCCAGACGCCCGAGCGCAGCTCCTCGCGGAGGGTGAGGAGCATCGGAAGGTCAGGACCCGCACCTGCTCCGTGGGCGCGGGGGAGCTGCTGCGCGCCAACCCCCGTCCGGTCGGGACCGGGCATGCCGGGGTCCGCTGGGGGGAGTGCCGGGGCGGCGTTCCGGCGGATCGTCGAAGAGGCCCTCATGGGCAGGCTCCCTTCTGGTCGTCTTGGGCGTGCTTGTCGTCGTGGGGCGGTGGCGCTGCTCCTGTGTTGCCGGGGCGCCGGCCCGGCAGGCGGGGCACGATCTCCACGAGGAAGAGAGCCGCGCCGCAGAACGTGGCGACGAACAGGGCTCCCCACCAGGTCATCGGTTTCCTCCGGTCTGCGGCCGCTGCCGCACCAAGTGGTCGGCCAGGGCACTGCCCCCCACTCCCAGGGGGCGTATCTGCATAAAAGGGGTGATCTTGGGGTGTGGGGTGCCGTGCCGTCCCCGGACTCCTGGTCCAGGCGAAGGGGGGAGGGCCGGCCGCGAGCTCCCCCACGGAGGTGCGGCCGGGGCGCGGACGGGTGCGCCGCCTCCCTCGGGTGAGGAAGGCCCCGGTTCAGGTCCGCGCCGTCAGGACGGTGCGGGACGGCCCTTCGGCGTCAGTTGATGGCGGGCCGGCACGTGTGTTCGGCCTGCCGAACGAGCCCAGCCGGGTGTCGTAATGGTCTTGCGGTGGCAGGTCCTCATCGTCCGGCGCCCGTGCCAGGCCCTCGTCGCCGAGCCCTCGGGCCTTCTGCCGGAGGCTCTCGGCCGCCTCCGAGGCGGCAGCTGTGGTCATGCCGCGCCCACGAGGACAGCGGGCGCCGCCGCGCCGAAGCACGGGTCCGCGGCTAGACGGTCACGCAGCTTTTCCAGTGCGAGGCCGGCGGGCGGGAGTCCCACCGCGGCCCGGCGCGCGTCGAGGTCGCCGGCCGGTTCGGACACCGCCTGCCGCTCGGGCCCCTCGGGGCCGAGGCGGTACTGGGTGCCGTAAAGCTGCGGCAGGTCCCCGTTGACGAGACACCGGTCGTAGAGATGAGCCCACTGCCACAGAGAGGCGGTGCCCCGGTCCACGGCCTCGTGCATCAGCCGGGAGGCGAGCCGCTGGATGTCGGCCCGGGTGTCGGCGCGAAGGGCGAGACGCCACGCGGCCCTCCCGCCCTCCTCGCCGACGAGCGGCACGCCGGGCCAGCCGTAGTCCGAGATGGCCCGCGCCAGGAACGCGGTGTTGACGTGATCCATGTGGCGGCCGGCGCCGACCAGCTGGTCGGCCGGCTGCATCCGGGCCAGCCGGGCCCAGTGCTCGTCAGCCCTCTCCGCCCGGGCGATCAGTTCGCGCGCGAGGTAGGGGTGCATCGGGGCGGTACTCATCGCGCTCCGGGGCTGGGGCAGGCGGCCGGTGCTCACGCGGCATCCCCCGCGAGGTCGAGGACGTCCAGGACGGCGGTGGCCACGCACGCCAGACGCCAGACCTCGATCTCCCGCTCCGCCGGCCAGTCGTGCAGCGCGGCGGTGACGGTGTACCCGAGGACGGCGTGTGCGTCCGGGGCGTCCGGGCGCCGGCGGGCGGCGAGCGGGAGCAGATCCGCAGCGGAGGCGACCAGGCTCTGGCGCACCTCCCGCAGCGATTCGGCGTCGGGGGCCGAGCGGCGGTGCCACCAGACCTTGGCACGGCGGCAGCTCTTGCGGAGGCCGGCGCGGTCGAGATTTGTACCGGACGGCGCCGCACTACGCAGCCGCCTAACCAAGTCCTCCAGCGTGGGCGGCCCGCTCACCGGGACCGGCGGCACCGGGCGGACCACCGCTCGCCTGCTGGGCTGGACGGAGAGGTACCCCTCCTCGTGCAGCCGGTGCAAGGCCCGGCTGACGATCGGCCTCTCGGCGGCGAGAAGCCGGGACAGATCCTGCTGGCCGGGCAGGGACGACAACGGGGGATAGATACCGGTGGACACCAGTGTGCGCAGCAAGTCGGCCGCGACGGTGACCTGGTCACACGTCTTCCTGCCCGCCACCAGGACTTGGTTCGAGTGCCGGACCACGACCAGGCCGTCGGCCGCGAGGTCCTGGAGAGCGAGGTCCACCCGCGTGCCAGAGGCCGAAGTCAGTCCTGCATCCGCCAGGATCCGAAGACGCGACAGCAGGGTTCCCGGGGGAAGGACGCCGTCGGCAATCCCCCTGCGCACGCGGTCCGCGATCTCGCTCACGCTCGGCCCCGGCAAGAACGCCTCCGTCAGCTCCCGCAACAGCAGCCTCGCGGCCGAGCTCGCCCTAACGAAGTCGGCTTCGGAACTGGTGCGTACCTCGTCGATGAGGCTCTGCCAGCGGGCCTGGTCGCTGGGCGAACCCTCCGCCGCCTGTAGACGCCCCTCGGCGACCGGCAGCCAGGGCGCCACCAACTGCAGCACGCCCTCCGCGTCGCCTCCGGACACCCTGTCGTACTGCTTCCCGAGCCGCCTCAGCGCCGCCAGGTCCGACCGGAGCCGGATGAGCGTCGGGTCGCCGACGGGCTCGGCGTTCTGCGGGTCGGGCGCGGCTTCGAAGTCGGCGGTCATGATGCTCCGGCAACGGGACGAGAGAAGGGAACGGGTGGGGTCGACGAGCACAGGGAGAGGGGGCGTCATGGGCTGTCACCCCTCACCAGGTCCAGGAGGTCCAGGAGCACCTGGGCGTAACGGCGCAGGTAGCCGACCACGTCATCGCCCTCGGGCATGCCCCGATGGAGCGCACGTGCCTGCGTGATCAGCCGGGTCGGAGCAGGCCGGACCCGAACCGTCGCTCGGGTGATGGCCGGCTCGGTCGCACGCCTGAGCTGGAAGAGGATCCAGGCCACGTCCTCCTCGGAGAGCGCGCCGGCCTTCAGCGCGACCTCCTCGCGGCGTCGGGGCCGGAAGGGGAGGCGTCCCAGCAGGGCACCGGTCGCGGACGGTGCTGCCGGGGGCGCCGGTGCGTGGCAGGGATCCATGACCGCGTCGATGGCGGCGAGCAGGTCCTCCTCGTCGTCCGGCGGGTCGTCCGCAACAGACTGGCGGAGGGCCGTCAACGCCCAGACCATAGTGTTCACGTCGGAGCTCGCGGCCAGCATCACAAACCCTCCACCAGCAACGGCGGGACGTCCAGCTCCATCCAGACCGTCTTTCCTCGGCCTGTTCCTGGTTGGACTCCCCAGTTCGCGGCTAAGGCGTCGATCAGACGCAGTCCGCGGCCCCCTTCGCTGTCTCCGCTCTCCGGCCGAAGCCGGGGCCATTCGTCCGAAGCGTCGTGCACTTCGACACGGACACGCCCACGCAGGTAGGAAGCCGTCACGGTGAATTCCACTGCCGACTGGTTGCGGCAGCCGTGTTCCACTGCGTTCGCCATCAGTTCCTGGGCTCCGAGCGCGACGTCGTCTGCGATCGAGGACAGTCCGGAATGACGCATCAGTCGGTGCAGCTCTCGGCGAGCCCGGGGAACCACGGAGAGGTCTGCCGGGAAAACCGAAACGGCCTGGAACGGACGCTCGCCGTACGACACCGGCTCGGCGGTGGACGGGGTGCGCGGCTGTACACCGGCGATGTCGTGTTCCTGCGGGCTACGAGCGTGCACCATCGTGGCGGTGCACGGCGGGCAGCGGCCGGCCGCGGGATCGTGCACGTTCATCAGCTCCCCTTCTTGGCCCCTGCAGGGGCCAATTCCGGTCACCGTCCTCGCCCGTAGGCGTGACAAGGCCGATTTCGTTGCATCGCAGGAGGGTTGGAGGAATATCGTCCTGACGAGGAAACCGTGCTTGCGGGTCCGCGGGTATCCCGGCGGCCTCAGCGAGGCGATGCACGTGATGCAAGATCGTTTCAGGGACAGGGGCGCACACTCGTGAGCCGGATGCGCAACACCAAACTGGACGCTCTCGTCCAGGAACTCGGCCTGTCGCAGCGACAACTGGCCGCTCGCTTCCGAGTTGTCGCGGCCGAGAATGGCGCCACAGAGCTGCTTCGATGCGATCAGTCGCGCATCGCCCGATGGATCGGAGGCGCGATCCCCGAGGGCCGGGCACCGCATATCTTGGCGGAGACGCTCACCCGTGGCCTTGGCCGTGTCATCACGCTTGCCGACATCGGGCTGGAGCAGGAAGACCGAGCCGCGCCGCCGGCACCCGGGTGGAGCGTCGACGCCCTCACCACGCTGGCGACCCTCGGGAGCACGGACATGGACATAGAGCGACGCCAGGTGCTGGCGCAGACGGCCTACTCGGTCGCGGGGCTGGTGCTCCCCTCCGAGGCCGAATGGCAGCAGGCTGGGGAACGTGCTCGGGCCAGGAAGCCGCTCTCGCCGCGCAACGTCACCCTCGATGACGTTGCCGGCGTTCGCGAGATGACGACGTTTCTCTCTCGCCGGGACCAGGAGCGCGGCGGGCGCGGTGTGGGGCGCATCGCGCTCGTCGCATACCTGCGCACCGATGTCGTCGAGCTTCTCTCCGGCCGGTTCCCCACCGACCGTGTACGCCGGGCCATGACCTCTGCGGCAGCCGAACTCGCCTACCTCGCGGGATGGACGTCCTTCGATGCGGGCGAGCACCCGATTGCGCTGCGGTGGCTGACCTTGGCGACCCAGCTTGCCGAGGAGGCCGGCGACGCTCCTCTCGCCGGACACGTGCTGCGTGCCATGGCCCACCAGGCAGTCGATCTGAAGCAGCCGGCGGAAGCTATCCGCCTGGCAGAGGGATCCCTCTCCGGCCGCCGCTACCGGGAGGCGTGTTGGCGGGAGAAGGCCCTTTTGGGCGTCGTGCACGCCCGGGCTCTTGCCGCCGCCGGACACAAGACGCAGGCCGCAGCAGCACTCCTCCAGGCCGAGAAGGACCTCGTGCGTGCCACCGGCGAAGGCGAAGAACCGGAGCGCGTCTGGTTCTTTGGTGAGGCCAGCCTTGCCCACGAAACTGCCGCCGCGCTGAGAGATCTCGGCGACTTGAAGGGCGCTGAGAGGGAGTTCAAGCGCAGCGTCCGCACCCGTCGGACGCAGTTCAAGCGCACCCACTCCGTGACCTTGGGATACCTCGGCGATGTACAGGTCCGGCAAGGGCAGCTCGACGCGGCCTGCGCTACCTGGAAGCAGGCGCTCGACGCGATGACCAGGGTGCAGTCCGGCCGTGCACGAGAGGCCGTCGTGCAGATGCGCCGGGCTCTGAGCCCGTTTCGAACGCGGGGTGGCAGCCCGGCTGCTGAGCTCGACGCCCGGGCGCGAGCAGTGCTCGCCGACCGCTGACCGGTAGCGTACGGAAGCCCGGATCAGGGAGTGTCCGCCCTCGGACGGCGGCCATGTCAGGAGAGGCAGTACGTGTTCAAGGTCAGCAACTACATCCAGGTTCCGGTGATCGCTACCGTCCTCGGGGGCCAGACCGGCCGCCTCGACGACTACAAGGGGGGCGTCGAATCGGTTATCCGTCTCGTGCCGGAAATCCCCGAGAGTGCCCTCGAAGGGATCGACGAGTTCAGCCACGTCGAGGTGCTCTTCCACTTCCACCTGGGATCGGACAGCGACGTCGAGCTCGAACCGCGCAGCCCGCGCGGGAACGCGCAGTGGCCGGCTACTGGCGGACTCGTACACCGGAACCACCGCCGCCCGGCCCGCCTCGGGGTCTCGTACCCCCGGCTGCTGCGAGTCGAGGGACGGGACCTTCACGTTACGGACCTGGACGCCGATGACGGCACGCCGGTGATCGACCTGGCGCCCGTCTTCCGCGAGATGCTGCCCCGCGGTCCCGTACGCCAGCCGGAGTGGCCGACCGACATGCTGCAGAACTACTGGCGGGACGCTCGCGAGCGGCCCTGAAACGAGATCCGCCTCCGGGGCCCCCTCTCGGCCAGCCGCGCCCGCGATGCGATCCCGCAAGGAGAGGCTGCTCCGCCCGCTCCAGCCGTCGCACCCCAGCGACCCGTGCGCTGCACCGAGACCGCCGCGTAGCCGAAGACGCCTGCCACGCGATGAGGACACGGCCCTGTGGCCTCGTCTCATGGGGCATCTCCTTTCCGCAGCATTGGGTCAAAGGGGCCCGGTACCAACAAAGTTCAACGGGGTGTCACGGGGGCAGTGCACTGAGTTTGGAGTCGCGCCGGCTGGCAGGGCACCGCCGCAGCGATATCGCTGCGGCGATATCGATCTCCGCCTAGCCTGGTCTCACGGCTGGGGCGAGCTGGATCACGACCAGGGGAGCTGAGGTGGCCATGTCAGAGGCACCTGGGCGGATGTGTGAACGGTGCGGACTGCCGATTAGCCGGTACAACCCGGATACGCGGTGCGCTGCCTGCGCCCGAACCGATGAGACGCCGACGATCCCGGACCGGGCCTGGCGCGATGAGCAAGTACACAAGGCCCTTGCTGCCTGGGATTTCGGAACCGTCGTACGCCTTGTCCGCCGCCGGTCCGGGCTCTCCCAGAAAGCCGTACGCGAGCTGACCGGCCTGACCCAGGGCTACATCTCCGACGTGGAGCGCGGCCTCAAACAGGTCAACGGCCGGGAGGCGATCATCGACCTTCTGACCGGACTTGGGCTTCCCGCCGACCTGCGCCCGCTCCTCCTGGCCCCCTTCGAGCAGGCTGAATCGCAGCGGCTCAGCGCAGCCATCGACCCGGCCTTGCCGTGGACGACTGCTCGTATGGTGACGTCACTGGACACAGCCGTCGGAGGAGCCATGCCCGGATTGAACCGCCGCAGTGTGATCGCCCTGGGTGGGGTCAGCCTCACGCAGTACATCCTGCAAGCAGCCATTGCCCCGCCTGAGGCCGTGGCCTCCACCGCCCGGAACGGAATCAGCATCTCCGGCCAGCTCCTCACCAGCCTGCAGTCGACCACCGACGCTCTGCGCCAGGCCGATGCCAACCATGGCAGCGGCAACCTCGCCCGAGCCGCCACGGCGCACCTCAAGGTCCTCCTCCGACTCCTGAAAGAAGGGGACTTCACCGAGGCCACCGGTCGGCGCCTCGCGGCGGTGGCCGCGGACACCGCGATCCAGACCGGCTGGTACCACTTCGACAGCGGCGCCCACGACGTCGCCCGCAACCTTCTCCTCGGAGCCCTGCGCGCTGCTCATGCCAGCGGCGACAGCAGACTACGTGCCGGGGCGCTGTCCTTCATCGCCATCCACGGATACTCCGCCGGCGACCCCCGCGACGCGATCACCGCCGCACGCACCGCCCGCCAGGTCATCGCCGACCAGGACGCGCCCGCCCTGCACGCCATGCTCCTCACCCGCCAGGCCCGCGGGCACGCCCGGCTGCGCGAGGAACGCCAGGCCCGCATCGCCCTGGAGGACGCCCAGGCCCTGTGCGCCCGGGGACGCGGTGAGGACGACCCCCACTGGCTCTACTGGATCAACCCCGGCGAGATCATGGGCCAGACAGCCAGCTGCTTGCTCGATCTGGGCCGCCCCGACCAGGCCGCCCAGGCATTCGCTGACGCCCGCAACGCCTTCAGCCCGGACGAGATCCGCACCCGCGCCCAGTTCCTCTCCCGCGCCGCCACCGCCCAGATGCGCGCCGGTGACGTCGACGCCGGATCCGCGACCGGACACGAAGTCCTCGCTCTCGCCGCCGGAGTCCGCTCCGCACGTTTGGACGACAACCTGGACGCGATGCTCGCCGAAGCCCGTCGCTACTCCTCGGTCGCTCCCGCCCGAGATCTTCTGGAACGTGGTCAGGCCGTCATGCGTGAGCGTGCCGCATGATCCTGGTCCTGTGGGACATCGACCGCACCCTCGTCTACACCGGTGACATCGACCGGCGCGTGTACCGGGAGACCTTCACCAGCGTCGTCGGCCGCCCTCCGACCGCTCTGCCGGCCCGCGGCACCGGAGTCACCATGCCCCTGGCAGTCCGCGAGCTCCTGCGCGTCAACCACGTTCCCGAGAAGAGCGTTGAGACGCTGGCGGACCGCATCGTCGCCGAGCTCCCCGACCGCCTGGCCGGCCACCGGGAGCTGCTGGCCACCGAGGGGGTCATCATGCCCGGAGCCGTGGACGCGCTGGCCGCGGTTCAGCAGGCGGAGCACCTGATTCCGACCGTCGTCACGGGAAACCTGCGAGGCAGCGCCGAGACCAAGTTGTCCGCGCTGGGCCTCATCGGCTACCTCGACACCGACATCGGCGGCTACGCGTCCGACGATCCCTACCGCCCGGCTCTCGTACACATCGCCCAAGACCGAGCAGCCACGAAGCACGGAGGCCGGTTCGATCGCGACAACACGGTGATCCTGGGTGACTCGCTGGAAGACGTACGCACCGGTCTGGAAGGCGGTGCCAGGGTCATCGGGGTCGCCTCGGGCACCACCACCGAAGAGCAGCTGCGAGCAGCAGGGGCAGACCATGTCGTGTCTGACCTCGGCTCGGCTCGTACTCTCCTTCGCCTCATCGGCCAGACTCAGGCAGCCTAAAGGGCTGTCACGTGAGTGATCTTCTGGTGTCAGCGGGCATAGCGGGCCGCCGTGCGGCCCGTCTTCCTATCCCAGGAGGGCGAGGTTGTGCATCCGGGCGATGCTGAGCAAAGCGCGGCGCACGCTGTCGCCTCTGAGGTGACGGTCGCTGAACGACTGCCCTGGTCCTTTCTCACCCGCACCGACCTCGCCCTCCGCCCGTCAACCCCACAGGACTAACAAACAGCTCAGTAGAGCCTCCAGGGTCACCCTCGCGGGCATCCCAGGGGGCTCGGCATGCACACCATTCGCGACTTCGCAGCAACCTCGCGACTTGAAGGGGCACTGAGTGCGGGGCGCAATATAGCGGGAGATCCCCGGTTTCCGAAACCGGGGATCCTGCGGATCATCAGGGTGTTCGCGATGGCTGCACTTGGCGGTGGAGCACTGCGAGCGAATCCTGCCAAGTGAACGAGGATGGTTAGCCAAAGCGGCTATCAGGGTGAGTACTGATGGTTGTTTATGGCTGGCTTCCGGGCGGCTGGATGGAATCTTTATTCGGCCATGGCTGCCGTTAAGAGGGCGGCTGGCGATCCGCATGAACCAGGAGAGCGGCATGAAGGTGTTCGTCTACGAGGTGAGTAAGACTGGCGAGCGAAAGCTCGTTGCCGTGACGGAACGCTGAAAGGAGCCCCACCGTACCTTGGGTGCGGTGGGGCTCCTGATTTTTATAGCTTCTTCTTGAAGTAGTCGTCCTTTACGACCAAACGGCTCTTCACGTCGTCAGGTATGAGGAGGTCGCAGTGCTCCTGGTGGACCACGAAAGTGATGCCAGCCCGGAGAAGGTCCTTCTCCATCTGATCCGTCCCCAGCGTGGCCCAGTGCTGGCGGTAGGTAACTCCCATGGACTTGTACGTCCAGCGGTCCTTTGTGCTCTCTGGGTCGATCTTCTCCAGTTCGGCACCGAGCTTCTGGAGTGCTTCCTTTGCCTGCTCCTGGATGAACCCTCCGACTGCGAATACGCCACCTGGGGCGAGCCCATCCATGTAGTGTTTAATCGATGCTTGAAGCTCCGCGACGCGGGCCTGGTTCTCCGCGCCCCGGGCATATTCGCGGTGGATGACCTCGAAGTCCCCCAGCTGGCCAAGAACCGTGTCAGCGAGGGCCCCGTACATCTCGTCCGGGTCGAAGACCGGGGCTCCACACGGCTCCCTGGTGTAGGACGAGCATCGCAGCTTCGGATACAGCTTGACCGTGCCGTCCGTCCGCTTCTTCGTCGATATGTGCTTGTACATGTTGGCGTCGCACGTGCCGCACTTGATCACACCGAGGAACAGCGACAACTTCTTCCCCTTGGAGGACTTGCGTCCGTGCTTGGCGTTCTGCTTCAGCCTGTCCTGGATAGCGTCGAACTCTTCGTCGGTGAAGATCGGAGGGGCGAGCCTGATCGGCTGGCCATCTGCTCCATAGACGATGCGTGAGATGTCCTTGCTCTTGGCCTTGGGTGGCCGAATTACCCGCACGCCCTTGAGCGCGGGGTTCGTCAAGATCGCTGTGAGATTTCTCGCGTACCACTTCCCGCCGTTGGGCGCGGGAACACCCGCTCGGTTCACGATCTGAGTGATCTTGTACATGGACCGCCCACGCATGAGCATGGCGTAGATCCACCGGAGCACCCGCTTGCGGAATGGGTGGACGACGAGCCTGCGCCCTTCGGCGCCGTCCTCTGTCGTGTAGCCGTATGTCGGCTTACCGATCACCCACCTGTCGGTGGTCCTGGCGTACTTCCACAGGGACTCCAGGCGCACGCCGGTATTCGCGGCCTCGATGCGCGCCATGCCGGCGATCATCGTGACCATCATTTCGCCGTACGCACTGTCGAGGTCGATCGGATCCTTGTCGGCCGCGAGCACCTTGTCGTACTCCCTGCACCACTCGATCATGAGGTGCAGGTCGGAGATGCGACGTACGAAGCGGTCGAGCTTCCAGAAGAGGATCTGATCGAACTCGGGCGCTCGGTTATTGATCCAGTCGCCGAGCTCGGGGCGCTTCCATGGTGGCACCTTCGTCGCCGAGACGTTGAGGTCCCTGGCCACTCCCACGACGCGGCAGCCGCGGTTGATGGCGAAACGGCGAAGATCCAATTCCTGTCGAACCGGGGAGGTCGTCTCCTCGGTCAAAACGGACAGGCGAATGGAGAGCAGGGCCCTTGGGGCGTCTGGCGGGAGCAGGGATTCCCTCTGCTTCAGGTCCTCCAGTTCCCGCAGCTCAGCAGGGGACCACTCAACGTCATGCACTGGCCAATCCTAACCATCGGGGTCGCAATCGATGGTTCCGGGGCAGTTCCTCCTTCACTACCGTGATCCAGGCATTACGGTGCGTGCCTATTAGCCGAGATCCACACGGGCTGACGGCTGGGAGTGTGCGTGCAGAACGTGTGGATCTGGACCAAGAACCACACGTCTGGACGCCAAGCGCGGCGTGTACAGAACGAAGGGTTGTTGCCCGACATCCACATGACCCCGGCCGAGGGCCTCCGGGCCCACCTCGACCTCCAGGGCGGCCGCCCCGGCGGCGTGCTGCTCCCGATCCACTGGGCCACCTTCAACCTGGCCCCGCACGCCTGGGCGGAACCGGGCGAGTGGACGAAGGACGCGGCCGAGGAGGCCGGCCAGGCGGTGGCGCTCCCGCGCCCCGGCGAGCCCTTCGAGCCGGCGGGGAAGCTGCCCGCGGATGCTTGGTGGCGCGGGGTGTCCCAGCCGATCACTCGTCCGTGGCGCCGGCCGAAGCAGGCGCAGACTCCTGCCGAGACGTCTGAGCGTGATCTCGACCTGGCGGGTGACCGGTGACGTCGAGCGAGGACGAGCTGGGCAGGGTCGTGGCCCTGCTTGCTCGTCTCTCGGCCGAGGAGCGTGATCGGGTGTTGCGTCCTGCGGACGGTCCGTCCCGGGCGCAGCCTTCGGTGAATGCCCCACCGTTCGTACCTCTGCCGACCGGGGCGGGTGCGTCCTCAGTCGCTGTCCGAACGCGCGTCGGTGCCGACGAACGCCTCACACAACGAGGTGGCGTCACCGGCAGGCGACGCACTGGGTGAGGTCTTCCGACAGGAAGATCGTGAAGCGTCTCTGCGATCCGGTGACCGTCGCCATGTAGACCCGGGCTGCTCCTGCGGCTTGGAGCCCGGCGATGGCCTCGGCAAGTCCGGGCCGGGGTGTGACGCCCGTGTCGAGCATGACTTCGTGCCGCCAGGACCAGATGTCCCAGAGCTGTCGTGCAGCAGCCGTCTGGTTCGGGAAGACCTGAAAGTCCCCGCATGCCACCAGCTCGGCCAGGCCGCTCGAAGGAACGAGCCCCGGCCAGTGCCCTCAGATCGTCCTCGCCGCATTCCACCGCTTTCCGTGCCGCACCGGTATCCAACCGCGGATCGGCAGCTCTTGGAGACCCCGGCGACCCCGGCAGTCCACATGTGGCCGCATGCGACGACTGAGCACCCCGTGCGTACGGGGCCCGTGGTCAGTCCACGAGACCGAACGCCGCGGCCAGCAGTCCGCAGCGCCGTGTGGGTTTCAGGAGGACGTGACGCACCTTGGCGAAGAGGGTGACCTGGTCGTCGTGGGTGGAGTGGCCCGCGATCGCGCAGTCGGCCACCGCGAGGGCGTCGCCGCTCAGATGGGGTCCGGTGGCCCCGCGCGGCACGGTCCAGTCGACCCGGTCGAAGGCGTCGGACTCCTCGTCGGCGAACAGCCCGGCGGTCGTGCGGGCGCCCCGGGGGAGCAGATTGAGGGCGAACTCGCCCAGGGCGAGGGCTGCTTGGGCGGTCGGGCCGTCCCGGTGCAGACTCACCAGGACGGTGGGGGGATCCTGGGCGACGGTCGCGAGGAAGGTGCACGTCGCGCCCCAGGGGCGGGCGTCGGTGTCGAAGGCGGTGACGAGGGTCAGGCTCGGACGCATGCGCGCCGTCAGGTACTTCATGCCTTCGGCGCCGACCGGGCGCATCCGGTGCCCCGCGCGTCCGCGCGCTGCTCTCATCACGCGAAACTCCGCGCGCTGCTTGTCTGGTGGCCGGGGGGCAGCGCCGGACAAGGGGCCGCCATCCGGTCGCCCGATCCTCGGCGACGAATGAACCGACTCCGGAAACTCGCGTCGTTCATGGCACCCTCCTGGGCTGTGCGGCGGTGGCTGTCTCTTGAGCCGCGGTGTTCGGTCCGGGCCAGGCGGTCGGGTCACGCCGACGAGCGAGGAGCCGCGCCGCCGCGCGGGCGACACCGCCGGTTCCGCCGCGGCGCGGGCCGTCGGCCCCGGGCGATGCCGTACAGAGAACGTCGGGCGGCGCGGCCTCTGTGGAGGTGAAGTGCGGCCCCTTCGGCCGGGTGGGGTGAAGGGAACCCCACCCGGAGGACCGTGAGCCGCGCTTCGACGCCGGCCTCTGCCTGAATCCCGGGAACGCTGTCGACATTACCAGCGGGATTGTCGCCAGTACACATTGTCACCACATGTGTACGTGTGCGCTTTTCACCTGGCACCGGCGGTCAGTGGTGCCCGGCGGCCTCGGTGTCGCGGCTGGTGCGGGGAAGGACCGCGAGGGCGATCAGAACGCCGACCGCCACGATCACGGCACCGATCAGCATGCCGAGCGCGTAGCCGTCGGTGAGGGCCTCCATGGTGCCGGAGTCCCCGGTGCGCGCGTTGGCGACGGTGCCCAGGGCGGCCAGGCCGAGCGCGGCGCCGATCTGGCGCGAGCTGTTCAGCAGGGCCGAGGCCGAGCCCGCCTCGTGCTCCTCGACGCCGCTGGTGCCGAGGGAGGCCATCGGGGCGAGGCACAGGCCGATGCCGATGCTGGCGATGAGCGACGGCCCGAGGACGTCGACGGCGAACGAACCGTCGGCGGTGAAGAGGCTGAAGAAGGCGAACCCGACGCCGGTCAGCAGACCGCCGATGGCCAGCACCATGCGGGGAGCGAGGGTGCCGCCCAGCTTGATGGCGAGCACCGAGCCGAGAACGACGCCGAACGCGAACGGCAGGAACTCGACGCCGCTCTTGGCGGGGCTGCTCCCCAGCACGCGCTGGAGGTAGAGGGAGATGAAGAAGAAGGCCGACGCCATGGCGCCGCCGAGCAGGAGGACGAAGAGGTTGGCTCCGGCGACCGAGCGGTTGCGGAACAGGCTCAGCCGGATGAGCGGGTCGCGGGAGGTGGACTTCTCCACGAAGAGGAAGACGACCAGCAGGACGACGGCCGCCGCCAGCGTGAGCAGCGTCGTCGACGAGGTCCACGGGTACCGGTCGGTACGGACGACGCCGAACACGAGCAGGGTCATGCCCGCCGTGGCGAGGATGGCGCCCAGCACGTCCGGGCGGCCGCGCTGGGTCCTCGGACCGTCGGCGACGATGCCGCGCCAGGCCAGGGTCACCGCGACGATCACCATCGGCACGTTGACGAACATGACCCATTCCCAGCCGGCGTACTCGGTGAGCAGGCCGCCGATGAGGACGCCGAAGGCCGCGCCCGCGGCGTTCACCGCGCTCCACACGCCGAACGCCTTGACGCGTTCCCGCCCCGACGGGAAGGTCGCCGTCAGCAGCGCCAGCGCGGCCGGGGCGAGCGCGGCGGCGCCGATGCCCTGTCCGGCGCGGGCGGCCACCAGGTGCCCCGGTTCGGTCGAGAAGCCGCCGAGGAGGGAGGCGATGCCGAAGACGGTGAGGCCGATCAGGACCATGCGCTTGCGGCCGAACAGGTCGGCGATCTTGCCGCCCAGCAGGAGGAGTCCGCCGAAGGTGAGGGCGTAGGCGTGGATCACCCAGGTCAGGCCCACTTCGCTGAAGCCCAGGTCGGTGCGGATCTGCGGCAGTCCGACGTTCACGACCGACAGGTCGAGGGACACCATGAACTGCACGACGGCGACGGCGGCGAGGGTCAGCCCGGGCCGGGCGCCCGCCTCGGGGGCCGGCGTCTCCCTTAACGAATCAGTGTGGGTCACAGCGCCTCAACCTCCGGTCGTCGCATGGCGTGGGGAGTTTTCGAGCATGTTACAAAAATGGCGGCGCGGCTGTGCGGTGTCAAACGGAACACGTCCGAAAACTGCCCCGCGGCACCACCGCCGGAGCCGGCGCGTGCGGACCTCAGGCGAGCCGCGCGCGGGCCACCCAGTGGTGGTCGCGGGGCGGGCAGAGTCGTGCGGGCGGCGCCGGCACCCAGGAGCAGGCGCCCTCGGCGAGCCCGCCCAGCGTGTACGCCTCCGCCCGCCAGCCCTGCCCGCCCAGCAGACCGCCCAGGTCGTCCAGGATCGAGCCGTGCCACCTCCGCGTTGAACTCCTCGGAGGCGACGTCCGACTGTCTTCGGGAAGGCATGCGAACCAACTCCAGGTGGGTGTCCCCCCGGTCACGCGGTGCCGGAGCAGGGCGTGCCGGGGCCGCGGCCCCCGGCACCCCCGCCGGCTCCGTTGCGATGATCAGGGGCGTCGGCCCTCGGCCCGCTCGGTGGCCGTGCGCACGGCCGCGATGATGACGTCACAGGCGAGGTCGACGTCCTCCGGACTGTGGGCGGCCGTGACGTTCAGACGCAGCCGGGACGTTCCGGGGGCCACCGCCGGCGGAATCGCCGAGAGCACGAAGAGGCCCCGCTCCTGGCAGAGCCGCGCGCCTTCCAGGGCGATGAAGTCGTCCCCGACGATCAGCGGGGTGATCGGCCCCAGCACGTCCGCGACGTTGAGCCCCGCGGCCTGCAGACGTGTCCTGAGGTGCTTGGTGTTCCGCTCCAGCAGGGAGCGGCGGTGGGCCCCCTCCTGCTGGATCACGCGCAGTGCGGCGAGGCTGGCGGCCGCTCCCATCGGGGACGCGGCGCCGCTGAACATGTACCCGCGCATGGTGAACCGGAGGGCCGAGATGAGCTCCCCCGAACCGGCGAGGAAACCACCGGAGGACGGGATGGTCTTGCTCAGCGTGCCCATGACCAGATCGACGCTGCCCGGCATGCCGAAGTGGTCCTCGACGCCGCCCCCGTCGGCCCCGATGACGCCCAGGCTGTGGGCCTCGTCGACGACGAGCATGGCGTCGTGGCGCCGGCACAGCTCGTGCGCGCCGGGAAGGTCGAAGACGTCCCCGTCCATGCTGAAGACGCCGTCGGCCACGACTATCTTGGTGGCGTCCGCGGGCGCCTGGGCCAGCAGCTCCGCCAGGTGGGCCATGTGGTTGTGGCGGTAGACGCGGACGGTCGCACCGAGGGTCTTGGCCGCCATGCATCCGTCGACGATGCTGGCGTGGTTGAGCTCGTCGGAGTACACCCAGGTGCCGGGTCCGGTGATGGCGGACAGCACGGAGTAGTTCGTCACGAAGCCCGAGCTGAGCACCATGGCGTCGCCTCTGCCCACCCACGCGGCGAGTTCCTGCTCCAGCTGCCGGTGCAGGTCGAGACTGCCGCCCAGGACCCGCGAGCCGAAGCAGCCCGTCCCGAACAAGTCCGCCGCCTCCTTCGCCGCCTCGTTGATCCGCTCGTCGCCGAGCAGACCCAGGTAGTCGTAGGTGGTCAGCACCATCCTGGAATGGCCGTCGTCGAAGGTGGCGCGCACACCGTCGTACTTGGCGATGCTCCCCTCGTACAGGTGGCGCAGGTCGCCCAACCGGGGCTGCCGTGCCTGCACGTGGCTGAGCACCCGCGCCGCGCTGGACGCCCGGTCCTGCCCGATCTGGTTCGTCATGAGTTCCTCCGGTTCGACGACTTCCGCCGTCAGTGAGTCTTCTGGATCCTGCGTGTGCGCATGGGGGACGGACGTGTCCGCGCGGTTCACCGCCGTATCGCCACGGCGAACGACGGATCCGCCTCGGAGCGAACCCATACCGACACCGGCTCGCCGCGGAACGAGCCGACCAACCGGGTCGCCGGACCGGCGGAGCCCGATCCGCCAGAACGTGAGTCGCCGAGTCTTCCCATGCTGCTCAGGGCCTTGAAGGCCGCTTCCTTCGCGGTGAACAGATCCCGCGCCGTGTACCCGCCGGCCGAGCCCGAGCAGCGTGCGCCGCTCGGGCTCGGCCAGGACGAACGCCGCCACGCGCGCACTGACGGCCGCGCTCTCGATGTCGACGCCGACGGCCTCGGCCCCGGGGACCATCACCGCGACCGCCCGACGCTCGGAGTGGGAGACGGACCCGGCGAAGCCGCGGGGGAAACGCGGCCGCCCGGCGCCCCGCGGCGGACTGCTCCACCGGTCCGTAGGGGGGAGCCACCGAGCGGACCGACGCCCGCCGGCGGCTCCCACACGACGGCCACCGGACGTCCCCGTGCCCTTCAGCTCCGCAGCGCCAGGACATGCCGCGTCAGCGAGTCGACGGAGCGCAGCGCCTCCGGCTCGACGTGGTCGTCCCGCAGGCTCACCCGGCCGGTGGAGGGCAGTCCCGCCTCGCGCAGCGAGGCCGAGTCCGGGACGCCGTCGGCGAACCGCTTGCCGCCGATCAGACCGACCAGCAGACCGCGGACGCGCTGCCGTATCTCGGCCTCGACGTCAGACACGCGATTCCACTTCCTCGACGAACTTGGCGACGAGCGTCTCGAAGCCCTCGGGGTCGTCCAGGAAAGGCACGTGGCCGGCGTTCGGAACGATCTCGCAGCGCCCGTCGGGGAAGAGCGCGGCGACGTCGTGGCCGCGCCGCGGGCTCAGCAGCATGTCGTCGTCCCCGATGACGAGCAGGGTGGGCGCGGCCACCCCGGCCAGCAGCGTGGAACTGGGGTCGCCCGTCTGGACGAGGGTCATGCCGTTGGCGAGCTCCTCGGGGGTGGACATCGCCATGAAGCTCTCCCGCAGCGCGAGGAAGCCCGGCGTACCGCCCTCCTCGTTCATCTCCCCGCTGATCACCTGGGCGTAGATCTGGGTGTACAGCGCGGCCATGCCGTGGCTCTGCAACAGCAGCAGCCACGAGCGGTTGAACTGCCGGTGGCGCCGCATGCCCTTGAGACCGAAGACCGGACCGGCCAGCACCAGGCCCTTGACCCGGTCCGGGTGCGCGAGCGCCACGTCCCTGGCGATCTGGCAGGACGAGGAGGTGGCGAGCAGGTACGTCGCGTCGATCTCCAGCGCGTCGAGCAGACCGACCAGGTCCGCCGCGTGCTCCTCCCAGGTCGGCTCCTTGTCGAGCCGGACGGACGCGCCGTGGTTGGCCAGGTCGTAGCTCACCACGCGGTGGTTCCGCACCAGCGACCCGGTGTGGGCCCGCCAGAACGGAGCGGTGAGGAAGAAGTTGTTGAGCGTGGTGATGACCGGGCCCTCACCGCTGGACTCGTAGTAGAGCTCGACACCCTCCCGGGTGCGGATGCGCGGGGTGTCCTCGCGGTACGACAGGTCGTACGGCGACGGGGATTCACTGTCCGACACGGGTTTCCGTCCTTCCCTGGGTCTCTGTGGTCTGCGGACTCCGCAGCACTCCTGCGTACGCGGCGACGACGTCGGCCGCCGAGGCCTCCGCGGTGACGGCGGTGCAGGACTGGCCGCAGTACAGCGCCATCTCCTCGATCCGCCCGCTGGTCGCCTGGGTCGGCACCACCGCGCTGAACCGGGGCACCAGATACGGCCTGCCCTCGACCACCGTCCTGCCGATGAACTTCTCGGGCTGCCCGGGGTCGGCGGTCACGGCCGTGGCCAGCACCCGGTGCCGGCGGCCGGGCCACCCGACCTCGTAGACGTCGGTGATCACGGTGTCGCTCTCGTCGGCCCCGGTCACCAGCGACGTGAACCGGCCGTGGGCCCGCGACTCGTGCGCGACGACGAAGGCCGTGCCGAGCAGGATGCCGTCGGCTCCGGCGGCCATCGCCCGCTCGGCCTCGGCCGGTCCGCCGATGCACCGCCCGCGGCGACGAGACGGGCGTCGGGCAGCCGGTCCCGCAGCACGGAGACCAGCTCGTCCCGCCGCGACGTGCCCAGCAGGTGGCCCCCGGCCTCGGTGCCCTGGGCCACCACCACGGCGCCGTGCCCGGCCGCGCGCACGCCGTCCTCGACGGTGCCCAGCTGGACCACGGTCCGGCGCCCCGCCGCGGCGGCCCGTTCGAAGACCGTGTCGCCTCGGGCATGCCGAACAGCGACACGTTCGTCAGATTCTGCCTGAATCCCTGTAACGGGCTTGACGCTACCAGCCTGCATTTGACGGGCGACAGACAGTTTTCGCACACGTTCCCATGTGTTTTGCACAGCGGAAACCGGCTATGCCGTTCCGGTCGCCGCGACGACGCCCGAGGCCACGATCCGCAGCTCGCCCTGCTCGTAGCGCCGCTTGCACTCCCTGCGCCGCACCTTGCCGCTGGAGGTCTTCGGGAGCCCGCCGCGCCGTACCACGACGACGTCGTCCGGCGTGATCCGGTGACCCTCCCGGATCGCGTCGTACACCCGGGCCCGCAGCACCCCGGCACCCGGGGAGCCGAGGAGCCGGCCGTCCGCCTCCACGACCAGGACGAGCCGTTCGGCCACCCCGTCCTCGCAGGAGAAGGCGCCCACGCTGTTCGGGTGCAGCCCGGGCACGGCACGTTCGGCGGTCAGCTCGAAGTCCTGCGGGTAGTGGTTGCGCCCCTTGCGGATGATGACGTCCTTGAGGCGTCCGGCGACGTACAGCTCGCCGCGGTACAGGAACCCGAGGTCCCCGGTGCGCAGATGGGGCCGGCCGGCGGGGCCCTCGTCCGCGAGGCGGGCCCGGAACGTCTCCTCGCTCTCCTCGGGCCGCCCGAGGTAGCCGGCGGCGGTGCAGGGGCCGTCGACCCAGATCTCGCCGACCCGTCCCTCGGGCAGCGCGGTACGGGTGGCGGGGTCCACGATCCGCACCCGGGTGGGGCCCGACGTGACCCCGTTGCTCACCAGGGGGACGGCACCGTCGGCGCCTTCGCCGGCGAGCCGCACGACGCCGTCGCTCAGGGAGGCGGCGGAGACCCAGAGCGCGGTGGGCTCCTGGCCCGCGGGCGAGGCGGTGGTCTTCAGGGTGTTCTCCGCCAAGCCGTAACCCGGGCTCATGGCACGGGGGTCGAAGCCGTGCGGCGCGAACGCGTCGATGAAGGCGCGGACGGCCGCCCAGCGCACCGGCTCGGCCCCGTTGGCCGCGGTCCGCCAGCGGGACAGGTCGCCCACGGCGCCGGTCCTGCCCTCCGCCGCGGCACGCGCGCACAGTTCGTAGGCGAAGCTGGGCGCCGCAGAGTGCGTGCCGCCGAACCGTGCGATGGCCTCCAGCCAGCGCGCGGGGCGGCGGATGAACGCCTCGGGGGCCATCAGATAGGCCGGCATGCCCGCCCACAGGGGCATCACGACGCCGAACAGCATGCCCATGTCGTGGTAGTGGGGCAGCCAGCTCACCACGGTGCCGTCCGGCTCGCACGGGCACGCCTGGTCGGTCTCGGCCGCGTTGGCGAGGAAGTTGGCGTGGGTGACCACGACTCCCTTGGGCCGCCCCGTCGAACCGGACGTGTACTGGAGCAGCGCGGTGTCCCCGGGGTCCGGCAGTGGCCGCTCGGGGGCGGCCGGGTCGTACGCGAGGGTGTCGGTGGCCAGCAGGGTGAGCCCGGCCAGGGCGGGCGAGCCGCCGAACTGCTCCTGGAGGTCACGGGCCGCCTCAGCGGTGGTCAGAACGGTCGAGGTGCCGGCGTCGTCGGCGATCCGCCGCATCCGCTCCACCTCCGCGAGCCGCCGGGGCACCTGGACGGGCGCGCCGGCCACCCGCCCGTACATGCACCCCAGGACGGTCCTGACGAACTCGAGCCCGGCGGGGTACATGAGGACGGCGTTGCCGCCGGGGAGTCCGGCGGCGGCGAAGGCGGCGGCCCGCAGCCCGGCACAGTCGTGGAGCTCGCGATAGGTGAGGGTCTCGTGGGGGACTTCGCCGTCGCGCAGGTAGACGAAGGCGGTCTCGTCGGGCTGCTTCTCGCTGCACAGCCGCAGGGCGTCGGGAACGGTGCGCACGTCCGTGCTCGTGTGCGGTCCGATGCTGCTCACGGTCAGGATCTCCTTGTCGGCCGGTCATGACGGAAGGTTCGGCGGGGAGGCCCGGAGGTGCGGCGCCCGGGACCCGCGCGGGGCCGGTGGGGGCGCGTCGTGGTGCCCGCCGTTCGGACACGGCGTGCCGTCGGGGCCGATGAGGTCGAGGAACGGTCCAGGTCAGGAGTCGGGGTGCGGGCGGCCGTCCGGGGACGAGGGGAGCGGGGCCGCGGCGGGCGGTGCTCCGGACGGCCCTGGCGGGACGGCGCCGCCGGCCGGGGCCGGGTCCCCGGAGGGCGTCCGCCCGGCGGGTCCGTACGCGGACTCCTCCGCCGTCGTCAGGGTCTTCTCCAGCGCCTCCAGCACCGTGGCCGTCACCTCCGCGGCCGCGGGGACGACGTCCGCCAGCAGCAGGTATCCGTGCACCAGGCCCGCCCCCTCGACGTGCTCCACCGGGACGCCGGCGGCGGCCAGCCGGCCGGCCAGCTCGACGCCCTCGTCGTGCAGCGGGTCGTACTCGGCGGTGCCGAGCACCGTGGGCGGCAGCGCGCGCAGATCGGCGCGGAGCAGGTCGAGCGCCGGGTCGGTGCTCCGCCGCGGATCCTGCACGTACTGCTCGTAGTACCACCGCAGATCGTCGGCGTCGGTCAGGTAGCCCGAGCCGTACGTGCGAAGGGACTCCGACCTCATCTCCGGGTCGGCGGGCGGGTACACGAGCAGCTGGGCACTGAAGGCGACGTTCCCGTGGTCGCGTTCGTGCAGGCTGATGCCCAGGGCCAGCGCCGCCCCCGCGCTGTCGCCGGCGATCACGTGGGCGCGGCCGGGGAACGCGCCGGCCGCCCACTCCGCCGCAGCGATGCCGTCCTGGAGGGGGCCGGGGTAGGGGTGTTCCGGCGCGCGCCGGTAGTCGACGGAGACCACGACGGCTCCGAGGGCGGCGGTGATGCGGCGGCAGACCGTGTCGTGGGTGTCGACGTCGCCGACGGTCCAGCCGCCGCCGTGCAGGTACGTCACCAGGCGGTTGCGGTCGGCCGGCGGCAGGTAGGTCCGCACGCGGAAGTCGCCGTCCAGGCCGGCGATCCGCTGATCGGTCACCGCGCCGACGCGTTCCCGCGCGGTGTCGCGGCGGGTGAGCGCGGCGCCTTCGGCGAACCGCCGGCGCACCTGGTCGACGGTGAGGGTGCGCGCCTGAGCCTGTGGGTCGACCGCCTGCCAGTGGATCAGGGCGCGGATGAAGCGGTCCAGGGGCACGAGAACTCTCCTCGGGTCACACCAGCCAGGTGGTCGACGGGTTCGAAACCGCACGGCCGGCGTCCGCGGCCCGGCGGGGGACGGCTCGCACCGGACCGCTGTGCGGGCGCGGCGGTCCGGCGGAGCGGGACGGCGGACGGGGACGGCGGGGCGGGCCCGCCGGTGTCGAACACGGCCGCTCGCCCGACACGGGGCGCACGGGCGGAGGACGGCCCGGAACGGGCGAGGGGCGGCGGGTGTCGGCGCCCGGTGAACCGTTGCGGTGATCTCCGGACGGACGACGGGGGTGCGAACGCCGGACGGAGCCGATGCCGGAACGCTACAACGCCCACCCCCGGTCGGCGCATATGCAGTTCTCATGACTTCCGGTTAAAACTCCAGCCCGGGCGGCCCCGGACCGTGGAGCGGAATACCCTCGAGGGGTAGGTGATTCGGCCGCCCTCGCACGCCCCGGTGACAGTTGTGTTCCGCGTGAATAGGCTGACAACCCGGATCGGCGGCTGCTAGCGTGCGCACCGATGACGGTTGAAGATGGGGGAGACATGTTCACCGAGTCCATGATCTGCCGTTCACTCATGAGCTGCACCCTTCGCAGTTGAGGCGTGACAGGCGCGTTCGGTGGCGGTCGGCGGCTCGCCGCATGGATTCCACTCTCGGGTGTTGAACCGGTGAACGTCGCGGGCTGCGCCTTTTCGCGCCTCGCGTCACGGCTTTCCTCGTCCCGCGTCACGGCCCGGGCGGGTGCGCGGGATTCTCGCCGTGCTAAAGCGGCGGTGACGGCCGGCCCCTCATTGTTGCGAAGGTTCAGGCCAATCACCTGGAGTTCCGCGGTTCTTCTCTTCGGTCCGAGTCTGCCGTGTCCTCGGACCTGTGGGGTCCATCCGCGTAGACGCGGAGTATGTGCGATGTCATGTCCGATTGATCCACCCTGGCGCAGGATGGCGCGCTGTCGT
Organism: Streptomyces sp. NRRL F-5727; assembly: GCF_000719555.1. Taxonomy (GTDB): domain Bacteria; phylum Actinomycetota; class Actinomycetes; order Streptomycetales; family Streptomycetaceae; genus Streptomyces. The sequence goes on from NZ_JOGX01000026.1 coordinate 77,813, forward strand.
CAGGGTCCCGCGCCGGGTACTCCCGAGGGAGGGGGAGCGATGTAACCTGCAACTTTTAGAACTCATTCGAAAACTTGGGGCGCTATACCGCTGCCCCTTCGTACACTAGTGCTACGCTCGGCCAAAGTTGCCCGTCACGAGGCGTTCGCCGTGTCCTGCATAAGGCGATCCGACGATGGCGGCCGGGAATCAGAGGGACTTGTGAGCCCGAGAGGTCCTTGGCTGATGATCGAAAAACTACGTTGGGGGACGAGTGAGAATCGATGTATTCATGTCCGACGGCCTGCATCTTTCACGTTTCGGGCTCACAGCCCTGCTGGAACGTCATGAGGACATTCGAGTCGTCGGATCGGCGGAGGACAACCACAGCGCCCTGGAGTTCGCCGAGTTAAACAGCCCTGATGTAGTGATCCTCAGCTTAGAGGACGCCGACAGCGACGCGATCGCCATTGCCGAAAAAATCGCCGGCCTGCCCGGCTGTCGTAGCATGCTGCTCGTCACATCCTCCACCCGGTCGATCGTCCGGAAGGCATTCGCCGCCGGAATCGGCGGAATCGTCGAACGAAGCATGCGGCCCCGCCAGTTCTTCGAGGCCATTCACCGCGTGCACCAGGGCGAAAGGGTCTTCGACGCCGAACTGACGGTCGCCGCCCTGATCAACGAGGACTGCCCGCTGACCGCCCGGGAATTCGCCGTGCTGGAGAACATCTCCCGGGGCGACACGATCGACGAGGTCGCGGCGCGGCTGCACCTCTCCCGCGGAACCGTACGCAACTACCTCTCGTCCGTCGTGGCGAAGCTGCACGCGCGCAACCGGATCGACGCCCTGCGGATAGCCCAGAAGTCGAACTGGATCTGATCCCCCGGATCCGATCCGCGCGCCCGCGCGGACTTCCGCATGCGCCGGGGCCCTTTCCGTGGACGTCACGTCCCCCCGGCCCGCCCCGGCGCACGCGCCGTTCCCTCCCGTCCTGGCGGACACCCGCACCGCGGTTCGCCCGCCGGCCCGCGCCGGCGCGCCATCGAGAACTCGCCATTTCCGCGGCCCCTTTGCACCCCGTCGACCCGACTCCGCGCGGGGGAGGTGTCGTTGATCCGTAAGCGGGCCGGTGCGCGGGGAACGTGCCGTCGAGCCGTGAGCCGGCCGGCGCGCGGCACGGGTCTCGGAGCGGTGCTCCACGCCACGGCCTGCCCCTTTGCCCATCCCTGACAGGACAGCCACGAAGGGCCTCACACCCCCATGGAAACATCCGAGTTCTTGTCACAGGCGCTGCACGTGACCGCCGCGCTCGCCGTCGTTCTCGTCCTGGCCCGCGCGGGACGGACGTGCGCCCGGTGGCTGAGGCAGCCGGAAGTCGTCGGAGAGGTCACGATGGGGCTGCTCGTCGGCCCGGTCGTGCTCGCCGTGGCCGACCGCGAACTCTTCGACGCGCTGCTGCCGCCCGCCGTGCTCGACGTCCTCAAACTGATCGGCCAGACCGGACTCGTCCTCTACCTGATCGGCCTCGCCCACAAGCTGAGGCTGGGTTCGGACGGGCCGACGAAGCGCACCCTCTCCGCCCTCATCGCCGGCGCCTTCGCGCTGCCCCTCGTCACCGGGCTGGCACTGGTCGGGATCATCGAGGTCAGCGGCGACGAGGGAGCCCGCGGCGACGCGCCGTTCTCCGCCTATCTGCTGATGGTCGCGGTGGCCATGTCCATCACCGCCGTACCCGTCCTCTCGCGCATCCTCAGCGACCGCCGCATGGCCGACTCGTTCGAGGGCCGGTCCTCCCTGGCGGCCGCCGTGGCCATGGACGGCCTCGGCTGGATCATGCTCACGCTCGCCATCGGACTCGGCGCGGGCAACCTGACCGGGCTCGGCGAATCCGGCATCGCGCTCCTCGTGGGCGGCAGCTGCGCCTTCCTGCTCCGCGTCGTCCTGCGCACCGGTCCCGCGCGCCGGTTCGGCGCGAAGGCGCCGAAGACGTCCGCGGTCCTGCTCGGCGCCGCCGCGATGGGCACGGCGCTGCTGACCGAGCACCTGGGCATGACCGCCATCGTCGGCGCCGCCCTCGTCGGCCTCGCGATCAGCGGCGACACCATGGCCGCGTGGGTCGGGCCGGTGGCCTCCGTGTCGCGCGCCGGACGCGCCTTGACACCCGTCTTCTTCGTCGTCACCGGCGTCACCGTACTCGTCCGCGCCTTCTCCGCCGCGTCCTGGGTGCTCATCGTCTCCGCGCTGGTGCTCGGCTGCGTCGGCAAGCTCGCCGGCGGCTACCTCGGCGCCCGGCTGGGCGGCATGAGCCGCGGTTCGGCCTATCGGCTCGGGGCGCTCATGAACACCCGCGGACTCACCGAGCTGATCGTGTTGGAGGCCGGGCACCGCGCCGGGATCCTCTCCGCGGAGATGGTCCTCGCCCTCATCGTGATGGCCCTGGCGACCACGGCGATGACGGGCCCGCTGCTCAGCCTCGTCGAGCGCCGCGAGCGGCGCCGCGGCATCGAACCGGCCGTGCCGGCCCCGACCCCGGCCGTGGCGGCGGAGAGCGGTTCCCGCTGACCGGCGTCCACCCGCCCGCTCCCCGAGCAGCGGAATCCCGATGCAGAGGAACACCACGGCAGGCATGCGAAATTCATGGATCGTGATGTGACTCTAACCTCGCGCGGATACCGCGACTGTCGATAGCGTGATCACCGGAAGTCCGGCCCAGAATTCCCGATCACCATTACGGGAACTGCGCACACCACGGAGCCTCCCGCACCTGAAGTATCCATCCTTATTCCGCTCTTAGCGACGTCTTCGAGCGCGTTTAGGACCGAGGAGACACAATGGCTCGCACCAAAACGTTCGCGCTGAGCGCCGATGAGATCGCACAGTTCGCCCGTGACGGCTACATCGGTCCCTTCGACCTGTACACCGAAGACGAGATGGAGGAGAACTACAAGGCGATCAGGCCGAAGCTCCTCCGGACCAAGTCGTCCATCTACGCCGACGGCCAGACGGAGTCCGGCAACACGAACCTGGCGGCCAGCTACGACCGTCACCTCGACGTCGACTTCCTCGCCGAGCACATCACCCGGCCGGAGATCGTCGACCGGGTGTCGAGCCTCCTCGGCCCGGACGTCCTCTGCTGGCGCACCGAGCTCTTCCCCAAGTACCCGGGCGACGAGGGCACGGACTGGCACCAGGCGGACAACTTCTCCAGCGTCGACGGCGCCAAGCACCCGCACATCGTGTGGCCCGAGGACGCGGAGTTCGGCGGCACCATCACGGCCTGGACCGCCTTCACCGAGGCGTCGGTCGACAATGGCTGCCTCCAGTTCATCCCGGGCACGCACACGTCCATGAACTACGACGAGTCGAAGATCATGGAGTACAACCCGGAGCTCATCAACAGCCAGGAGAAGGACGGCGTCAAGCGCGGCCTCTTCGGCTACGACTACCGGCAGCTGCAGAAGGACCCCGACTGGCGTCCCGACGAGTCCAAGGCCGTCTCCCAGGTCATGCGCCGCGGTCAGTTCATCCTCTTCTGGTCCACGCTCATGCACGCCTCCCACCCGCACAGCGGCAAGACCGACCAGATGCGGCTGGGCTACGCCGCCCGCTACCTCCCGACCCAGGTCAAGGTCTACCCGTTCTCCGACGAGCTTCACGAGTTCGGAGCCCGGGCCAGCCTCGAGAAGTTCGGCAACGTGCTGGTGTCCGGCAAGGACACCTACGGCCACAACCGCTTCGTCGAGAGCACCGTAAACGGTTTCCGCTTTCCCAAGCATTAGGAGAGACAAGAACATGAGCGAGACGAACGACCGCCTGGCGACGGAGACGCTGCAGGCCTGGGTCATCGACGAGTGCAAGCAGCTCGGCCTGCGGGTCGCGGCGGCCTCCGACGACTTCTTCGAGGCCGGCGGCACGTCGCTGACCGCGGTGAAGCTGATGGAGCGCGCGGAGCGCGAGTTCGGCGACGACTCTCTCCCCGCCGACGAGCTGTTCACCACCAGCAAGGTCTCGGAGATCGTGGCCAGCATCCAGCGCAACAGCAAGCTCGCGGGCTAGCAGGGTGGGCGTGGCGACGGACGACAAGTGGGTGATGCGCCTCAAGGAGGCGGCGGAGCCCGCCGGCACGCTGTTCTGCTTCCCGTACGCGGGAGGCAGCCCCGAGACCTTCCGCGCCTGGTGCGACGGGATCGCGGACGACATCGAAGTGCTGTGCGTGGTGCTGCCCGGCCGGGGGCGCCGTCTCAAGGAGGCACGCTACGAAGAGTGGCAGCCCCTGGTGGACGACGTCTTCGAGGCCCTCTCGCCCTACCTGGACCGCCGCCACGCCTTCTACGGCCACAGCTTCGGCGGGCGACTCGCCTATGAGCTGTCCCACCGCGCCTCGGCCGCGTACCCGGGAAGGACGAAGCGGCTGTTCGTCTCCGGCTGCCGGAGCCCCGACATGCCGCAGCGCCGCCCCTACATGCACCAGATGTCGGAGGGCGACTTCCGCGACGCGGTGGCCGCGATGGGCGGTACGCCGGCGGAACTGTTCGGCCAGGAGCGGCTGTTGCGCCTTCTGATGCCGACGGTGCGCAGCGAGATCCGGCTCGCCGAGATCTGGGACCACCGCCACCCCTCCGGCGTGGACGTCCCCATCACCGCGATATACAGCCCGGACGATGCGATTGACAGCCGGAGCACCATGCGTGGCTGGCAGGAATTCACCACACGGGACTGCGAACTGGTCGAGGTTCCCGGTGGTCACTTCTTCGTGGACAGCCACCCGGAGCACATCACGAGAATCGTCAACTCACGTCTGAGGGATGCGGATGGATAAGATCGCCCTCTCGGAAGCGGCACTCTCTGTTCATCGGAAGATCAATGGGGTCGATGCCGCCTATCCGGAACAAAGCCTGAAGGGACTTTTCGAGGCGGCCGCCGGACGCCGTCCGGACGCCGTCGCGCTCGTCCACCGGGAGCGTTCCTTCACGTACCGCGAGCTCAACGGCCTCGCGAACAGCCTGAGCGGACGGCTCACCGCGGCCGGAGTGGAACCCGGGCACGTCGTCGGACTGTCCGTGAAGCGTTCGCCGGAGCTGATCGTCGCCATGCTGGCGATCATCAAGTCCGGCGCCACCTACCTGCCCGTCGACCGGGCCTGGCCGGACGAGCGCCTGAACGGGATCCTCGGGCAGGCGAGCTGTACGGCCCTGCTCACCGACGCGGCCGACGAGCTGGCGGAGCGCTTCACGGGGATGCGGGTGGTCCCCGTCGACCTGGCGGCGCTGGACGCGGACGAGGAGAACCCCGCCCTGCGGGTCGACCCGGACGCCCTCGCCTACATCGTCTTCACCTCGGGATCGACCGGTTCCCCCAAGGGAGTTCCGATCCGGCACCGGGGCATCGTGCGCCTGGTCACCGACCCCACCTTCGTCACCCTCGACGAGAACGCCGTCATCCCCCAGCTGGCGTCCGTGTTCTTCGACGCCGCGGCCTTCGAGATCTGGGGCGCGCTGCTCAACGGCGGCACGTGCGTGCTCTACCCGTCGGACCACGTCCGGCTCTCGGAGCTGAAGCGCCTCGTGCAGCAGAACGGCGTCACGGCCGTCTTCGTGACGACGGCCCTGTTCAACGTGATCGTGGACGAGGCGCCAGGCACCCTCGACACCGTGCGGACGATCCTCACGGGCGGCGAGGCGCACTCCCTGGGCCACATCGAGCGGGCGCGCAACCACTACGGGGACGGCAAGGTCGTCAGCGTCTACGGACCCACCGAGTGCTCCGTGTTCGCCACGTACTACCCCGTGGTGGCCTCCGTCCGGGGCGAGTCCGCGCTGCCGATCGGACTGCCGATCCAGCACACGTCCATGTACATCGTCGCGGACGGCGCGCTGTGCGCGCCCGGCGAGATCGGCGAGGTGTGCCTGGCCGGCCCGGGGCTGTCGCCCGGCTATCTGGGCATGCCCGAACTGACGGGCCGGAAGTACGTCGAGTACGACATCGACGGCGAGAAGACGATGCTGTACCACACCGGGGACCGCGGCTTCTGCCGGGAGGACGGCAACGTCGTCTTCCAGGGCCGGCTGGACGACCAGGTGAAGGTCAACGGCTTCCGAATCGAGCTCGGCGAGATCACGCACTTCATGAACGAGGTGCCGTACGTCAAGCAGAGCTACGTCACCACCAGCGAGAAGGAGTCCGGCGAGAAGGTCGTCGTGGCCTTCGTGGTGCCGGCCGGCGCCGACTGCACCCCCCAGGCATGCCACGACCACCTGGTCACCAAGGTGCCACGCTACATGGTGCCCGGAGAGATCCACGTACGAGACAGCCTGCCGCTGACGGGCTCGGGCAAGGTGGACCGCAAGGCCCTTCTTGCCGGCCTCGGAAACCCAGAGTGAGAACGAGAGAAGGGCACGATCCAGTGACTGCGACCGGGTTGAGCATCAAGGCGGCGACCCTCTGGCTCCCGCCGGACAAGAAGGGCCCCGCGGAGGGCGAACTCACGGCGGCGGACTTCGAGCGCATCGGCCTCTCCGAGCTGTACGTCGCCCCGGACGACATCGCCCCGCCCCAGATGGCCGTGCTGGCCGCGAAGAGCACCCTCGAGAAGAGCGGCGTCGAGCCGAACTCCGTCGGCTCCCTGGTCCACACCTTCAGCTACCACCAGGGCTTCGACATGTGGTCGCCGGCGCACTACATCGCCTACCACGCCGGGATCACCGACGCACTTCCCGTCAACGTCCAGCAGTGCTGCAACGGCGGCGCGGTGGCGCTCCAGATAGCCGCCAAGTGGCTGGTCGCCACCCCCGGGACGAGCACGGTGCTCGTCACCAGCGGCGACCGGTTCGCCGGACCGGGCTTCGACCGGTGGTCGACCGACGACGACGCGGCCTACTCGGACTCGGCGACCGCGGTCCTGCTCGGCCGTACCGGAGAGGGCGAGGACTTCCTCCACCTCCGTGCGCTCGAGATGGTCACGGACACCACGTGGGAGGTGCAGATGCGCGGGAGCGCCGCCTTCTCCTCCGTCCCGCTGGGGCACGGCGCCCCGATGTCCCTCCGGCCCGCCAACCAGGAGTTCAGGGAGTCCGGTGCGGCGGCCGAGATGGTCAAGGCCCTCGTTCCCAAGATGCACGACCTCATCCAGCGGGCCCTGCGCACGGCCGGGATCAAGACCGGCGACCTCAGCTGCATCGCGCTGCCGCGTCTCACCCGGACCGTGCGCGAGGGCATGTTCAAGCCCGCCCTCGGCGAGCTGATCGGCCCGGACCACCACTACCTCGACTACGACACCGGCTCCCTCGGCGCCGGCGACCCCCTCGCGAACCTGGTGGCCGTCGAGGCGGCCCTGGAGCCGGGCCAGTACGGAATGGTCATCCAGGGCACCGGTGGACTCACGTTCTCGTGTTCCGTGGTCCAGGCGCCCGAGAAGTAGCGCGGAGACGGGAGGCACGGCCATGACGCCGAGCACTTGGGACCGCGACACGTACGCCCTCTGGCACGGGACGGTGCCCACGTCGACGATCCTCGACACGAACGGGCCGGAGGACCTCTGGGTCAAGGGCGAGGGGTCCTGGCTGATCGACGCCTCGGGACGCCGGGCCCTCGATGCCCGCGCGGGGGTCGGCAACATGGTGCTCGGCTACGGCCGTGCCGACGTCGTGGAGGCGATGAGCCGCCAGGCGCGTGAGCTGCCGTACGTGTGCGCCGTGCGGTGGGAGCTGGCGGCCCCCGTGGCCATCGAACTGGCGCGGGAACTCACCGCCGTGGCTCCCGCCGGCCTCGACCGCGTGCGGTTCTGCCACACGGGCGGCGCGGCGGTCGAGAGCGCCGTCCAGATGGCCCGCGGCTACTACCGGAACACCGGGAAGCCGGACAAGCGCCTCGTGGTGGGCCTGCGCGACAGCTACCACGGCACTCCGATGGCCGCGATGGCGGCGAGCGGCCAGCGCATGATGCACTGGCGCTTCGGCCCCATGCCGGACGGGTTCCGTCATCTTCCGGAGCCCACCGACGACACCGGCGCCGAACTCGCCGCCCAGCTGGACGAGGTGGGGCCCGAGCGCGTCGCGGCGCTCATCCTGGAGCCGGTGAAGGGGCGGAACGGACAGCCCCTCCCCGACGCCTACCTCCGGGCGGCGCGCGAGTACTGCACGCGGAACGACATCCTGCTGATCCTCGACGAGGCGTTCACGGGCTACGGCCGGATGGGCGAGATGTTCGCGTCCGAGATCTCCGGGATCTCGCCGGACATCATGTGTCTCGCGAAGGGCATCACCGCCGGCTATTCGGCCTTGGGCGCGGTCCTCGCCACGGAGCGGATCCACCAGGCATTCGACAGCGGCACCACGGTGTTCGCCCACGCGTCGACCACCGACGGCCACCCGGTGGCCTGTGCCGCGGCGCTGGCGACGCTCCGGGCGTTCGCCGCCGAGGACCTGGTGCCGCACGGCCGGGTGCTCGGCCGGCTGCTCGGCGACCGGCTGGAGAGCCTGCTCAAGGGGACGCCCGTCCTCGGCGGCGTCCGGGCCGTCGGCGCCTACGTGGGCGTCGACCTCCTGGACCGGGACGGCCATCCGATCTCGATGCGGGACCGGCAGCACCTGGAGGCGGCCTGCCGCCGCCAGGGCCTGCTGATCCACTACACGCCCGACACGGTCATGCTGATACCTCCCCTGACGATGACCACCGAGGAGGCGGAGTTCGCGGCGGAGACGTTCGCGAGCGTGGTGACCGCCCTGGGCCCGGGATTCGGTTCCTAGACCTCACCCGCCCCCCGACGCCCGCGCCCTCGACGCGTCCCGCCGGTCCCCCCCGGACCGGCTCACGGCGCGTCGAGGGCGTGGGCCGCACCCCGTCCCTCCCGCCGAGGACCCCGGCCCCCGGCCGGAGGGACGCGAACCAGCGCGCCGCGCCGCGAACCGTACCGCCGCGCCGGCCGGACGGGCCCTGCGGCCCCGCCACCCGCCTACCGGCGGTTCCCCGCCCGGGCCCTCCCCGGTCGGCTCCGGTACGTCCCCGGGGGACAGGACGGTGGTCTGCTGCACCGTCACCCCCGGGACGGTAGGCGGGCCCTGAGCAGTTGAGGACGGTACGGCAGCCCTCGCTGAAGCGGACCAGGCTGTCGGTGTCGTTCGCGTCCACCCACATGGCCTCGGCGCGCCCGGGCAGCGAGGCCGCGAAGACGCGCGCCGCGTCCGTGTGGCGCCCGCCGATCCGGAGCCGGTACCGGCTCTCGGCGGCGAGGCTGCGGGCCGCGTGCCGGCCGACCGCGCCGTACGCCCCGATGATGCCGATCGCCGGCGCCTTGCGGGACGTCATGCCCGGGCTCCCGACGTCGCAAGCAGGGGAACGCACTCCGCACCCCGCGTGCCGCATGCCGCTCGTCATCACCGTGCCGAGGGGGCCGCACCGGAGCGGTGTCGACGCCGGCTTCACACACCACCACCGGCACGGCTCCGGCCACCGACGCCGATCAGCCACCGGAACGGCCGGTGCCGCGCACGTGGTCCGGACGGACGGCGCGTGCGGGCGACGGGCCGCGGCGCTCGGCGGGGCTCAGCGGCCGGGACCCACGATCTGCGCGAGCAGCCCGTCGACGAACGCCTCCAGACCCTCGCGGTAGTGGTCCTGCGTGGTCAGTTCCGGCTGCTCGCTCAGGGCGGCCAGCAGCGGCACCTTCGACGCGTCGAGGATGTCGGCCAGCCCGCCCGCGGACGGCTCCTTGGTGCTCCTGCGGGCGGAGTGGGAGCGGACGAGGATCTCGCCGACCGTGTAGTACCAGACGCTGCGGAACACGTAGAACGCCTGCTCGGGGGAACAGCCGTGGGCGACGGCCCCGGCGATGATCGTCTCTGCGAGCCACAGCGCCTTCTCGCCGAGCCGCACCAGGAACCCGTCCGCGGAGACGACCTCCGTGGCCCACGGCCAGGCCGCGAGGGCGTCGTGGACCGCGGTCATGGCCACGACGATCCGGTCCCGCGGCACATCGGGCAGGTCCGGGTGCGGGATCTGGTCCGCGTACTCCCGGATCAGGAGGAACAGCAGGTCTTCCTTGTCCCGCACGTGGTGGTACATCGTCGTCGCCCCGATGCCGAGCTCTGCGGCCAGCCGGCGGATGGTCAGTCTCTCCCAGCCGTCCTGGTCGATCAGCCGTCGAGCCGCGTGCAGGATCTGGGAGCGGGAGGTCACGGGCGGACGGCCGACACGGCCATGCGGTGCGTTTGTTCGGGACACCGCCCCATCATGCCCCGACCCCGCCGAAGCCGGTCAACGGCGGTCGTCCGGCCATCGGCGAACGATCACCTTCGGCCACAGGGTCACACCCGGCCGACCACACCCGGCGAACCGCCCCCGCGCGAGACGCCTCCCCGGCGGCGCCACGACCCTCCCCCCTCACCACACCGGCCTCCACCGTTCCGGCCCCCGGCCCCGCCCGTGACCCCGTCAGCCGACCCGCGACGCACGGCAGTCGGAGCAGAACACCGCCGCACCCCTCCCCCCA
>NZ_JOGX01000027.1 GCF_000719555.1 Streptomyces sp. NRRL F-5727
GTACTGCAGGGGGGACCCTGTGGGAGAGTAGGACGCCGCCGAACAATCATTGTGGGAAAGCCCCGCACCTTCTGGTGCGGGGCTTTTCTGCGTTCCGGGCACATGCGGTGGGGCATTCACCGGGACCGGGGCCCGGGGCCTCTAGGCCGGCTTCACCAGGTGGGTGTCGTAGGCCAGGATGACGGCTTGGACGCGGTCTCTCGCTCCCGTCTTGGCGAGTATGCGGCCCACGTGGGTCTTCACCGTGGACTCCGCGAGGTGCAGGCGTTCGGCGATCTCCGTGTTGGTCCAGCCTTGGCCTATGACCGTGAGGATCTCGCGTTCGCGGTCCGTCAGGGTGGTCAGGCGGGGGTCCTCCGGGGTGGGGCCGGTGCCGGGGGCGGGCAGGTGGTGGACGTAGGTGTCGAGGAGGCGGCGGGTGAGGCTGGGGGCGACGACCGCGTCGCCGGCGGCCACCGCGCGGATGCCGGCGAGGAGTTCCTCCGGCTGGGCGTCCTTCACCAGGAAGCCGCTCGCGCCGGCCCGGAGGCCGTCGTAGGCGTACTCGTCGAGGTCGAACGTGGTGATGATGAGGACGCGGGTGCGGGCGCCCGCGGCGATGATGCGGCGGGTGGCCTCGATGCCGTCGAGGCCCGGCATGCGGATGTCCATCAGGACCACGTCCGGATGGTGGGCGGCGACCTGGCGGACGGCCTCGGTGCCGTTGGCGGCCTCTCCGACGACCGTCATGTCGTCCTGGCTCTCCAGGAGCATGCGGAAGCCGAAGCGCTGCATCGGCTGGTCGTCGGCGATCAGAACCGTCGTCACGGGCGGTGTTCCTCCGGGGTGGTGGGGATGCGGAGCCGTACCTGCCAGCCGGCGCCGTCCGGCAGGGGGCCGGAGTCGAGTGTGCCGTCGTACAGCGCCGCGCGCTCGCGCATTCCGGTGAGGCCCTGTCCCTGCCCGGGGGTGGCGGGCGGGGTGCCCGTGTCGGTGACGGTGACCAGGACGGCGTCCGGACCGGCCGCCACGCGGACAGTGGCGGTCGCCGCCGGGCCCGCGTGCTTGAGGGTGTTCGTCAGGGACTCCTGGACCACCCGGTAGACCGTCAGCTGGGCGCCCGGCGGCAGCGGCGGGAGCGGTGCGGGCAGCTCCGCGGCGACCGGCAGGCCCGCCTTCCGTACGCCCTCCAGGAGGGATCCCAGGTCCTCCAGGGTCGGCTGGGGGGTGCGGTCGGCGGCCGGGGTGTCGTCGGGGGCGGACAGGACGCCCAGGAGGCGGCGGAGTTCGTCCAGGGCCTGGCGGCTGGTGGTGCCGATCGCGTCCAGGGCCTGCGCGGCCCGCTCGGGGCTCTTCGCCGCCGCGTACCGGCCGCCGTCCGCGAGGCCGGTGATGACCGAGAGGTTGTGGCCGATGATGTCGTGCATCTCGCGGGCGATCCGGGCCCGTTCGGCGGCCGCCGCCAGCCGGACCTCCTGGTCCCGCTCGATCTCCAGTCGGCGGGCCCGGTCCACCAGGCTCGCGGTGTGGTCGCGGCGGGAGCGGACCGTGATGCCGATCAGGGCCACGATCACGTACGCCCACAGGATCGGCACCACGTGCTGGTCCCACCGGTCGCCGTCGAAGCGGAGGCCGCCGACGAGCACCGGCGGCACCAGGAGGGCGAAGGCCCACAGCAGGCGGCGCGGCGGGCGGGTCAGGGCGATGTGGAAGAGCGGCAGGGCCTGGAGGAACGCGGCCTGGAGGAAGGCGCCCGACGCCTCGCTGAGAAGGGCCGCCGGCGCCATCACGGCGAGGACCGCGGTGGGCCGGCGCCGGCGCGCGTACAGGGGGAGGGAGAGGGCCAGGCTGAGGACGACGATCAGACCGGACGGGAGCGAGGGGTCCCGGGCCACGTTCCGCCAGCCGCCCGCCGCGTCCACCAGGGCCGCGGTCGTCCAGCCGAGCGTCAGCGCGGTGTCCCAGAGCCAGGGGCGGGCCGCGTCCACCGCCCGGACGCGGGCGGTGAGCTGCTGCGTCCACCGGCTGGGTGCCGTCGTCTCCGTCGTCACCTCGTCATCATCCCCGTCCTCGCCCCTGTGCTCATCCCTGTCTTCATCCCGTCCTCAGCCCCTCACGTCCCGGCGCCTGAGCACCAGCGCGGGGGCGGTGAGCGCCGCCGCGGCCCACAGGGCGAGGGCGAGCAGGGCGGCGCCGGCGGAGGGGGCGTCCGGGAGCGGGGTCGCCGAGCCGAGGACGCCGGCGGCCTGGGTGGGGAAGTGGCGCACGGCGGTGTCGACGGCGTCGTACGGCAGCATCCCGATGACCTCCGGGAGGACGAGGACGCCGCCGATGAACGCGCCGAGCGCGCCGGGGACCGAGCGGAGCGCGGCGCCGAGGCCGAGGGCGAGGAGCGAGAGCAGGGTGAGGCCGGCCGCGTTGCCGGCGAGGGCGCCGAGGACGCCGTCGTCGGTGAGGGCGGCGGCCTGGTCGGTGTCGCCGAGGAAGACCTGGGCGGTGAGGAAGGTCGTCAGGTTGGTCGCCAGGCAGAGGACGAACACGGTGGCGCCGAGGACCGCGGCCTTCGCCCACAGCACCGGCAGCCGCCGCGGGACGGCCGTGAAGGTGGCGCGGGCGAGACCGGAGGAGTACTCGCCGGCGGTGACCAGGATGCCGAGGACGGCGAGGCAGACGCCGCCCAGCTGGGAGCCGAAGAGGGTGAGGACGACGGTGTCGACGTCCGAGTCGCCGCCGTCGGAGGTGTACGTGGTGCCCATCAGGACGCCGACGCCGAGGACGAGGACGACCGACGACAGGACCGTGATCCAGGTCGAGCGGAGCGTCCACAGCTTGTGCCACTCGGAGCGGAGCACGCGGGACGGGGTGACTGCGGAGGAGGTCGTGGTCACGCGGGGGCTCCCTGGTACTCGACGGAGTCGTGGGTGAGGTCCATGAACGCCTGCTCCAGGGAGGCGGTCTCGGGGGTGAGGGCGTGGAGTTCGACGGCGTGGGCGGCGGCGATCCGGCCGATCGCGGGCGCGTCCAGGCCGGTGACCCGGAGGGCGCCGGGGCCTTCGTCGGTGGTGCGGGCGGGGGCCGGGAGGAGGGTGCGGAGGCGGTCGGCGTCGGGGGAGACGACGAGGACGGAGGCGGCGCCGGCGTCCCGGACCAGGTCGGCGACGGTGGTGTCGGCGAGCAGCCGGCCCTTGCCGATGACGACGAGCCGGTCGGCGGTCAGGGCCATCTCGCTCATCAGGTGCGAGGAGACGAGGACCGTACGGCCCTCGGCGGCGAGCTCCCTGAGGAGGGTGCGGACCCAGCGGACGCCCTCCGGGTCGAGGCCGTTGACGGGCTCGTCGAGGACGACGGCGGCCGGGTCGCCGAGGAGGGCGGCGGCGATGCCGAGGCGCTGGCCCATGCCGAGCGAGAAGCCCTTCACGCGGCGCCCGGCGACCTCGGTGAGGCCGGTGACGCCGAGGACGTGCTCGACGCGGGTCCGCGGGATGCCGTGGGTGTGGGCGAGGGCCATCAGGTGGTGGAAGGCGGTGCGGCCGGGGTGGAAGGAGCGGGCGTCGAGGAGGGCGCCGACCCGGGTGAGCGGTGCCGGGTGGGCGGCGTACGCGCGGCCGTCGACGGTCGCGGTGCCGTGGGTCGGGGCGTCGAGGCCGAGGATCATGCGCAAAGTGGTGGACTTTCCGGCGCCGTTGGGGCCGAGGAAGCCGGTCACGGTGCCGGGGCGGACGGTGAACGAGAGGTCCCGGACGACGGTGCGGTCGCCGTACCGCTTGGTGAGTCGCTCTGCTCGGATCATGCTGTCGACGCTACGGAGCGGGCGGGCCGCGGACGTCCGACCGTGGTCGGCAGTGGGCAGGGCGGTGTCGTACCGGGGTACGACGTACCGCCCTGAGCTGGGAATCTCCCTTGTGGACGGGGGTGGTGGCGGGTGAGGATGCCGCATGAGCCTCGTGATCCGAACCGTCCTGGCCGACGAGTGGGAGAAGGTGCGCGAGCTGCGGCTCGCCGCGCTGCAGGACCCCGTCGCGCACCTCGCCTTCCTGGAGACCCACGAGGACGCCGTCGCGCGTCCGGACGACTTCTGGAGGGAGCGGACGGCGAACGGCTCGACGACCGGTGCCGGGCGGGTGCGGCAGTTCGTCGCCGAGGCGCCCGACGGGCGGTGGGTGGGCACGGTGACGGTGCTCGTCGAAAGGCCCACGGACGAGGTGCGGTTCGGCGACCCGGCGAAGGTCGACCAGACCCATGTGGTGGGCGTCTACGTGCGGCCCGAGGTGCGCGGCAGCGGCGCGATCGACGCGCTGTTCCGGGCGGCCGTGGAGTGGTCGTGGACCGTGGCGGGGATCCGGCGCGTCCGGCTGTACGTGCACGAGGAGAACGCCCGCGCCGCCGCCTTCTACCGCCGCTTCGGCTTCGTCCCGTCCGGCGAGCGGGTCCCGGTGCCGGGTGACACGGGCGCGTACGAGGTCGAGTACGAGCTGCTGCCGCCGTCGACGGCCCGGCACGGCGGGCACGTGGTCCGGGCGATCCGCTCCGACGAGTGGGAGCGGGTGCGCGAGCTGCGGCTGGCCGCGCTGCGGGACCCGCTGGCGCCGCTCGCCTTCGTGGAGTCGTACGAGGAGGCGGAGGCCCGTCCGGACGGCTTCTGGCAGGAGCGGGCCGAGGGCGGCTCGGAGGACCGGGGCGGCCGGATCCGGCAGTTCGTGGCCGAGGCGCCGGACGGGAGCTGGGCGGGCACGGTGACCGTGTTCGTGGAGCTGCCCGAGGACGGGAGGAGCCTGTTCGGCGACGAGGTGACGGTGCCGCAGGTGGACGTGGTGGGGGTGTACGTCCGTCCCGAGGCGCGGGCGAGCGGCCTGGTGGACGCGCTGTTCACGACCGCTCTGGAGTGGGTGTGGGCGCGGGACGAGGGCATCGAGCGGGCGCGGCTGTACGTCCACGAGGAGAACGTCCGGGCGGCGGCCGCGTACCGGCGGCTCGGGTTCGTGGCGACCGGCGGCCGGGCGGACACGGTCGGCTCGGGCGAGCCGCACGACCTGGAGTACGTGCTGGAGCGGCCCGCCCGGTAGGCCGGGCGGAACCTAGTGGAGTGAGCGCTCGGGCCAGCGGGTGCGGGCCTGTTCGGGGGAGCGCATCAGGGCCAGGGTGGGGAGGCCGCGGGCCGGGCCGTCGGCGAGCAGGGCCGGCAGGCCGGGGAGCGGGGCGACGGCGGCGACGTCGTCGAGCACCAGCGTCAGTGGTGGGTCGAGCCGACCGTCGGATGACCGTGCGGCCATGCGGCGGCCGTGCTCGACCACGTGCGACGCGAGCGCGGTGAGGAGGGGCATCGCGCCCGGGTGGGTGCGCGGATCCTCGATCGGCTCGCCCACCACGTAGAGGGTGCCCCCTTCGGCGAGGAAAGATGCCAGGGCCAGCGAATCCGTTCGATTCGGGGTGCACGCCTCGCGGATGTGGACCGTGGAGAAGGCGGAGAACGCACGGGCCGTCAGTTCCTGGGCCAGGCGGCGGGTTTCGGGGTGGGCGGTGAGTGCCGCTTCGAGGAGGCCGGCGAGGCCGGAGGCGGCCTTGGGGTGGCCGCGGAGGATCCGTACCGGCTCGTGGGCGTCGGCGCCCTGGGCCCAGCGGTGGACCTGGCGCACCGGGCGGCCGTCCACGGCGGCGGCGTGCAGCCAGCAGCGCAGGAGCGTTTCCGCGGTGTCGGCCGTGGCCGCGTCGAGCCGGGCGTGCGGGCGGACCGGGGCGAGCAGCGCGGCGGCGCGGGTCTGGGCGGTGTCCGGGTCGGCGCACTCCTCGGCCGGGGACCAGTGGAGACGGGCCGGGGTGTCGCAGAGGTGGCCGGGGTCGTAGACGAGGACCGGGCCGAGTTTGCCGCGTACGTCCTTGGTGTCGGCCCAGACGGTGGGGTCGGAGGTGACGACCAGGACGGGCCCCTCGGCGTCGCGGACGGCCTGGACGGCGAGGGGTCGGCGGGTCTCGGGCGGGCCGTAGACAGTGCCGGGTTCTATCGCGGGTCCCGGTTCCGGTGCCGGTGCAGGCACCGGAGGCTGCGGCTGCGGCTGCGGCTGTTCCTGTGCGGTCTGCGGCGGGATGTGCCGTTCGGGCGTCGGGGGCGGGGTCTTCTGGAGGGGTACGGGGGAGGGCGCCGGGGCCGGGTCGGGCGCCGGCGCGTACGCATCCGCCCTGCGCTGCGCGCGGACCGCCCGCCAGCGGGCGTAGGTGCCGAGGAGGAAGACCGCGAGGACGGCGAGGACCATCGCCTGGCCGATGACCAGGCCCCAGAAGAGGCCGTAGCCGGAGAGCTGGCCCGGCGGGGTGTCCGGCCAGGCCGCGGGGAGGTCGGTCGGGGCGGTGACCAGGGCGCGGAGGGCCGGCGGGGTGCGGGTGAGCTCCACCCCGTCGGGCCAGGCGCCGTGCGCGAGCAGCCCCGCCAGGCCGGTCGCGGACCAGACGAGCAGGGAGGCGCCGAGGATCAGGGCGAAGAGCCCGATCAGGAATCCGTCGGAGACGCCGCCCTGCCTCTGCCGTGCCTCGGTCACGTCACGCCACCGTCGACTGGGGGTTGTCGTCCAGCTGACGTTCCATCATCAGTGCGCGCTGCTCGGTCTCCCACTCCAGCTCCGGGTCGGCGGGGCCGGAGGACTCGGTCATGGCGCGGTCGGTGTAGACGAGCGGGCGTTCCCGTTCGGTGATGAGGTGTTTGACCACCTGCACGTTGCCGTTGACGTCCCAGACGGCGATGCCGGGGGTGAGGGTCGGGATGATCTCGACGGCCCAGCGGGGCAGGCCGAGGACCCGGCCGGTGTTGCGGGCCTCGTCGGCCTTCTGGGCGTAGACGGTCCGGGTCGAGGCCATCTTGAGGATCGCCGCCGCCTCCTTGGCCGCCGCTCCGTCGACGACGTCGGAGAGGTGGTGGACGACCGCGACGAAGGACAGGCCGAGGCGGCGGCCGAACTTGAGCAGGCGCTGGAACAGCTGGGCCACGAACGGGCTGTTGATGATGTGCCACGCCTCCTCGACGAGGAAGATGCGCTTCTTCCGGTCGGGGCGGATCCAGGTGTGCTCCAGCCACACGCCGACGATCGCCATGAGGATGGGCATGGCGATGGAGTTCCGGTCGATGTGGGAGAGGTCGAAGACGATCAGGGGCGCGTCGAGGTCGATGCCGACCGTGGTCGGGCCGTCGAACATGCCGCGCAGGTCGCCGTCGACCAGCCGGTCGAGGACGAGGGCGACGTCCAGGCCCCAGGCCCGTACGTCGTCTATGTCGACGTTCATCGCCTCCGCCGACTCGGCCTCCGGGTGGCGCAGGCGCTCGACGATGTCGGTGAGGATCGGCTGGCGGTCGGAGATGTGCTCGTTGACGTGGGCGTGGGCGACCTTCAGCGCGAAGCCGGAGCGCTCGTCGAGGCCGTGGCCCATCGCCACCTCGATGATGGTGCGCAGCAGGGCGAGCTGGCCGGTGGTGGTGATGGCGGGGTCGAGCGGGTTGAGGCGGATCCCGGAGTCGTTGGCGACCATGGGGTCCAGGCGGATGGGGGTTATCCCCAGCTCCTGGGCGATGAGGTTCCACTCGCCGACGCCGTCCTCGCCCTGGGCGTCGAGGACGACGACCTGCCGGTCGCGGAAGCGGAGCTGGCGGAGCACGTACGTCTTCTCCAGCGCGGACTTGCCGTTGCCGGACTCGCCGAGGACGAGCCAGTGGGGGGCGGGGAGCTGCTGCCCGTACAGCTGGAAGGGGTCGTAGACGTAGCCCTTGCCGCTGTAGACCTCGCGGCCGATGATCACGCCGGAGTCGCCGAGGCCGGGGGCGGCGGTCGGCAGGTAGACGGCCTGGGCCTGTCCGGTGGAGGTGCGCACGGGCAGGCGGGTGGTCTCCACCTTGCCGAGGACGAAGGAGGTGAAGGCTTCGGTGAGGACGGACAGCGGATCTCGCATCGGTCGGTGCCCCTTCGGCCCTAGCGGCGGATGCCGGTCGCGAACGGCAGGGTGTTCACAAAGGCCCGGTGGTGCTCGCGGTCGCACCACTCCAGCTTGAGGTACGACTTGCCGGCGGAGGCCCTGATCGTGCGCTTGTCGCGGGCCAGGGCCTCGGGCGAGCGCGCCGATACGGTGATGTACCCGACGAGGTTGACGCCTGCCGCGCCGCTGGCGAGATCTTCACCCCGCTGGTCGAGCCGGCCGTGGGCGGCGATGTCGCGGGGGTCGACGGTGCGGTTCATCTTGGCCTGGCGGGACGCCTCGGCCTCGTCGTTGGTCTTCTCGGTGAGCATGCGCTCGATCGCGACCTCGGTGGGCTCCAGGTCCATGGTGACGGCGACGGTGCGGATGACGTCGGGGGTGTGGACGAGGAGCGGGGCGAGGAAGTTCACGCCGACCGGGGTCATGGGCCACTCCTTGACCCAGGCGGTGGCGTGGCACCAGGGGGCGCGGGTGGAGGACTCGCGGGTCTTGGCCTGGAGGTAGGTGGCCTCCATGGCGTCGAGTTCGGCGGGCCAAGCGTTTCGTTTCGTCATGGCCTGGATGTGGTCGATCGGGTGGTCCGGGTCGTACATGGAGTGGACCAGGGAGGCGAGCCGGGACTGGCCGAGGGGCTGGCGGACCCGGATGTCGGCCTCGGTGAGGCGGGCGCAGATGTCGGTGAGCTCGCGGGCCATGACGACGGCGAGGCCGCCGTCGCGGTCGAGGCGGCGGGCGCCGGTGGCGTGCTTGGTGGCGTGGGCCATGGCGTTGGCCTCGGCGGCGAGGTCGCGCGTGTAGTGCATGCAGGCGACGAGGTAGGCGCGGTGCTGCTCGCTGGAGGTGGAGACCATGGACTGGAGCTGGTCGTACGACTCCTGGAGCCAGGCGGGCGCGGTCGGGTCGCCGCGCTGGGCGACGTCCTTGGCGTGGGCGTCGGGGTCGGCGGGGAGGGTGCGGGCCAGCATCTGGAGGCGGGTGACGAAGCCGTCGCCGTTGGCGACGTGCTTGAGGAGGGTGCCGAAGCGGTCGACGAGGGCCTCCTGGTCCTCGGAGTCGCGCAGGCCGACGCCGGGGCCCTCGATCTCGATGGCGGCGGTGACGGTGCGGCGGTCCGCGTGGAGGAGGACGGCGATCTCGTCGGGGCCGAAGGGGGCGGAGAGCCAGCTGACGCGGCCGATGCCGGGCGGCGGGCCGACCTCGACCTCGCGGCCGTCGAGGCGGGTGCCGGCCTCGACGGCGGCGGAGCGGTAGGCGGTGCCGCGCTTGAGCATCCGCTTGTAGCTGCGGTTGATCTCGAACCACTTGTAGAAGGTGCGCTGCTTGTACGGGAGGTACACGGCGGCGATGGCGAGCATGGGCAGGCCGGCGAGGAGCGCGATCCGCAGGGGGAGGAGGGGGATGAGGAGCCCGCTCATCATGCCGAGGAAGGCGCCGGCGACGATCAGGGCGATCTCGCCGGTCTCGCGGTTCTTGCCGACGATCGCGTTCGGCCGGGCGCGGCCGATGAGATACGTGCGGCGGGGCGTGACCGGCTGGGACGGGGTCGTCAACGCCCTGCACCTCCAGAGTTCTTGCGGTTGCTGTGCGGGGTTCCCGCGGTGGGGCTGCTGCTGCGGGGCGGGGGCGTGGCGCCGTTGCCCTGGGGGGTGCGGCTGCTGTGGGCCGCGACGCCGCCGGAGAGCTGGTTCGCGGGGCGGGGGGCGGCGGAGGAGGGGGCCTGGCCGCCGCCGGATCCGCTGTCGCGGGTGCTGTGGGTCTTGATGCCCTGGGAGACGAGGGAGGCGGGGGAGGAGATGACGGCCGCGGCCGCGTTCTCCCCGGCGCGGTGGAGGCGGTTGTTGCGGGAGGCGACGATCTCGTCGCCGAAGCCGGGCACGAAGCGGTAGATCATCGCGGAGGCGAAGATGGCGAGCAGGATGATCGCGAGGCCGGAGACGACGGCGGAGAAGGAGTCGGGTCCGGTGCCGGAGGAGAGGGCGCCGGCCAGGCCGAGGACGATCACGATGATCGGCTTGACCAGGATGACGGCGATCATGATGCCGGCCCAGCGGCGGACGTGGCCCCACATGTTCTTGTCGACGAGGCCGGAGTAGACGACGACGCCGAGGAGGGCGCCGACGTAGAGGAGCACGGCGCGGAGGAAGAGCTCCAGGTAGAGCACGCCGGCGGCGAGGACGGTGACCAGGCTGACGATGATCAGCATGATCGGTCCGCCGCTGATGGAGTCGCCCTTCTGGAGGGCCTGCTTGAACGCGCCGAAGAAGACGTCGGTCTGCTGCCCGGTGCCGGAGGCGATGACCTCGGTGACGGCGTCGGTGGCGTTGACGACGGTGTAGAGGATCAGCGGGGTGAAGGCGGAGGCGAGGACGGTCAGCCAGAGGAAGCCGATGGCCTCGGAGAAGGCGGTGGTGAGCGGCACGCCGCGCATGGCGCGCTTGGCGACGGCGAGCAGCCAGAGGAGGAGGGTGAGGAAGGTGGCGGCGGCGAAGACGACGGCGTACCGGGCGAGGAACTCGGTGTTCGTGAAGTCGACCTCGGCGGTCTCCTTCACGGCCTTGGAGAGGTAGTCGACGATGGCGACGGCGGCGTCGGCGCATCCGCGCGCGAGCGAGGAGAGGGGGTCGAGGGCGGAGGCGGGGTCGTTGACCGTGCCGGAGGAGGAGCCTCCGCCGCCGGTGCCACCGGTGCCCTGCCCTTCGCAGTAGTCCCGGGCCGTGTCGCTGAGCAGCTCGCAGGGGTTGGTGCTGGCCCCCGGCGTGGGAGTGGCGGCTCCCGACGGTGTGGCGCCCGACGGCGTGGCGCCGGGTGTCGGGGTGGGAGCGGCGACGGCTCTGCCCGCGAGGAGGACGACGGCGACCTGGGCGGAGCCCAGGACGGCGGCGGCGCGGGTGAGGAGGGCGGCGGGCCTACCGGGCATAGGTGAAGCCTCCGAACTGTTCGACGGCGTCCGCCATGTCCTGGGCCGAGGAGGCCCGCTGGTCGCGGCCGACCGGGACCGGGCCGTCCTTCTGGCGGACGTCGGTGATCTTCCAGTCGCCGCCGGTCCAGAGGAGCTCGTAGGTCTTGGTGTACCAGGCTTCGGAGACCGGGTTCCTCGACTCCTCGCCGGCGAGCCCGAACAGGTACGAGTGCCAGACGGACACCGTCGCCCGGTCACCCGCGTACGACTCCACCTTGGTCCCCACGGGGATGGTCCGGGCGACGAAGGTGAGCCCCTGGGGGGCCGTGCCGTCCTCCTGGAGGCCCATGCGGGCGAGGAGCGCCTTGTCGCCGTACCCCTTGTCGAGGTCGGCGACGCGGGCGTCGGCCACCTCGGGGGCGTACACCGCGCGGATCAGGGCCTCGCGGGGGCCCTTCTGGTACATGTCCGTGGAGCCCAGGGCCGTCGCGTAGTTGGCGGCGGCGCTCTGGGCGCCTTGTTCGTCGTGGGCGTAGCCGGTGGGGACGGTGCCGTCGTGGCCGGTGACCGGGCGGGTGCCGGTGGGGGCGGTGGCGGCCTTGCCGGGGGTGCCGGTGGAGGGCGACGGGCCCTCCGGCCCGTCGCCGCCCCGGTTGGCGAAGGCGATGGCGGCGACGAGCAGCACGACCACGCCCACGGCCATGAGCAGGGAGCGGGAGCCGCGGGCGGGGCGGCGGGTGCCGCCGTGGACGTCACCGGTGTTGCCCTCGGGCAGGCGGGTACGGGTCTGGCCCGAGCCGCCGTAGCCGTCGTGCTCGTCGCCGGGACTCATGCCGGGTACGCCCCCTCGTTCGTTCGTGGGTGGGACCGCAGATGACGTGCGGTCAGATCGCCATTCCGTAGACGATGGTGAAGAGGGTTCCGAGGGAGCCGATGATGAAGACGCCGGTGAGGCCGGCGACGATCAGGCCCTTGCCCTGTTCGGCGCTGAAGGTGTCGCGGAGCGCGGTCGCGCCGATGCGCTGCTTGGCCGCGCCCCAGATGGCGATGCCGAGGCAGAGCAGGATGGCCACGGCCATCACGACCTCGATCATGATCTTCGCTTCGGCGCCCAGGCTCCCGAAAGGACCCCAGTTCGGGGCGATTCCACCGATGATGGTGGTGATGTCGCCCTTCTCGGCCGCCAGGTACATATAACTCACCGCCCCTGTCGGGTCGTTGGTCACCCCTGCCGGACGGCATGGGTCATCGCCACTATCTTCGCTGATGAAACCGCTCGCGTGTGACGGCTTGGCGGCTCTCTTTACCCGATCCCCGTACATGTGACCGGTTCGACCGTCTTGACCTGCGGCGGTGCGACCGGATTCCATGCGAAGAAGCGTATGGTCACTCTGTGTATCACGGAGGGTGACTCCGGGCAATGATTGTCGTTGTTGCACTCTTGGGGCCGCGTCGGGCACGCGCCGTCCCCAGGGGAGGGCGCCCCGCCTAGACTTGCGTCGCGGGGCGTACTGCCAGGAGCCGAGGGGTGGTTGACGGTGCGTAGGGCGGGCAAGGCGTGGCTGCTGACCGGCGGGGCCTTCGGGGTCTGCGCCGGATTCCTGGCCCTGCTGCTGGTCGGCACGTACGCGGCGGCGGCCGGCTTCCTCGGCGGCGCGGGTTCGGCGGCGACCGGCACGGTGGCGCTGGCCAAGGGCGCGGTGCCGACGATGTACCAGGGCCTCGTCCAGCGCTGGGGCAACCTCTGCCCGGCCATCAACCCGGCGCTCCTCGCGGCGCAGCTGTACCAGGAGAGCGGCTGGAACCCGCGCGCGGTGTCGCCGGCGAACGCCCGGGGCATCGCGCAGTTCATCCCCGGCACCTGGGCCAGCCACGGCGTCGACGGCGACGGCGACGGCGACAAGGACATCTGGGACCCGCAGGACGCGATCCCCTCGGCGGCCTCGTACGACTGCGCGCTGGCCGGATACGTGCGCAAGGTGCCCGGCGACCCGGCGAGCAACATGCTGGCCGCGTACAACGCGGGCGCCTACGCCGTCATCAAGTACCGGGGCGTCCCGCCGTACCGCGAGACGCAGAACTACGTGCGGATCATCCGGTCCCTGGAGAAGAGCTTCGCCCGCCCGCAGGGCCGGGTGGCGCCCTCGCAGCAGGCGGCGGGCGCGATCCACTTCGCGCAGGGGAAGCTGGGCACCCCGTATCTGTGGGGCGGGACGGGCACGGCGGCGCAGGGCGGGCGGTTCGACTGCTCGGGCCTCACCCAGGCCGCGTACCGGGAGGTGGGGATCGAGCTGCCCCGGGTGGCCAACGACCAGTACAACGCGGGGCCGCACCCGCGCCGCGACGAGCTGCTCCCGGGCGACCTGGTCTTCTTCTCCGACGACCTGACGAACTCTCGGGCGATCCGGCACGTCGGCATCTACGTGGGCGGCGGCTACATGATCGACGCGCCGCGGACGGGGGCGGTGATCCGCTTCACCCGGATCGACACGCCCGACTACTTCGGGGCGACCCGCGTCACCAAGGACGGCGCCGCCGCCCTCCCCACCCGTTCCGCCGGGTCCCAGGCGTGATCTGACGGACCGACTGGCCGGAACTCTCCGTCAGGCACAGGCCCTGAGCTGCGGGGGAGCGTCACTCTTCGGTAACGTCATCATGATCCACGGGGGATCGCGGAACGCCCGCCTCAGCGGGGTCGTTCCCCTCATGTCCGACCACGGGGGTTGGCAGCCCGGCACATCACGGAGCCCGGCACACGAGAGAGCAAGGGGCCGCGGCAGATGGCTGAACTCGCATCGGACGGTTCCAGTCCCGACGTCGGCCTGCTGTACGACATCAACGGGCTGGCCAAGGACGCCCCCGCGTGGTTCGACCGGGTCATGGAGTTCACCGGCGAGTACGGGATCATGCTCGCGATGGTCCTGGTGGTGCTCTGGTGCTGGTGGAGCGTCCGCCGCCGCGGCACCCTCACGGACTCCGTCGCCGCCGTCGCCGCCCTCGTCTGGGCCCCGCTCGCGGCCGGCGTCGCCCTCCTGGTGAACATCCCCATCCGCGGCTTCGTCGAACGCCCCCGCCCCTTCGTGGACCACGAGGGCCTGCAGGTCCTGGTCGAGGGGAAGACCGACTACTCCTTCGTCAGCGACCACGCCACCATGGCGATGGCGATCGCCGTCGCCGTCTTCGTCGCCCACCGCCGCTTCGGCCTCGCCGCCATCGGCCTCGCCCTCGCCGAGGGCTTCGCCCGCGTCTACATGGGCGTCCACTACCCGACCGACGTCATCGGCGGCCTCGCCCTCGGTACCGCCGCGGCGCTGCTCCTCGCCCCGCTGACCCTGGCGCTGCTCACCCCGCTGGTCTCCGCCGTCGCGCGCTCGCGCCGCGGCGGGTGGCTGGTCCGCTCGCGCCGGGCCGACGCCCTCGCCGCGGTCCGCCCCGAGACGGTCGGCATCCCCGAACCCCGCCTCGGCGGCCCCGCCGACGACGACCGCGACGAGAAGGGCCTCGCCGCCTAGGTCCGTGCCTCCCGGTCGTCGTTCGCGCCGACGTGCTCCGCGGCGTCGGCGCGGGCGCGGTCGCGGGAGCGGCGGGCCGGACCCGCCCACCCGCAGGTACAGCGGGCCACGGCGAAGGAACCCCGCTCCGTCGTCGTCGTGTGATGCGGGCCGGTCGCGGACTGCTCATGCACGCCCCCACCGTACTGCGCGTGACGGCTCGCCCGTGCCGTCGTTATCCGCATCGGGAATCCAGGCTTTTGGGGGTCGACGGGCGATGGTGGTGCAGCGGTACGCGCGTCCGCGCGGGCTCGGCGGCGGGGCGCTCGCCGTCACCGCGTCCCTGGTCGCCGCGGCGGTCACCGGTTGTGCCGCCCCCCAGGACCCCGAGCGGCCGCCGGACCCGGCCGGCGCCGTGCGGGGCGCCGCCGACGCCCTGGTCCGCGCCGGCACCTCCAAGGCGTCGACCGCGATGGAGATGGCCGCCGGCGGCACCCGCGTCACCATCCGCGGCGAGGGCGGCTACGACTTCCGCACCCGCACCGGCCGGCTCCAGGTGGTCCTCCCCAAGGACGCCGCCGGCACCAGCGCGCACCGGCCGATCACCGAGCTGCTCACCCCCGGCGCCCTCTACATGAAGAACCGCGGCGCCGGCGTCCCCGCCGACAAGTGGGTACGGGTCGACACCACCACCCTCGACGACGGCAACCTGGTCACCGGCGGGGCCACCGACCCCGGCGCGGCGGCCGAGCTGCTGCGCGGGGCGCGGGACGTGACGTACGTCGGGGAGACCGAGCTCGCGGGGGTGCGGGTGCGGCACTACCGGGGCGTCGCCGACATCGGCGCGGCGGCGAAGCTGGCCGCGCCGCAGCTGCGGGGCGCGCTCGCCGCGGCGGCGAAAGGGTTCACCACCGACGCGGTGCCCTTCGACGCGTACCTCGACGGCGCCGGCCGGCTGCGCAAGGTCCGCCACCAGTTCAGCTTCAGCAACCAGGGGCGCACCGTCGCCGTCGCCTCGACGACCCTGCTCTACGGCTTCGGGACGCGGGTGACGGTGAGCCTGCCGGACGGGCGGGACATCTACGCCGGGAAGGTCGAGGTCTGACGCCCGCCGGACCGGCGCGTGGTTCGGACCATCGCCAAATGGTCCGTCCGTGTCATGCGCGGTCCGTGGCGCGATCCCTACGCTGGGACACCGACTCCGGCAGGAAGAGGTGAATGCGCGTGGCTCCGCCCGGTACCGCGACAGCGACCGCTGACCCCGACCGTGTCGCCCTGGCCGAGATAGAGCTGTGCGGCGAGCTGATCATCGCCGCCTCGGCAGCGGACGGGGAGCGGCTCAGCGCCGACCTGATCGACGAGGTCCTCCGGGTCGAACCGGTCGGCCGGTAGCCCGCCGGCCGCTCAGGTGCGCAGCATCCGGCCGATCGCCTTGGTGGCCTCCTCGACCTTGGCGTCGAGGTCGCCGCCGCTGCTCGCCGCGTCGGCCACGCAGTGCCTCAGGTGCTCCTCCAGGAGCTGGAGGGCGAAGGACTGCAGCGCCTTCGTGGAGGCCGAGACCTGGGTGAGTATGTCGATGCAGTAGACGTCCTCGTCGACCATCCGCTGCAGACCCCGGATCTGGCCCTCGATCCGCCGCAGCCGCTTGAGGTGCTCGTCCTTCTGCTTGTGGTAGCCGTGCACCCCGTGGGCGTGGTCGGCCGGCTCGACGGATTCGACGGCCTGGGGGGTGACCTGGTCCGCCTCGGTGGTCGTCATCGCGTCCTCCCGTTGTCCAGATAAGGGGTGTATACCCCTCGTGGGTATATGGTACCGATCCCCGCCGTTTGGGGGGCGGGGGTCTCGTGCAGATCACTGTGCCTGATGGGCGACACTGAGAGGACGCCGGTTAGCCGTGGCCGGATGATGCGCCTAGCATCAGCCTGACCGAAACCCAGCACCCCGAGGACCTCACGTGCGATTTCGTCTGACCCCCAGGGAGACGAGCTTCTACGACATGTTCGCCGCGTCCGCGGACAACATCGTCACGGGCTCGAAGCTCCTGATGGAACTGCTCGGAGCGGACGTCTCCGCCCGGGCCGAGATCGCGGAGCGGATGCGGGCAGCGGAGCACGCCGGCGACGACGCCACCCACGCGATCTTCCACCAGCTGAACTCCTCCTTCATCACGCCGTTCGACCGTGAGGACATCTACTCCCTCGCGTCGTCCCTCGACGACATCATGGACTTCATGGAGGAGGCCGTCGACCTGGTCGTCCTCTACAACATCGAGGAACTGCCCAAGGGCGTCGAGCAGCAGATCGAGGTCCTGGCCCGGGCGGCGGAGCTGACCGCCGAGGCGATGCCGAACCTGCGCACGATGGACAACCTCACCGAGTACTGGATCGAGGTCAACCGGCTGGAGAACCAGGCCGACCAGATCCACCGCAAGCTGCTCGCCCACCTCTTCAACGGCAAGTACGACGCCATCGAGGTGCTGAAGCTGAAGCAGGTCGTGGATGTGCTGGAGGAGGCGGCCGACGCCTTCGAGCACGTGGCGAACACGGTGGAGACCATCGCGGTCAAGGAGTCCTGAGCTTCGTGGACACCTTCGCCCTGATCGTGACCATCGGTGTCGCGCTCGGCTTCACGTATACGAACGGCTTCCACGACTCGGCCAACGCGATCGCCACCTCGGTGTCGACGCGGGCGCTGACCCCGCGCGCGGCGCTCGCGATGGCGGCGGTCATGAACCTCGCCGGTGCCTTCATGGGCAGCGGGGTCGCCAAGACGGTCAGCGAGGGCCTCATCGAGACGCCGACCGGCGACAAGGGGATGGGCATCCTCTTCGCCGCGCTCGTCGGCGCGATCATCTGGAACCTGATCACCTGGTACTTCGGCCTGCCGTCCTCCTCCTCGCACGCCCTCTTCGGCGGCATGGTGGGCGCGGCGCTGGCCGGTGGCACGGAGGTGCTGTGGGGCGGCGTCCTCGACAAGGTCGTCATCCCGATGTTCATCTCGCCGGTCGTCGGTCTCGTCGCCGGTTACCTGGTCATGTGCGCGATCATGTGGATCTTCCGCAAGGCCAACCCGCACAAGGCCAAGCGCGGCTTCCGTATCGCGCAGACGGTGTCGGCGGCGGGCATGGCGCTCGGCCACGGTCTGCAGGACGCCCAGAAGACGATGGGCATCGTGGTGATGGCGCTGGTCATCGCGGACGTGCAGCAGCAGGGCGACGAGATCCCGATCTGGGTGAAGATCGCCTGTGCCGTGATGCTCTCGCTCGGTACGTACGCGGGCGGCTGGCGCATCATGCGGACGCTGGGCCGCAAGATCATCGAGCTGGACCCGCCGCAGGGCTTCGCGGCGGAGACCACCGGCGCGTCGATCATGTTCGGCTCGGCGTTCCTGTTCCACGCGCCGATCTCGACGACGCACGTCATCACCTCCGCGATCATGGGCGTCGGCGCGACGAAGCGGGTCAACGCGGTCCGCTGGGGCGTCGCCAAGAACATCATCCTCGGCTGGTTCATCACCATGCCGGCGGCGGCGATCGTCGCGGCGCTGAGCTTCTACGTGGTGCAGCTGTTCTTCGGCTGACGCCGTAGGAAAGTGGTCGGGCCCGGCTCCCCTGGGGGGAGCCGGGCCCTTTCGTCTGGCGGTGGCACCGCCATGCAGCACCGCAGACGCTGTGACCCGGCACCGTGTGCGAGGTGGACCGGGGGCGATGGGGTCGCCCCCGGTGGTCCGTGCACACGGGCGGGACGTCCTGGTTATCCGAAGCGGCCGGAGATGTAGTCCTCGGTCGCCTGGACGCTCGGGTTGGAGAAGATGCGCTCGGTGTCGTCCAGCTCGATGAGCTTGCCGGGCTGGCCGACGGCCGCCAGGTTGAAGAACGCGGTGCGGTCCGAGACGCGGGCGGCCTGCTGCATGTTGTGCGTCACGATGACGATCGTGAAGCGCTCCTTCAGCTCGCCGATCAGGTCCTCGATCGCGAGGGTCGAGATCGGGTCGAGGGCCGAGCAGGGCTCGTCCATCAGCAGGACGTCCGGCTCGACCGCGATGGCGCGGGCGATGCACAGGCGCTGCTGCTGACCGCCGGAGAGGCCGGAGCCCGGCTTGTTGAGGCGGTCCTTGACCTCGTTCCACAGGTTGGCGCCCTTGAGGGAGCGCTCCACGATGTCGGCCAGCTCGGCCTTCTTGTACGAGCCGTTCAGCCGCAGGCCCGCCGCCACGTTGTCGAAGATCGACATGGTGGGGAAGGGGTTGGGCCGCTGGAACACCATGCCGACGGTGCGGCGGACCGCGACCGGGTCGACACCGGAGCCGTACAGGTTCTCGTCGTCCAGCATCACCTTGCCCTCGACGCGGCCGCCGGGGGTGACCTCGTGCATGCGGTTCAGGGTGCGCAGGAAGGTGGACTTGCCGCAGCCGGAGGGGCCGATGAAGGCCGTCACGGAGCGGGGCTCGACGGTCATGGAGATGTCGTCGATCGCCTTGTGGGCGCCGTAGTAGGCGGAGAGGCCGCTGACGTCGATTCGCTTGGCCATAACTAGTTCACTTCCGTTCGGCTCAGCGGCCGGTCTTCGGGGCCTTCCAGCGGGCGATGCCGCGGGCCACCAGGTTGAGGATCATGACGAAGGCGATCAGGACGAGCGCGGCGGCCCAGGCGCGGGCCACGGCGGCGTCGGTGCCGACCGCGTACTGCTCGTACACGTAGAGCGGCAGCGAGGACTGGGCGCCTTCGAAGGGGTTCGGGTTGATGAGCTTCGTACCGAACACGAGGAGCAGGACGGGGGCCGTCTCACCGGTGATGCGGGCGACCGCGAGCATGACGCCCGTGGTGATGCCGCCGATCGCGGTCGGGAGGACCACCTTCAGGATCGTGCGCCACTTCGGGACGCCGAGGGCGAGGCTGGCCTCGCGGAGCTCGTTCGGGACGAGCTTGAGCATCTCCTCGGTGGAGCGGACGACGACCGGCATCATCAGGATGGCGAGGGCCATCGCTCCGGCGAAGCCCGAGGGGCCGAAGCCCAGCATCAGGGTCCAGGTGGAGAGGATGAAGAGGCCGGCGACGATCGACGGGATGCCCGTCATGACGTCGACGAAGAAGGTGACGGCCTTGGCGAGCTTCCCGGTGCCGTACTCGACGAGGTAGACCGCGGTGAGCAGACCGATCGGCGCGGCGATCAGGGTGGCGATGCCGACCTGCTCGAGAGTGCCGAGGAGGGCGTGGTAGACGCCGCCGCCGGCCTCGGCGTCGAGGACGCCGTTCATCGAGTGGGTGAGGAAGTACATGTCGAGTACTTCCAGGCCCTTGCTGATCGTGACCCAGGCGAGGGAGACCAGCGGGATCACGGCGAGGACGAAGCAGACCCAGACGAGGCTGGTGGCGACGCGGTCCTTGGCCTGGCGGGCGCCCTCCACCTTGGTGGTGACGGCGTAGGTGACCAGGACGAAGAGGAGCGCGGAGACCAGGCCCCACTGCACCTTGCTGTGCCAGCCGGCGGCGAGGCCGATGCCGACGCCGGCGGCGATGGAGCCGGCCGCGACGGCGAGCGGGGTCCAGCGCGGGAGGCGGGCGTGGGAGAGCGGACCGCGGGGCTTGGCGAACGTGACCGGGCGTTCCTGGACGGCGTGGCTCATGCGTTGGCCCCCGAGTACTCCTTGCGGCGGGCGATGATCCACCGGGCCGCGCCGTTGACCAGCAGGGTGATGACGAAGAGGACGAGACCGGAGGCGATCAGGGCGTCCCGGCCGAACTCGTTGGCCTCGTTGAACTTCGCTGCGATGTTCTGGGCGAAGGTGCCGCCGCCCGGGTCGAGCAGGTGTCCCGAGAGGACGAAGCTCGGGGAGAGGACGACCGCCACTGCCATGGTCTCACCGAGCGCCCGTCCGAGGCCCAGCATGGAGGCGGAGATGATGCCGGAGCGGCCGAAGGGCAGCACCGCCATCCGGATGACCTCCCAGCGCGTGGCGCCGAGGGCGAGCGCGGCCTCCTCGTGCATCTTCGGCGCCTGGAGGAAGACCTCGCGGGTCACGTTGGTGATGATCGGGAGGATCATGATCGCCAGCAGGATGCCCACGGTGAAGAGGTTGCGGGCGACGCCGTCGGCGGACTTGTCGAAGATGTACGTCCAGCCCAGGTACTGGTCGAGCCACTGGTTGAGGCCGTCGAGGTACGGGACGAGGAAGATCGCGCCCCAGAGGCCGTAGATGATGCTGGGCACGGCGGCGAGCAGGTCGACGACGTACGCGAGCGGCTTGGCCAGCTTGCGCGGCGCGTAGTGCGAGATGAAGAGCGCGATGCCGATCGCGACCGGCACGGCGATGACCATGGCGATGACCGAGGAGACGATCGTGCCGAAGGCCAGGACGGCGATGCCGAAGACCGGCGGGCTGCCGGCCGGGTTCCACTCGAAGGTGGTGAAGAAGTTGGCCTCGTCCTTCGAGACGGCGAGGACGGTGCGGTAGCTCAGGAAGACCGCGATCGCGGCCATGATGACGAGCAGGGTGATGCCGGAGCCCTTGGAGAGGCCGCTGAAGATGCGGTCCCCGGGGCGGGCAGCGCTCGTGGCGCGCCTGCTCCTGTTCTTCTCTGTGGCGGGTGGTGTCGTGGTAACCATCGGTTTCTCCGGTCTGCGGAGCCGTACGGGCTCCTGGCGGCGGTGCACCGGATGCCGGGGGCGGCCTCCTCCACGGGAGGTCAGGGGCCGCCCCCGGCCGGGGTTCAGGACAGGGTCGGGACGATCGCGCGGACCTTGGCCGCGATCTCGGCCGGCATCGGGGCGTAGTCGGCGTCGGCGAGGACCTTCTGGCCCTCCTCGCTGATGGCGTAGTTGAGGAACGCCTTCAGGGTCGGCAGGGTGTCGGCCTTGTTGCCCTTGTCGCAGGCGATCTCGTACGTCACGAGGACGAGCGGGTAGGCGCCCTCGGCCTTGGTGGCGTAGTCGAGGGAGAGGGCCACGTCGCTGCCGGTGCCCTTGACCTTGGCGGCGGCGATGGCCTTGGAGGCGTTCTCCGTGGTCGCGGCGACCGGGGCGGAGGCACCGGTGTTGATGCTGACCGTGGAGATCTTGTTGGCGGTCGCGTAGGAGAGCTCGAAGTAGCCGATGGAGCCCTCGGCGTCCTTGACCGCGGTGGCGACACCGGAGGAGCCGTTGGCGGCCTGGCCACCCTGGGCGGGCCACGACTTGGTCTTCGGGTCGTGCTTCCAGTCGGCCGGGGCGGCGGTGGAGAGGTACTTGCCCAGGTTCTGGGTGGTGCCGGACTCGTCCGAGCGGTGGAACGCCTGGATCGTGCTGTCGGGGAGCTTGGCACCCGGGTTCAGCTTGGCGATCGCCGGGTCGTTCCACTTGGTGATCTTGTTGTCGAAGATCTTGGCGAGGGTGGGGGCGTCCAGGACGAGGTTGTCCACGCCCTCCAGCTTGTAGCCGATGGCGATGGGGCCGCCGACCATGGGCAGGTTGACGCCGGTGCCGCCCTTGCAGATCTTCTTCGACTCGGCGACCTCCTCGTCCTTCAGGGCGGAGTCGGAGCCCGCGAAGGCGACCTGGCCCTGGTTGAACTTGGTGATGCCGCCGCCGGAGCCGATGGCCTGGTAGTTGACCTCGACACCCTCACAGGCGGCCTGGAAGTTCTTGACCCAGAGGTCCATCGCGTTCTTCTGCGCGCTGGAGCCCGCGGCGAGCAGCTGGCCCTTGGCGCCGTCGCACTTGATGTTCGAAGCGGCGGCCGACGTCTTCTCGCCGCCGCCCTTGGTCGGCTCGTTGTTGTCGTCCGAGCCACACGCCGACAGGACGAGCGCACCGGAGACGACGAGGGCACCGATCGCGGAGGCGCGAAGCCCGTTCTTGCGCGAAAGCTTCACTTTCGGGTGTTCCTTCCAGAAGCCGCCGGGCCCGGACCGGGTGTCCGTTGCGTCGAAGGCGGCGCGTGTCGGGTTGTGGGTGCATCGTCAGGCTCCGTGCACCCCGTAAGGCCGAAATTAGGCAGATCAGGTGAAGCCGCCAACCGTGGAGAGTGAACGCGAGGTGAACCGTGCCGTAAGCCACGGTGCGGCCGGGCGCGCGGTGCCGTCCCGGCCGCCCGGTGGGGGCACGGGGTGCCGGGGCGGGCCCTAGGGCCTGTCTGACAATTCCCGCCGGGTCCGGCCCGTCCGGCACGCACGCTCGCCGCACGGCAGAAACGCCCAAGTAGCTCCGCTACGAGGGCGCCCCTGCCGCACGCCGATCGCACGCACCTGACGACCCGGCCTGCGGGCACGGGCCTCCGCCGGCGGCAGCCAGCGCAGCCGGTCCACCTCCCGGCCCGGGACGAAGGCCCCGCCGAGGGCGCGGGCCGCCCAGTAGGCGACCTCCTTGGGACGTCCGTCCACGGCGTACCGGACCGTGGGCAGCCGGCGGCCCAGCTCGCAGCGGTGCCCGGTCTCCTCCAGGACCTCCCGGACGGCGCACGCCTCGGCGCTCTCGCCGCGCTTCCGCTTCCCCTTGGGGTGGGACCAGTCGTCGTATTTCGGCCGGTGGACGAGCGCGATCTCGATGGCCCGGCCGTCCTCCGCCGCCGGGCGCCAGAGGACGCAGCCGGCGGCGAGGACGGGAGGGGCGCCGGGGGTCATGGGACCGGGACGGTGGCGGTGCGCCAGGCGTTCTGGAAGGCGAAGCGGGCGGCTTCGACCTCGTGGCGCTGGTCGGCGTGGAGGACCCCGAGGGCGTACGCGGTGGCGGGGGCGATGCGGGGGGTGCGGGCCGCGGCGGCGGCGGCCGCGGCGGCCTCGGCCGCGTCGCGGTGCCGGTCGAGGGCCCGGGCCGCCTCGTACAGCAGGGCGTCCGGTTCCCGGCCGAGGGCCGTCACCTCGGTCGCGTACCGGTGCAGCCGGAGCAGCAGCCGGGTGTGGTGCCAGGGCGCGTCCTGGTTCTCGCCGGCGGCCAGGGCCAGCGCCTCCGCGTTGTACGGGTGGGCGGCGCGGGTCAGCGGCAGCGCCTCGACCGCGTCGAGGAGGCGGCGGCGGGCGACCGAGGCGGAGGCGTCGAGGACCTCGGGGGCGGGGGCCGCGCCGGCCGGGCCGAGCGGCACCTCGGAGGCGAGGAGGGCGACGGCGTCGGCGAGCGCGTGGAAGCGGGAGGAGCCGAGGGCCTGCAGGGCGGCCGAGTGGGCCCGGGTCCTGGCCAGGGTGAGCTGCCGCTCCAGCAGCGCGCCGGCCCGGGCGGCGCCGATGGTCAGCCCGGCGCTCTCCGAGCCGCGGGCGGCCGGCACCGGGCCGCTGCCGCCGGCCAGCCGGTTCAGCGCGTCCATCAGCCGCACCAGCCGGGAGGTGCACGCCTGCTCCTGGGCGAGCGTGCCGGAGAGCCAGGCCAGCTCGGTGCGGAGCTGGTCGGCCCAGGCCGCGTCGAGCAGCGGCCGGTAGGTGTGCAGGCTGCCGCTGATGCGGCGGGCGGCCGCCCGCAGGGTGCCGGCGGCCTCCTCCGCTCCGGCCGTGTCCGCGCCGCTCTCACCGTGCTGCCGCAGGCCACGGAGGAAGTCCGCGGCCCGGGCGTGCAGGTAGGGAGCCAGGACCTCGCCCGCGGTCACGTCCTGCGTGGACGGTGTGGACTGCGTGGGGTCAAGGTTGTGCACGCCGGCGCCTCCGCGCGTCGATGAGCATCTCCTGCACGTGCCGCAGCGGCTTGCCCTCGGGGTCGGTCGCGTGGCGCGTCCAGTTCCCGTCCGGGCCGAGGTGCCAGGAGGAGGTGGTGTCGGACATCCCGGTCTCCAGGAGCCGGGTGAGGGCCGCCCGGTGGGCGGGGTCGGAGACCCGGACCAGGGCCTCGATGCGCCGGTCCAGGTTGCGGTGCATCATGTCGGCGCTGCCGAGCCAGACCTCGGGCTCGCCGCCGTTGCCGAAGGCGAAGACCCGGGAGTGCTCCAGGAAGCGGCCGAGGACGGAGCGGACCCGGATGTTCTCGGAGAGGCCGGGGACGCCGGGCCGTACGGCGCAGATGCCGCGGACCCAGACGTCGACCGGGACGCCGGCCTGGGAGGCCCGGTAGCAGGCGTCGATGACGGCCTCGTCGACCATCGAGTTGACCTTGATCTTCACGTACGCGGGCCGGCCCGCCCGGTGGTGGGCGATCTCCTTGGTGATCCGGGAGACCAGTCCGTCGCGGAGCGACTTCGGGGCGGTCAGCAGGCGCCGGTAGGTCTCGCGGCGGGAGTAGCCGGAGAGCCGGTTGAAGAGGTCGGAGAGGTCCGCGCCGACCTGCGGGTCGGCGGTGAGCAGGCCGAGGTCCTCGTAGAGCCGGGCCGTCTTCGGGTGGTAGTTGCCGGTGCCGACGTGCGAGTAGCGGCGCAGCAGCTCGCCCTCCTGGCGTACCACCAGGGACAGCTTGCAGTGGGTCTTGAGGCCGACGAGGCCGTAGACGACGTGGCAGCCGGCCTCCTCCAGCTTCCGCGCCCACTTGATGTTGGCCTGCTCGTCGAAGCGGGCCTTGATCTCGACGAGGACGAGGACCTGCTTGCCGGACTCGGCGGCGTCGATGAGGGCGTCGACTATCGGGGAGTCGCCGGAGGTCCGGTAGAGCGTCTGCTTGATCGCGAGGACGTCGGGGTCGGCCGCCGCCTGCTCCAGGAACGCCTGCACGGAGGTGGAGAAGGAGTCGTACGGGTGGTGCAGCAGCACGTCCCGCTCGCGCAGCGCCGCGAAGATGTCGGGCGCGGACGCGGACTCGACCTCGGCGAGGTCCCGGTGGGTGCCGGCGACGAACTTCGGGTACTTGAGCTCGGGCCGGTCCTGCGCGGCGATCCCGAAGAGCCCGGTCAGGTCGAGCGGGCCGGGCAGCGGGTAGACCTCGGCGTCGGAGACCTTCAGCTCGCGGACCAGCAGGTCGAGGACGTACGGGTCGATGGACTCCTCGACCTCCAGGCGGACCGGCGGGCCGAAGCGGCGCCGCATGAGCTCCTTCTCCAGGGCCTGGAGCAGGTTCTCGGCGTCGTCCTCCTCGACCTCCAGGTCCTCGTTCCTGGTCACCCGGAACATGTGGTGCGCCAGCACCTCCATGCCGGGGAACAGCTCCTCCAGGTGCGCCGCGATGACGTCCTCCAGCGGCACGTACCGCTGCGGGGACGCCTCCAGGAAGCGGGAGAGCAGCGGCGGCACCTTGACGCGGGCGAAGTGGCGGTGGCCGCTGACCGGGTTCCGCACGACCACGGCCAGGTTGAGGCTCAGGCCGGAGATGTACGGGAAGGGGTGCGCCGGGTCCACGGCGAGCGGGGTGAGGACGGGGAAGATCTGCTGCCGGAAGAGGGTGAAGAGCCGGGCCTGCTCCTTCTCCGTGAGGTCCGGCCAGCGCATCAGGTGGATGCCCTCGTCGGCCAGCGCGGGGGACACGTCCTGCTGGAAGCAGGCGGCGTGCCGGGCCATGAGCTCGCGCGAGCGGGTCCAGATGAGGTCGAGGACCTCGCGGGGCTGGAGGCCGGAGGCGGAGCGGGTGGCGACGCCGGTGGCGATGCGGCGCTTGAGGCCGGCGACCCGGACCATGAAGAACTCGTCGAGGTTGGAGGCGAAGATCGCGAGGAAGTTCGCCCGTTCGAGGAGCGGGGTGTTCGGGTCCTCGGCGAGTTCGAGGACGCGCTCGTTGAAGGCGAGCCAGCTGCGCTCGCGGTCGAGGAAGCGGCCCTGGGGCAGCTCGGCGGAGGCGTCCTCGTCGACCTCGTACGCGTCGATCTCGGAGTCGAGGTCGGGTTCGAGATCGCTGACGGCTCCGCCGTTCACGGCGAGCGGGCGGTGCGCCGCTATGGAACCCGGGGACGGCTGCGGGGACGCGGTGGCGGAGGTCTGGACCGGGACCTCGGCGGGCTGCTGGCTCATGGACCCATTCTTCCGCGCGAAAGGGTCCTCGGGCGCGTCGGAGCGGGCCGTGGGGGAGGGCAGTCTCCCCTTGGGGAGTCTTCCCGGGGAGGGAGCCCCGCCAGGAGTGATCACGGATCGCTTCATTGCGTGAGCGTCGCAAGCGCGTCTGAATGGCCGGTAACGACGACATGTCGTACGGGAATCGGGGGCGGGGCCTGTGACAGCCCCCGCCCCCATTTTCACCCGTCCGGGTGATGGGCCGCTACGGGTGGCGGGCGCGGAGCACCCGGAAGGCGGCGTAGGCGGCGAGGGCGGCGACGGTGAGGACGATGCCGGTCTCGATGAGCTGGGTGGGCCAGAAGTGGGAGGAGGGGTGGTAGTCGATGAACTGGGTGGTGACGTCGTGCTCGGCGTAGCACTGCTTCTCCACCTTCTCCCACAGCCCGGGCTCGGCGTCGGACCCCGGCGTCGCGTTCGCCCGCTTCCAGCAGATCGACGGGTCGAACGACGCGCCGGACGAGGTCAGCATGCCGCTGTCCATGTGGAGGTAGTCGGGGGAGAGCCCGGACCGGCCGCCGAGCGGGAAGGTCTCCCGTTCCGTCGGCAGGAGCGACCAGCGGTACCCGTTGAAGACGGCGATCAGCGAGCCCATGACCAGCGCCGCGACGGCCATGGCCGGGACGGTGCGCCGGACGAGCTGGCCGACGAGGGCGCCGAAGGCGACGGCGGCGAGGACGTACGCGAAGACGGTGACGCCGGTCGCCGCGTAGGTCCCCGCGTGGCTCCAGTGGTAGTCCCAGCCCTCCCGGACGCCGAGCCGGCCGAACCAGAAGATCCCCATGACGGCGAGCGCGGCGAGCACGCCGGCGACGAGGGCGGCGGTGAGCTTGGAGCGGAGCCATTCGGCCGGACCGACCGACTGGGTGAGGGAGAGCTGGTACGTCCCCGACTCGTACTCGCGCGCCACCATCGGGCCCGCGACGACGGCGGCGACGAGGCCCGACAGTGCGATGCCGGCGAAACCGACGTACTCCAGGAACCAGCGGAGCATCAGGTAGCCGTCGTTGTCGGGGGACGCGGCCCAGACGCCGTCCTTCATGGGGGACACCGGATGCCGCGCGGCCCAGATCCGCAGCCCCGCGACCACGGCCAGCGCGAGCAGCGCGAGCGCGCCCGCCAGCCACAGCGTCCGCCGGTACTGGCGGAGCGTCACCCAGGTGGGGCCCTTGGGGGCGAGGGTGCTCATGCGGGGGCTCCTTCGGGGTGGCGGAGGTGGGCGAGGAGGAGTTCCTCCAGGGAGGGTTCGCTGGTCTCCCAGGGGCCTTCGACCGGCCCCTCCCGCCGTACGAGCGCGGTGAGCTGACGGCCCGTCGTGCGGGTCTCGACGACCGTGTGCGGGGCGAGGTCGCCGACCGGGCCGCGCAGCAGGGTGTGCGCGGCGAGCAGGTCGTCGACGGCGCCGTCGAGGCGGATCCGGCCCCCGGCGAGCAGCATCAGGTGGTCGCAGGCGCCCTCCAGCTCGGTGAGGATGTGGGAGGACATGACGACCGTGGTGCCGCGCTCGGCGGCGTCGGACATCAGCAGGCCCATCAGCTGGTGGCGGGCGAGCGGGTCGAGGTCGGCCATCGGCTCGTCCAGGAGGAGCAGTTCGGCGCGCTTGCCGAGGGCGAGCGCGAGGGCGACGCGGGTGCGCTGGCCGCCGGACAGGTGGTGGACGAGGGTGTCGGAGGAGAACCCGCCGCCCTCGACGGCCCGCAGCGCGGCGGCGTCGTCCCAGCGGCCGGGGTTGAGCTCGCGGCCCATCCGGAGGGTGTCGGCGACGGTGAGCCGGGGGTGCAGCGGCTTGGCCTGGGCGACGTAGGCCAGGTCCTCGCGGGCGGGGGCCGTGATCGTGCCCTCGGTGGGGCGGAGCAGGCCGGCCGCGAGGGCGAGGAGGGTGGACTTGCCGGCGCCGTTGGGGCCGACGAGCGCGCAGATCCGGCCGGCGGGGAGGGCGAAGTCGCATTCCCGGAGCGCCCAGCCGCCCCTCCGGCCCCCGTACTTCCTGCCCAGGAGCTCCGCTCCCAGGACCGTGTGCGTGGTCACCTGTCCTCGTCCCCCTCGAAGTGCTGTGTCAGTACGGCGGTGAAGAGCGCCGCCATGTCCTCGCGGTCCAGCCCCGCGGCGCGGGCCCGGCGGGCCCAGGCGTCGAGCTCGCCCCGGAGGGGGGAGTCGGCGGGGGAGGTGGTGCCGAGCGTGGCGCGGACGAAGGTGCCGAGGCCGCGGCGGGCTTCGACGAGGCCCTCGCGTTCGAGTTCGCGGTACGCCTTGAGGACCGTGTTCGGGTTGATGGCCGTCGCCTCGACGACCTCGCGTGCGGTGGGCAGCCGGTCGCCCGGTTCCAGGAGGCCCATGCGGAGGGCCTGCTTCGTCTGCTGGACGATCTGGAGGTAGGTGGCGACGCCGCTGCGCCGGTCGATGCGGTACTCCACGATGCCCTTCCACCACCCTTTCACTAATCAAGTAGTGAAAGGGTGGTGCAAGAAAGGGGGCGGTGTCAACCGCCCCCTGCCGGCTCTCGGTTCAGGACTCCGAGCGGTACATCAGGTCGACCTCGTGGGTCCGGAAGCCGAGCCCCTCGTAGACCCGCACCGCCGCCGTGTTGTCGGCGTCGACGTAGAGCATCGCGGTCGGCAGCCCCTCCGCCGCCAGATGCCGCAGGCCGGTCGCGGTGAGCGCCTTGCCGAGGCCGCCGCCCTGCGCCTCCGGGAGGATCCCGACCACGTACACCTCGCCGAGGCGCTCCTCGGCGTGGACCTTCGTCCAGTGGAAGCCGACCAGCTCGCCGTCCTTCTCGGCGAGGAAGAAGCCCTTCGGGTCGAACCACGGCTCCGCGATCCGGTCGTCCAGGTCGCGCTGGACCAGCGAGCCCTGCTCCGGGTGGTGGGCGAAGGCGGCGGCGTTGACCGCGAGCCAGGCCGCGTCGTCCTGACCGGGGACGAAGGTGCGGATCGTGACGCCCTCGGGGAGCACCGGCTCCGGGATGTCCAGCGGGGCCAGCGGGCGGCGCAGCTGGCGCAGTTCGCGGAAGAGGGTGAGGCCGAGGACCTGGGCGAGGTGCCGGGCGGAGGGCTTGCCGCCGTGCGCCCAGACCCGCAGCCGCTTGCCGGAGGCGGCGAGCAGGGCGGTGCCGAGGGCGCGCCCGTGGCCGCGGCCGCGCTGGTCGGGGTGGATGACGAGCTCGGCGGCGGGCGCCTCGACCGGGTCGGTCTCCTCCAGCTGGGCGTAGCCGTGGAGGCGGGGGCCGACGGTGAGGAGGAAGTGGCGCACTCCCTCGCGGCGGCCGTGGCGGAGGTAGAGGCGGCCCTGTTCGGACACGGCGTGCACGCCGTCGGCGCGGTCCGCGGAGGCGAGCAGGTCCATGACCTCCTGGACCTGCTCGGGGGTGAGCTCGTCGTACGTCTGGATCTGCCGTCCCGGTTCGAGGGCGGGCGCCGCGTCGGAGGAAGTCATGGCTCCGAGCCTACGGCGAACACTCCGTCAGCCGGAGGCAACTGTCTTGTAACCAGCTACCCCCTGTTGCGCTACGCGCGTTGACCTTAGGCTGCGTCCGCAGGACGCAGGAACGATCAAAGCCGCGAATCGGGGCAAGGGGAAAAGGGGATCACGGGAGAGATGGCAGTGAACGGCAGGAAGAGCAAGACCAAGCGGCGGATTCTGGCCGCCGGCGCGGGGCTGGCGACGGTCGGGGCGCTCGTCGCCGCGATGCCGGCGGGCGCCTCGCAGGACGCGGCCGACGCCGCCGCGGGCGGGACGAACGGCAAGGGCTGGGGCCGGATGGTCGACGTCCAGCTGCTGTCCTTCAACGACCTGCACGGCAATCTGGAGCCGCCGACCGGCTCCTCGGGTCGGCTCACGCGCCTCAAGGAGGACGGCACGACCGAGACGATCAACGGCGTCGGCGGCGCCGAGTACCTGGCCACGCACCTGGAGCAGGCGCGCGCGGGTCACCGGTACTCCATCACGGCCGCCGCCGGTGACATGATCGGCGCCTCGCCGCTGCTCTCCGGGCTCTTCCACGACGAGCCCACCATCGAGGCGCTGAACGAGATGAAGCTCGACGTGAGCTCGGTCGGCAACCACGAGTTCGACGAGGGCGCGCGCGAGCTGGCCCGCATACAGAACGGCGGCTGCCACCCGGTCGAGGGCTGTTTCGAGGAGGGCAAGACCTTCGAGGGGGCGAACTTCCCCTACCTCGCGGCCAACGTGACGGACGAGAAGAGCGGCAAGCCGCTGCTCGATCCGTACTTCGTCTGGGAGAAGGACGGGGTCAGGATCGGCTTCATCGGCGTCACGCTGGAGGGCACGGCGAACATCGTCTCCGCCGAGGGCATCAAGGGCCTGAAGTTCGGCGACGAGGTCGAGACGATCAACAAGTACGCCAAGGTGCTGGAGCGCAAGGGCGTGAAGTCGATCGTCGCGCTGCTCCACGAGGGCGGCGCGCCCGCCTCCGGTGCGTACAACTACGACTGCGACACCCCGGGTGCCGGCGCCGGCATCTCCGGCCCGATCGTCGAGATCGCGAAGAACATCACCCCGCAGGTCGACGCGCTGGTCACGGGCCACACCCACCAGGCGTACGCGTGCACCGTCCCGGACCCGTCGGGCAAGCCGCGCACGGTCACCTCGGCGGCCTCCTTC
This sequence comes from Streptomyces sp. NRRL F-5727, assembly GCF_000719555.1. Lineage (GTDB taxonomy): Bacteria > Actinomycetota > Actinomycetes > Streptomycetales > Streptomycetaceae > Streptomyces. The sequence continues at coordinate 30,809 of NZ_JOGX01000027.1, forward strand.
GGCCGGCTCTACACCGACACGACGCTCACCTACGACCGTCGCACGAAGGACATCGTCCGCACCGCGGTCGCCTCCGCCAACCACGTCGTCACCCGTGACGTGGAGCCGGCCTCGGCGATCAGCAGCCTGATCAAGCGCTGGAACGTTCTTGCCGCGCCGATCGCGGACCGTCCCGTCGGCCACATCGCCACCACGATCGAGAACCCGACCGACGCGGGCGTCTACGAGAAGCCGCTGGGCAACCTGATCGCCGACGCGCAGCTGGCGGGCATGGCCCCGGCCGACAAGGGCGGCGCCCAGCTCGCGCTGATGAACCCGGGCGGCGTCCGTGCGCCGCTGACCAAGCGGGACAACGGCGTGGTGACCTACCGCGACGCGTACACCGTCCAGCCGTTCACCAACATGATGACGGCGGTCGACCTGACCGGCGCCCAGCTCATCACCGCGCTCCAGCAGCAGGTCAGCGGTGCCAATCTGGCGTCCCCGAAGATCCTCCAGGTGTCGAAGAACTTCAGCTACACCCTGGACATGACGAAGACGGGCGCCGACCGGATCGTGGTCGACTCGGTGCGGCTGAACGGTGAGCCGATCGACCCGTCGAAGAGCTACCGGGTCGCGATGAACGAGTTCCTCACGGGCGGCGGCGACGGCTTCCCGGTGCTCGCCACCGGTACGAACAAGCTGGTCGGCGCGTCGGACCTCGACCTCTTCATCGCCTACCTGACGGCCAACTCCTCGGCCGCCCAGCCGCTCCAGGCCCCGGCGACCGGCCGCATCACGGTCGTCAAGTGACGCCGGAGGTTCCCTGAGGGGTCGTCCCCCGCCGCACAGGCGGGGGACGACCCCTTCTCCTTCATGCCCGGCGGCACCCTGGCGCAAGTTGACGCGGACCTGTCATCATCCGGTCCCATGGAGCGACGACGCTTTCTCACCGGGGCCCTGGGGGCCGGAGCCGCCCTGCTCGCCGGCGCCCCCGCGGCACGGGCCGCCGCCGTCGACACGCGCGCGTGGATGGCGGCGCACGGGGACGGCACCGCGCTCGCGCGGCTCACCATCCCGGGGACGCACGACTCGGGGGCCCGGTTCGGCGGCCCCTGGAGCGAATGCCAGAACACCACCATCGCGCAGCAACTGGACAGCGGCGTCCGCTTCCTCGACGTCCGCTGCCGCGTCACCGGCGGCTCCTTCGCCATCCACCACGGGGCCTCGTACCAGAACATGATGTTCGGCGACGTCCTCGTCGCCTGCCGCGACTTCCTCGCCGCGCACCCCACCGAGACCGTGCTCATGCGGGTCAAGCAGGAGTACTCCGAGGAGTCCGACGCCACCTTCCGGGCCGTCTTCGACGACTACCTCGACCGGCGCGGCTGGCGGTCCCTCTTCCGGATCGGCGACACGCTCCCGCTCCTCGGCGAGGCCCGCGGCCGGGTCGTGCTGCTCGCCGACAACGGCGGACTGCCCGGCCTGCGATGGGCGGACTCCCGGTACTTCGCCGTCCAGGACGACTGGAACGCCCTGCCCGACGCCAAGTACCCGAAGATCCAGTCCCACTTCCGCGCCGCCGTCGCGCAGCCCGGCCCGCTGTACGTGAACTTCGTCAGCACCTCCGCCTACCTGCCGCCCCGCTGGAACTCCGACCGGCTCAACCCCTGGGTCCACGGCTTCCTCGACAGCGCCGAACTGGCCGGCCGCACCGGCCTCGGCATCGTGCCCCTGGACTTCCCCGCCACCCGCGCCGGGCTGGTGGAGGCGCTGCTCCGGCACAACTGAGGGCGGCGATCCGCTGGCCGCGGACCGCGCCGCCGTACGACCATGCCCGCATGGAGACCAGCGAGACGGACATCCGACGGTGGACGACCTCCACCGTCCACACCGACATGTGGGCCGACCCCGACGACGATCCGCGCGAGGGCGGCGGTACGGGGGTGACCGACGAGCGCGGCGCCCTCCTCGACGCCCTGCGGCACTTCCGGCTCACCCTGGAGCTGAAGTGCGAGGGCCTGGACGCCGAGCAGCTCGCCCGCCGCTCCGTCCCGCCCTCCACCATGTCGCTGCTCGGCCTGATCCGGCACATGGCCGAGGACGAACGCCACTTCCGCCGCCTCGCCGGCGAGGACGCGCCCCGGATCTACCGCACCCCGGACGACCGCGAGGCCGACTGGACCGGCGCCGTGCCCGACCCGGCCGTCGTCGAGGAGGCCCGCCGCCGCTGGAAGGAGGAGGCGGAGGCGACCGACCGCTTCCTCGCCGCCGCGCCGGACCTCGGCGCGGCGCTTCCCGACGGGGGCCTGCTGCGCGAACTCCTCACCATGCAGATCACCGAATACGCCCGCCACTGCGGCCACGCGGACCTCCTCCGCGAACGGGTGGACGGCCGCGTCGGCCAGTAGGGCCGCCCCTCAGCCCGCCACCTCCGGCGGAGGGGTCGGGGCGCCCGGGAAGGTCAGGGTGGCGCGGGTGCCGCCGCCCTCCGCCGGCGCGAGGGTCGCCGCGCCGCCCGTCTGCCTCATCGTGCGGGCGACGATCGACAGGCCCAGGCCCGAGCCGGGGAGGCTGCGCGCGGACGGGGAGCGCCAGAAGCGGTCGAAGACGTGGGGGAGTTCGTCGGGGGCGATGCCCGGACCGTGGTCGCGGACCGTCAGCTCGCCCCGCATCAGCGTCACCTCGACCGTCCCGCGCGGCGGCGAGAACTTCACCGCGTTGTCCAGGACGTTGACCAGGGCCCGCTCCAGGGCGGCCGGCTCCGCCCGGACGTACCAGGGCGCCAGGTCGGTGGTGAAGGTCAGCTCCGGGCCGCGCAGCCGCGCCCGGTCGAGCGCCGAGCGCAGCACCTTGTGGAGGGGGACCACCTCCAGGGGGCCGGGGCGCACCGCGTCCGGGCGGGCCAGTTCCTGGAGGTCGCCGATGAGCGCGGCCAGTTCCGTCATCTGCGCCTTCACCGAGGCCATGAGGGCCCGCCGGTCCTCCGGCGGGATCGCGCGGCCGGTCTCCTCGCTGCGGGCGAGCAGTTCGATGTTGGTGCGCAGGGACGTCAGCGGGGTGCGCAGCTCGTGCCCCGCGTCCGCGATCAGCCGCGCCTGCCGGTCCCGCGAGGTCGCCAGCGCCGCCGTCATCTGGTTGAAGGCCCGCGACAGGCGGGCGATCTCGTCCTCGCCCTCGGCGGGGATCCGTACCGTCAGGTCCTCCGTCGCGGCCACGTGCTCCACCGCCCCGGTGAGCCGGTGCACCGGCTCCAGGCCGGTCCTGGCCACCCACAGCCCGGCCGCGCCGGCGCCGACGACGCCGATGCCGGAGACGAGCAGCAGCACCCAGCCGAGGGTGGAGAGGGAGTTGTCGATCTCGGCGAGCGGGCGGGCGACCGAGACGGCGAGGCCGGGCTGCCTCGGCTGCGGGTAGGTGTAGACGCGCATCTCGCGCCCGTCCGCGTCCTTCGCCGTGTGCAGGAGGTACGCGAGCGTGCCTCGGGCCACCGCCAGGTCGCCCTCCCCGGCCGGGATGGCCGCCTCGCCGGAGGTGCAGACGCCGCCGGTCGCGTCGATGATCTGGACGGTGAAGCCGGCGGCCGGCGGCGGTTCCTGGTCCGCCTGGCACAGCCGGATCAGGTTCTGGACCGCCAGCGGGTCGAGCCGGGTGTTGCGCAGCGCCGCGTCCATCTCGCTCTCCAGCTGCGCCCGGGTCACGAACCAGCAGGCCGCGGAGACGGCCGCGACCGCGACGGCCACCGCGAAGGCGGTCAGGAGGGCGAGGCGGGAGCGCAGCGGCCGGGAGCGGAACCAGGCCAGGGGGGTGCGGGGGCGGGTCATTCGGTCGCGCCTCCGCCGCGCAGCACGTATCCGACCCCGCGCACGGTGTGGACCAGGCGCGGTTCGCCGCCCGCCTCGGTCTTGCGCCGCAGGTACATCACGTACACGTCCAGCGAGTTCGAGCTCGGCTCGAAGTCGAAGCCCCACACGGCCTTGAGGATCTGCTCGCGGGTGAGGACCTGCCGGGGGTGCGCCAGGAACATCTCCAGGAGCGTGAACTCGGTGCGGGTCAGCTCGACGGGCCGTCCGGCGCGGGTGACCTCGCGGGTCGCCAGGTCCATCCGCAGGTCCTCGAAGGCGAGCACGTCGGCGGGTTCGGCGGCGGAGGCCGCGGGGACGGCGTACGAGCTGCGGCGCAGCAGGGCGCGGATGCGGGCGAAGAGCTCGTCGAGCTCGAAGGGCTTCACCAGGTAGTCGTCGGCGCCCGCGTCGAGGCCGGTGACCCGGTCGCCGACGGTGTCGCGGGCGGTCAGCATCAGGATGGGCACGGTGGAGCCGGCGGCCCGGATCCGGCGGGCCGCCGTGAGCCCGTCCATGCGGGGCATCTGCACGTCCAGGACGACGAGGTCGGGGGCGTACGACTCCATGGCGGCGAGCGCGTCGACCCCGTCGACGGCCTCCCGGGTCGCGTACCCCTCGAAGGCGAGGGAGCGCCGCAGGGCCTCCCGGACGGCGGGTTCGTCGTCGACGATGAGGATGCGTTCGGTTGCGTTCGGCTGCCCGCTGCTCATGGGGTCAGCGTCCCATGCGTTCAGCTCTGGCCGCCCGACCGGAGGGCGTCGAGGTCGGCCTTGAGGGTGTTCACCGGGATGGCGAATCCGAGGCCCACGCTGCCGGCCGTGGAACCGCTCGAAGAACTGGGCGAATACATGGCCGAATTGATCCCGATGATCTCGCCGTTCATATTGATCAGCGCGCCGCCGGAATTCCCCGGGTTGAGGGAGGCGTCGGTCTGGATCGCCTTGTACGTGGTCTTGGAGCTGCCGGTGTCGCCGTTGAACTGCTGTCCGCCGAACTCGAACGGCCAGCCCTGCCGCGGGTCCCACTGCCGCTGCGTGTCCTGGGAGTCGGCGCCCCCGGCGTCCTCGGTGTCCTTCGCGACCGTGACGTCCCGGTCGAGCGCGGAGACGATGCCGCTGGTGACGGTGCCGGTGAGGCCCTCGGGGGAGCCGATGGCGACGACCTCGTCGCCGACCTTCACCCGGGACGAGTCGCCGAGGGTGGCGGCCTTCAGCCCGGAGGCGTCCTTCAGCTTGATCAGGGCGAGGTCCTTGTCGGGGTCCCTGCCGACGACCTCGGCCTGGTAGGTCCTGCCGTCGCTGGTCCGGACGGTGATCTCGGAGGCGCCGGAGATCACGTGGTTGTTGGTGACGATCTCGCCGTCGCCGGTGATGATCACGCCGGAGCCGGTGGAGGCGCCTGAGGTGGAGCGCGCGGAGATCTCCACGATCGACGGGGAGACGGCCTCGGCGACCCCGGCGACCGTGCCGGTGCTGCTCGCGGAGACGTTGGTGCCGGTCACCGCGGAGGAGGACGCGGCGGTGACGGGCGCGGGCGAGGTCAGCTGCTGCACGAGGGTCGCGGTGCCGCCGCCGATCGCCGCCGCGGCGATGGCGACGGCCGCCATCAGGCCCACGCCGCGCTTGGCGCGCCGGCGGGAGACGGGTGCGGCGGCGGGTGCCGGGCCGGCCGTCGCGTACGGCGGCTCGGCCGGGGGAGGGGTGTACCCGCCGCCGGATCCGGACGGCCACACGGTGGTGCCCGGCTCGGTGGTGATCGGCCGCGTCGGCTCGAACGGCGGGCGCGGCGGGTAGTACGGCTGCTGGGGCTGCTGGTGGTCCGTCATGGCTCTGATGCTCGGCCCGGCAGATGAGAACGGTCTGAGGACCGGCTGAGAAGCCCGACAGAACCCTGTATGCCCGAAATAAAGAGCAGGGGGAAGGGGGTGGGGCCGGTCAGTGGCAGCCGCAGGACCGGCGGACCACCAGCGCCGACGGGAACTGCTTCACGCGCTCGCGGCGGGAGCCCGAGACGCGGACCGAGTCGTCGAGGACCAGGTCCACGGCGGCCCGCGCCATCGCCGGCCGGTCGGAGTAGACGGTGGTCAGCGGCGGATCGGTGAGCGCCGCCTCCTTCACGTCGTCGAAGCCCGCCACCGCCAGCTCGCCCGGCACGTCGATCCGCAGCTCGCGGGCGGCCCGCAGCACGCCGAACGCCTGGTCGTCGGTGGAGCAGAAGATCGCCGGCGGCCGGTCCGGGCCCGCCAGCAGCTTCAGGGCCACCTGGTAGGCGTCGTACCGGTTGTACGGGGCCTCGAAGAGCCGGCCCTCGACCGACCGGCCGGCCTCCTGCATGGCGCGCCGCCAGCCCTCGACGTGGTCGGCGACCGGGTCGCCGACGGCGGGGGTGTTGGGGACGCCGCCGAGGCAGGCCACGTACGGGTGACCGTGCTCCAGGAGGTGCCGGGTGGCGAGCTGGGCGCCGCCGATGTCGTCGGTCACGACGGCCACGTCGTCGATCGCCTCGGGCCGCTCGTGCAGCAGCACCACGCGCGCGTCCCACGCCTCGATCTCGCTCGCGGCCTGCTCGCTCATGCCCTGGCTGACCAGGATCAGCCCGGAGACCCGCATGCCGAGGAAGGCCCGCAGATAGTGGATCTCGCGCTCGGTGCGGTAGTCGGAGTTGCCGACGAGGACCATCTTCCCGCGCTCGGCGGCGGCCTGCTCGACCGCGTGTGCCATCTCCGCGAAGAAGGGCTGGCGCGCGTCCGGGACGATCATGCCTATGAGGTCGGTGCGGCGGGACGCCATCGCCTGGGCCACCCGGTCGGGCCGGTAGCCCAGCTCCTTGATGGCGGCGAGGACACGCTCGCGCGTGGCCGGGGCGACCGGCCGGGGTCCGTTGTTGATGACGTAGCTCACGACCGCGGTCGAAGTACCCGCCAGTCGCGCTACGTCATCCCGCGTCACCTTGGCCACGCGCGGAAGTCTACGCGGGGTGACCTACCTACCGGCAGGTCGCCCTGTGTCATACGCCACGTTACCGTCCCCCTAACGGGTCGTGTCGGCCGTGGCGCCCTTGACTCCGGCGCCCGTACGGGCCTCCTCCCGGGCGTCCTGCCCCGCTTCCGCCCCCTTCGTCCCGCCGGATTCGCCGGCCTCCTTGGCCCGCGCCTCCTCGGCGGCCCGCTCCACCTTCTCCGGGGTGACGAAGCGGTATCCCACGTTGCGGACGGTGCCGATCAGCGACTCGTGCTCCGGCCCGAGCTTCGCGCGCAGCCGCCGCACATGGACGTCGACCGTCCGGGTGCCGCCGAAGTAGTCGTACCCCCACACCTCCTGGAGCAGCTGCGCCCGGGTGAAGACCCGGCCCGGGTGCTGCGCGAGGTACTTGAGGAGCTCGAACTCCTTGAAGGTCAGGTCCAGGACCCGGCCCTTCAGCTTGGCGCTGTACGTGGCCTCGTCCACCGACAGGTCGCCGTTGCGGATCTCCATCGGGGAGTCGTCCGCGACGATCTGCTGCCGCCCCAGGGCGAGCCGCAGCCGCGCCTCGACCTCGGCGGGACCCGCGGTGTCGAGCAGGACGTCGTCGATGCCCCAGTCCGCGGTGACGGCCGCCAGACCGCCCTCCGTGACCACCAGGACCAGCGGACAGCCGGGGCCGGTGGAGCGCAGCAGCTGGCAGAGCGAGCGGACCTGCGGCAGGTCCCGCCGCCCGTCGACGAGGATCACGTCCGCGCCCGGGGTGTCCACCAGCGCGGGCCCCTCGGCCGGGGCCACCCGCACGTTGTGCAGCAGCAGACCGAGCGCCGGAAGCACCTCGGTCGACGGCTGGAGGGCGTTGGTCAGGAGCAGCAGAGAACTCATCGCGACACCCCACCTGCCTGCTTCGTCGGCTTCGTCGGTCGGTCGTGTTTCGTACGCTCGTCCATGACTCGGTTCCTCCTCGGTCCCTGCGAGGACGTCTGCGGTACTGCGTGCGGTACTGCGGTCTCACGTGCTGCTCCCGCGCCCCGAGAGCTTTTGTTCATCCGTCCGTAACAACGGCCGGAAAACGCAAAAGGACCCGGTGGCGACGTCGCCCGGATCCTCTGCCTAGGAGAATAGCCCACATGAGTTCCGAGGCCGAGGGCCGATTTCACATGATGGATGTTTCCTCGCTCACTTCCGGACCTCGCCGCGCAATGCTGCGGACGGAGGACGGCGTCCGCATCGAGGCGCTCCACGAACCCTTCCCGGCCAGTGTCGCCGACACGGCCGTCGTCGTCGCGCACGGTTTCACCGGTTCCCTCGACCGGCCCGCCGTCCGCCGCGCCGCCGGAGTCCTCGGCCGGCACGCGGCCGCCGTCGTCACCTTCTCCTTCCGCGGCCACGGCGGATCCGGCGGCCTCTCCACCGTCGGCGACCGCGAGGTCCTCGACCTCGCCGCCGCCGTCCGCTGGGCCCGCCAACAGGGCCACGCGCGCGTGGCGACCGTCGGCTTCTCCATGGGCGGCTCCGTCGTCCTCCGCCAGGCCGCCCTGGACCGCGGCACCGACGCCGCGCCCGACGCGGTCGCCGCCGTCTCCGCCCCCGCCCGCTGGTACTACCGGGGGACGGCCCCGATGCGCCGCGTCCACTGGGTGGTCACCCGCCCGGCCGGCCGGCTCGTCGGCCGGTACGGGTTCCGCACCCGCATCGACCACCGCGGCTGGGACCCCGTCCCCCTCTCGCCCGTGGAGGCGGCCGCGCGGATCGCGCCGACCCCGCTGCTCGTCGTCCACGGCGACCGCGACGCCTACTTCCCCCTCGACCACCCGCGGACCCTGGCCGCCGCCGGGGACGCGGAGCTGTGGCTGGAGCCCGGCATGGGCCACGCGGAGAACGCCGCCGGCGAGGAGCTGCTCGACCGGCTCGGCGCCTGGCTCGTCCGCCGATAGCCCATCATGGTGAGCGGCGCGCACACGAACGAAGGGAGCGCCGCTATGGCAGCGGGAACCATCCGCTACTGGGCCGCGGCCAAGGCCGCCGCGGGGGTCGCCGAGGAGCCGTACACCGCCGAGACCCTCGCCGAGGCCCTGGACGCGGCCCGCGCGAACCACCCGGGCGAGCTGGTCCGGGTCCTCCAGCGGTGCTCATTCCTCGTCGACGGCGACCCGGTCGGGACCCGCGGCCATGAGACGGTACGGCTTGCCGAGGGCGGCACGGTCGAGGTGCTCCCCCCGTTCGCAGGAGGGTGAACCCCACAGCATGAGCAACGAGCAGCAGTACGGCGGGCAGCCGTACGACCCGAACGCGTACGACCCCTCGGTCACCCAGACCTGGGAGGGCCAGACCTGGGACACCACGTACCAGCCGGCGGTCCGCCCGGAGGACGCGTACGGGTACCAGGCCGCCGCCCAGCAGGCGCAGAGCCCGCAGCCGTACGCATACCCCCAGGAGGCGTACCCCCAGCAGGCGTACGCCCCGGAGGCGTACGGGCAGCCCCGGCAGCCGTACGCGCAGCCGGAGCCGTACGACCCGCCCCAGGCGTACGCCGCCGCTCCGGTGCCCGCCCCCGCGCCCGCCCCCGCGCCCGTCGAGGCGTCCGCGGAGGCCCCCGACGGCCCCGCGTACTCCTCGCCGACCACCTCCGGGAACGCCCGGATCACCGACGCCCAGCGCGCACGTGCCGAGGGCCGGTCGCCGATCATCGAGCCCGGGATGCAGCCGGCCGCCCTGACGGCCGTCCTCGCCCTGCTGCTCGCCGGCGGCGCCGCGCTCGGCCCGTACGGCCTCCTGCTGCCGCTGGTCGCGCTCCAGGGACTCACCGCCGCCGGCTGGTTCCGGCTCAACGGCATGTGGCCCGCCCGGCAGGGCATCGCGCTCGCCTTCCTCGGCGGGCTCGTCGCCGACGCCGCCCTGCTCGCCGCCGGCCGCGAGCACGCCGCCCCCGCGATCCTCGGCACCCTCGGCGTCTGGGTCCTGCTCAGCCTGGTCCTCCAGCTCCGCAGCCACGCCGACCCCGACGAGCGGATGTACGGCCTCATGGCCACCGTCGCCTCCGCGGCGCTCACCGTCCTCGCCGCCGGACACCTCGGCGCCGAGCCGGACGCGGTGGTGGCCGGCTCGGTCGCCGTCGCCGCGACCGTCCTCGCCCGCGCGCTCCCGCTGCCCGGACCCGTCTCGCTCGTCGTCTCGCTGCTCGCCGCCGCCGGCGCGGGCATCGCCGCCGGCACCCTGACCGGCATGGGCGCCGCCGGGGCGCTGCTCGGCCTCGCCACCGGCGTCTGCGCCCTCGTCGGCCTGCGGACGGCCAGCTACGACTACCCGTCCCGCTTCGTGCACATGACGGCCGGCGTGGCCCTGCCGCTGACGGCGGCCGCGCCCGCCGTGTACCTTCTCGGCCGCGCCCTGGTCTGAGCGGCCGCCGGATCCCGGTCCGGCCGCACCCGCCCGGGGTTCCGGGAACCACCCGGCCCCCCGACACGTCGATCTTCGTGTCGGGGGGCCGGCACACATCTTCGGCAATGGGGGAAAGTCAGCCATGCGAGCACTGCGGATCCTGCTGGTCGTGGCTGTCGTGCTGGGCGGGATCCTGGTCGGCGGCGACCGGCTGGCCGCCGCCTGGGCGGAGTCGGAGGTCGCCGGGCGGGCCTCGCTCGCCGGCGGTCGTACCGAGTCCGTCGAGGTGGACATCAAGGGCTTCCCCTTCCTCACCCAGGCCGCCGACAAGCGCTTCGGCGAGGTCGAGGTGGTCGCCCGCGGCGTCCACACCCAGGCCGGCGGCAAGCCCGTCCGGATCGGCGAGCTCACCGTCGACCTGCGGGACGTGGTCGTGACCGGCGACTGGACCGGCGTCCGGGCCGGCTCGGCGACCGGGACGGCGCTCATCTCGTACGCGGACCTGGTCGCCGCCTCGGAGCGCGCGACCGCCATGGAGTACGGCGGCCCCGGCAAGGTGAAGGTGACGGGCAGCGTCGCGGTCCTGGGCCGCAAGGTGACCCGTACGGTCGTCTCCTCGGTCAGCCTGGTCGGCGGCGACACCATCAAGGTCCGCGCCGACGAGGTGCCCGGCGAGGGCATCCCCCTCCTGGAGGACATGATCCGCGAGCGCACCGACTTCGAGCGCCCGCTCGGCCGCGTCGCCGGCATGCGGGTCTCCAAGGTCGAGCCGCGCCCCGAGGGCCTGGCGGTCACCGTGACCGGCCAAGACGTCGCCATCGCGGGCTGAACCGACCCCGCTTTCACATACTGAGACGACCGCGTCCGGTCCGCAGAAACGCGGGCTCGGACGGCCTGCCCAGGGGGCTCCGGAGTCGTCTCCGACCCCTCTCAGGTCTCACGATCCGGATGATCGCGTCTCATCATGCGACACGCCGGTGACACGGTCGCCTGTCCGTCCCTACGATCGACGGCATGAAGCGACAGGCGGAACTCACGAAGCGGCGGGCAGTAGACCTGTGCCGCATCGCCGCCATGCTCTGTCGCTCCGTCTGAGCGGGACGCGCTCCGCGCCCGTATTCCGCAGGCCCGCCGACCCCCGAGGTCGGGGCCGCACCGCGCAGCACGACGCCGTCGGGCGCCTCGCCCCGACGCGCACCCGCACATGCAGCACCACCCCCGCACCACACCGCCGCACACTGCCCCGGAGGAGAAACAGCATGGCTCGCAGCGACGTACTGGTCGACGCCGACTGGGTCGAGGCCAACCTCGACAACCCGGCCGTCGCGATCGTCGAGGTCGACGAGGACACCGCCGCCTACGACAAGAACCACATCCGCAACGCCATCCGGATCGACTGGACGAAGGACCTCCAGGACCCGGTCCGCCGTGACTTCATCGACCAGGAGGGCTTCGAGAAGCTCCTCTCGGCCAAGGGCATCGGCAACGACACCACGGTCGTCCTCTACGGCGGCAACAACAACTGGTTCGCCTCGTACGCCTACTGGTACTTCAAGCTCTACGGCCACCAGGACGTCAAGCTCCTCGACGGCGGCCGCAAGAAGTGGGAGCTCGACTCCCGCGACCTGGTCGACGGCTCCGAGGTCCCGAACCGCCCGGCCACCCAGTACAAGGCCCAGGCCCAGGACGTCTCCATCCGCGCCTTCCGCGACGACGTCGTGGCCGCGATCGGCACCCAGAACCTGGTCGACGTCCGGTCGCCCGACGAGTTCTCCGGCAAGCTGCTCGCCCCGGCCCACCTCCCGCAGGAGCAGTCGCAGCGCCCGGGCCACGTCCCGACCGCCCGCAACATCCCGTGGTCGAAGAACGCCAACGACGACGGCACCTTCAAGTCCGACGAAGACCTCAAGGCCCTCTACGAGGCCGAGCAGGTCGACCTGGCGAAGGACACCGTCGCCTACTGCCGCATCGGTGAGCGCTCCGCGCTGACCTGGTTCGTCCTGCACGAGCTCCTCGAGGTCCCGAACGTCAAGAACTACGACGGCTCGTGGACCGAGTACGGCTCCCTCGTGGGCGTGCCGATCGAGCTCGGCGCCAACAAGTAACAGCCTCCCCTTCGCGACAGGACAGGACCCAAGAACATGTGTGGAGCACCGATCGGCGGCCCCGACGTCAGCACGCTCAAGCCCGGCGAGACGGCCATCCAGGGCCAGGTGACCAAGGACGGCGAGCCCGTCACCGGTTACGTCCGCCTCCTGGACTCCTCCGGCGAGTTCACGGCCGAGGTCCCCACCTCCGCCACCGGCCAGTTCCGCTTCTACGCGGCCACCGGCGAGTGGACCCTCCGCGCCCTCGTCCCCGGCGCCCAGGCCGACCGCAAGGTCGTCGTCACCGAGACGGGCAGCCTGACGGACGTCGCCATCGCCGTCTAGTCCCTCACGCGCCCCTCGCACCGCTCGGCGCCAGGGGCGCCTCCCGGGCTTCGCGCCGCTGCGCCGGCCTCCGTCCGTCGGAGCCGGTGCGGCGGGAAGCCTCGCCCACTGGCCGAAGGGCCGCACATTTCTGGGGGTTGGACGCCCTGTGCGGCCCTTCGTGCCGTTCCCGGTCCGATGATTCGATCGACCGTGTGACCTTCGTGCGCCCGGCTCGTTGAGATGTTCGACGAGCGGGTGATCGGGGGTGAGGGCATGGCCGAGCGTTCGGCGTCCGGCCTGCGGGTGCTCGCTCCGCCGCGTGTGGTCGTCCCGACCGGTGCGCTGACCGTGCGGACCCGGCTGCGGCTGTCGGACCGTGACGCCGTGATCCTTCGTGAGCTGGCGCAGTACCTTTCCCGGCTCGCCGCCCGCGACCTGGCTGAGCGGGTGGCCTTGGGCGCCCGCCACACCGCCGCCGACTTCGCCCGCCGCAAGCGCGAGCTGACGGCCCTCACCTCCTCCCGGTGGGCGGGCACGATCACCCGTCGTTCGAACGAGCAATGGCAGCTGGCCCGAAGGGCGCAGGCGGCCCACCTCACGCAACTCGCCGCCGAGATCGAAGCGATCGAAAGGCGGCTCGTCGCGCCTGTCGGCAGGCGCGACGAAGCCACTCGAGCCAAGGGCTACCCGACGCGGCGCGTGCGCGCGGCCAAGCAGCAGCGGCTTCAGGTCCTTCGGGCGCGCGTGTCCCGGGTCGCGGCGGACGCTGCGGCAGGGCGGGTCCACGTCGTGCGCGGGGGCAGGGATCTGCTGCACAGCCGTCTCCATCTGGACCGGTCGGGGTGGACGCTGGAGCAATGGCACGACCGCTGGTGGCAGGCGCGGAACCGGATCGAGGCGGACGGCGAGGCCGGGAAGACGTACGGGAACCAGTCTCTGAGGGTGGGACCGGACGGCGTCGTCGTGGTGAAGCTTCCTCCGTCGCTTGCCGAGAGGCACCGGGAGCACTGTGACCGCTTCGGCCGCTACACCCTGGACGCCCGCTGTCGCTTCGCCTACCGGGCCGAAGAGTGGCGGGCTCAGGTCGAGGCGCACCGGGCGGTCGGTTACACCGTCCGGTTCGACGGCGGCCGCTGTTATCTGGCCGCCTCGTTCACGCCGGTGGAAGCCGGACCGCCGAGGGGCCCGAACGATGAGCCGCTGATGGCGTCGGCGCTGGCCGGCGGGGTGCTGGGAATCGACCAGAACGTGGACCATCTCGCCGTCTGGCGGCTGGACGCGCACGGGAACCCGGTGGGGCGACCTGTCCGGATCGACGCTGATGACCGAGGGCCGGCGTCCCGGCGTGACGCGCAGGTGAGACGGGTCTGCAGCGAACTCATCGGGGCGGCCAGGAGGGTCGGCGTGACGGCCCTGGTCGTCGAGGACCTCGGGTTCGACACCGGCCGGGAGCGGCGCGGGTGGGCAGGGCGGGCGGGGCGGCGACTCCGGTCGTTGGTGGCCGGCACGCCCACTGCGCGTTTCGTTTCCCGGCTGGTGGCCATGGCCCACAGGGCCGGGCTGGCGGTGATCGTGGTGGATCCCGCGTACACGAGCCGGTGGGGTGCGCAGCACTGGCAGCGGAGTACGAGTACGACACGAGTGAAGACGTCCCGGCACGAGGCTTCGGCCGTCGTGATCGGGAGGCGCGGCCAGGGGCTGGGCGCGCGGCGCAGGGCAGAGAAGTCCGTACCCCGCGGGAAGACGGAAGAGGTCGGGCGGTCGCGCGCCGAGGCGCGCCGCCAGGCTGGTACGGAGAGCCATCGCCCGGCCGCGCACGACAGTGGACCCGGTTTCCTCCGCGCGCAGAGGACCGCCGACCGTCCGGAGGACGGCGCACGGGATGCGCCCCGCCGACGGACGCGGACAGCGGTCCAGGCTGCCCAGGACCGTTCGGGGCAGCCCGCCGGGAGCGCATTCATCCCGGTGACCAGGGACGGTTGGACGCCATCACCAGGACCGACTTGAGGCACGGTCCTTCGGCTTCTTTCCGGGTCCGGGGTGCGGTCGTACGCTGAAGGTGTGTACGCACGGCGTCGGCGCGTCTACTTCTGGATGATGGGTGCCTGCCTGGTGCTTTTCGTGGGCGCCTGGGCCGTCGTGCGGCTGTTCTCGATGCCCGTCGCCATCGGGATGTGCGTCGTCGCCATGGTCATCCCGCCGGTCGCCGCGATGGTGGCGAACCGGCGGGGGCCCGAGGACCGGTGGTGGGACGACCCGTCCGGCGACCGGCAGTCCGACGAGTGGTGGGACGAGCTCGACGGGAAGAAGCGCCGGGAGTAGCGGCGGCGGGGCGTCAGCGAAACCAGGCGCGGGACTCCGGCTGGTTGGGGCGGACCAGGGCCAGGATCGTCAGGCCGGTCCAGGCGATCGCGAAGATCGACACGCCGAACACCAGATACCCGAACGGCAGCGACACCCAGCCGTAGGCGAGGGCCGAGATCCGTACGCCCGGCAGTCGGGTGGGGAACCTGACCGCGGTGGCCACGCCCCAGCCGGCCACCGCCATGAACAGGACGCCGTAGAACTCGACCGTGCCCGAGTGGAGCTCCGGCGCGTCGTCCTCCCACATCCGCGCCGCGATCTCGGCGCTGTGGGTGAGCACCCAGACGGCGAGCAGGGCCTGCAGGCCGGCCAGCACCATCAGCAGTGTGCGGAGACCGCGTACCGGCGGGGGCATCGGCACGCCGCCCGGGGGGTACGGGGGGAGGTCGGGCGGCTGCGCGGGCCCGCCGCCCGCCCGGGCGCGGTCCCACGGCCGCTCGTCGTCGGGCCGTCCTGTGCCGTTCCGCTCCACCGTGGCCTCCCCCGCCTCGCCCGGAACCGCCTGCGCACGCACGTGTGCGCCATGGTGGGCGATCCGCCGGGAGGAGTCCAGGGGGAGTTCAGGGGGAGTTCAGGCCGGGATCCGTACCCGAACCGGCGGCGGGATCAGTAGACGAGGGCCTGGGTGTCGTCGGCCAGGGCCTCCTGGACGAAGACCTGGGCACCGGCGATGCGGACGCCGTCCAGGACGTCCTTCTCGGTGATCTCGCGGCGGGCCGCGCACTGCGTGCACAGGGTGATCCGGCCGGCCGCCAGGATCGAGTCGACGAGGTCCGGCAGCGGCGCCGCGTGCGGCAGCTCGAACTCGGCCGCCCTGCCGGGGAGGGCGAACCAGGAGGACTCGCCGGTCAGCCAGAGCGACACCTCGACACCGCTCGCGACGGCGACGGCCGCCACGGTGAATGCCTGGGAGCAGCGTTCGGGGGCGTCGGCCCCGGCGGTCACCTTGATCACGAGCTTCTTGGCCATATACCGAACTGTAATGCGAGGGGCTGCAACTTCATGCACCCCTCACGGGTCAGGTGGGTGCGCGGATATCGGAATCCGCCCTTCTAGTCTCGTGGGGGGACTGTCTTGGAAGCCACGGAAGCGGTCGAACCCGCTCAGAACACCCCGGCGCCCACGCCGGACCCCGGCGTGGAACCGTCCGCCCGGTCGGCTCCGCGCCGCCGCCGGACCGGCCGGACGATCGCGCTCATCGCCGTCGCCGCCGTCATCGGCCTCGTCGGCGGCACGGCCGTCGGCTACGGCGTACAGGCGCAGCGCGAGCCGGTCGCCCTGGCGCCGCTGAACCAGCCCGGCCTGGTCTACCCGGCGAAGTCCCTGCCGAAGGATCAGGAGCCGGCGCCGCTCGCGGCCTCCCAGGACCGACAGGCGAAGGCCCAGGGCGACCTGCGGAAGCTGCTGCTGCCGCGGCCGGAGGGGGCGAAGGCCCGTGACTGGGACGGCTGGGTGCCGCTGTACGAGTACGCGCAGGACTACGGGCTCCCCGGCTCGGCCCTCCAGTTCCAGCTGGAGCAGGGCATCCGGCGCGTCGCGGCCCGCTCCTGGGAGACGGGCGACCGGGTCGTCACCGTGGAGCTGGTCCAGTTCCGGCCGGGCTCGGAGATCGGCGCCCTGGCGTTCGTCGAGGACCAGCAGGACTTCGCGGCCCGCGACGACGAAGCCGGCTACGACGGCGACGCCGTGAAGGGCTCGACCAACGGCCGTACCTACGTCTACCCCGTGCACCGGGAGGCGGGCTACCTGGACCTCTACGAGGCGCGGGCCTACGTCCAGCGCGGTGACATCGCCGTCGCCGTCGCCATCTTCGACACACGCAAGATCGCCAAGAAGGACATCCGTTCTCTGGCCGAGCGGCAGCTGGGGCGCCTGTGAACGACACGACGAACGACACGACGAACGACACGACGAACGACACGGCGGACGACCGTCCGAACGACGCGGCGGACGCGAACCGGACCGTCGAGGCCGGCGCCGTCGCCGACGGCGCGGAGCGCCCCGCCGGCCGGCGCCGCGGGCGCCGGATCCTGCGGAACGCGCTGGTGGGCCTGGCCGTGCTCGGCACCGTCGGCGGCGGCGTCGCCTACACCGCCGTCACCGTCGACCGCGCCGACCGCACGGCCCCGACCGTCGCCTGGGCGGAGCCGACGCCGCGCGTCGCATCCGACGACCCGGCCGAGGACGTCGACCGGGGGCGCGCCTCCACCCCGCTGAGCAGGCTCCTCCTGCCCACGCCGTTCGGCTACCGGCTGGGCTCGGACGTCGAGGGGTACGGCAACGACGCCGAGGTGGGCGCCGAGGAGGCCGAGGCCCTCCTCAAGCAGGCCGGCAAGGGCCTCTACGGCAAGAAGCGCCGGGCCTGGGAGAAGGAGGTCGACAAGCTCGGCCTCCAGGGCCTGGCCATGCGCACGTACGCCGGCTACGACGGCGACGTCCAGGTCGAGGTCTCCGTCATGCGCATGAAGCAGAAGAAGCTGATCCGCTCCTTCTTCGAGCGGGAGCGGGAGTTCGCGGACTACGCCGAGCTGCGCCCGGGCCCGCGGATCAAGGGGTACGAGCGCACGGCCTCCTGCTACCACCTGCCGAAGCTCACCGAGGGCGACGAGGAGTACCTGGACGCGCAGCTGCTCGGCCTGTCCTGCACCGCGTACGACGGCGAGGTGCTGGTCTCCGTCATGGCGTACGCGACCGCGCCCGGCTTCGACAAGGACGTGGCCAAGCTCGTCGCGTCCCAGCTCAAGCACATCGCATCCCCGGGGGAGTACGTATGACAGGGCAGCTCACGGACGAGCGCGCGGAGCCGTCGGACCCGACACCGGTGGTGGCGCCGGACCCGGCACCCGCGGCGGCGGCCCCGGACCCGACACCCTCGGCGGCGGCCCCTGACCCGGCACCGGACCCGACACCCGACACGACACTCGCCCCGATACCGGACGCGGCCGCCGGGCAGCCGCCCGCCGGGCCCTCCCGGCGGCGGCGGGTGCTGTGGGCGGTCGCCCGCTGGACGGCGGCGGTCGCGGTCCTCGGCGGCGTCGGCACGGGCACGGCCCTGGGGATCATCTCCCTCGACCGGAACGAGGTGCCCGGTCTCGCCACCGAGAGCGACGGCCGCTGGGAGTACCCGGCGCTCTCGCTGCCGGCCCTGCCGGTCGACCGCCCGCGCCCCTTCACCGGCTCGAACGACGCCGAGATCCACTACGCCGACATCCGGCGGCTGCTGCTGCCCGAGCCCGCGGGGGCGACCCCCGACACCCGGCTGACCGGCGGCTTCGTCTCCACGGAGGCGTACCTCGGGCTGTACGGCGAGGAGTTCCGCGGCGAGATGCGGCAGGCGCTCGCCGACTCCGCCCTGCGGCACATCGCCGCACGGGGCTGGACGATGCCGGACGGCACCCGCAGCAGCGTCCACGTGCTGCGCTTCGCCTCGGTGGCGTACGCCCAGCAGTTCGAGGACGAGGTGATCCGCGGCGGCTACTCCACCCACGGCGTGAAGACGCTGCCGACCGGGGTGGAGCTGGTGCAGCCGGACGACTTCCCGGGGGACATCGAGGTGCCGGACGTGCGGATCTCCGCCTACCGCGAGGAGCAGCCGTACGGCCCCGAGCAGACCCGGGTCGCCTACATCCAGGCCGGCGACAGCCTCGCGGTCGTCACCCAGACCCGGAAGGGCGGGGCCGCCGAGGTCCCGTTCCGGCAGACCGTGACCCTGCAGGCGCAGCTGCTCGGCTGACGGTCCCGCAGAGACCCACCTCACCGCGTGGGCCGGGCCCCCGCCCACTAAGCTGGGGTCCGGCCCGTTCCGCCTTCACCGCTCAGCCGAGGAGCACCCTGTGATCGTTTTCTTCGAGACCCTGCTGGTCCTGGTCGCCGTCGGCGTGCTCGCCTTCACCGGTCTGGCCGTGAAGAAGCTGTACCAGGGCCAGCGCTGACCGTCCGGTCCGTCCTCGTTCACCGATCCCCCTTCACAGATCGTCTGAGTCGCTCATGATCCAGATCCCGTCCGACCTCAACCCGGACCTCGTCCCGCTCGCGTTCCTCCTCGGGACGTGGGAGGGCGCCGGCGTCTCCGACTTCCCGGGCGCCGAGAAGTGCAACTTCGGCCAGTCCGTGACCTTCAGCCACGACGGCCGGGACTTCCTGGAGTACCACTCGCACTCCTGGGTCCTCGACCAGGACGGCAACAAGGTCCGCCCGCTGGAGAGCGAGAGCGGCTTCTGGCGGATCGACAAGGACCGCAAGGTCGAGGTCGTGATGGTCCGCGACGACGGCGTCGTCGAGGTCTGGTACGGCGAGCTCGCCGACCAGAAGCCGCAGATCGACCTGGCCACCGACGCCGTGGCCCGTACCGCCGCCTCCGGCCCGTACACGGGCGGCAAGCGGCTCTACGGCTACGTGAAGAGCGACCTCATGTGGGTCGGCGAGAAGGCGACCCCCGAGGTCCCGCTCCGCCCCTACATGTCGGCCCACCTGAAGAAGGTCGTCACCCCGGAAGAGGTCGCCGAGATGGCGCGCAACCTTCCGGACATGCCGGACGACGGCATCGCCTTCTTCAAGTAGGACCACCGGTGACGCGCCGCGCCCTCCTACACTGGGGGGCGTGGTGAGCACCGACTGGAAGAGCGACCTGCGGCAGCGTGGTTACCGGCTGACGCCGCAGCGGCAGCTTGTGCTGGAGGCGGTGGACGCGCTGGAGCACGCCACGCCCGACGACATCCTCGTCGAGGTGCGCAGGACCGCCTCCGGGGTGAACATCTCCACCGTGTACCGGACCCTGGAGCTCCTGGAGGAGCTCGGGCTGGTCAGTCACGCGCATCTGGGGCACGGGGCCCCGACCTATCACCTCGCGGACCGGCACCACCATCTGCACCTGGTGTGCCGGGACTGCTCGGAGGTGATCGAGGCGGACGTCGAGGTGGCCGCCGAGTTCACCGGGAAGCTCCGGGAGACCTTCGGCTTCGAGACCGACATGAAGCACTTCGCGATCTTCGGGCTGTGTGCCGGGTGCTCGCGGAAGGCCGCCGCCGCGGAGTCGTAGGCTTTTCCCATGAAGAGCTCCCTGCTGTCCCTGCCGGGCGCCGTACCGGCCGAAGGCCGCGACGAAGGCGTCGCCGCCCACTACGGCGATCTGTTCCGCGAGCAGCGCGCCCTCGCCGACGGGGCGGGGTTCGTCGACCTCTCGCACCGCGGTGTCGTCACCGTCAGCGGCGACGACCGGCTGAGCTGGCTGCACCTGCTGCTCACCCAGCACGTGAGCGAGCTGCCGGCCGGGCAGGCCACCGAGGCGCTGATCCTCTCCGCGAACGGGCACATCGAGCACGCCCTGTCGCTCGTCGACGACGGCGAGACGGTCTGGGCGCACGTGGAGCCGGGCACGCAGGGCGCGCTGATCGCCTACCTGGAGTCGATGAAGTTCTTCTACCGGGTCGAGGTCGCCGACCGGACGGACGAGTTCGCCGTCGTGCACCTGCCGGCCGGGTCCACGGCGGAGGCGCCCGAGGGCGTCGTCGTACGGGAGACGGCGCACGGGCGGGACCTCTTCTTGCCGCGCGCCGGGCTGGAGTCCTTCGCCGCCGCGCACGGGCCGGCCGCCGGGATCCTCGCGTACGAGGCGCTGCGCGTGGAGGGGCACCGGCCGCGGCTCGGTTTCGAGACCGACCACCGGACCATCCCGCACGAGATCGGGCTCATCGGCACGGCCGTGCACCTGCAGAAGGGCTGCTACCGGGGCCAGGAGACGGTCGCCCGGGTGCAGAACCTGGGGAAGCCGCCGCGCCGGCTGGTCTTCCTGCACCTGGACGGCAGCGAGGTGACCCTGCCGGGGCACGGTACGCCGCTGCGGCTCGCGGCCGACGGTCCGGACGGGCGTCAGCTCGGCTTCGTGACCACGGCCGTGCGCCACCACGAGCTGGGGCCGATCGCCCTGGCCCTGGTGAAGCGGAACGTGCCGGTGGACGCGCCGCTGGTGGCGGGGACGACGGCCGCCGCGCAGGAGACCGTCGTCGAGCCGTAGCCGTCGTCAGACCTCGACGATGACCGTGAACGGGCCGTGGTTCGTGAGGCTGACGCGCATGTCCGCCCCGAAGCGGCCCGTCTCCACGTGGGCGCCGAGCTTCCGCAGCTGCGCGACGACCTCCTCGACGAGGGGTTCGGCGACGGGGCCGGGGGCGGCGGCGTTCCAGGTGGGGCGGCGGCCCTTGCGGGCGTCGCCGTAGAGCGTGAACTGGGAGATCACCAGGAGCGGGGCGTCCACGTCGGAGCAGGACCTCTCGTCCTCCAGCACCCGGACGGACCAGAGTTTTCTCGCCAATTGGGCGGCCTTCTCGGGGGTGTCGTCGTGGGTGACCCCCACCAGGACGCACAGCCCCTCGCCGGTGATCTCGCCGACCGTCTCCCCTGCGACGACGACCTTCGCGCCGTCCACCCTCTGCACCACAGCTCGCATGCGCCCCAACCTACCGATCGGGGATTTCTGGGGGCCGAACGGGTGCAGAGCGCCTGCACGCGCGCGTGCGGGAGTGGCACCATGCCAGGAGGCGGTGCGGCTCCGCACCGGTCGAGGGGACGATTCTCATGAGTGCATCCAGCTCCGGGCCGACGCCGTCCGGCCCCGTACCGCTGATCCGCTCCGCCGGCGCGGTGCCCGGCGGGCCGGTCGCGCGGCCGCCCGCGCAGCGGACCGCCGAGCCGCAGGCCGGCCGCCCGGGGTACGAACTCGGCGGGCTGCGCCTGTCCGAGCTGCGGGCGCTGCGCCGGGACGCGCAGAGCGACGAGGCCGATCTCAGCTATGTGCGGCGGATGCTCCAGGGCCGGATCGACATCCTGCGGGCCGAGCTGGCGCGCCGGACGGATCCGGAGGCGCCGGTCCTCGACCGGCTCTCCGAGATCCTCGCGGACGTGCCGTCCCGGCACCGCAGCTCGGCCCGGCACGTGACGCTGTCCACGCCGCGCGGCGAGGAGTACCGGCGGCTCGCGGCCGAGATGCTGTCGGAGGTCGAGCTGTCGGACCTGACGGCGCGGACGGACGAGGAGCTGCACACCGCGATGGGCCGGCTCGCCGGTTACGAGCAGCAGATCTCGCAGCGCCGGCAGGCGCTCCAGCGGACCGCCGACGACTGCGGTGCGGAGATCGCCCGCCGCTACCGCGAGGGCGAGGCCCAGGTCGACGACCTGCTGGCCTGACGGGCCGGTCCCGGGCGGCCCGTAATTGCCGCGCGGGCGGCGGTGGGGCGTGCGTAGGGTCGGGGGATGGCTGTCGAACTGCGTACGGTGACGGAGTCCGAGTTCCCCGACTGGCTGCGGGCGTTGCGGACGGGGTTCCTGCACGAGCCCGTGGTGTCCGACGGGCTGGTGGCCGACCGGCTGGCCCATGTCGATCTCGACCGGACCCACGCCGCCCTGGAGGGCGGCCGGGTGGTCGCCACCTTCCGCTCCTTCCGGCAGGAGCTGAGCACGGTCGGCGGCGGCAGCCTCACGGCGGACGCGGTCACGCAGGTGACGGTGGCGCCGACGCACCGGCGGCGCGGGCTGCTGAGCCGGCTGATGGCGACGGACCTCGACGCGGCCCGGGAGCGGGGTGACGCGGTGGCGACCCTGATCGCCGCCGAGTACCCGATCTACGGCCGGTACGGCTTCGGTCCGGCGAGCTGGACCACCGAGTGGAGCGTGGACCTGCGCCGGGCCGGGCTCGACCCGCGCCGCAGCGGACGCCCGGAGGACGGTGGCCGGATCGATCTCACGGACGGGGCGGAGATCCGGCGGATCGGGCCGGAGCTGCACCGGCGGCTGGCGGGCGTCCGGGCCGGCGTCACGGACCGCTCGGCGCGCAACTGGGACGTGGGCACCGGCGGGGGACACCAGCTGGAGCCCTGGACGGAGCCGTACTACGCGGTCTACCGCGCGGCCTCGGGCGAGCCCGAGGGGTACGTGTCGTACCGCTGCGACGACAAGTGGGGGGACGCCAAGCAGCCGGAGAACACGCTGACCGTGCGGGACCTGGTCGCGGCGACGCCGGCGGCCGAGCACGCGCTGTGGCGGTTCGTCTGCTCGGTGGACTGGGTGATGACCGTGCGGTCGGGTCACCGTCCGCCGGACGACCCGCTGCCGCTGCTGCTGCCGGATCCGCGGGCCGCCCGGACGGTGTCCCACGCGGACATGCTGTGGCTGCGGGTCCTCGACGTGGTGCGGGTCCTGGAGGAGCGGACGTATCCGGTGACGGACGGTCTGGTCCTCGACGTGCGGGACGGCGACGGCTACGCCGGCGGGCGGTATCTCCTCGACGCCTCCCCGAAGGGCGCGCGCTGCACCCGCACCTCCGCCTCGGCCGATCTCGTCCTCGACGTGGCCGAGCTGGCCCGGCTGGTCCTCGGTGACGAGTCGGCGGTGCGGCTGGCGCTGCTGGGGCTGGTCGAGGAGGCGGTGCCGGGCGCGGCGGCCCGGGCGGACCTGCTGTTCCGCACCCCGCTGCGGCCGTTCTCCCCGGACGTCTTCTAGCGCTAGCGGGTCCGCAGCCGGAACAGGGCGCCGGAGGCGCCGACGGCCAGGAGCAGGAGGGCGCCGAACCAGGCGAGGGCGGTCCAGGGTGCGTCGCCGACCGGCTGGTCGAGGAGGAGGCCGCGCATGGACTCGATGAGCGGGGTGACGGGCTGGTGCTCGGCGAAGCCGTGCAGCCAGTCCGGCATGGTGTCGATGGGGACGAAGGCGCTGCTCGGGTAGGGCAGGAACATCACGAAGAAGGTGAAGGCGTTGGCCGCTTCGGGGGTGCGGGCGAGGAGGCCGGCGGCGGCCGACACCCAGGAGACGACGGTGATGTAGGCGAGGAGCAGGGCGATCGCGGCGAGCCAGCCGGCGGGGGTGGCGGCGGGGCGGAAGCCGATGAGGGCGGCGACGCCGAGGACGAGCGCGGTGGCCAGGAGGTTGCGGGCGACGGTGGCGACGACGTGTCCGGTGAGGAAGGGGACGGCGCCGACGTCGAGGGTGCGGAGCCGGTCGACGGTGCCGCGCCGCATGTCGTCGCTGACGGACACGGCGGTGCCGGCGGCGCCGAAGCCGGCGCACAGGACGAGGACGCCGGGGACGACGTAGCTGACGTACCGGTCGTGGCCGGTGTCGATGGCTCCGCCGAAGAAGTAGACGAAGACCAGCATCAGGACCACCGGCATCATCAGCGAGGTGATGACGGCGTCGAGGTTGCGCCGGCTGAGCAGGATGCCGCGTCCGGCGAGGGCGGTGGTGGTGGCGAGCGGTCCGGCGGTCGGGTCAGACATGGCTCGGCTCCTTCGTGCTGCCGGTGAGGTGGAGGAAGACGTCGTCGAGGGTCGCGCTGTGCAGGGTGAAGCGCTCGATGTCGGTGCGGTGCGGGTCGAGTGCGTCGAGCAGGGCGCGGACGTGGGCGGCGCTGCCGTCGGTGGGGACGCCGACGGTGAGGCTCTCGGGGGTGTGGACGGTGGCGTGCGGGGTGAGCCGGAGGTAGGCGTCGCGGTCGCGGGCGACGAGGTCGAGGCGGTGGCCCGCGTAACGGTTCTTCAGTTCGGCCGCGGTGCCTTCGGCGAGGGTGCGGCCGGCGCCGAGGACGGCGATGCGGTGGGCGAGCCGGTCGGCCTCCTCCAGGTACTGGGTGGTGAGGAAGACGGTGGTGCCGTGGGCGGACAGCTCGCGGACGACGTCCCAGAGCTCGTTGCGGCTGCGGGGGTCGAGGCCGGTGGTGGGTTCGTCGAGGAAGACGACCCGGGTGGTGCCGGGGTCGCGGACGAGCCCGGCGGCGAGGTCGAGGCGGCGGCGCATGCCTCCGGAGTACGTCTTCGTCTGCCGGTCGCGGGCGTCGGTGAGCCGGAAGCGGTCGAGGAGTTCGTCGGCGCGGCGGGCGGCGGCCCGGCGGGAGAGGCCGGAGAGCCGGGCGGTGAGGCGGAGGTTCTCGGCGCCGGTGAGGGTCTCGTCGACGGCGGCGTACTGGCCGGTGAGGCTGATCGCGCGGCGGACGGCGCGGCGCTCGGTGACGACGTCGTGGCCCGCCACGCGCGCGTGCCCGCCGTCGGGGGTGGTGAGGGTGGCGAGGATGCGGACGGTGGTGGTCTTGCCGGCGCCGTTGGGCCCGAGGAGGGCGAAGACGGTGCCTGCCTCGACGCGGAGGTCGAGGGCGTCGAGGACGCGGACGGTGCCGTAGGTCTTGGTCAGGCCGGTGGTCTCGATGGCGGGAGGCATGGGTGTCCCCTTCTTCTGCCGCGCTCGCGGCGTACTGCGTATGCCCTACGCGTTACTGTGTAAGGGTTACGCATTACTAGGATGGGCGTCAAGCGAGCGAGCTCAGGAGGCGGCGCGGATGGCGGGCGAGAACGACCGGACGGTGCCCGGGGAGGACGGCGGGACGTTTCTGCCGCCGTCCGTCGAGGCCGCCTGGGGACTGCGCGAGCGCCCCACCAAGGGGCCGAAGCCGGGGCTGAGCCAGGACCGGGTCGTCGCCGCGGCGGTGCGGCTCGCCTCGGCGGAGGGGCTCGCCGCCGTCTCGATGGGGCGGGTCGCCAAGGAGCTCGGCGTCTCGACGATGTCCCTGTACCGGTACGTCTCCGCCAAGCAGGAGCTGTACGTCCTGATGCAGGAGGCCGCGACGGGCGCGCCGCCCGAGCTGTTCGGCCCGGAGGTGCCCTGGCGGGAGCGGCTGGAGCGCTGGGCCTGGGCGATGCGCGAGGTCTATCTGCGTCATCTGTGGCTGCTGCGGGTGCCGGTCTCCGGCCCGCCCGCGACGCCGCACGCGGTCGCCTGGTGGGAGAAGGCGCTGCTCGCGCTGGACGGCACCGGCCTCGACGAGGGCGCCAGGATCTCGGTGACGCTGCTGGTGGCCGGCTTCGTGAAGAGCGACGCGCTGATGATGGCGGAGCTGGCCGAGGCGGTGGAGGCGTCCGGTGCCGCGCCGCAGGAGGCGATGGGCCAGTACAGCCGGACCCTGCGCCGGCTGGTCGACCCGGCGGTGTTCCCGCGGGTGGCGCAGGTGATCGAGTCGGGGGTGCTGGACCAGGCGGACGGCCCCGACGACGAGTTCCGCTTCGGTCTCGCCCGGATCCTGGACGGCGTCGCGGCCCTGGTGGAGGGCCACGACGCCTGAGGGGTGCGGGCGGGTACGGTCAGGCGGCGATGACCACCTCGGGCTTCGGGGCCGCCGCCCGGGTGCGGAGCAGGGTCGCCGCGACCGCGAGGGCGGCGATCAGCAGCCCCGTACCGACACCGAAGGCGAGCCGGTAGCCGCCGGTCAGGGCCTCGGCGGCGGTCCGGCCGGCCGCGTCGAGGGCCTCGGTGCGGGCGGCGGCCAGAGTGGTGAGGGCGGCGACGCCGAGCGCCATGCCGATCTGCTGGGTGGTGTTGAAGAGCCCGGAGGCCAGGCCGGCGTCGGCCTCGTCGGCGCCCGACATGCCGAGCGCGGTGAGGGCCGGCAGCGCCAGGCCGAAGCCGGCGGCGAGCAGCATCACCGGGAGCAGGTCGGTGGCGTACGAGGCGTGCACGGGGAGCCGGGTCAGCAGGCCCAGCACGCCGATCAGCAGGGTGATGCCGGTGAGCAGGACCGCGCGCTCGCCGAAGCGGGTGATGAGCCGGGCCGCGGCGCCGAGCGAGACGGCGCCGATGACCAGGGCAGCGGGCAGCATGGCGAGGCCGGTGGCGGTGGCGCCGTACCCCTGGACCTTCTGGAGGTAGAGGGCGACCAGGACCTGGAAGGAGAACAGGGCGGCGACCATCAGCAGCTGGACCAGGTTGGCGCCGGCGACCGAGCGGTTGCGGAGGATTCGCAGCGGCATCAGCGGGGTCACGGCCCGGCGCTGGCGGAGCAGGAAGCCGGTGAGCAGGGCGAGGGCGAGCGCGCCGAGGCCGAGGGTGTGGGCGGAGCCGGCGCCGTACTCCTCGATCCGCACCACCGCGTAGATGCCGGTCATCAGGCCCGCGGTGACCAGGAGCGCGCCGAGGGCGTCGGCTCCGGCGCGGAGGCCGAGGCCCCGGTCGGCGGGGAGGGCGCGGGCGGCCAGGGCGATCGCGGCGGCGCCGATGGGCAGGTTGACGAAGAAGATCCAGTTCCAGGAGAGGGCGTCGGTGAGGAGCCCGCCGAGGACCTGGCCGAGGGAGGCGCCGGCGGCGCCGGTGAAGCTGAACACGGCGATGGCGCGGGCGCGTTCGCGGGGTTCGGTGAAGAGCGTGACGAGGATGCCGAGGCTGACGGCGGAGGACATCGCGCTGCCGGCGCCCTGGAGGAAGCGGGCGGCGATCAGGACGCCGGGGGAGGCCGCGACGGCGGCCAGCACGGAGGCTCCGGTGAAGACGGTGGTGCCGGCGAGGAACATCCGCCTGCGTCCGACCAGGTCGCCGAGGCGCCCGGCGAGCAGGAGGAGGGAGCCGAAGGCGATCAGATAGGCGTTGACGACCCAGCTCAGCCCCGCCGGGGTGAAGCCGAGGTCGGCCTGGATCGCGGGCATGGCGACGGTGACGATGCTGCCGTCGAGGACGGTCATGAGCATGGCGCTGGCGAGCACGGTGAGCGCGAGGGAGCGGGCTGGGGCACGCATGAGGATCTCTCCTGTCCGTGGAGGCGACAGGAGAGACGCTAGCAGATGGTTTTGTTGCAGACTATTTTTTACGGAACTTGATGTGGGGCCCCGTGAGGGGATTTCGGCGACGGCGCTCCGGTGACGGGGCTCCGGTGACGGGACTCAGGCGACGGGACTCCGGCGGCCGGACTCCCGAGGTCAGCCCTTCTGGCGCGCCCTGCGGGGGGCGGCGGTCGTCCCCGCTCCCTCGACGGGTGCCTTCAGGTGCCCGTCGGCCAGCCGCCCCAGCGCGCGGACCAGCACCTCCCGCTCCTCCTCCGGGAGCGAGCCGAGGGCGTCCGCGTGGACGCCGTCCACGATCCGCCGGCTCTCCTCGGCGACCCGGGCGCCCGCCTCGGTGACGGCGATGATCCGCGCCCGCCGGTCCGTGCTGGACGGCTGCCGCTCGGCGAGTCCGGCCTTCTCCAGGGCGTCCACGGTGACGACCATCGTCGTCTTGTCCATGTCGCCGATCTCGGCCAGCTGCGCCTGGGTCCGCTCCTCCTCCAGGGCGTGGACGAGGACGCAGTGCATGCGGGCGGTGAGCCCGATCTCCCCGAGTGCCGCCGCCATGCGGGTGCGCAGGACGTGACTGGTGTGGTCGAGGAGGTAGGAGAGGTCGGGCTCGCTGCGGCGGGGGCTCATGGCGGTCATGCCTGCCAGGATAGCGAGGATCGATCCGTCGCGGATTATCGCGAACCAGACGATCCGGGGACGCCGGACCCCCTCCGCGCCCGGCGCGAAGGGGGTCCGGCGATCACTGGAGGGTCAGGAGAGCGGCTGCTGGAACACGATCTGGTTGCCCGCCGGGTCGAGGAAGGCGCACTCGCGGACGCCGTACGGCTGGTCCACCGGCTCGCGGAGCACCTCGGCGCCCGAGGCGTTGATCCGCTCGAAGGCCGCGTCGACGTCGTCCGTGGTGAAGATCGCCGCGCGCAGCAGCCCCTTGCGCATGAGGTCGACGACCGCCTGGCGGTCGGTCTCGGAGGCGCTCGGGTCGGCGAGCGGCGACTCGAGCACCACCGCCACGTCCGGCTGCGCGGGCGAGCCCACGGTCACCCAGCGCATGCCCTGGTAGCCCACGTCCTTGCGGACCTCCAGGCCGAGCGCGTCGCGGTAGAAGCCGAGCGCCTTCTCGTGGTCGTCGACGGTGATGAAGGTCTGGGAGAGGTTGATGTCCATGGGCTCCACGCTAGGGAGCGTCGCCGGCCCGCGCTTCTCCGTTCCTGACCGGTCGCGAGACCACCTTGGCGACACAGGCGGGCAGCGCCGCGTCGGCGCCGTGCTCGCGGGCCCGGTAGGCGCTCGGCGTCTCGCCCACCAACTGGGTGAAGCGCGAGCTGAACGACCCCAGCGACGTACACCCCACCTCCATGCAGACGTCGGTCACCGACAGGTCGCCGCGCCGCAGCAGCGCTTTGGCGCGCTCGATCCGCCGGGTCATGAGATAGCTGTACGGGGTCTCCCCGAAGGCGCTCCGGAAGCTCCGCGCGAAGTGCCCGGTCGACATCAGCGCCGTCTGCGCCAGCGCCGTCACGTCGAGCGGCTGCGCGTAGTCCCGGTCCATCTGGTCCCGCGCCTTGCGCAGGCGCCGGAGGTCGTCGAGCGGTATGCGGCTGGTCACGCCCTCACCGTACCGGTGACGCCCCGGGACACGCGAGCACTGTTGCAAGCATCTGCTTGCAATAGTTAGCAGGCGATGGCAGGGTACGGAGCATGGCATCGCTCAACGTCGGCAATCTCGGCAGTCTCGGGGAGTACCTGCGCGAGCAGCGGCGCACCGCGCAGCTCTCGCTGCGGCAGCTCGCCGACGCCGCCGGGGTCTCGAACCCGTACCTCAGCCAGATCGAGCGCGGCCTGCGCAAACCCAGCGCCGAGGTGCTCCAGCAGGTCGCCAAGGCGCTGCGGATCTCGGCCGAGACGCTCTACGTCCGGGCCGGGATCCTCGACGAGAAGGACCGGGAGGAGCTGGAGACGCGCGCCGTCATCCTGGCCGATCCCTCGATCAGCGAGCGGCAGAAGCAGGTGCTGCTCCAGATCTACGACTCCTTCCGCAAGGAGAACGCCGCGGAGGCCGCTGCCGCAGCGGAGCCGGAAGCTTCCAGCCAGTAGGAGGACCACCAGCATGGCCATCATCGACGAACTGCGTACCCCCCTCTACTTCGCCGCCGGCACCGCCGACCTCGCCGTCCGGCAGGCCCGCAAGGTGCCCGGACTCATCGAGCAGCTCGCCGCCGAGGCGCCCGGCCGGTTCGAGGCCGTCCGGAACACCGACCCCAAGGTCGTGCAGGAGAAGGTCCAGGAGAAGGTGCAGGCGACGGTGGCGGAGGTCGCCGAGGTCGTCGGCGGCCTCGACACCGACCTCAAGAAGCTCGGCGAGACCGCCCAGGGCCTGGCCCTGCGGGGCGTCGGCGTGGCTGTCGAGTACGCCGTCAAGGCGCGCGAGAAGTACGAGGAGGTCGCCGCCCACGGCGAGGAGGCCGTCCGTGCCTGGCGCGGCGAGACCGACGAGCCGGCCACCGAGATCACGGTCGTGGTCGAGCCCGTTTCCGAGCCCGCGTCCGAGCCCGCGTCCGAGCGCGAGCCGGTGGCGGAGCCCGTCGCCGGGGTGCCCGCGCAGGAGGCCGCCGGGCCGGAGGCCGCGAAGGCCCCCGCCCGCAAGCCCGCCGCCCGCAAGGCCGCCGCGAAGAAGTCCGCCGCCAAGCCGGCGGACGAGGCCGCCGTCCCGGCCGGCGAGGCCGAATAGCGGACCCGGGCACGATTCCTGGGGACCGGAGCGTTGAAACGGGTACCTTGACCGCGAGGCGTACGTACCCCATGACCCACTAGGCGGTGTTCAGCATGCTGATGGACCGGTTCGACAACACCCTCAACCTGCTGATGTTCCTGGTCTTCACCGGCTTCGCCGTCGCCTCGTTCGTGATCGCGGCGCTGGTCCGGGAGGACGCCTACCGGGCCGCGGACAAGCAGACCAAGAAGTTCTGGCTGATCCTGCTCGGGGTCAACCTCGCCCTGAACCTGTTCCTCCCCGGCTTCCTCTTCCTGCTGATCGCGGGCCTCATCGCCGCCATCGTCTTCATGGTGGACGTGCGGCCCGCGCTCAAGCAGGTCATGGGCGGTGGCGGCGGCGGCCGGCGCGGCGGCTCCAGCAGCGACGGGCCGTACGGCCCGTACAACGGCGGCCGGTAGAACCCACGCAGGACACGCACGGCAAGCACGGCACGCAGGACACGCACGGCACGCAGGACACGCACGGCACGGATCGGGCGGGGCCCGGGGAGATCATCCCCGGGCCCTGTCCCGTTCCAGGGCCAGCAGCGCCACGTCGTCCGTCAGCTCGCCGCCGTTCAGCGTCCGGGCCTCGGCCATCGCCGCCTCCAGGAGCGCCTCGCCGCGCAGGCCGCCGGCCAGCTGCCGGTTGATCATCTCGACCATGCCGTCCTGCCCGAGCCGCGCCGAGCCGGGGCCCGCCGTCCGGCCCTCGATCAGGCCGTCGGTGTAGAGGAGCAGGCTCCACGCCCCACCCAGCTCGACCTGCCGGCGCGGCCAGCGGGCGCGCGGCAGCAGGCCCAGGGCCGGGCCGCCGTCCTCGTACGGCAGGAGCCGCGCGGTGCCGCCCCGGTGGGCGACCAGCGGGGCCGGGTGCCCGGCCAGGCAGAGCCCGGCCCGGCGCCCGTCGGGCGCGATGTCGACCGTGCAGAGGGTCGCGAAGATCTCCTCGCTCTCCCGCTCGTGTTCCAGGACCTGCTGGAGGGTGGAGAGCAGCTCGTCCCCGCAGAGCCCGGCGAAGGTCAGCGCGCGCCAGGCGATCCGCAGCTCGACGCCGAGCGCGGCCTCGTCCGGGCCGTGGCCGCAGACGTCGCCGATCATGGCGTGGACGGTGCCGTCCGGGGTGCGGACGACGTCGTAGAAGTCGCCGCCGAGCAGCGCGCGGGACCGGCCGGGCCGGTAGCTGGCCGCGAAGCGCAGGTCGGAGCCCTCCAGGAGCGGGGTGGGCAGCAGGCCGCGCTCGAGCCTGGCGTTCTCCTGGGCGCGCAGCCGGGACTCGGCGAGCTTCACCTTGGCGGCGTCGTTGCGCTTGCGCTCGACCGCGTACCGGATGGCGCGGCTCAGCAGCCGGCCGTCCAGCTCCTCGCGGAAGAGGTGGTCCTGGGCCCCGACCCGTACCGCCTCGGCGGCCAGCTCCGCGTCGGCGGAGGGGGCCAGGGCGAGGACGGCGTGCCGGGGCGCGAGGCGCAGGATGTGCCGCAGCGGGGCGAGCGGGTCCCCGTCGCCGGAGCCCCGCGGCACGGGCAGCGAGAGGTCGACGAGCACGCAGTGCACGTCGTCGGTGAGCAGCCGCTCGGCCTCGGTGAGGTTGCGGGCGGTGCGGATGCGGACCCGGGTGCCGCTCGCGCCGGCGGCGTCGAGCAGTTCGGGTACGGCGAGGGCACCCGCCGGGTCGTCCTCGACGACCAGGAGGGTGAGGTCGGTGCGGTCGCGGTCGGTTCCTGTGCCTGTGCCGGTTCCTGTGTCTGTCACAGCGGTGGCTTCCATGGCGGTGGCGTCCATGGCGGTGGTGTCGCCTTGCCCCGCAGCAGAGACGATTCTCTGGCGCGGTACGGATACGGGCATCGGTCCGGGTTTCCTTCCCTCCCCCGAGGGTGCGCCGGGCGCCGGGTGGCGGCCCGCCCGTCCGGGACCATAGCGGCAGTCCGGCGCGCAGCGGAATGGCGATCACTCCGTGAGCGGCCGGCTCTTCTTTGGCATATGCCGCGGAAGGGGAGGTAGTTGTGCCCGGAGCGGTCGCGGGCGGGTCCCGGACCCATGAGAAAGGTCACTCGGGCCGGATCTGTCAGGTCGCGCCGGGACGGGGGCTGCGGCTCCCTGTTGTCAGGTCGGGCCGGGACCGGGTCTGCGGCTCCCTGTTGTCAGGTCGGGCCGGGACCGGGTCTGCGGCTCCCTGTTGTCAGGTCGGGCCGGGACGGGGTCCGCGGCCGCCTGCCGTCAGGTCGGGCCGGGACCGGGTCGGCGGCCCCCTCCGTCAGGTCGGGCGGACGATGCCGAGGATCTCCATCGAGCCGGCACCCGCGACGGTGACGTTCCGGCCGGGGCGGGGCGCGTGGACCATCTTCCCGTCGCCGATGTACATGCCGATGTGGCTGGCGTCCTGGTAGTAGACGATCAGGTCGCCGGGACGCATGTCCTCCGGCTGGACGCGCGGGAGCAGCCGCCACTGCTCCTGCGAGGTGCGCGGGATCCGCTTGCCGGCCGCGGCCCAGGCGGACTGGGTCAGGCCGGAGCAGTCGAAGGAGTCCGGGCCCTCGGCGCCCCACACGTACGGCTTGCCGACCTGCGCGAGGGCGGACTCGATGGCCCTGCGGCCCTCGGGGGTGGCCTGGGAGCTGAGCTCGGCGAGGATGCCGGAGTCGAGCCACTTCGTCTGGGACTGCTGCCGGGCCAGCTCCTCCAGCCGGCGGAGCCGCTCGCGCTCCTCGGCGGCGAGCTCGCTCTCCAGCTTCTTCGCGGCGGCGATCTTGTCGTTGATCTCCTTCTTCGCCTCGGCCTGCCGGAGCCGGTCGGCCTCCAGCTGGGTCCAGTTGTCGCCGGCCTCGGTGGCGTAGGTGTTCAGTTCGGCCTGGGCGCGGGAGAGTTCGGCGATGAGGTCGGTGGTGGCCTTGGCGCCCTCGCGGAGCCGGCCGGCGGTGTCGAGGAACAGCTGCGGGTCGCCGGTGAGGACGAGCTGGGCGCTGTCGGGGATGCCGCCGTTGCGGTACTGGGCGCGGGCGGTGGCGCCGGCCTGGGCCTTGAGGGTGTCGATCCGCTTCCGGCCGCTCTCGATCATGCGGGCGAGCCGGACGATCTCGGCGGACTGCTTCTCGGTGCGCTCCTCGGCGAGGTTGTACGCGTCCGTGGCGGCGGCCGCCTGCCGGTAGAGCCCGTCGATCTCCGTACGGACCTGTTCGAGGGTCTTCTTCGGCGGGGGCGGCGGCAGCGGGGCGGCGGCGGCCTGGAGGGTCAGCGCGGGCGTGACCAGCAGGGCCAGGGCGCAGGCCACGGTGACCGCGGCGGCGGCGTACGGACGTCGGCGTCCTCGGTTCACTGGTTCCCCCTACGTGACCTCGGTACCCCCTCGGCCACTTTCTGATTTACCGTCAGTAACTTGTGGTGGTCCTGGCGATAGTGCCACGCGGAAACGGAAAACGACAGGTCCCCCGCCAGAGTGACGGCCGATGGGCGGGTGACGTTCCCGCGGCAGGGGGATACGGGCGTGTCGCGGGGCGCTGGAGGCCCCGGGACGCCGGCCGGTCACCCGCCGGCCCCACCGTCTTTCACGCCGGCCCCACCGTCTTTCACGCCGTCCACGCCGTCCACGCCGTCCACGCCGTCCACGCCGTCCACGCCGTCCACGCCGTCCACGCCGTCCACGCCGTCCACGTCACTCGCGTCTCTCACGTCTCCCGCGGCGCGAGCGCGTCCCAGCGGACCGTCACCTCGCCCTGCCGCCACCGCCCGGGACCGTCCACCACCGGCCAGTCGCCCGTCAGGTCGCGGACTGAGCGGATCCAGCGCTGCCGGGCGCCCAGCGAGGCGTACGGCGCGGCCGCCGCCCAGGCCCGGTCGAAGTCCCGCAGGAAGGCGTGGACCGGCTCGCCCGGCACGTTGCGGTGGATCAGCGCCTTCGGCAGCCGCTCGGCCAGGTCCGAGGGCCGCTCCAGGGAGCCCAGCCGGGTCGCGAAGGTGACCGTGCGCGGCCCGCCCCGGTCCAGCGCCACCCACACGTGCCGGCGCCCGATCTCGTCGCAGGTCCCCTCGACGAGCAGCCCGCCGGGCGCGAGCCGCCCGCGCAGCCGCTCCCAGACCGCCGCGACCTGCTCCTCGTCGTACTGGCGGAGCACGTTCGCGGCCCGGATCAGCGCGGGCGCGCCGGGCACCGGCACCTCGAAGCCGCCGTGGACGAAGGACAGGCCCCCGCCCTCGTACGGCTTCGCGGCCTCGACCCGCGCCGGCTCGATCTCGATCCCGTACAGCAGGGTGCGGGGGTCGGCGGTGCGCAGCCGGGCCAGCAGCTCGACGGCGGTCCAGGGGGCGGCCCCGTACCCGAGGTCGACGGCCACGGGCGGCTCGGGGGAGCGGCGCAGGGCGGGGCCGTGGACGGCGGCGATCCAGCGGTCCATGCGGCGCAGCCGGTTCGGGTTGGTGGTCCCGCGGGTCGGGGTGCCGACGGGGCGGGTGGTGCGCGGGGCCATGCGACGAGGGTACGTGGCGCACGCGCGCGTACGGCGGCCGCCGGCGCCGTGCGCGTACGGCGCCGGCCGCGTGGGCACGCGCGCGTACGGCCGCCGGCGCCGAGCTCCGGGGAGTCGGGCCCCACTGCGTGGTCCGGGCAATGAATTGGCAAAGTGCGCCGGTGGCGGAAATGAAAGAGTCCGCTCCGGTGTTGTGACCGGCCGGAGGACGTGTGCGCCCTCCCTCAGGCATGTCCGGTGGACCCGGCCGTGCCGGTGCGGCCGCCCCGGCCGAAAACAGCCCCGCCAGGCACCTCTCGCGGAAGGACCGCCGACGTGAGCCAGTACGTGTCCCGGTTCGCCGGCACCCGGCACCGGCACCCGGCAGCCCCCTCCCGGCTCCGGCTTCCCGGCCGTCACCGCACCCCCCGCCGGGTGGCCATGCTCTCCGTGCACACCTCACCGCTCCACCAGCCGGGCACCGGCGACGCGGGCGGCATGAACGTGTACATCGTCGAGCTCGCCAAGCGGCTCGCGGCCATCGACATCGAGGTGGAGATCTTCACCCGGGCCACCACCGGCGGCCTCGCGCCCGTCGTCGAGCTGGCCCCCGGGGTCCTGGTGCGGCACGTCGACGCCGGCCCGTACGAGGGGCTGGCCAAGGAGGAGCTGCCGGCCCAGCTCTGCGCCTTCACGCACGGCGTGATGCAGGCGTGGGCGGGCCACCGCCCCGGCCACTACGACCTCGTCCACTCGCACTACTGGCTCTCCGGCCACGTCGGCTGGCTCGCCGCCGAGCGGTGGGGCGTCCCGCTCGTGCACGCCATGCACACCATGGCCAAGGTCAAGAACGCCTCGCTCGCCGAGGGCGACACCCCCGAGCCCGCCGCCCGGGTCATCGGCGAGACGCAGATCGTCGCCGCCGCGGACCGGCTGATCGCCAACACCACCGAGGAGGCCGACGAGCTGGCCCGCTTCTACGAGGCGGACCCCGGCAAGATCGCGGTCGTCCACCCCGGGGTCAACCTCGACCGCTTCCGGCCCGCCGACGGCCGGGCCGCCGCGCGCGCCCGCCTCGGCCTGCCCCGGGACGCCTTCGTCCCCGTCTTCGCCGGCCGCATCCAGCCCCTCAAGGCACCCGACATCCTGCTGCGCGCCGCCGCCCTGATGGTCGACCGCGACCCCTCGCTGCGCTCCCGGATGGTGGTGCCGGTGGTCGGCGGCCCCAGCGGCAGCGGCCTCGCCAAGCCGGAGCAGCTGCAGAAGCTCGCCGCCAAGCTGGGCATCGCCGATCTGGTGCGCTTCCACCCGCCGGTGGGCCAGGAGCGGCTCGCGGACTGGTTCCGGGCCGCGTCGGTCCTCGTCATGCCCTCGTACAGCGAGTCCTTCGGGCTGGTCGCGATCGAGGCGCAGGCGACCGGCACGCCGGTCGTCGCCGCCGCGGTGGGCGGTCTGCCGGTGGCCGTACGGGACGAGCGGACCGGTTTCCTGGTGCAGGGCCACGACCCCGTCGACTACGCGCGCGTGCTGGATCGTTTCGCCGCCGAGCCGGAGCTCACCGCGCGGATGGGCGACGCGGCCGCCCGGCACGCCGAGTCCTTCGGCTGGGACACGGCCGCCTCGGGCACCGCCGACGTGTACACGGCCGCCATGCACGACCACCGGCAGCGCGCGCACCACCGTCGCGTACGCTCCCACCATGGCTGACGTTCAGGACGCTCAGGACGCGCGGGACACCCGGCGGATCGTCGAGGACACGCTCACCGACGCGGAGCTGGAGTGGGAGAGCCCCGACCCCGGCTCGTACGTGGTCAAGCTCCCCGGCACCCGCAAGCTGTCCACCACGCTGTCGCTGCGGATCGGCCGGCACTCCCTCTCGCTCAACGCCTTCGTCGTCCGCCACCCCGACGAGAACGAGGCCGGCGTCCACCGCTGGCTCCTCGAACGGAACCTCAAGCTGTACGGGGTGGGGTACGCGATCGACCAGCTCGGCGACATCTACCTGGCCGGCAAGCTGCCGCTGGCCGCCGTCACGCCGGAGGAGCTGGACCGGCTGCTCGGCTCGGTCCTGGAGGCGGCGGACGGCGACTTCAACACGCTGCTCGAACTCGGCTTCGCGTCGGCCATCCGGCGGGAGTACGCCTGGCGGGTCTCCCGCGGGGAGTCGACGCGGAACCTGGACGCGTTCAGGAGCCTGACGCGGGCTCCGGCTTCGCCGGAACAAGGCTGACGACCGGAGCCTCGGCGGCGGGCCGCTCCTGGGCCACGGTCTTCTCGCCCACGGACTCCTCGACCACGCTCGTCTCGGCCGCGGGCTCCTCCTCGCACAGCGCCTTGCGCAGCCGCAGGGTGTAGCCGACGGCGGCGAGGACGCCGATCGCGAAGGTGCCGGCCCACAGCACGTCCGAGCCCGGCCCGTCGACGACCGCGCCGGCCACCACCGGCGCGACGAAGCCGGCGACCGCCCACGACATGCCCATCACGCCCTGGTAGCGGCCACGGGCGTGCTCCGGGGCGAGCCGGGCGGTGGCGGCGGCGTTCGTCGGCACGTGGACCATCTCGCCGACCGTCCACACCACGACGGTCGCGGCGAAGGCGACGGCCGACCCGGCCAGCGCGGTGGCGCCGGTGCCGACCGCGAACAGCAGGGCGGACACGGTCAGCAGGACCACCGGCGAACGCCGGTCGGTCACCTTGTTCACCAGCAGCTGGAAGCCGACGATCACGATGCCGTTGACGGCGATCACCATGCCGTACGAGGACGGCGAGAGGCCCTGCTCGGCCATGGTCAGCGGCAGACCGATCCAGGGCGCGGTGAAGACCACGCAGACCAGCAGGTTGAGGAGGACGAGGGTCCGGAAGGGCGCGTCGCGCAGCACGTCCAGCATGGACACCCGCTCGTCGTCCTTCTCCTCCCCGTCCCGCGCCTTCGCCCGCTCGGGGCGGGTCTCCGGCAGCCGCAGGAAGACGATCACCGCACACAGGGTGGTGGCGACGGCGTCGACGACGAAGAGGGTGCGGTAGCCGAGGACGGCGGCGGCGCCGCCCGCGATGGAGGCGACGGCGAAGCCCAGGTTGAGCGCCCAGTAGTTGAGGGCGTAGGCGCGGCGCACGTCGTCGGCGGGGACCATGTCGGCGATCGTCGCGTTGATGGAGGGCCGGACCGCCTGCATGGCGACGCCCATCAGCAGGACGACGAGGGCCACGGCCCAGGCGCTGGTGACGAAGGCGAGCGCGGCGGCGCAGGCGGCGGCCGCCAGGTGCATGGTGACCATCGTGGGACGGCGGCCCCAGTGGTCGGTGAGGGCACCGCCGAGCGGGGAGCCGGCGACGCCGCCGAGGCCGTGGAGGGCGACGACCAGACCGGCGAACCAGGCGGAGTGCCCGAGCTCGGTCGTCAGATAGAGGGAGAGGAACGTCAGGACGAAGGCCCCGGTCCGGTTCACCAGGGTCGAGAGCCACAGCCACCAGAAGCCCTGCGGCAGACCGGAGACGGTCGCGACCGCCGATCGTCTGAGCGAGTCGATGGACATGTGTGGGCGCCCCCTGCGTGCTGTAAGTCCCTCCAACGGCTCTCGAAACTTACGCATCTCGGCAGGCGGACGCCAGCGAATTGACGACGCGCGTCAATCGTCAGCGGTCCATTAGGCTCGTACGCATGGCCGACGCACCGTACAAGCTGATCCTCCTCCGCCACGGCGAGAGCGAGTGGAACGAGAAGAATCTGTTCACCGGATGGGTGGACGTGAACCTCACCGCGAAGGGTGAGAAGGAGGCGACGCGCGGCGGCGAGCTGCTCAAGGACGCCGGCCTGCTCCCCGACGTGCTGCACACCTCCCTCCAGAAGCGCGCCATCCGCACCGCGCAGCTCGCGCTGGAGGCCGCGGACCGCCACTGGATCCCGGTCCACCGCTCCTGGCGCCTGAACGAGCGTCACTACGGCGCCCTCCAGGGCAAGGACAAGGCGCAGACCCTCGCCGAGTTCGGCGAGGAGCAGTTCATGCTCTGGCGCCGCTCGTACGACACCCCGCCGCCGGCCCTCGCCGACGACAGCGAGTTCTCGCAGGCCGACGACGCCCGCTACGCGACGATCCCGCCGGAGCTGCGCCCGCAGACCGAGTGCCTCAAGGACGTCGTCGAGCGCATGCTCCCGTACTGGTACGACGGCATCGTCCCGGACCTCCTCGCCGGCCGCACGGTCCTGGTCGCCGCCCACGGCAACAGCCTCCGCGCCCTGGTGAAGCACCTCGACGGCATCTCCGACGCCGACATCGCGGGCCTCAACATCCCCACCGGCATCCCGCTCTCCTACGAGCTGGACGCCGACTTCAAGCCCCTCAACCCCGGCGGCACCTACCTCGACCCGGAGGCCGCCGCGGCCGCCATCGAGGCCGTCAAGAACCAGGGCAAGAAGTAGTCCTTACTTGCGAAAGAGCCCCCTACCTGCGGTTTCTCCGCTGGGAGGGGGCTTCTTCGTCGGCTGGGGCCGTCAGGGGGATGGGGCCGCACTCTCGTCGGACTCCGGTCTCTGCCTGGCTTCTGCCCGGGCGCCGGCGCTTCGCAGTACGGCGACGGCATCGTCGGCCACGTCCTGGGGCCAGGTATCCAGGATGGTGAGGGGAGCCTGCCGCGTGAGCACCCTGCTGTGCCAGAGGCTGAGCCCCGTCACCTGACGTACGGCCTGGACCACGTCCATCTCACGCGGCCCGCAGTCGAGGAGCACGACATCGAAGGCCGGGTCGTCACAGACCAGGGTGACGTACTCGGTCTCGTACCCTTCATCCATCAGGCCCCCAGTTCCTCGGCGACGGGGAGCGTACGCACCCTCGAAGACGTCAGCCACAGCTTTAGCCCCGGCCCGGTCGGGTCGGGGGCTCCCGTCGTCCGTGGTCGTCAGTGTTCCTCGCGGCCGCCCGCGGCCTCGTCGCAGGCTTCGTCGCGGAAGGCGTCGAGGGAGGTCGTGCGGATCTCGTCGTCCAGGGTGTAGCGCACCTGGCCGGGCTTCAGGCGGGCCAGGTCCTCCGGGGTGAAGCGGACCGGGGAGGCCGCCCAGGTGTCGTCGTCGGTCCAGCCGGTCAGCCGGTAGCTGCGGCCCTTCTCCAGGCGGCCGGTCTCCCGCTCGGCGGTCCACTCCTCGGCCGCCGGGGCGCCCGCGGTGTGCATCAGCGGCCAGGTGGTGAAGCCGGTGACCGGGCCGTCGTGCCGCCAGTCGCCGGTGATCTCCCGGGACTCCGCCTCCGGGGCGTCGTCGGGGTGGAGCGTCGCGCCGTCGACGTGGTCGTGGCACATGAGGATCACGCCGAGCGGCGTGCCGTCCTCCGCCACGGACACCCCCGCCAGCCCGGCCGGCGCCGGCGAGCAGCCCGTGAGCAGCAGTGCGGCGGCACCGGCCGCCGCCGCTGTCAGGAGGGTCGCTCGCGCGGTGGGCATGGCCGCAATTCTGTCGGGCGGAGCCGTCGATGCCCAGGGGTGACCGACGGTAATCCGAGGTGAACGGGGCAGGAGGCCCGCTACCGTCCCGTCCATGACACGATCACCGCGCCTGGAGCGGGTCACCCCCGCCACCGTGGACGCCGCCCTCGCCCTGCGCGTCCACCCCCATCAGGAGAAGAACGTCGCACCCGTCACGAAGTCGCTCGCCGAGGCGTACGCGTACGGGGAGACCGCCTGGCCCCGGCTGGTCTTCGACGGCGACCGGCTCGTCGGCTTCGTCATGGCCTTCCTCGACATCGCCTGGCGCGGCGAGGAGGACCCGGCCGACCGGCGCAGCGGGCTGTGGCGGCTGAACATCGCCGCCGACGCCCAGGGCGCCGGATACGGCCGCTTCGCCGTCGACGCCGTCGCCGAGGAGCTGCGCCGGCGCGGAGCCACGCGCATGTACGTCACCTGGGAGCCCGGCGCGGACGGGCCCGGGGAGTTCTACCGCCGGCTCGGCTTCCGCACCACCGGCGAGGAGAGCGGCGGCCAGACCGTCGGCGTACGGGAGCTGTGAGGAGGGCGGGGGAGGGCCGGACGGGACCCTCCCCCTCTCACGTCAGCCCGAGCAGCCGCCGCACTGGCACGGCGCCCCCGACTGGCAGCCGCAGCCGCAGCCGGAACCGCAGCCGCAGGCGCCCAGGACGGGCAGGTGCGTCCGCTCGCGCGGGGCCTCCGCCGAGGTGTCGGTCGTGCTGGGGGAATCGGCCATGGGGTCCCTCCCTCGCGGGACGCGGATCGTCCCTCGTCCCCCATTCCATGCCCACCCCGACCGGCGCATCAACGGCGCACGGAAGCCCCGTGCGCCCGTACGCCCCCCGGTACGCCCTACGCGCCCTCGACCGGGGTGTCCTGCGGCTGGAGCTCGTCCGCGTGCTCGCCCGTCACCAGGTAGACCACGCGCTTCGCCACCGACACCGCGTGGTCGGCGAACCGCTCGTAGTACCGGCCCAGCAGCGTCACGTCCACGGCCGTCTCGATGCCGTGCTTCCACCGGTCGTCCATCAGGTGCTGGAAGAGCGCCCGGTGCAGCAGGTCCATCTCGTCGTCGTCCTGCTCCAGCTGCATCGCCAGGTCGACGTCCTTGGTGATGATCACCTCGGCGGCCTTCGCCATCAGGCGCTGCGCCAGCTGGCCCATCTGGAGGATGGTGGCGTGCAGGTCGTTCGGGACCGCGCGGTCCGGGAAGCGCAGCCGCGTCAGCTTGGCCACGTGCTGCGCCAGGTCGCCCGAGCGCTCCAGGTCGGCGCTCATCCGCAGCGAGGTGACCACGATCCGCAGGTCCGTCGCCACCGGCTGCTGCCGGGCGAGCAGCGCTATCGCCCGCGCCTCCAGGTCGTGCTGGAGGTCGTCGACCTTCTGGTCGGCGGCGATCACGCTCTCCGCGAGCTTCAGGTCCGCGTCGAGCATCGCCGTGGTGGCGCGCCCGATCGCCGACCCGACCAGGCGGGCCATCTCGACCAGGCCCTCGCCGATCGAATCAAGTTCCTCGTGGTACGCGTCCCGCATGGATGTCCCTCTCTCCGGCAGTGCTTTCTTCGCTTCGTGATGGGGTGATGGGGATGGTCGCTCCGGACCCCACGCTCCCACGTTCGGCCCCCTGGGCGTCCGGCTCCATCCCCTCGTATGAACCACCCCTGGCCTGAAGGTGAACTCTGGGCGACGCGGGCCCCCGCCCCTCCCAGGGCAAATGAACCGGTCCCGTCCCCAGGGTGAACTCTGAGCGACGAGTGTTCGAGCAGCCACTCGGACGGCTGGGAGAGTGTCCGTGACCACGCATAACCTGGATGGCATGGACGTGAACGCGGCGGTCGCCGCATTGGCCGCGATCGCCGGCGTGTGCACCGGCGTGATCGCCATGCTGGCGTTCCGCTGGAGCGAGCGCGACCAGGCGCGACCCACCCGCACCTCCCTGCACACCGACGCCGTGCTGCCGCCCGGCGTCGACACCGTGCTCTCCGTACTGCGCTCCTCCGCCGTCGTGCTCGACGAGAGCGACTCCGTGGTCAAGGCGAGCTCGGCGGCGTACGCCCTCGGGCTCGTCCGCGGCGGGAAGCTGGCCGTGGAGCCGATGCTCAACATGGCCCGCGACACCCGCAGGGACGGGGAGATACGCCAGGTCGAGCTGGACCTGCCCCGGCGCGGCGGCGGACGCGGCGAGGCCCTCGCCGTCTCCGCGCGGGTCGCCCCGCTCGGCTCGCGGCTCGTGCTGCTCCTGGTCGAGGACCTGACGGAGGCCCGCCGCATCGAAGCGGTACGGCGCGACTTCGTCGCGAACGTGAGCCACGAGCTGAAGACCCCGGTCGGGGCGCTCTCGCTGCTCTCCGAGGCCGTCATGGACGCCTCGGACGACCCCGAGGCGGTCATGCGCTTCGCGGGCCGGATGCAGATCGAGGCGACCCGGCTGACCAACCTGGTCCAGGAGCTCATCGACCTCTCGCGGGTGCAGAACGACGACCCGCTGGAGGACTCCGAGCCGGTCTCCGTGGACGAGCTGGTCGCCGAGGCGATCGACCGCTCGCGGCACCCGGCCTCCACCAAGCAGATCACCATGGCCTCCGGCGGCGCGGCCGACCTGTACGTCTGGGGCAGCCGCGGCCAGCTCGCCGCGGCCCTCGGCAACCTGGTCGAGAACGCCGTCAACTACTCGCCGGCCCGGACCCGCGTGGGCATCGCCGCCCGCCGGGTCGCGGCGCCCGGCGGGGACCTCATCGAGATAGCCGTGACCGACCAGGGCATCGGCATCCCGGAGAAGGACCGCGAGCGGATCTTCGAGCGCTTCTACCGCGTCGACCCGGCACGCTCGCGTGCCACCGGCGGTACGGGGCTCGGGCTCGCGATCGTCAAGCACGTGGCCGCCTCGCACGGCGGAGAGGTCACGGTCTGGAGCACCGAGGGTCAGGGCTCCACCTTCACCCTGCGGCTGCCCGAGGCGGGCTCCGCACGGGACCGCCGGACCGCCGCCTCCTCCCTCACCCCCGATCTCATGACCGAACCGCTCCCTGCACCGGAGGTCCTTCCGTGACCCGAGTCCTTGTCGTCGAGGATGAGGAATCCTTCAGCGACGCCCTGTCGTACATGCTCCGCAAGGAGGGCTTCGAGGTCGCCGTGGCGGCGACCGGCCCCGACGGACTCGACGAGTTCGAGCGCAACGGAGCGGACCTCGTCCTCCTCGACCTGATGCTGCCGGGCCTGCCCGGCACGGAGGTCTGCCGGCAGCTGCGGGGCCGCTCCAACGTCCCGGTCATCATGGTGACCGCGAAGGACAGCGAGATCGACAAGGTCGTCGGGCTGGAGATAGGAGCCGACGACTACGTGACGAAGCCCTT
Source organism: Streptomyces sp. NRRL F-5727 (assembly GCF_000719555.1). GTDB lineage: Bacteria > Actinomycetota > Actinomycetes > Streptomycetales > Streptomycetaceae > Streptomyces. Next base: position 74,327 of record NZ_JOGX01000027.1, read on the forward strand.
CTCCTCCCGTGAGCTGGTGGCCCGCATCCGCGCGGTGCTGCGCCGGCGCGGCGAACCGGAGGAGGTCACCCCGGCGGCCCTGGAGGCCGGCCCGGTCCGCATGGACGTCGACCGGCACGTGGTGACGGTCGGCGGCGCCAAGATCGACCTCCCCCTGAAGGAGTTCGACCTCCTGGAGATGCTGCTGCGCAACGCGGGCCGCGTCCTCACCCGCATGCAGCTCATCGACCGCGTCTGGGGCGCCGACTACGTGGGCGACACCAAGACCCTCGACGTCCACGTCAAGCGCCTCCGCGCCAAGATCGAACCCGACCCGGGTGCCCCGCGCTATCTGGTCACGGTCCGGGGCCTGGGCTACAAGTTCGAGCCGTAGGATCCGCGCCCGCCCACGGGGCCGGACGGAGTCCGGCACAGCGTCCCGAAGCCCGGGAGGCCCCTTGGGGCCGAGCGGTGCGAGGGGCGCACGTGGGGCTGGGTTCGAGCCCGACCCGGGGGCCCCGCGCTATCTGGTCACGGTCCGGGGCCTGGGCTACAAGTTCGAGCCGTAGGATCCGCGCCCGCCCACGGGGCCGGACGGGGTCCGGCACAGCGTCTCGAAGCCCGGGAGGCCCCTTGGGGCCGAGCGGTGCGAGGGGCGCATGTGGGGCCGGGTTCCAGCCGTGAAGAGACGACGTGGTGCATACGCCGAGAGGGGCGCCCCCAGCGGGGGCGCCCCTCTCGGCGTCGTGCGGGCTCGGCTCAGTGGCCGGCGGTCGGGCTGGCCTCGCCGTGCTCGGCGCCGTGGTCGGCACCGTGCTCGCCGGACTCCCCGTGCTCGCCGGACTCGGCGGTGGCTTCGGCGGAGGGGGTGGCGCCGGGCGGGAGCGGGACCTCGGACGGGCCGAACTCCTTGAAGTAGCTCGTCGACGGGACGACGAACGCCTCCAGGGAGACGTCACCGGTCTCGCTGAGCTTGAAGGTGACCTTCTGCGCGTCGCCGTTCTTCGCGGCCTCGTGGCCGTTCTCGATGGTGGCGGAGGCGTTGCCCGCGCCGCCGATCACGACGGAGCCGCCGGCGGGGACGACCACCGGGCCGGAGCCCTTCGCGGACTTGAGGACGACCGCCGCGTTGCTGCCGGGCAGGCTGATCGACTCCAGCGTCTGCGGGTCGCTGCCGTTGTTGAAGACGGTGGCCGAGACGACGGCCGGGCCCTTGGCGCCGGGCGTCGGCTGGGTGATGACGAGCGCGTTCTGGATCTTGACGTCGTCCACCGTGACGGCGGCGTTGTCGGGCCGGACACCGAGCGTCTGGGCGTCGTTGCCCGCACCGCAGGCGGACAGCGCGGCGATCGAGAACACGATGGCGGTGGCGGCGAGGGCGCCGCGTCGAAGGCTGCGGCTCACGGCGGCGGCAACTCCTAGGACGTACGGACGGAAGAGGGACTAAGGACCAGCTAAAGGTGCGTCAGCGCGCTTAGGTTACCGAGCCTGACTCTCCGTCCCGCACCCGACCCGCCCCTTAGCGCCCGCGCCCTGCCCGAGGCCCCGGCCGCCCGGCCCCCGCGCGGTGCGGCGCGGTGGCCGGAACACATCCCATTGGCCCTGCGTTCACATAACCGACGTGATCAATTCCGTCGGCCGCGTCGCATTCCGCATCCCTTCCCTTACGGAAAAGCACGGACGGGTCGCCCGCTGATCGAATTCCGGATTCTCGCCGCGATCCCTCCGTACGGGTGGTCGATCCTCGAACGGAGTACGTGAAGGAGGCCACTCCCGGCCGGACGAACCAGGACATATCGCCCGCTCAGGCGGGTCCCGGATGTGCGTAACGTGCGCGTTTCTCTCTGTCGACACAGCCGCTCCGACCTGCGAATACCGCCTTCCGGAAGCCCTCCGCAGCACGCGGGCGACACACTTGTCAAGCCCCGAGATATGCCCTGACCTGCGGAAACGCCATTCAGGAGAAGCCGTTTCCGTGTTACCCTGGATAGCCACGGAAGGGGTACCTGTCACATGACGTTCAAGGTTGGCGACACCGTGGTCTATCCCCATCACGGGGCCGCGCTGATCGAGGCCATCGAAACTCGCCAGATCAAAGGCGTGGACAAGACCTACTTGGTGCTCAAGGTCGCGCAGGGCGACCTGACGGTTCGCGTGCCGGCGGACAACGCGGAGTTCGTAGGCGTGCGCGACGTTGTCGGGCAGGACGGGCTGGACCGGGTCTTCGAGGTGCTGCGCGCGCCGTACGCCGAGGAGCCGACGAACTGGTCCCGCCGCTACAAGGCGAACCTCGAGAAGCTCGCCTCCGGCGATGTCATCAAGGTCGCCGAAGTGGTCCGGGATCTCTGGCGCCGCGAGCGCGAGCGCGGTCTCTCCGCAGGTGAGAAGCGCATGCTCGCCAAGGCTCGGCAGATCCTGGTGAGTGAGCTGGCGCTCGCCGAGAACACGAACGAGGACAAGGCCGAGGCCCTCCTCGACGAGGTGCTCGCGTCCTGACGCCTGGCGCACACCATGCCCAGCAGTAATGCCGCGGTGCCCGCCGACGAGCTGTGAATCACCGATTCCACAGTCCCGTCGCCGGGCACTGCGGCATGTTCGTCTCTCTCTACGTCCTCCCCGACACCGACAAGCCCCGGACCTGCGGCTCTCGCATGGCGACGCCCCGACCGTCGTCACGGAAAGGGCCCGGTCGAGGCGTCGTATCAAAGCCTGCTGACGCCATACCCACGTCGCCCGCGGAAACAAACCTGCCGGAGTGCAACCGATGTCTGACGAAGCGCGTCCTAGCCGTACCGCCGTGGTGATCCCCGCCGCCGGGCGGGGCGTACGCCTTGGTCCGGGCGCCCCGAAAGCGCTGCGCGCGCTGAACGGCACCCCCATGCTCATCCACGCCGTCCGCGCCATGGCCGCCTCCCGCGCGGTCCAGCTCGTCGTCGTGGTCGCCCCCGCCGACGGCGTCGCCGAGGTCAAACACCTCCTCGACGACCACGCCCTCCCCGAGCGCACCGACTACCTCGTCGTCGCCGGCGGCGACACCCGCCAGGAGTCCGTCCACCTCGGCCTCAAGGCGCTCCCCGACGGCATCACCACCGTCCTCGTCCACGACGCGGCCCGCCCCCTCGTCCCCGTCGACACCGTCGACGCCGTCATCGAGGCCGTCCGCGACGGCGCCGTCGCCGTCGTCCCCGCCCTGCCGGTCGCCGACACCGTCAAGGAGGTCGAGCCCGCCGGCACCCCCGGCGACCCCGAGCAGGTCGTCGCCACGCCGGTCCGCGCCCGCCTCCGCGCCGTCCAGACCCCCCAGGGCTTCGACCACGACACCCTGGTCAACGCCCACGCCACCATCGCCCTCGCCGGCGAGGGCGCCACCGACGACGCCGGCATGGTCGAACGGCTCGGCGCGCCCGTCGTCGTCGTGCCCGGCCACGAAGAGGCGTTCAAGGTGACCCGCCCCCTCGACCTCGTCCTCGCCGAGGCCGTACTCGCCCGCAGGAGGGCCAACGATGGCTTCTGATCTCCCCGTCATCCCCCGCACCGGCATCGGCACCGACGTCCACGCCTTCGAACAGGGCCGCGAACTCTGGTGCGCCGGCCTCCTGTGGGAAGGCCCCGACAGCGACGGGTACGGCCTCGCCGGGCACTCCGACGGCGACGTCGCCGCCCACGCCGCCTGCGACGCCCTCTTCTCCGCCGCCGGCATCGGCGACCTCGGCGCCCACTTCGGCACCTCCCGCCCCGAGTACGCCGGCGCCTCCGGCACCACCCTCCTCGCCGAGGCCGCCCGGATCGTCCGCGCCGAGGGATACGAGATCGGCAACATCGCCGTCCAGGTCGTCGGCGTCCGCCCCAAGATCGGCAAGCGCCGCGACGAGGCCCAGAAGGCGCTCAGCGAGGCGGCCGGCGCCCCCGTCTCCGTCTCCGGCACCACCACCGACGGACTCGGCCTGACCGGCCGCGCCGAGGGTCTCGCCGCCCTCGCGACCGCGCTGGTCTACCCCGTGACCCGATAGGACAGCGCGTCAGGGCGGAAAAAGGTGCCCCGCGACCCGGCATCGGTCGCGGGGCACCACCGCACGCCCACTACCCTGGACCCGTGACTATTCGCCTGTACGACACCAGCGCCCGGCAGATCCGTGACTTCACCCCGCTCACGCCGGGCTCCGTCTCGATCTACCTCTGTGGCGCCACCGTCCAGGCGGCCCCGCACATCGGACACATCCGGTCGGGGCTGAACTTCGACATCATGCGCCGCTGGTTCGCCTACCGCGGCTACGACGTCACCTTCGTCCGCAACGTCACCGACATCGACGACAAGATCATCGCCAAGGGCAGGGACCAGAACCGCCCCTGGTGGTCGATCGGGTACGAGAACGAGCGCGCCTTCAACACCGGCTACGACGCCCTGGGCTGCCTCCCGCCCACCTACGAGCCCCGCGCCACCGGCCACGTGCCCGAGATGATCGAGATGATGCGCGGCCTCATCGAGCGCGGCCACGCCTACGAGGCCGACGGCAGCGTCTACTTCGACGTCCGCTCCTTCCCCGGCTACCTGGAGCTCTCCAACCAGGACCTGGACGACCTCCGCCAGCCCGACGAGGGCGTCTCCGGCAAGCGCGACCCCCGCGACTTCGCCATGTGGAAGGCGACCAAGCCCGGCGAGCCCGACTGGGAGACCCCGTGGGGCCGCGGCCGCCCCGGCTGGCACCTGGAGTGCTCGGCCATGGCCCACAAGTACCTCGGCTCCGCCTTCGACATCCACGGCGGCGGCCTCGACCTGATCTTCCCGCACCACGAGAACGAGATCGCCCAGGCCAAGGCGTTCGGCGACGAGTTCGCCCGCTACTGGGTCCACAACGCCTGGGTCACCATGAGCGGCGAGAAGATGTCGAAGTCGCTCGGCAACTCGGTCCTCGTGAGCGAGATGGTCAAGAACTGGCGCCCCATCGTCCTCCGCTACTACCTGGGCACCCCGCACTACCGCTCGATGATCGAGTACAGCGAGGAGTCCCTGCGCGAGGCCGAGGCCGCCTTCGGCCGCATCGAGGGCTTCGTCCAGCGCGCCACCGAGAAGGCCGGCCGGACCGTCCCGCCCGCCGCCGAGGTGCCGCCGGCCTTCGCCGAGGCCATGGACGACGACCTCGGCGTTCCGCACGCGCTGGCGATCATCCACACCACCGTCCGCCAGGGCAACAGCGCGCTCGGCGCCGACGACAAGGACGAGGCCATCGCCCGCCTCGCCGAGGTCCGCGCCATGCTCGGCGTCCTCGGCCTGGACCCCCTCGACCCCCAGTGGGCCGACGAGTCCGGCGGCGGCGAAGAACTCCACGGCGTCGTCGACACCCTCGTCCGCCTCGTCCTCCAGCAGCGCGAGGCCGCCCGCGAGCGCAAGGACTGGGGCACGGCCGACGCCATCCGCGACCAGCTCACCCAGTCCGGCCTGGCCATCGAGGACAGCCCCGACGGCCCCCGGTGGACCCTCGCCAACCGATAGAACACCCCGAAGACGTGCCGCCCGGAGCCCCGGGCGGCACACTTCACTTAAAAGACTTCCGCACGTACGCCAGAGGAACAGGTAGCAGTCATGGCCGGGAACAGCCAGCGCAGGGGACGTCGCACGTCCAACAAGAAGGGCGCGACGGTCGGCAGCGGTGGCAAGCGACGCCGCGCCCTCGAGGGCAAGGGCCCGACGCCCAAGGCCGAGAACCGCAAGGGACACAAGGCATACCGCGTCTCCAACGCGATGGCCCGGAACGCCGCCAAGCGCAAGCCCGTCGCCCGCCGCGGCGGCAAGGGCCAGGCCGAGATGGTCGTCGGCCGCAACCCCGTCTTCGAGGCACTGCGTGACGGCGTCCCCGCCACCACCCTCTACGTCCAGCAGTTCATCGACAACGACGAGCGCGTGCGCGAGGCGCTCAACCTCGCCACCGGCCGCGGCAACATCAACATCATGGAGGCGCCGCGCCCCGAGCTCGACCGGATGACCAACGGCCTCAACCACCAGGGCCTCGTCCTCCAGGTCCCGCCGTACGAGTACGCGCACCCCGAGGACCTCGCCGCGCACGCCTACGACGAGCACGAGGACCCGCTGATCGTCGCCCTCGACGGCGTCACCGACCCGCGCAACCTCGGCGCCGTCGTCCGCTCCGTCTCCGCCTTCGGCGGCCACGGCGTCGTCGTCCCCGAGCGCCGCGCCGCCGGCATGACCGCCGGCGCCTGGAAGACCTCGGCCGGCACCGCCGCCCGCACCCCGGTCGCCCGCGCCACCAACCTCACCCGCTGCCTGCAGGAGTACCAGAAGGCCGGCCTCACCGTCGTCGGCCTCTCCGCCGACGGCGACACCGAGGTCCACGAGCTGGAGGCCCTCGAAGGGCCCGTCGTCATCGTGGTCGGCTCCGAGGGCAAGGGCCTCTCCCGACTCGTCGGCGAGACCTGCGACTTCCTCGTCCGCATCCCGATGCCCGGCGGCGCCGAGTCCCTCAACGCCGGTGTCGCCGCCGGCGTCGTCCTCTACGAGGCCGCCCGCCGCCGCATGTGACCGGCCTCCCCCGTACGGGCTGAACCGTACGGGGGACCCGCCCCGGCCGTGATCTTGACGGACCTCGGACATCCGAGCCCGTCAAGGCAGTGTCCAAACCCCGCGTCACTCGGTTAGATGAGTGTGGACACCAGAACGCCCCGGCCGGGGTTCGACGATCAGCCCGCGCTGAGCATGGTCAAGGTGGATTCCGATCCCGCCCAGGTGATCGTGAACCACGCCAGCTTCCGTGTGCGGCTCGCGCCGGCCCAGCAGCCGAAGTTCGGCGCGAACCCGCGCGTGGCCGCCCTCTCCGGGGCCGGTGGAGCGGGAGCGCCGCGTCGGCGCCCCGTCGTCTGGACCGGCAAGGCCACGCCGGGCGCGACCGGACTCCTCCAGGCCGTACGGGAGTCCTCGGCCGGCACGGGCGGCGCCGTCTCCACGCTGGAGCCGACCACCCAGACCATCCCCCGCATCGACGACACGATGCCCACCCCCGTCGTGCCCGCCGGGGCCGCCGCACCGATCCTGCCGCCGATGCGCCGGGCCGAGGGCGCCTACGACGACGTGTACGACCTGCGGCCGGACGCGGCGCCGCACGAAGAGGCCCGCCCCGCCGGCCAGCGCCCCACCTCCGACCCCGTCCGGCACGCCTACTACCCCGGCCGCCGCATGAACCTCGGCGTGGTGCTCCTCCCGCTCCGCGTCTTCCTCGGCTTCATCTCCATCTACGCCGGCATGGGCAAGCTCTGCGACCCCGTCTACTTCGACGGCGGCGAGCGCGGCTCCATGGTCAAGTGGCTCACCCAGCTCCACCCCTGGCCGCTCGCCGAACCCCTGCGCGACTTCGCCCTCCAGCACCCCGTCGGCGCCGGACTCACCGTCGCCTTCCTCCAGGTCGTCGTCGGCGTCCTCACCGTCCTCGGCCTCTGGCAGCGCGTCGCCGCCGTCGTCGGCGCCCTCCTCTCCGCCGCGCTCATCCTCACCGTCAGCTGGCGCACCGTCCCCGTCTACGACGCGCCCGACATCATCTACCTCGCCGCCTGGTCCCCGCTGATCATCGCCGGCGCCCCCGTCTACTCGATCGACGGCCGCCTCGCCGGCGAAGCCTGGCGCACCCTCGGCCCCCGCGCCGAACTGTGGGAGCTGCGCCGCCGGGTGATGCGCCGCTCGGTGCTCTTCGCCTCCGTGGTCGTCGGCCTCACCCTGCTCATCGGCTCGGTCCTCGGCGGCGCCGTCCGCTCCACCGAGATGGTCACCGTCCCGGGCCCGAACGACGACCCGATCAACCACCTCCCCGGCCAGCCGCTGCCGACCGAGCCGGAGCGCCGCCGCACCCCGTCGGAGACCCCGCGCGACGCCCGCCCCGAGCCGTCGGCGGCCGAGACCACGGAGGAGGCCCGCGAGGAGCGCGAGGAGACCCAGGAGGCGACCCGGCCGACCGAGACCGGCGCCGGCACCGGGACCGGCTCCACCCCGACCCAGGAGCAGAGGCCGACCGCCACCGACGGCGCCGGCGGCGGCAGCAGTCGTACGCCCACCCAGTCGGAGCCCGCCCCGCCGCCGACCACCAGCGACAGCCCCAGCGGCACCTCCGGCAGCACCTCGTCCTCCGGCGGCTCCTCCACCGGCACCCCCACTCAGGAGGCGCCCACCGAGGAGGCCACCACCGGCGGCGGCGAGGCCCCGCAGAACCCGATCGGCGGCCTGCTGGGCTGAGCGCCCGGGCCCGCACGGCGCACGAGAGAGGCGGCACCGTCCCAGGGGGGCGGTGCCGCCTCTCTCGTACGCGCTCTCCCGTGGGCGCCTCTCCCGTACGGCTCAGAGGCCCTGCGCGGCGAGCTCCTTCGCGGCCTCCGTCAGGTCCTTCGCGGTGTCGATGGCCCTCCAGTACGCCCCCTGGGGCAGCGGGAAGCCGGCCAGGCGCCGCTCGCGCGCGAGACGCGGGAAGGTGGTCCGCTCGTGGTCGCCCAGATCGGGCAGGAGCGCGGTGAACGCGGGGGAGAAGACGTACACGCCGGCGTTGATGAGGAACGGCGACGGCGGCGCCTCGACGAAGTCGGTGATGTGCCCGAAGGTGTCGGTCTCGACGGCGCCCCACGGGATCCGCGGGCGGGCCAGCGCCAGGGTGGCGGTGGCGTCCCGCTCGTCGTGGAACGCGGCCATCTCGCGCAGCGAGAAACGCGTCCAGATGTCGCCGTTGGTGGCGTACCAGGGCCGGTCCGGCTCGGGCAGGTGCGCGGCGGCGTACTTGAGGCCGCCGCCCCGGCCCAGCGGCTCGGTCTCGACGACCGTGGTCACCTTGAGCGGCAGATCGGCCTCCTCCAGCCACTCCTGGAGGACTTCGGCGAGGTGCCCGCAGGAGACGACGGCGTCGGTCACGCCCTCGGCGGCCAGCCAGGAAAGCTGATGGCCGATGATCGGGGTCCCGGTGCCCGGGATCTCGACCATCGGCTTGGGGCGGTCGTCGGTGTAGGGGCGCAGCCGCGAGCCCTGGCCGCCCGCCAGGACCACGGCCTGCGTCGGAGTGGTGTGCATACGGGGAACGATAGGTGCCCCGCGGGCGCGGACGCGGTGACGGCGCTCAGCCCGTCGCGCGCATCACGCCGGTCGCGTACGAGGTGTCGCAGACCGGCCGGGAGAACGCCTGGGCGCGGGCGGGGCCGTAGTGCTCCACCGCGGCGCGGCCGAGGGCGCGGGCGATCGACACGCAGTGCTCGGCGAGCGAGGGGCGGTTCTCCACCTCGCGCTGGAGGTGGGTGAGGGCGACGCCGGGGTCCTTCTCCTGGAGCTCGGCGAGCAGCCGGTCCCGCAGCACGTCCTGCGGGGCACGGGACTTCGCGCGGGTGGAGACGTCCGAGGCGGAGGCGGTCAGCATCTGGCCTTCGGCGTCCTGACCGGCCCACGGCACGGCGGACACCGCGAGCGTTCCCGACAGGACCAGGACGACGGGCAGGACGAGGGCGAGGGAGCGGCCGATTCGGCGGGCAGTGTGCGTCACGCAGGCGAGCGTAGCGGGCGGTAGTGATATGGCGACATTTAGTCACTCTCGCGGGGGATGGTTCGACGCGGCTTTTCGAATCCCGTGTTGACGCGGGCCGGAGGGGCGGGCCCCGAATGCCGGGGTTTTCCGGGGTAAGCCCGTTTAAACGAACGACCCCGCATCCGCAAGGGATACGGGGCCGTTCGCCACGGGTCTTTTCCGGCCGGGGCCGGAAGGTCACTCGCTGATGCGCTGCTCCGTCGACTTGGAGAAGACGTGCAGCTCGCCGGCGCGCGGGACGACGTGCAGCGTGGAGCCCTTGGACGGGATCTCACGGCCGCCGACGCGGATGACGATGTCCTTGTCCTCGCCGCCGACGCGGGTGGAGCCGTAGACGAAGCCGTCGGAGCCCAGCTCCTCGACCACGTTGACGGTCACGGCCACGCCGTCCTTGCCGGTCGGGCCCGACACGTCGAAGTGCTCCGGGCGGACGCCGACGACGACGGTGGTGTCGCCGTTGGCGGCGGCGGTGGCGAGTGCGTCACGGGAGACCGGGACGACGCTGTTGCCGAACTTCACGCCGCCCTCGGTGATCGGGACCTCGATCAGGTTCATGGCGGGCGAGCCGATGAAGCCGGCGACGAAGAGGTTCGCGGGCTTGTCGTACATGTTGCGCGGGGTGTCGACCTGCTGGAGCAGACCGTCCTTCAGCACGGCGACGCGGTCGCCCATGGTGAGCGCCTCGGTCTGGTCGTGGGTGACGTAGACCGTCGTGATGCCGAGACGGCGCTGCAGGCCGGCGATCTGCGTACGGGTCGAGACGCGGAGCTTGGCGTCGAGGTTCGACAGCGGCTCGTCCATGAGGAAGACCTGCGGCTCGCGCACGATGGCGCGGCCCATGGCGACACGCTGGCGCTGACCGCCGGAGAGCGCCTTCGGCTTGCGGTCCAGGTACTGGGTGAGGTCGAGGATCTTCGCGGCCTCTTCGACCTTCGCGCGGATCTCGCTCTTGTTGACGCCGGCGATCTTGAGCGCGAAGCCCATGTTGTCGGCGACGGTCATGTGCGGGTAGAGCGCGTAGTTCTGGAACACCATGGCGATGTCCCGGTCCTTCGGCGGCAGGTGGGTGACGTCCCGGTCACCGATGCGGATGGCGCCCGCGTTGACGTCCTCCAGACCCGCCAGCATCCGCAGCGAGGTCGACTTGCCGCAGCCCGAGGGCCCGACGAGGACGAGGAACTCCCCGTCGCCGATCTCGATGTCGAGCTGGTCGACGGAGGGGGTCTTGGCGCCCGGGTAGATCCGGGTCGCCTTGTCGAAAGTGACAGAAGCCATGGTGATACGCCCCTTCACCGGCAGGAACGTGCCGGACGATCCGAGTAAAGGAAGAGTTGAGGTCTAGTCCACCTGGGTGAACTCCGCTCGACGCTACCTGGCGGCGTCGGATCTGTCAGTAGTTCGAAGGGCGTGAGATTTCCGACCGTGGGCCGGGCGGGGTTGGTTAGACTGCACTCGCTGCCGCCTTAGCTCAGTTGGCTAGAGCGCTTGACTTGTAATCTTGAGGTCGTCGGTTCGATTCCGACAGGCGGCTCTGCACGACGAAGGCCCCGCCCCCCTGCGAGGGGGGCGGGGCCTTCGCGGTACCGTGCGGCGCGCACCCAGGGGGGGTGCGGTTTTGCGACGAAGGACTGATCGCTTGCGTAGAACCATTGCACTCGGGGGGACGGCCGCGCTGCTGGTGGCCGGGTTGGTCTCGGGGGCGTCCACGGCTGCCGCCGACGGCTGGGACCCCGGGTTCGACATCGAGGACCGGGTGATCCAGCCCGGGACGTGGCCCGCCGACGTGGGGCCGAACGGCGTCTCGTACGGCGACTCGTTCGAAGGCACCCTGGTGTACGCCTTCAGCAAGGCGCCGCTGACCGACGCGACGTGGGCGAAGGGCGGCTTCCCCGCCGGGATGTCGCTCAACGCCGGCGACTGCCAGGCGCGGGCGGGCGTGGTCGGGGTCTACACGTGCCCCGTATCGGACGAGGACTCCTACGGAGGCATCGAGGTCGCGGCCGCGGAGGGCACCGCCAACAACACCACACTCCACTACGGCTTCGTCTACGTCCCCCGCGGCGGGGACCTCGCGAAGGCCGTGAAGGAGGCGCAGACGGTCGACCTGCTGGTGGAGGACGGCCAGCACGCCGCCCGTACGGTCACCGCGAAGACGGCGGAGCACGTCGCCCAGAACACGATCGCGCTCACCACGCCGGCCGTGCCGGCCGGTTCGACGGTCACGCACACGGCGACCGTGCACGCGGTGGACAAGGGCACGCTCGACATCAACCTGGTGCCGGGCGAGGGCATGCGGCACTGGGAGGAGGGTGAGGTCCAGGTCGGCATCACCGGCGTCCGCCAGAGCTCCGCGACCACCGAGTGCGACGTCGTCAGCGGCTACCTCTCGCCCGGTGGCGTCCAGTGCGAGATCGACCCGGGCACGGACGGCCCGGTCGACGTCACCGTGTCGTACACGGTGAAGGCGTCTCCCTACGCGGCCGCGTGGGCGATCGACACGGTCGCGGAGTACCGCGTCTTCGACGCCGGCGACAACCCGATGGCGCAGAGCGCGTTCTCGGTCCAGAGCTCCCGCCCGGTGCCCACGCACTACGCGATGATCTCGCGGGACAAGAGCGGACTGCTGCACTGGCACCACGGCACCGGCAGCGCCACCCAGCCGTTCCGGGAGTGGACGGAGACCGTGGGGCGGGGCTGGGGGATCTACAACGCCGTCACGAAGCTCGCTCCGATCACGAGCGAGGCCGCCGGTGGCGGTGTCGTCGCGCGGGACACGTCCGGTGTGCTGTGGTCGTACCGGACCACCGGCAGCTCGTACGAGCCGCTCTCCGCGCGGGTGCGGGTCGGCAGTGGCTGGGGGATCTACAACCAGCTCGTCGGTGTCGGGGACGTCAGCGGTGACGGGCGGCCGGACATGATCGCCCGGGACGCGTCGGGTGTGCTGTGGCTGTACAAGGGCACGACGAGCACGACGGCGCCGTTCGCGACCCGGGTGCGGGTCGGCGGTGGCTGGGGGATCTACAACCAGTTCACCGGGGCCGGTGACCTCAACGGCGACGGGCGGGCCGATCTGATCGCCCGTGACACGGCCGGTGTGCTGTGGCTGTACCCGGCGACGGGCCGCGCCGACGTGCCGTACGGCACGCGGGTGCGGGTCGGTTCGGGCTGGCACGGGTACTCGCTGGTGTCGTCCCCGGGTGACCTGACGGACGACGGGCGGGCCGACCTGGTCGCGCGGGACGGTGCCGGGAACGTGTACCTGTACAAGGGCACGGGCAGCGGTACGGCTCCGTACGCGGCCCGGGTGAGGATCTCGCTCGGCGAGAGCCCTTCCGCGTCCTCGCTGAACGCGCTGTTCTGACGCGTGGGTGACGAAGGCCCCGGACCCCGTGGGGGGTTCGGGGCCTTCGGCGTGTCCGGGGGCGTCGCGGGGGCGTCAGCGGCCGGCGATGCGGTTGGCCCAGGTCGCCACGCGGTCCGTGGTGGCCGTGTGGGTGGTGGTCTCGCGGTGGTCGGCGCCGCGGAAGGCGGCGTACATGGTCTGGACGCCGAGCCAGCGGAGGGGTTCCGGTTCCCACTTGCGGACCTTGTGGTTCACCCAGGGCAGGGTGGTGAGGTCGGTGGCGCCGCCCTGGCCGGAGTCCTGCTGGATGAGGTCGCGGAGGGTGCGGGCGGCGAGGTTGGTGGTGGCGACGCCGGAGCCGACGTAGCCGCCGGCCCAGCCGATGCCGGTGGTGCGGTCGAGGGTGGCGGTGGCGCACCAGTCGCGGGGGACACCGAGGACGCCGGACCAGGCGTGGTCGACGCGGACGCCGGCGAGCTGCGGGAAGAAGCGGATGAGGATCTCGCGGAGGGCTTCGATCGTCTGCGGCTGGGTGCGGCCGTCGTTGTCGGTCTTCGAGCCGTAGCGGTAGGGGACGCCGCGGCCGCCGAGCGCGATGCGGCCGTCGGCGGTGCGCTGGGCGTACATGTAGGCGTGGGCCATGTCGCCGAGGGTCTCCAGGCCGTTCCAGCCGATGGACGCCCACTGGGCGTCGGTCAGCGGCTCGGTGGCGATCATGGAGGAGTTCATGGGGAGCCAGGTGCGGCGCTGGCCGGCGAGGGAGGCGGTGAAGCCCTCGGTGCAGCGGAGGACGTACGGGGCGCGGACGGTGCCGTAGGGGGTGACGGCGTGCTTGGGCTTGATCTCGGTGACCGGGGTCGACTCGTGGATGGTCACGCCGAGGGCTTCGACGGCGGCGCGGAGCCCGGCGACGAGCTTGACGGGGTGGAGGCGGGCGCCGTGCGGGGTCCAGGAGGAGCCGACGGCGCCGGCGACGCGGATGCGGTCGGCGGTCTCGCGGGCGCCGTAGATCTCGCGGTCGGTCTCGCCGAAGGCGTGCTCGACGGCGTGGAACTCCTTGAGGCGGGCGAGCTGGGCGGGGGAGAGGGCGACCTCCAGGACGCCGCCGCGGTGCTGGTCGGCGTCGACCTTCTCGGCGTCGAGGACGTCGAGGACCTCGGTGACGGTGGCGTTCATGGCCTGCTGGAGGCGGACGGCGGCGTCGTGGCCGTGCAGCTTGGCGTAGCGGTCGCGGCCGGCGATGCCGTTGTAGAGCCAGCCGCCGTTGCGGCCGGAGGCGCCGTAGCCGCAGAAGCGGGCCTCCAGGACGACGATGTCGAGGAAGGGCACCGCCTTCTTGAGGTAGTAGGCGGTCCACAGGCCGGTGTAGCCGCCGCCGACGATGCAGACGTCGGCGGTCCGGTCGCCGGGGAGCGGTTCGCGGGGGTCCGGCAGGCCCTGCTGCGCGAACCAGAACGAGATGCCGCCGTTGACCGTGCTGGTGTTCATGTTGTCCCTCTTCCCGGTGCGTGGCGGGAGGGTACCGGGGGCGTTGGTCCTCTGGAAACGGGTCCTTCGGCGGCGGAGGGCGGGTGCGGGCGCGCCTAGGTTCGGGGGTGCGGATTCCGTCGCTCCGGAAGGATCCCTCCATGTCTGTGCGCAGGACTCGGCGCGCCCTCGGGGCCGTGGTCGCCGCGGGTCTCATCGGCCTTGCGGGGGTGGGGTGTTCGGTGGGCGGGGGCGGTTCGGCGGCGGCGGCCGGGGAGGCGGCGCCGGCGCCGGCGGGGACGGTGCGGGTGTCGGGTGCGCTGCCGTCGGCGGTGGAGGGTACGAAGATCGTCGTCGGTGACGCGGGCGCGCCGCACACGGTGACGGTGTACGCGGATCCGCGCTGCCCGTACTGCGCGAGGTTCGAGGCGGCCGGGGGCGCGGTGCCGGCCGGGCGGGCGGCGAGGGGCGAGCTGGGGGTCGCGTACGTGATCGCCTCCTTCCTGGACGCGCGGACCGGCGGGACGGCGTCGGCGCGGGCCGCGACCGCGCTGCGGGCGGCGGCGGACGCGGGTCCGGGGAGGTTCGCCGCGTTCCGGGCGGCGCTGTTCGCCGCGCAGCCGGCGGGGGAGCCGGAGGACGCCTTCACCGCCGACGATCTGCTGCGGATCGCCGACCGGGTGGAGGGGCTGCGGGGCGACGCCTTCGACCGGGCGGTGCGGGGCGGGACCCGCGGGGCGTGGGTGGCGGACGCGGAGCGGGCGTTCGAGGAGTCGGGGGTGGGCGGCACGCCGGCGGTGGAGGTGGACGGGGAGGTGCTGGACGGCGGGGACGGGCTGTACGAGGCGGGGGCGTTCGGGAGGCTGCTGGACGGGGCGCTGGGGTCGTAGGGTCGGGTGGGTGATCGACGTACCCGAGGAACTCGCGCACAGTCAGTCGAAGTACAACGGCGAGGCGGGGCGGGCCTTCGTCGCCGCGTTGCCCGGGCGGGCGGAGGAGTTCCTCGGGCGGTGGGGGCTGCGGCTCGACGGGCGCTCGATGCATGGCGTGGCGTCGCTGGTGCTGCCGGTGGTGCGGGCGGACGGTACGCCGGCGGCGCTGAAGCTCCAGCTCCTCGACGAGGAGACCGAGGGGGAGCCGGCGGCGTTGCGCGCGTGGGCCGGGGACGGGGTGGTACAGCTTCTGGAGCACGATCCGGAGACGGGCACGATGCTGCTCGAACGGGCCGACCCCGCACGGCACTTGTCGCGTCTGGGGGACGAGCGGGAGGCGGTACGGGTGCTGGCCGGGCTGCTGGCGAGGCTGTCGGTCCGGCCGGCGCCGCCCGGTCTGCGGCGGCTCGACGCGATCGCGGCCCGGATGCTCGCGCGGACGCCGGGGGCGGTGGCGCGGCTCGGTGCGCAGGACGCGGCGCTGCTCGCGGACTGCGCGGCCGCCGTGCGGGAGGTGGCGGGCGAGGCGGGGGACCGGCTGCTCCACTGGGACCTGCACTACGACAACGTGCTGGGTGCGGAGCGCGAGCCGTGGCTGGTCATCGACCCGAAGCCGCTCTCCGGCGATCCGGGCTTCGAGCT
This sequence comes from Streptomyces sp. NRRL F-5727, assembly GCF_000719555.1. Classification (GTDB taxonomy): domain Bacteria; phylum Actinomycetota; class Actinomycetes; order Streptomycetales; family Streptomycetaceae; genus Streptomyces. Next base: position 90,247 of record NZ_JOGX01000027.1, read on the forward strand.
GCTGCCGGCGCTGACCAACCTCTGGAACCCCGACCCGGCCGTGATCCGATGGCGCTTCGACCTGCTCACCGAGCGGTTGGGGCTCGACCGTGAGCGGGCGCTGGCGTGGACGCTGGGGCGGGTGCTGCAGAACGGGCTGTGGGAGGTCGAGGAGGGCGAGGACGAGCTCGGCGCGGCCCAGGTGGTCGTCGCGCGGGCGCTGCTGGCACGCTGAGGGCATGATCCGTACCGCCACTCCGGCCGACGTGCCCGTCATCCATGCCCTGATCCGTGACCTCGCGGAGTACGAGAAGGCCCTCGACGAGGTCCGTGCCACGCCCGACCAGCTGCACGAGGCGCTGTTCGGCGAGCGGCCCGCCGCCTTCGCCCACATCGCGGAGACCGAGGACGGGGAGCCGGTCGGCTTCGCGCTCTGGTTCCTGAACTTCTCGACCTGGCGGGGGGTCCACGGCATCTACCTGGAGGACCTGTACGTCCGTCCGGAGGCGCGCGGCGGCGGTCACGGCAAGGCGCTGCTGACGGAGCTGGCGCGGATCTGCGTGGAGCGCGGCTACGAGCGGCTGGAGTGGTCGGTGCTGAACTGGAACCGGCCGTCGATCGACTTCTACGAGTCGCTGGGCGCCCGCCCGCAGGACGAGTGGTCGGTCTACCGTCTGACGGACGGGGCCCTGGCGGCGCTGGGCGCCCCGGTGACGGTGTAGGAAGTCCCTATGTGCAACGACCACGGCAATCACGGCGACGACATGGGCGTCGAGGCCCGTTTCCAGCGGATCACCGCCTTCGTCGAGGCGCGGCTGACGCCGCTCTTCGACCCGGCGAACGGCAGCGACCACGGTTTCGGGATGGACGACACCTCCCGCGCCCTGCGGGCGCTGCGCTACACGGTGCAGGCGGCCTCGCAGGTCGGCGGTCTGGTGGAGAAGCGGGAGACGGCGCCGGAGCTGCGTCAGGTGGTGGACCAGGCGCTGGAGCACAACTGGGACGCGCTGCGCTCCATCGCCCGGATGTGGGAGGACCACGAGGACTTCCGGAAGGAGTTCAAGGCGCACTCCTGGGACGTGCTCGGCGTCTGAGCCTCCCTCAGGGAACGAGTACCACCTTGCCCATCGTGCCCCGGGTCTCCAGGGCGCGGTGGGCTTCTGCCGCTTCGGCGAGGGGGAAGGGGTGGACGGCGGGGCGGAGGGTGCCGTCGGAGGCGGCGGCGAGGGCGGCGAGTTCGAGCTTCCGGACGTCGCCGCCGGCCTTCTGGATCATGACGGGGCCGAGGACGGAGCCGGAGGTGATGCCGCGTGCGGTCAGTTCCTCCTCGGTGAAGGTGAGGGCTTCGCCGTCGTGGAGTCCGGTGCTGGACCAGCCGAAGACGAGGTGCTGTCCGCCCTTGCCGAGGAGGTCGACGGCGGCGCGGCCGGTGGCGCCGCCGACGGAGTCGAAGACGACGGTGGCGGTGCGGTCGCCGAGGAAGGCGCGGACCCGGTCGGGCCAGTCGGGGCGGGTGTAGTCGACGGCGAGGTCGGCGCCGTTCTCGTGGACGCGGGCGACCTTGGCGGGGCCGCCGGCGAGGCCGATGACGGTGGCGCCGGCGTTCTTCGCGTACTGGACGAGGAGGGTGCCGATGCCGCCGGCGGCGGCGGGGACGATCGCGACCGAGTCCGGGCCGAGGTCGGTGAACTGGAGGATGCCGAAGGTGGTGCGGCCGGTGCCGATCATGGCGACGGCCTCGGCCTCGCCGAGGTGGTCGGGGAGTTCGTGGAGGCGGGCGGCGTCGGTGACGGCGAGGTCGGCGTAGCCGCCGGGGTTCATGCCGAGGTGGGCGACGACGCGCTTGCCGAGCCAGGCGGGGTCGGTGCCGTCGCCGACGGCGTCGACGGTGCCGGCGACCTCGCGGCCGGGGACGGTGGGGAGGGTGGCGGGGGCCGGGAAGGGGCCGGTCATGCCCTGGCGGAGGGCGGTGTCGAGGAGGTGGACGCCGGCGGCGGCCACGGCGATCCGGACCTGCCCGGGACCGGGCACCGGGTCGGGCACCTCTTCGTAGGTGAGGTTCTCGGCGGGGCCGAAGGCGTGGAGGCGGATGGCGTGCATGACGGTTCCCCTGACGTCGTCGCGTGCGTGCGGTCGCGACCCAGGCTCGTACCTCGACCTCGCTTGAGGTCAAGGGCGGGTGGCTGTCGGTGGCGTGCGCCACGATGGGCGCATGAAGCGAAAGACCAAGGCGCCCCGCCGGGTGGAGCTGCGACTGCCGCCTCTGGAGTCGTACGAGGGCGGGCTGGAGCCCGACGGGGACTATGACGGCCTGGAGCTGGCCGGGCTCGATCTGGCGGGCTCCCCGGGGGAGGGTGCACGGTTCCTGGACTGTCTGGTGCGGGAGTGCGCGCTGGACGGGGCGCGGCTGACGGGGGCGCGTTTCCTGGACTCGCGTCTGGAGTCCGTACGGGGCGTGGGCGCCGATCTGTCGGGGGCGCAGCTGCGGGACGCGGAGGTCGTGGAGGCGCGGTTCGGGGGGACGCAGCTGCACGGCTCGGCGTGGCAGGGGGTGCTCGTGCGGGGCGGGAAGTGGGACTACCCGAACCTACGGGCGGCGACGCTGCGGGACGTCGTCTTCGAGGGGTGCGTGCTGGTGGAGCCGGACTTCGGCGGGGCGGTCCTGGAGCGGGTCGCGTTCGTGGACTGCGAGCTGGTCGGGGTGGACTTCGCCGGGGCGAGGCTGACGGATGTGGATCTGCGCGGGGTGCGCCGCCTGGAGATCGCGCGCGGGGTGGAGTCCCTGGCGGGCGCGGTGATCTCGCCGGCGCAGCTGCTCGACCTGGCGCCGGTCCTCGCGGCGCGGCTGGGGGTGCGGGTGGAGGAGTGAGGCCCGGGGGTCACTTCACGCGGGGGAAGCGGGCCTGGAGGTCCCAGACGGCCGGGTTGTCGGCGAGGCCCTCGTGCATGTCGGTGAGGTCGGCGATCAGGTCGTGGAGGAAGTCGCGGGCCTCGCGGCGGAGTTCGGTGTGGGAGAAGGTGAGCGGGCGTTCGTCGCCGGGCATCCAGTCCGCCTCGACGTCGACCCAGCCGAAGCGGCGTTCGAAGAGCATCAGGTCCGAGGACTCGGTGAAGTCGAGTTCGGCGTACTGGGGGCGGGAGGCGCGGCTGCCCTGGGGGTCGCGGTCGAGCTGTTCGACGATGTCGCAGAGCGCCCACGCGAAGTCGAGGACCGGCACCCATCCCCAGGCTGTGGACACCTCCCGGTCCTCCTCGGTGTCCGCGAGGTAGACGTCCCCGCAGAAGAGGTCGTGCCGCAGCGCGTGCACGTCCGCCCGCCGGTAGTCGGTCTGCGGGGGGTCGGGGAAGCGCCGGGAGAGGGAGTAGCCGATGTCGAGCACCCACCGATGGTGTCACGCTCCCGGCCCGGCGTCAGACGCGGTGGGTCGCCCGGGCCAGCCTCGGGCCCAGCCAGCGCTTGAGGCGGCGCAGGGCCTCCAGGCGGCCGGCGGCGCGGTCGATCCGGTAGTAGAGCTGCGGGGGGACGTACGGCAGGAGGGGGGAGTGGCGCTGGCCGAGGAGGGCGAACATCCGGTCCGGCTCCAGGCCCATGTAGCGGGGCAGGTTCTCGTACCACTGGGCGCTGAGGCGGGCCGCGCTCTGGGCGGAGACGAGTTCGGCGCGCCGCCGCCGGCCGTAGGCGGTGAGGGCGGTGTCGAGGTCGTCCGGGTGGCTGCGGAGGGCGTCGGCCAGGGCCAGTGCGTCCTCCAGGGCGAGGGTGGTGCCGGCGCCGATCGAGTAGTGGGTGGTGTGGGCGGCGTCGCCGAGGAGGACGGTCCGGCCGTGGTGCCAGGCGCGGGTGGTCAGGGTGCGGAAGCGGAGCCACTGGGCGGGTTCGGCGCCCCGGTCGCGGCCGATCAGCTCGTGCCCGTCGAGGAGGTCGTGGAAGAGCTTCTCCAGGAGCGCCAGGCAGTCGCCCTCGGCCATGGTGTCCAGGCCGAGGCCGGTCCAGGTGCCGGGGGCGCACTCGACGACGCAGGTGGAGCGCTCGCCGCTGAAGCCGTAGGCGTAGCACCAGATCCAGCCGTGCTCGGTCTCCTTGAAGGCGAAGCTGAAGGAGTCGAACACCTTGCTGGTGCCGAGCCAGATGTACGGGTTGCGGCCGGTGGCGAAGGCGGTGCCGTAGTGGTCGGCGTGCGCCTCGCGCAGGACGCTGTGGACGCCGTCGGCGGCGACGACCAGGTCCGCGTCGGCCAGCTCCGGCGCGTCCGGGCCGGCGATCGGGTGCTCGTACGCGACCTCGACGCCGAGCGCGGCGGCCCGGTCGGCGAGCAGTCCGAGCATGCGGCGGCGGCCGATGCCGAAGCCGGCGTCGCCGCGGTGGACGGTCCGCTCGTCGCGGACGATCGCGAGGCCGTCGGTCCAGGTCACCGAGGCGTCGGCGACGGCGGCGGCGGACTCCGGGTCGCCGGCCCGCAGCTTGTCGAGGAGCCCGGCCCAGTAGGTGACGCCCCAGCCGTAGGTGGAGCCGGCCGCGTTCCGCTCGTACACGGCGATCTCGTGGGACGGGTCCTGGCGCTTCAGCAGGATCGAGAGGTACAGGCCGGCGGGCCCGCCACCGACGACGGCGATCTTCACGTGCGCTCCCACGGGGACATGACGCTGTGCACTGGAACGACAGCGCACGGTAGCAGCCCCGGGGGGCTCAGGGGAGCAGGCGCTGTTCCTTCGCGACCGCGACGGCGCCGGCCCGCGTGTCGACGCCGAGCTTGGCGTAGATCCGGCCGAGGTGGGTCTTGACGGTGGCCTCGCTGATGAAGAGCGCGCGGGCGATCTCCCTGTTGCCGAGGCCGTGCGCCAGCTGGCCGAGGATGTCCCGCTCCCGGTCGGTGAGGGAGGGGCCCGCCGCGCCCCGCATCCGGTCCATGACCCGGCTCGCGACCGGCGGCGACAGGGCCGTGCGCCCCTGGGCGGCGGAGTGGATCGCGGCGAACAGCTCCTCGGGCCGCTCGGCCTTCAGGAGGTAGCCGGTGGCGCCCGCCTCGATGGCGCGGGTGATGTCGGCGTCCGTGTCGTACGTGGTGAGGACGAGGACGTGGACCCCGGTCGGCGCGATCCGGCGGGTCGCCTCCACCCCGTCGATGCCGGCGCCGAGCTGGAGGTCCATCAGGACCACGTCCGGCTTCAGCTTCGCGGCCATCGCGACCGCCTCCTCGCCGCTGCCGGCCTCCCCGACGACCTCGATGTCGGGGGTGGAGCCCAGCAGGGCGAGCAGTCCGGCGCGGACCACGACGTGGTCGTCGCAGAGGAGGATGCGTACGGTCACGGGCGGGCCTCCACGGGGGGTGCGAGGGGAAGGGCGGCGGAGAGCACCGTGCCCTCGCCGGGGGTCGACTCCACCGTAAGCGTGCCGCCGAGCTGCTGGGCGCGGACCCGCATCGCGGGCAGGCCGTGGCCGCGGACGCCGCCGCCGTCGCGGGCGGCCGACGGGTCGAAGCCGCTGCCGTCGTCGGCGACGTCCAGGACGACCTGGTCGTCGAGGTAGGTGAGGGTGAGCGCGGCCGAGGTGGCGGCGGCGTGCTCACGGATGTTGGCGAGCGCGCCCTGCGCGATCCGGAGGAGCGCCGACTGGGCCCGGTCCGGCAGCGGCACCGGCGTGCCGTCGACCCGGAAGGCGGCCGACTCGCGCGAGGCGAGGCCGCGCAGCGCCTGTTCGAGGCCGCCGCCCTCGGCGAGGTCGGCGGGGGCCAGGTCGTGGACGAAGCGGCGGGCCTCGGCGAGGTTCCGTTCGGCGATCGACTCCGCCGTGCGGACGTGCCGGCGGGCGGTCGCCGGGTCGGCGTCCCAGGTGCGGTCGGCGGCCTGGAGCAGCATCTGCTGGCTCGACAGGCCCTGCGCGAGGGTGTCGTGGATCTCCATGGAGAGCCGCTGCCGCTCGGCGAGGGTGCCCTCGCGCCGCTCGATCGCGGCGAGCTCGCGCCGGGTGCGGATCAGGTCGTCGATGAGGGCCCGCTGCCGGGCCGCCTGCCGGTCGGCGTGGACGAAGACGCCGGTGGCGATGGCGGCGACGGCCGGCGGGGCGACGATCAGATTGGGGTCCCAGCCGCCGTGCGAGAGCTGCACCTGCGCGAAGACGACGAAGGCGGTGAGCAGCGCGACCAGGCCGAACGCCGCCTTGTGCGGCAGGGTCCGCAGGCCGGTGTAGAAGAGCGGGACCGCGCACCAGGCGAAGCTGGGCGCGAGGACGACGAGCACCACCCACACGGCGACGACCGTGCACAGCCAGGCGATCCGGCGCGGGGTGGCCCGGGTGCCGAGGACCGGCCCGAGCAGGTACAGGGCGGCCAGCGCGCCGCACAGGGCGATGATCCAGGGGCTGCGGCCCTCCCACGCGTGCCGCAGCAGGAACCGCGCCAGGGACGCGCCGAGCAGCAGGAAGAAGGCCACGTGCATCACGCGCGCCAGCCAGCCGGCGTCGGGGTCCTGCGCGCCGCGCGGGTCGAGGAGGCGCGCGGTGGAGGCCGGGGGCCCGGCGGTGTGCCGGTCGGGCGGGGTGGCCGCGGTGTGGCGCGCGCGCCGGCCGGTCCGGTCCATCCGTCTCGCCTCCTCAAGCACGGCGCTGACCTGCGTGTACGTATCCATGCTGACCCGCGCGGACCACCCCGGCATCAGCCGATCGGCTGACCCCCGCATCGTCCGGTGCGCGTCGGCAGGGCAGCCGGACCGTGGACCGTACGGGGCCGGTTCCGGACCCAGGATGGATCTCGGAGCGGGGGAGACGCCCTCCTCCGCCGGACCGATCAGGTCCGCCACGACCTCCTCGGGAGCCACCATGAAGAAGAAGCTCGTCCTCGGAGCCACCGCCGCCGCCGTCCTGACCGCCGGCACCTTCGGCGCCGTCGCGGCGAACGCCTCCGCCCCGGCCGCCGCTCCCGCCGCGGTCGCCAAGGCCGACGCGGGCGGCGACCACCTGCGCCAGACCACGCACCTCACCGTCGACGCCGCCACCGACGCCGCCGAGGCCGTCCTGGAGGCCGCCGAGAAGGAGAACCAGCGCGTCTCCGTGGCCGTGGTCGACCGCAACGGCAACACCCTCGTCACCCTGCGCGGCGACGGCGCCGGCCCGCAGTCCTACGAGTCGGCGATCCGCAAGGCGTACACCGCCGTCTCCTGGAACGCCCCGACCTCCGAGCTCGCCAAGCGCCTGGAGCAGGCGCCGAACCTGAAGGACATCCCGGGCACCCTGTTCCTCGGCGGTGGCGCCCCGGTCGTCGCCGGCGGCGGTCCGATCGCCGGCATCGGCGTCGCGGGCGCCCCCTCCGGCGACCTGGACGAGAAGTTCGCCCAGGCCGGCGTCGCCGAGCTGGCGAAGTAGCACCCGCCGCTCGCCCCCTGCGGGTGAGGGCGCCCGACTCCCCCCGACGGGCGCCCTCACCGTCACGTTCTGTCCGGCTTGTCTAGGATCCGTATGTGACGCACGTGACCCAGAACAGCCGGACCGGACGGTCCCCCAGGGCCGCCGCCGTCACGGCGGCGGCCCTCGCCGCGCTCGGCCTCCTCGCCGCCGGCTGCACCCCGGCGGCCGGCGGGGTGCGCGGCACGCCCGGCGCGTCCGGTCTCCAGGACCCGTACTTCCCCCGGCTCGGCAACGGCGGCTACGACGTCTCCCACTACGCCCTCGACCTCGCCTTCGACCCGGACGGCGGCCGGCTCGACGGCACCGCGCGGATCACCGCCCGTGCCACCCAGGACCTCTCCGCCCTCAACCTCGACCTCGCCGGGCTCACCGTGTCGGGCGCGACCGTCGACGGCGAGCCCGCCGCCGTCAACCGGGCCGGCGACGAGCTGACCCTCCGCCCCCGCGACGAGCTGCCGCGGGGCACCGAGTTCACCGTCACCGTCGACTACGCGGGGGTGCCCGAGCCGCTCACCGACCCGGACGGCTCGACCGAGGGCTGGCTGAACACCTCGGACGGGGCGGTCGCGGTCGGCGAACCGGCCGGCTCCATGACCTGGTTCCCCGGCAACCACCACCCCTCCGACAAGGCGTCCTACGAGATCGCGCTGACCGCCCCGAGCCGGCTGGCGGCGCTCTCCAACGGCGTCCGGGTCTCCGCCGGGCCCGCCTCCGGCGGCCGCACCCGCACGGTGTGGCGCCAGCCGGAGCCGATGGCGTCCTACCTCGCCACCGTGATGATCGGCCGGTACGAGACCACCACCGGCACCGCCCTCGGCGACGTCCCCGTCGTCACCGCCGTCGAGCCCTCGCTGGCCGCCGCGACCGCCGCGCTCCGCGCCGAACTCCCCACGCTCCTCGCCCGCCAGCAGGACCGCTTCGGCCCGTACCCCTTCGGCGCCGCCGGGGCCGTGATCATCACCGACGGCCTGCTCGGCTACGCCCTGGAGACCCAGACCCGGCCCGTCTTCCCGGCCTCCTCCTTCGACCGCACCACGCTCGTGCACGAGCTGGCCCACCAGTGGTTCGGGAACTCCGTCACCCCCGAGAGCTGGCAGGACATCTGGCTCAACGAGGGCTTCGCCACCTACGCCGAGTGGCTGTACGCGGAGGAGCACGGCTCCGTCCCGGCCCGGGACAGCTTCGTGTCCGCCTTCGCCGAGGAGGCCAACTGGGCCTTCCCGCCCGCCGATCCGCCCACCGCGGAGAACCTCTTCGACCCGCCCGTCTACCAGCGCGGGGCGATGGTCCTGCACAAGCTGCGCGAGACCGTCGGCGACGAGGTCTTCGACGAGCTGCTGCGCGGCTGGGCCGCGAAGTACCGGCACGCCAACGCCTCCACCGAGGACTTCACCGGCTACGCCGAGTCGGTGGCCGGGCGGGACCTGGACGGGGTGTGGGACGTCTGGCTGTACGGCCGGGACCGGCCGGAGCGGCCCTAGGCCCTGTCGTCAAACTCCCGCCTGCCCCGCGACGCCATGCACGCGCTCTCGCCGCACCGGGTGAAAGCCCGAGTACGTCCAGTACGAGGACT